>JBEKVJ010000007.1:0-77524 GCA_049514105.1 Acidimicrobiales bacterium
TGGCGCATCGGATCTACACCGAAGCTTTCCGCATCAGCAGGGTGATCGACGACCTCCTCGACCTCTCCCGGATCGAGAACGAGGAGTCGCCTCCTCGCGAGCCCGTGCTCATCAACCTCGTCATGGCAGAAGCAGCCGAGCGGGTGCGAGAAGCCGCAAGCCAGTTGCAGATCAAGGTCACTCTCGAGGAGCCGGACCCGCCCCTTGTCGTGCTCGGGGACCGACGCCAGCTGACCTCGGCCGTTTACAACCTGCTCGAGAACGCGGTGAAGTTCTCGCCTGAAGGTGGCGACGTGAGCTGCGCCGGCCGCGCAGACGGCGAAGAAGCGGTCATAGTGGTCGAGGACCACGGTGTTGGCATTCCGTCGCGCGATCTCGAGCGCATATTTGAGCGCTTCTATCGAGTAGATGCAGGTCGGAGCCGCTCAACAGGCGGAACTGGCCTCGGGCTCGCTATCGTTCGCCATGTGGCTGCGAACCATAGAGGCAGCGTGCAAGTTGAGTCTCAAGAGGGGGAGGGTTCGACATTCACATTGAGACTGCCCCGCCAACCGAGGACGGAGACGTGAGCACCAAACAACGCCGATTAAGCCCGAGACTGACAATCGAACAACGGCCGACCGAAAAACAATGGACGCCCAGAGATGTAACGCCCTCCGGGAAACAACCTCAAGACCTTCTTCCCTCGAGCCATTCGTCTGACGCGGGCTTGTCGGGAGACAGCGAGCGGGGCCTTCCTCCAGCTCGGGTTCTCGTCGTCGAGGATGAAGAGTCCTTCGTGGACGCCCTGACGGTCAACCTCGAAAGGGAGGGTTTCGTAGTCACTGCCGCGAGGGACGGCGTCGAGGCCCTAGAGCGCTTCGCGCTCGACCAACCTGATCTCGTCCTGCTCGATGTGATGCTCCCTCGTCTTTCGGGTATCGACGTCTGCCGGGCGATCCGCGCCACCTCGAGCGTGCCGATCATCATGGTGACAGCCAAGTCCACCGAGCTCGACACCGTCGTCGGACTGGAGGTCGGTGCGGACGACTATGTGGCCAAGCCCTATCGCGTCCATGAGCTCGTCTCGCGCATGCGCGCCGTGCTGCGTCGCGCACCTGGTCACGCGCGCGCCAACCGCGGCGCTGGACCCTCGTCTGGTGACGCCACTAGCCGGACTGCATCCCAGGCGACTACTAGCGAGTCCGCCCCCGAACGCGTCAGGCAGCCTGAACAGGGTGCCGCGCCGACGCGGCCCGATGAGATCATTCGCGTCGGAGACGTCGTGCTGGATCTCGGCCGGCACGAGTGCCTAGTGCGCGACAGCGAAGTCAAGCTCCCGCTGAAGGAATTCGAGCTGCTCGAGATGCTCCTCAGCAACCCGGGCCGAGTTGTGACGCGCGACACCTTGATCGACCGGGTCTGGGGCATGGACTACGTCGGCGATACGAAGACCCTCGATGTCCACATCAAGCGGCTGCGGTCACGAATCGAGCAGGACCCCTCCAAGCCCGTCCTCATAACGACTATCCGCGGTCTCGGGTATCGCTTCGAGTCGCCTCGACGCTGACCACCGCCTGAGGACATCTGCGCGGGTGAATCCGCTGCCCGAATCCCGTTAGCCTCTCGGCGGTGCATGCGGTCGAAGTCGATCATCTGGTCGTCCGTTATGGAGCCTTGACCGCCGTCGCCGGGATCAGCTTCGACGCCGATCCCGGTGAAGTAGTCGCCCTCCTCGGGCCTAACGGCGCTGGTAAAACCACGACCGTCGAGACCCTCGAAGGATTTAGGCGCCCCGACGAGGGCGAGGTGCGAGTCCTCGGGCTCGACCCGTGGGCCGACCACGCGAGGCTCACCAACCTCATCGGCGTGCTACTCCAGCGTGGCAGCGTGTATCCGGTCATGAGCGCTGCCCGCGCCGTCGCCCTCTTCGCCGCCTACTACGAGGACCCACGGGATCCCGATGAGCTCATCGATCTCGTCGGCCTGCGCTCGGTCGCGCGCACGGCCTACAAGCGGCTGTCGGGAGGCGAACAGCAACGCCTCGCCCTGGCACTGGCGCTTGTAGGCAGGCCGAGAGTGGTCTTTCTCGACGAGCCGACGGCCGGGGTCGACCCGTCGGGCCGCATCGCGGTCCGAGACGTCATCGCCGGCCTGCGTTCCGACGGTGTCAGCGTCATTCTCACGAGCCACGAGCTCGACGAGGTGCAACGCCTTGCCGACCGAATCGTCATCATCGACCACGGCAAGGTCCTAGCCGCGGGGCGCCAGGGGGAAATCCAAGGCGAGTCACAAGAGATCCGCTTCGCGGCCGAGCCCGGACTCGCAGTCGACGAGCTCGCGGCTCACCTGGACGCGGCCGTCACCGAGGGACCGCCGGGCGAGTACCTCGTGTCCGCCCCACCAGTCCCTTGGCTTGTGGCGGCGCTCACGGCTTGGCTCGCAGAGCGAGATCTTTCCCTCGGCGATCTCCGGGCCGGTCGTCAGCGGCTGGAGGACGTCTTCTTGCGATTGACAGCAGGAAGTGGGCAACAGGCTGAAAGGGTCAATGGCCCCTCGCTTCGCCGTCGAAAAGGGCGATCCCGGCGATGAACCTGCGGGCACTGAGAGCTCAGGTCGGCGCCGAGACGAGGATGACGCTCGAACGAGGCGAGACCTTGCTCGTCACTCTGGGCATCCCCGTGATCCTTCTCGTCTTTTTCACCCTCGTGCCCGTCTTGCCTACGGGTACCCGCCACCGGGTAGATTTCCTCGCTCCCGGTGTTCTCGCGCTCGCGGTGATGTCGACGGCAATGGTCAGCCTCGGGATCGCGACCGCGTTTGAACGCAGCTATGGGGTGCTGCGGCGCCTCGGTGCCACCCCGCTCGGTCGACCTGTGCTGCTCGCCTCGAAGATCGCTTCTGTGCTCGTGGTCGAGCTCATCCAGGTCGTCCTGCTCGTCGCGGTGGCATTGGCACTCGGGTGGCGGCCGCACCCAGCCGCCGGCCTTTCTGTCGTGGCGGTGCTCCTGGCGACGATCGCGTTCGCGGGCATCGGCCTAGCCATGGCAGGTGCCCTCAGGGCAGAAGTGACGCTCGCGGTCGCGAATGGCGTCTATGTGATCCTGCTGTTGATAGGAGGCGTCCTGTTCCCGCTGCACGAGCTCGGGCCACTGGCTGCCTTCTCCCGCTTGTTGCCGACCGCGGCGCTCTCGGACGCGTTGCACCTGACCTTGGGGTCCGGCTCGGGCGTGCCCTTGGAATCATGGGTCATATTGGCGCTCTGGGCGGTCGCGGCGCCCGCGGTGGCCGCCTTGAGCTTCAAGTGGGACTGAGCGTCCTTAGTGGTAGCGCACGATCGCATCGATCGCCATCGCTGCGAAAACCACAGTGATGTAGGTAATCGAGTAGGTGAACAGACGCATTGCGCTCTTCGGGGTTCCTTTGTCGCGTCCGAGGCGCAGGGCATCGGCCATGTACAAAGCCCCGGCGAGGACCGCCGCCGCCCAGTAGATCCACCCCGAGTGGTCGACCACGCCGAAAACGAAAGAGGTGGCTACCAACGCCACCGAGTACAAGATGATCTGGCGCGCCACTCGTTCGAAAGGCACGACAACTGGAAGCATCGGCACGTTCGCCGCTTTGTAGTCGTCCTTGTATCGCACCGCCAGTGCCCAAAAGTGCGACGGGGTCCAGATGACGATCATCGCGAACAGCACGATGGCGGGCCAAGCAAGGTGGTCGGTGACAGCTGTCCAGCCGACGAGAACGGGGACCGCCCCGGCCGCGCCCCCGATGACGATGTTCTGGGTCGAACGGCGCTTCAGTCCGATCGAGTAGACGAAGACGTAGAAGAGTGCAGCCCCAAGCGCGAGCAGTGCGGAGAAGAGATTGACCGCCCGCCACAGCAGCGTGAAGGCAGCGATTTCGAGAGCGACGGAGAACACGAGCGCGGCACCGGGCGTAACAGCCCCGGTGACGATCGGACGGTGCCGGGTTCGGTGCATGACCGCGTCGATGTCCCGGTCGACGAACATGTTCGCCGCGTTCGCGCCTCCGGCCGAAAGGGCGCCTCCGGCCAGGGTGGCCACCATCAGCCACCATCTCGGAACGCCCTTGGCAGCGACCACCATGGTCGGCAGCGTCGTGATGAGCAAGAGCTCGATGATGCGGGGTTTGGTGAGCGCCAGGTAGGACCTGAGCCTGAAGGTGATCGAACGACGAGGCGCCAGAGTCGTAGTTATCTGCGCCACCTCGCAAGTATAGGAAACGACCTGCGGCCAGGCCGCGCCAACTTCTGGCTCTGGCAGTACAGAATGGTGACTTGAGCTGTGCCCACGTACGATCCAGAGGGAGTGCGCCTGCCCCGTTTCTCGCCCGCCACCGTGCGCAAGGTGGCCTTGGCTTCGGTGATCTGCTTCGCGCTCCTCGTGCTGAGTGGCGGCGCGGTGCGATTGACCGGGTCAGGTCTCGGTTGCCCGGACTGGCCTTCTTGCTACCAACACCACTTGACAGCGGCGGCTTCGTTCCATCCGCTCGTGGAGTTCGTCAACCGGCTCGTAAGCGCCGCGGTGACGGTCTTTTCTGCCGTTGCGCTGGCCGTGACGGCCTTGCGCTCGCCCCCACGTCGCGACCTCACCCTGCTCGGGGCGGGTCTTGTTGGCGGGATCGTGGCTCAGATAGTCCTCGGCGGTCTAGTGGTGCTCTTCAAGCTCAACCCCTACCTGGTCGCCCTCCACTTCTTACTTACGATCGCGATCCTTCTCGACGCGGTAATGCTCTACCACCTCTCGGGGAGCCCACCAACTCTTTCCGAGCCGGTGGTGGGTCGCGACCTGGTCCGGCTGGCCCGGTTACAGCTACGAACTCTCACCGTTGTAACGGTTCTCGGGACGATCGTCACCGGATCGGGCCCACACGCAGGAGGCCTCGGTGCCAAACGAGTACCGATCGCGTTCCGGGACATAGCCGAGGCGCACTCCACCGTCGCCCTGTTCCTCATCGGCTTGACACTTGCCTCCCAGTTCGCATTCCAGCACGCCAAGGCGCCCGAGGTCGTGCTGAAAAGAGCACGGCTCTTCCTGGAGGTGATGGTGCTGCAAGGAGCCCTCGGCTACCTGCAGTATTTCCTCCACGACTCCGCGTTAGTGGTGGAGTTCCATCTTGGGGGGATAACGATGCTGTGGATCGCGGCGATGGGCTTCTACCTGTCGTTGCACCGCCACTTGCCAGAGCCCAGCGGGAGCGCGACCGGGCCTACCGTCGCAACTGCTCTCGCCACCGGGTCATGAACCGATCGTGACCACCTTCTCGTACGGCACGACCGCCGCCCCGACAGAAGTAGAGCAGCCTGAGACAGACGAGGTCGTCGTTCCCGAACTGCCGTGGCTCGTGATCGTCTGGAACGACCCCATCAATCTGATGAGCTATGTGACCTACGTCTTCCAGAAGCTGTTCGGGTACTCGCGACCCAAGGCGCACAAGCTCATGCTCGACGTCCACTACAAAGGTCGTGCGGTTGTCTCGAGCGGCGCCAAGGAACGTGCCGAGCTGGATGTCGCCAGGCTGCACCAGCACGGACTCTGGGCGACGATGGAGCACAGCGGATGAGCTTCAGGCGTCGGATCCGCCCGGCTCGTGGAGGAGGCTACGAGCTCCGACTCGGCGCCGAGGAACGCGCGCTCTTGGAAGTGCTGCCACTGCAGCTCGTCTCCCTGCTCGGCGACGCCGGCGACAAGCCACCGGGCGAGCTGCCCCAGGCTCTTCGGAGACTGCTCCCGCCCGCGTACACGACCGACCCCGACGCCGAGCGCTCATTCGTGTCGATGACCCGCGAGGATCTCCTCGATAGCCACCGAGAGTCGCTCGAGACAATGTCGGCCACGGCGAAAGCAACATGGCTCGACGAAGATCAGCTCTCCGCGTGGCTCGCAGCCCTGAACGACCTCCGCCTCTCGCTCGGGTCGATGCTCGGCGCCAGCGAGGAAGAGACAGAACCGCCCGCAGCCCACTCCCATCCCGCCGAGTGGATCGCCTACCTGTACCTCGGCGGGCTTCAGAGCGAGCTCATAGACATCCTTGAGCGGACCTTGCCTGAGCCGATCCCAGGCGCCGACGACTTGGTGCCCGAAGATGTCTGGGGAGAGCCGCCTGGCGGCCTGCGCTGGGATGGTACGCCGCAACCGAGGGACCAGTGACCACCGGTGTAGCAATGCCTCGTCTGCTGACGATCATGGGCTCTGGAGAGACGGCCCCGACGATGGTAAAGGTCCACCGTCAGCTGCTCGAGAGGATGGGCCCCCCGCCGGTGGCAGCTGTCCTCCTCGACACGCCGTTCGGCTTCCAGGAGAACGCCAGAGAGATCGCCGGACGTGCCGTGACCTACTTTCACGAGAGCCTGCAAGCGCCGATCGCCGTCACAGGTACTACAACATCCAAAGAGACCAACAACGAGGCGCCCTTCGCCGACGAGAGGCTCGTCGCGATGCTCAGGGACGCGCGCTATGTCTTTGCCGGCCCCGGAAGCCCCAGCTACGCCTTGCGGAAGTGGCAGGGAACGGTGCTTCCCGGACTTCTCGTCGAAAAAGTGCTGCACGGGGGATGCGTCGTGTTCGCGAGCGCGGCTGCGCTCACCCTCGGCGTAGTGACCGTGCCCGTTTACGAGATCTACAAGTGCGGCGACGACCCGCATTGGCTCGGAGGCCTCGATGTCGTGTCGGCCGCCGGGATAACGGCCGCGATCATCCCCCATTACGACAACAACGAAGGCGGTACCCACGACACACGTTTTTGCTACCTCGGCGAGCGTCGCCTGTCGCTGATGGAGAAGCAGCTACCCGACGGTGCCTTTGTGCTCGGAGTGGACGAGCACACGGCGTGCACATTCGATCTCGACGCCGGCACGGCCTCAATGGAAGGTCGCGGTGTCGTCACGGTGCGAGCCGCCGGCCGCTCCATCACTTTCCCCAGCGGCGAGACAGTGCCCATCGCCCGGTTACTCGAGACCGCCGAGGCGCTGGCGTGTCGTTTGAGCGGTGTGAGAACTGACAGCGATACCGCTCCCCGGGCTGGCGGCGCACCATCGACAACTGGGAGCCCGCTTGCGAGCACGTCGCCGCTAGTCGATATCGTCCGCGAGCGCGAGGCTGACTTCGCCGACGCAGTATCAGCCAGGGATATAAGTCGCGCCGTTGGGACCGTGCTCGACCTCGAGCACGACATCACCGAGTGGTCCACCGACATCCCGGCCGGTGACGAACTCGACCGAGCGCACGCCAGCTTACGCGCGCTCATTTTCGAGCTCGGGCGCCTGTCCAAGACCGGGGCTCGCGACCCTCGTGAAGTCGTGGGGCCCTTTGTCGAGGCTCTCTTGGCCCAGCGAGACGCGGCGCGCAGAGGGGGGCGCTTCGAGGAGGCAGACGTCATTCGCGAGCGCCTAAGCGCGTGCGGAATCGAGGTGCGCGACGCTCCCGGAGGGAGCGAATGGCTGATTGTAAGCAAGAACGATTCGGGAGCGGAGGCCGCGGACTGATATTTTGCTACTTCGGCCTGGTCGCTTCACCCTTCGGGTCGAGCCCCCATCGTCCAGCGGCCTAGGACATCGCCCTTTCAAGGCGGAAACACGGGTTCGAATCCCGTTGGGGGTGCTGGGTGAGGGTGGATGCCTTAGGTGTTGACTAACGCGACGCTTCCCGTGGGCCGCTATGCGGGCGTCGCTGGGCCGGCTCACGGTCCGGTCCCGGCTCCGGTTCGCGAAGTTGGCACAGAGTGCGGCGCTAGCGCACCCGGGTCTGAAAGCTTCCCGTGTCCCCGAGCGCGAGTCCCGCAGCCCCATATGATCCGGCGTTTCGAAGCCACCATGACCACTAGCGCCGTCAGTCTCACCGAAAGCTGTCCTCAGCCCGCGAGCTATCCCGTAACCGGTGACGCAAGGTGCGCCGCGACCTGGCCTACGGCTGCACGACTCGTACTTTTGCTGGCGGTGCCCTCGGAGTAACCTGCCCAGCCCCTGTCCTTTATGTACGTCAGCCGCGGCCGCACAATCTGAGGACCGGGATAGGTCTTCCACAAACAAGCGTCAGAGGGGTACGGCTTGGAAGTGCAGACCTTCGTCCCTTCCAAATACGCTGACTGCTTCTGAAAGCCACGTATGCCAACGTTGTAACTCGACATCAAGAGAGGAAGACATACCAACGCGATACTCCACGCGCACTGGCGCGTCTTTCTCTGGCTCAGGTCAGGACTTCGGGCGACCAGAGTGAATACCAAACCGAGTACGCCGATGATATAGAGCAGCGAGAAGGCTGAGTAGCGGCTGTTCAATGCAAAGGTGACTCCGAAGCCGAGCCTCCCGTAAGCAACGGAGACGTCGCTGAGTAGCGCGAATGCGATTACGCTAAGCCAAGGAAGGTACGACCGCACCTCCTTTCTTCGTTGCCAGACCACGTAGAGCAAAGGAATAAGGCAAAGCAACAATAGAAACCCAACTATTCCTGGCGCCTGCAGATTGCCCTTGTCCGAACCCACTATTGCACCCATGAATTCTACGACAAACCCAACGAACAAGACCGGGTGATGTCGAAGTACAGCGCTCGCAGTTCCTGTTGGTGTCGGCAGCTGGACATAGTTGTAGTAGTACAGCGCGGCCGTCAATACGCCGGTCACGAGCCAAGCAAGAACCAAACCGCGACTTTGTTTGCCTATCGCCAGCATCAATACGCCAACGATCCACACGAGCAGTCCGTTAGCCAGTGAATAACTGGAGACTATGGCTGCCAAAACGGCGAAGACCATCAGGACCCACCGGCGGCCTCTAGTTGTGGCGTCCAGAACCTTGAGAAGCAGGAAGATGGCCGCAAGAGCGCCCGTGACGCACATGAACCACTCAAGATACAAGCCAGACATCCAGCTCTCCCACTGTACCGGTGAGAAGAACCATGCGGCTACGAGCGCGGCAGCAATTACGCCAACGGATTTCTGCCTGAGCGACTGGCCAAGCATTACAAGGAGAAGCGCCGCGCTGATGAATGCAAATAGCAGGCAGAGAAGGGACTCGCTTATCGTGTTCCAACGAGTAACGTAGGCATTGCCAAGAAGCACGAGGGTTGGGAAGAACATCCTATGCTCATTGTGCTGTGCCCATAAGTTCGCGAGACCTAGCGTGTGATTACTCGCTGCCTGAAAGAGCGGGACCAGGTCCCATTCGTCCTCGTTAGGAGTATTAACGTCATAATGCAGAATAAGAAGGAGCATAAAGACAGTTCCCAATATCAAGGGAACATAGAGCGAGGACTTCTGAGGAATGCGCGCCCGTGCACCTTCCAGGAGCTTCATCAGCCACTCAGCTTAGCCGAAGAAGAGGTGCCCAAGAGCCGTTGTGAGAGCACGGCGCTCACTGCCTTGTTCACCGACAAGAGTGAGCCTAAAGATGAGCTGATAGATGAATGAACCTCCGGCTGAAACGCCGCAATGGCGACGCTGCATAAGACACCCACCGCGTGCGATCGGCGCTCGTGGCTGTTCAGCAGGTCGCACCGGGTCCAGCATCCCTGGTCACGATCAAGCGGGGAGGACGTCCCGAACCAGAAGGTCCGCGAGCGTCTCCCGGCGAACACGCAGCTCGGCGGTGCCCTCACGACAGAACACCACTGCGGGCCGCAGGGCGCCGTTGTAGTTGTTGGCCATCGTGAAGCAGTACGCCCCAGTCACGGCCACGACCACGATGTCTCCAGGAACAGGGGAGCACAAAGGCACTCCAGAGATGAGGCGATCGCCGGATTCGCAGTGACGCCCGACGAGCTCGACCGGCGTCCCACCGCCGACGCGGTTGACAACGCTCGCTTCGAAGCGCTGGCCGTAGAGCGACACTTCCAAGTTGTCGCCCATCCCGCCGTCGACAGCCACGAAACTCGGTTCGCCGCGCTTGACCGAGAGCACGCTGTAGAGCGTGACACCCGAGCGCGCAACCATCGAGCGGCCGGGCTCGATCAGAAGTTGCGCGCTGGCTGGCAGGAGGCCCCGAGCAGCCCCGACGAGGGCATCGATCCACTCCGTTAGGCTCGGCGGATCGTCGCTGTAGCTGTAGCGGACGCCGAGCCCTCCCCCGAGGTCATAGACGTCGAACTCTCCGAGGTCGCAGAGCGCCTCGACTGCACGCGCGAACGGCTCGGTACTTAGGACCTGCGAGCCGATGTGCATGTGAAGCCCATCGAGACGAAGACGGTCGCTTGCCCGTAGCCGGGCGATGGCAACGCGTGCGTCGGCGGTTGTGAGCCCGAACTTCGATCCCGCCTGCCCAGTGGAGACCGCCTCGTGAGTGTCTGGCCGCACGCCCGGAATGATTCGAATGAGCACTGCTTGCTCGGAGACCACCATGTGTTCGAGCCGGTCGATATCGTCGAAGTTGTCGATGACGATAGTGCCCACGCCGGCATCGAGTGCCATCGAGAGCTCGTCGGTGGACTTGGCGTTGCCGTGCAGGACGATGAGTGCGGGGCTCACTCCGCCCGCGAGCGCCATGGCGAGCTCACCGCCTCCGGCCACGTCGACGCCGAGTCCCTCTTCGGCCATCAGGCGGTAGGCCGCTGTGCAAGGGAACGCCTTGGAGGCGAACACGACTCGCGAGTTGGGCCAGCGACTTTTGAGCGCCTGCGTGAAGGCTCTAGCCTGAACCCGGAGAGCCCCCTCGTCCACCACATAGAGGGGCGTCCCGTACGCGGCGGCAAGCTCGCTTAAGCGACAGCCTGCGACAACGAGTTCACCGTCGTCATCGATGACCGCGCCAGGGGGCAGAAGGCCCAGGAATGACGGATACCTGTCGAGTTCACTCTCAGCCATGCGACCTCCGATCCGGCCGATCCCGGACATGGACCATCATGGCGGACAAAGAGGACACCTCCCATAGATGGTCCATGAAGTTTGTGAATGGGAGATTCTCTACAGGCTCCGCGGCAATGCGGTCCGTCCGCGGCCGGTGGAACAACACCCGACGCATCTGTGCTCAGGAGGGCAGAAACACTCGGCGGCAGCCGGAGATCAACAACCTGAAGCTAGGTGAGCAGGAGTCGAGCGGGTCACGGTCGACGCGCGTGAGGAGCGCTCCGGGCGCTCTATGACTCGGCGCTCTCACGTTGTCGTCGCGTACGCGCTTCGCCGAACTGGCTCGGGGCTCACGCCCGCAGGGACGAGCAGAGCCAGGACGCCAAAGACTGCAAGCCCGCCGATCATCTGGGTGCACGTCATGTCGGCATCGCAGATCGAGGACACGAGTACTGCCAGGGCGTCGCTCAGCCGCCAGGCGGTGCCACGAGCGGCTCGGCAAGACTGGGACCGTGGCCGATCGGGCGCGTGCATGGATGAGCTGGAGCAGCGGGAAGGACAGCACGATGGCGCTCCGTCTGGCCCGCTCGGACGACACGCTCGAGGTCACCGCGCTGCTGTGCACCTTGAACGCCGAGGCTGACCGCGTCGCCATGCATGCCGTGCGGCGCAGCCTGCTAGAAGCTCAGGCGGATCGCCTCGACCTACCTCTCGTCGCCGTCGAGATACCTTCGCCTTGCCCTCACGAGATCTACGAAACCGCCATGGCTGAGGCGATGGCGACGGCCAAAGAACAAGGCGTCACCCGGGTCGTCTTCGGCGATCTGTACCTGAGCGACGTACGGGCATATCGAGAACAGCGCCTCAATGGAACGGGGATCTCGCCTGTGTTCCCTCTCTGGGACTCAGCGACTGATGTCCTCGCCCGGGAGATCCTCGACTCCGGCGTGAAGGCGATCGTCACTTGTGTCGACCCCGGCCAGCTGAGTCGCGAGTTCGTCGGCCGGCCCTACGACGCCGAGCTGCTCGATCAGCTTCCGGCGGGGGTGGATCCCTGTGGCGAGAACGGCGAGTTCCACACATTCGTCTGGGACGGCCCTGGTTTTCGCTCGCCGATCACAGTCGAGGCGGGTCGGATCGTCGAAAGAGACGGTTTCGTGTTCTGTGACGTGATCGAGACGGGCGCGAGGAGTGACCTAGCCCGCTGAGTCACTCAGCCCGGAGGACGAGCGCGATGGGCGTGCGGGCTGCACTGCGCCCGGGGAGCGCCGCGACCAGGTTGGCGAAGACGAGGGCTCCCACACCGACGATGAGCACGGACAGAATCGGGACAGTCGGGTCGGGCACCGCATCGATGTTTCGGGCAAACAGCGTCCACAACTCTCGTCCGACGACGGTGCCGAGCGGAATGCCCACGACGATGCCCAGGAGCGCAGCCACGCTCGCTTGACACGCGACCGCGGCCGAGAGCTGCCGCTGGGTGAACCCGAGCGTCTTGAGAAGTGCCAGGTCTCGCCGACGACGCCTGACCGAGGCGGCAAGTGTGAGACCGAGGGCGATGATCGCGCCAGCCGCGAGCCCAGCGGCCAGCAAGACCGGCGTGGCGCCGACGCTGCGGTAGTTGACGATCTGAGCAGGGCGCTGGACCCCGAGCACGGCGACCTGGTCGTTGCCGACGGCTCTGGGGTCGGCGCCAAGAGCCCTGTTAGCGGCTGCTGCTATGCGCTCAAGGTTGGCAAGTCCTTCCTCCCGACCAACCCCGGCGCGAAGGCGCACGAACACATACTGCGGACCGTTGAGGATCGGGTCCGGATCTGTCTCGGCTTTCACCATTGCAGGCGGTTCGATACCGGCAGACAGCAATACGCCGGTGCCCATCGACGGGTGGTCTGCAATGAGGCTCGAGTAGCCGATGGCGGGGAAGGTGGCTGTCCCCACGATGAGCAACGGAGTCGGCGGAATATAGGCGGGCGCCTCGCCGGGAATCCCGAAACTGACCTCGACGACCTCGCCGACGCGCTTTCGCAGCGCGGTCAGCGTCGCGGACCCGATCACGATCTGGTTGTTGGCATTCAGGCCGTGCCCGGAGAGGATCGGTGGGGATACCGGCGAGCCTGGGTTCTCGACCACGGTCGGGACGAACTGGCCGTCGATCTGGAACGGGATGAGATTCGCTCCAGACCACGCGGCAACATCAGCGTCGTGATCCAACGCCCTTATCGACTGTGGAGGAACGTCATTGGTCGTAGAGATCATGTAGTTCCAGTTCCATCCGTAAAGAGGCGGATCGGAGACGAGCGTGCTCAGACCGCTCGCAAAGGTGAGAGCGGCCGTCACCACCGCCACAGCCAGCATCGTTCCGACCAACGCTGAGCGCACCGGCACCGAGGTGCGACCTTGGCCCGGCTCGAGAGCAAACCGGATCCCGGCGACGGCGCCCACAGGCAAGCCCGCAGACTCAGCTTGGCGGGCGAGCCCGGAACCGCGCGGTGCCGTGCGCCTTGATCTGCGAGCCGCTCTCTCGGGTGCTCTCGAATAGGTGAGGGCGACGGCAGCCGCGACGAGCGAAACGACCAGCACGCCCAGACCGAGGCCGAGCACCGTCCAGTCGAAGGCGAAGCCTGGATCTGGGTAGAACGGGCGCACCGGGCCAAGCGGGGCGAGCGGAGACAACCCTACTGCTAGAACGGCCGCGAGAAGCGAACCGAGCACGACCGAGGCGAGCACACCTACAAGTCCATCGACGACGGTGACAGCCGGAGCGGCACCTAGGAACCGCAAAACCTGGCGGTCCTCCTCGTCATAACGGACTTGCCGCGAGATGGCCAGTACCCCGATGACCAGCGCAACAAGGCCGGCGATCGCTCCGAAGGCTCCGAGAGCGACCGACTCTGGCTTGACCGCGAGCTCGACCTCAGTGACAACACGAGACGTCGCGTTGAACGTGTAGCTCGAGTCCGGCGGGGCGACGGAGGCGAAGTCCTTCTCCAGTTCCACCACCCCTCCGAGCGCGCCCCGGTCGAGTTGCACTCCGTAAAGCACGGGCGCGCCTGGGGCCAGCTCTACCCGGCCTCCCGGCGAGAGGGCGCCTGCGGCCCGCAGTAGTGCGGGAGTGAAGATCACAAAGCCCGAGGTGCGGTCAACGTCGTCTTGGACGACCTGCCTGTTGAGCTCGACTATCCCCACCAACTTCACGTTCAACCTGAGGCGAGGCTGGACACGCGGACTGCCGAAGCCTGGCGACGCGATCTGGGCGCCGGTGTAGTAGCCAACGGGCAGCACCTGGCCGACGTGCAGCCCGGCCAAGCGGGCTGCGCTCGCGGTTATCACCGCTTCGTCGACACGTTGCGGATTTGCCAGGCGGCCGTCGATCACGCTCAGGGTGTCTTGAGTGATGAACATGCCGTCAGGGCTGGCAACGAACTGGTCGAGACTGGCTTTGGAGCCTCCGAGGTTAGGAGTGCCGTTCGGATTGAGCGGAGCGATCGCTGGTGTCAACAGGCTTGCAACTCTCCTCACGTCCGGAAGGCGGGCGATCCTGTACGTCAAGGCGGCGGAATACGACGAGGGTGCCTCGCCGGTGCTGCCTACTGCGACCGTCAATTGTGAAGGATCGGTGCTGGCCAGAAACGTCGGGTACGAGGACTGGGTGCGCCGCGCCGCCGCGATCGAAGCCATCGCCACGCCCCCGAGCAACATGACCAGGACCGCGACGCTCAGGTAGCCGCCCCATCGACGGCGGAGCGTCGCTCGAAACCGGTATATGGCTATGCGGAGAACTTGGCTCATGTCGCCCGGTGAACCTTTGAGAAGGTGTCGACTCGTGCTTTACCCCTGAAGGGTGCCTCGTAGCGGTGGTCGCTTCCAGGTGGGTGCCCCGCTTAGCAGTTCTCGTACTAGCACCACTTCGCCGACGCCCTGTCCTCTCGCGTCACCTAGGACACCAGTCGTCCCCGAACGCGAGATCTGAAACTCGCGAATCATTGGGGACCACCCACCAGCCTGCCGCGCTCGTGGCGGCGTATCTAGCAACTCTCGCCACGGGGTGCACCGCTTCTACGACATTGGCACCGTCGCCATCGTCGACCACAAACTCGTCGACCATGCTGTCGACGACCACTAAAGCCAGGCCACCGCGCTTGGGTCTTGAGGCGCCCCAGTTTCTGAGCCGTGTCAGTAATCTCACTGCCATGAGGCCCAGATAACGGGCCGAGGACCGGAGGCAGCGTCCATGGAGAGCCAATATCGTGACCGCTGGATCGAATGCTCGGACGACGGCATCCAGATCCGTGGGTACTACTTCCCCTGGGGCACAAAGCGCATCCCCTACAGCAAGATCCGTTCGGTCCGACGTGTGGAGATGAGCACGTTCAAAGGACAGATGAGGGTATGGGGCACCTCGAACCCGCACTACTGGGCGAGCCTGGACCCCCAGCGACGGCATAAGTCGGTAGCCCTCATCCTCGATGTCGGACGATATGTGAAGCCTTTCATCACTCCGGACAACCCTGACGTTGTCGAAGCGATAATCCGCGCGAAAGCAATGTTGGGTACCGACCTCGAAGGCACTACCGAGAGCCCATTCATATGATCCGTGGGCGGGTCTACCCGCCCGCCTAGCTACGACTAGTAGGCGTCGCGGCCGTAGACGTCAAGCAAGCGGATTCGGGTCGCTTGGAGCCGGTCGAGCACGACCGCGGCGAGCCGCTTCATGAGCAAGTAGCCAAAAGCCGGGTCCGCGTCCGCCTTCGCGCGCAGGCACTCGGCATCGACCGAGATGGCACCCACAGGCTCGAGCGCCCGGGCGTCGAAGTTCCACCTGTAGGGCGGGAACATCCAAGACCAGCCGACGGGCTCCCCCGGGCCGATCCGGTCGATGACAAGCGGCACGCGACCCGGCTCGTGCACCTCAAGGGCAACGTGGCCCCGTCGTAGCAGGAACAGCGAGCGTGCCGGTTCACCTTCTTCCAGCATGAGCTGTCCTGTGGCAATAGCCACGTTCTGCGAACAGCCGCCGACGAGCTCTGCAACGTCTATGGGCAACCCGCTAAAAAGAGGATGCTCCGCGACTAGCTCACCGATGTTCTCGGTCATGACCGGTCACCTCCCGACTCGGCGTGGTCGCGGGCTGTGAGCGACCCGAGCAACTTGGCACGACCCACGCGCTCGGTTGAGAGCGAGGCGCGCAAGTCCATGCGTTCACAATAGGCAATCCGACCACCTGTCCGTTAGGGTCCAAGGCCCTGTTTGTCCTGTCCGAGCCGCCAACATCGAGAGGCGACCAGCCCTGACGACGGCCCGGGTCGGACTTAGGCCTCTCGCCGCGTGCCTAGGGCACCGAGTGACGCTAGAACCGCCAGATGACTCAGGAGCTCTGGACGGAGGTCGACCGCTATATCGTCGACCGACTCGTCCCCCACGACGACGCGCTCGAGGCAACACTGCAAGCCAGCAAGGTCGCGCGCCTGCCTTCGATAAATGTGGCACCCAACCAGGGCAAATTGCTGAATCTGTTGGCGCTTGCCACGAGGGCCCGAAGCGTCCTCGAGATCGGAACCCTCGGCGGCTACAGCACGATCTGGCTCGCCCGTGCTCTTGGGCCGGGAGGACGACTGATAACCCTCGAGGCGGACCCGCGCCACGCCGCGGTCGCAGAGGCCAATATCGCCGGGGCGGGACTTTCGGACGTGGTAAGGATCATCGTCGGACCGGCTTCAGAGAGTCTGCCGAGGCTCGCGGCCGAGAATGGGCCCGGTTTCGACTTCGTGTTCATCGACGCCGACAAGGCGAACACAACGGAGTACTTCGCCTGGTCGCTGCGGTTGTCGCACATCGGGACCCTGATTGTCGTCGACAACGCGGTGCGTGGCGGCAAGCTCGTCGACCCCGCGACAGACGATCCGGACGTGCGCGGAATGCAGCGCTTCGTCGACGCCCTGGCGAGCGAGCCGCGCGTGAGCGCCACGGTGGTTCAAACCGTCGGCTCCAAGGGCCACGACGGATTCCTCCTCGCCCTTGTCATTGCCGAGAACCAGTAGCTCATCTGTTGGCACCTTGGAGCAGCAGCTCACGACCCTCTCGTTATCGCCTAGGATCTCGCAGTCGGGCCGGACGTCTTAAGGCTGTCGGTCCGATAGCAGAGCAGATCGTTCCCGCCGGCAGTTTCTTGCCGGCCGCCGGGACCTGTGGTGCAGCCTGGAGTGCACGCCGGCCTGTCAAGCCGGAGGTCGCGGGTTCAAATCCCGTCAGGTCCGCTCGCTGGTGTTGGGCCTCACCGCTTGAGGTCGCGTTCGAACCTGCAACCGGGTGCCGTTGGGTGCAGGGCCGTCCGATGGGGCAATATGGAGGGCCGCCCCGGCGATGGGACGAGCGGTCGGGTAGCTCAGTTGGTAGAGCGCGCGCCTGAAAAGCGCGAGGTCACCGGATCGATGCCGGTCCCGACCACTGAGAAGTGAGTCTTCAGGGCGTGGCCCCCGAGAGCGTTACTCGCTGGTCGGATGCGCGGCCCCGACCCGCACGACCTTGAAGCGGAGCCCGGAGGGACCCGATAGCACAGCGAGAGTGTCCGGAGATCGTTGTCACAACGCCGAGGCGTCCGACAGAAGAAGTCGATCGGCGACCATTCGCAGTGGCGATCATGCTGCCCGTCGCCCCGCCGTCGTTCAGGTTGGCGACGAGGCGCCACGAGGCCTTTCTCGCGCGTGACGGCGGAGTACTTAGGTGCCGACGTGCGCCGCCAGGATCGAGATCACCGAACGCTCAACATCCTCCTCGTCTGTGCGCCAGTTGCAGACCGAGATCCTCATGGCGGCAACCCCGCGCCACAGCGTCGGCGTCGGGTAGCACGTGCCGTGACGTTGGACTCTTTGCACAACGTCGCGAGTGTGATCGTCATCAACCTCGCCGGCTTGGTCCGAGAAACGGACGACGACCTGGTTCAGCTCCTGGTACATGACCTCGACGCCTTTGGCGTCGCGCAGCAGCAGCGCATACTTCTCCGCCATCGCGCAGCAGCGGTCGACGACCCTCGCCAGCCCGTCGACTCCGAGCTGGCGAAGCGCTGCCCACACCGGCACAGCGCGAGCACGCCGTGAGAACTCGGGGTTGAAGTCCACCGGGTTGCGAACATCCGCGTAGTCGCCAGGAGGTAGGTAGGCCGCACGGACCTGCATTGCGCGTCGTTGCGCGTCCGGCCGGGCACAGATGGCGATCCCGCAGTCATAAGGAGTGTTCAGCCACTTGTGGGCATCGGTCGCCCAAGAGTCGGCACGTTCGACGTCGTCAAGGAGGTGGCGGCGCGACAGATCGGCGCGGGCCCACAGTCCGAACGCCCCGTCGACGTGCAACCAGATGTCGTCGGTCGTCCGCCGGTCGACAACGTCGCGGATGTACCCGAATGGGTCCACGGCACCCCCGTTGACGTTGCCCGCCTGAGCACAGACGATCGTCGGCCCGTTCACGGCGGAAAGGACCGCCTCGAGCGCACCAGGGAGGATACGACCGGCGGCATCGACCTCGACGGTCCGGACCGCGCGCGATCCAAGCCCTAAGAACCGTAGGGCGCGGTCGATCGAGCTGTGCCGTTCCTCGCCCACGACGACGGTGACCGGCGGAGCACCAATGAGCCCGTCCGCCTCCACGTCCCACCCGTGAGCAGCGAGCACATAGTCGCGCGCCGCGGCTAGGCAGACGGTGTTGGCCATCTGGCCTCCGGTGACAAATCCGACCGAGCAAGTCGCGGGCAGTCCCAGCAGCTCCAAGATCCAGCGCGCCGTGACCTGCTCGATGGCGCAAGCGGCGGGGGCTATATCTGCCATGCCCGCGTTCTGGTCCCAGGCGCTTACTACCCAGTCGGCGGCAATCGCGGCAGGAAGGGCGCCGCCGACAACCCAACCGTGGAAGCGCCCCGAGCCCGTCGCCATGAGTCCCGGCCCAGCCCGCTCCGCGAGCATTCGGACCACGGCTTCGGGCGACTCGCCCTTGAAAGGAAGCTCCTCGTCGAAGGCCGCCAGCAGAGCCTTGGCGCCGGCGTCCGGCCGGACAGGCCTTTGGTCAAGGCTCACGAGCCACCGCTTCGCCTCGAGGACTGCCGCGTCGAGCGGTCGTTCGTATTCTGCCTTCAGCACCCTTGTTCCCCTCCCGTCGCGCGCAGTGCTCGGTCAGCGCCACGACCACCGCAGCGTCCTTGCGCGCTAGTTGATCACCTTTCTGGCCTCGGGGCGATAGGGTCCGCTCCGGCTCAGCCCAGGCTGGCCAGCACCGCCAGCACGCGGCCTAGAAGATCGTCTTTTACGAGGTCGGGGTCGACGTACTTTTCGATGGCGAGGCCATTGAACAGGGCCAGTACGACAGTCACCGCCTCCTCCACACTCAGCCCGCTCACCGCCGGAGACCTGCCCAGCACCTGTTCGATGCTCTCGGCGATGGCCGCCCGCAACGCCCGGCGGTGAGCGAGGAACTGGGGGCGTACCTCGTCGTCTGCGACCGCCCGACGCCAGAAGTCCAACAAGACGAGCTCCCACTCGCGCTGCTCGGTGAAGGCTTCAGTCAACATCCGACCGATCTCGACCAGAGCCTGTTTGGAGTCGGTACCGGCGGCGCTCGCGCCGAGAACGGCACGGATTGTCTCGATCCTGGTCATAACCTGGTCGCTCATCATGGCGAAGAAGAGCTCGTCTTTGCTGGCGAAATTGGAGTAGATCGCCCCTTTGGTCAGTCCCGCCGCCGAAGCAACCTCATCGAGACTCGCGCCGGAGAAACCTTGCTCGGCGAAGATCTGTAACGCCGCGTCGAGGAGTCGGCGCCGGACATCCGCGCGCCTTGGCCTAGGTGCTCGCGAGCTCACTGGCCTGCCGAGCGGCGGCGACGCCTTTGCCAGCTTGCCAGCCTCGTTTGGATTCCGATTGACAGCGCTCATGACACATAGCATACTGATCAGTATTCAATACCGATGAGTATCCAGAGTGAAAGGCGCGTGATGAGGCAATCGAGAGTTCACGATCGGGCGGTCCTGGCGGTCGTGTGTGCGTCAGCGCTGATCATCAACCTCGACAACACGATCCTCAACGTCGCGCTGCCCACCCTCGTCAAGGACCTGCGCGCGACCTCGACGGACCTGCAGTGGATAGTGGACTCCTATGCCATGGTCTTTGCGGGCCTGCTGCTCGTCGCTGGCAGTCTGGCGGACCGCTTCGGGCGCAAGCGGTTCTTCCTGACCGGGCTCGCGATCTTCGCCACGGGGTCGATCGGAGCCGCGTTCTCCGGCTCGGTCCAACAGTTGATCGCCTTCAGGGGCGTCATGGGTGCCGGCGCAGCCTTGGCGATCCCTGCCTCGCTCTCGATCATCAACGAGATATTCCGCGACCCGTCCCAGCGGGCGCGAGCCATTGGCGCATGGGGCGGGACCATTGGTCTCGGCATCGCGTTGGGGCCGATCGCGGGTGGCCTGCTCCTGTCGAGGTTCTGGTGGGGCTCGATCTTCATGGTCAACATCCCCATCGTCATCGCCGCATTCGTGGGTGCTCTCGTCTTCGTGCCCGACTCTAAGAACCCTGCGACGGACCGTCCCGATCCGGCCGGGGCGCTGTGGTCAATCGCGGGGCTCGGGCTGCTCCTCTGGGCGATCATCGAAGCTCCGACCAGGGGATGGACCGCTGGCGCGGTAATCGGCGCCGGGCTCGCCAGCTTCGCCGTCCTTGCCGGCTTTGTCGCTTGGGAATCGCGCAGCAGCCACCCGATGCTGAGCCTCGGTCACTTCTCAGATCGCCGGTTCTCCGTCGCGGCCGCGAGCGAGTGCCTCGGGGCCTTCGGTCTGCTGGGTGGGCTTTTCCTCCAGACCCAGCTGCTGCAGTTCGATCTTGGCTACTCCCCCTTGCAGGCCGGACTGAGGATACTTCCGATAGCAGCCCTGCTCGTGGTGAGCGCGCCCTTGTCCCCTGTTCTCGCCCGCCTCATCGGGGTCAGGCTGACGGTGGCAGCCGGTCTTGTGGCTATTGGGACGGGCCTTGTTTGGAACTCGACAGCTTCAACCGCGACCGCTACGTACCTAAGCTTCATCCCGGGGATGCTCCTTGTCGGTCTCGGGGCCGGCCTTTTGTTGCCGACAGCCACGAACTCGGTCGTCGGAGCTGTCCCCCGAGGTGATGCCGGGGTCGGATCGGCCATGAACGCGGTGGCGCTACAGGTGGGAGGCGCCCTCGGTGTGGCCGTGATCGGAAGTGTGCTCTCTACTCGCTACCAGGACCATATGAGAAGCATCCTCACAGCTCGCCATGTGCCGGCTTCGGCCAGCCAGGTGATACTCGGATCGCTCGGCGGTGCTCTCGGTGTCGCCCGGGCCCTGGGTGGTACGAGCGGCGTCGCGTTGGCTCATGTCGCACGAGTGGCCTTCATGAGCGGTAACGCCGTCTCGCTCCTCGTCGGTGGTGCCGTCGCGCTGGCCGGGGCGCTCCTCGTTGCTTTGCTGCTGAAGCAAAGATGCCCGCGCGACCTAGAAGGTGCCGAGGTCGCGAAGATCGATGACCCGATCACAGTCGGCACTCGCTCTGTTAAGAGCCCTGGCCCCTAGTTCCAGCTGCGCGCGAAACCGGCGCCTAGAGAGTCAGCTTAAAAGACCCAGACCTCTTCGCCTATGGGCATGATGTTGTTCGCCCAGATCCAGTTGATCGCCTCGTCGCTCACGCGCACGCAGCCGTGTGAGACCGGGTAGGGCGGCACGAAGGAGTCACCGTGGATCGCGATGCCGCCTTCGGTGAAGAACCTCGGGCGCCAAAGCGCCCCGAGCGAATCGACATCGAGCCCGTCGATCGTCGAGAAGATGTGGTACACCCCCGTAGGCGTGATCGCGACAGAAGTGCCGGTCTTGTCGGTGTATGTGTAGCCACCACCAGTAGAGGTGTTCAGCGTCCAGGCAAGCTTGCCGTTCTGGATGATCATCACGAGGTCGTTCTGGAGGTTGACCTCAACGAGGTTTCCACTCGCAGGGCGGGGCTTTGGAACCACACCGTTAGCGATGGCAACTGCTGTCGCACCGGTGATGTAGCCGCTGCGAGGCAGGTCGGCCGCCTTCTGGAGAGCCCAGACGGCCTGCTGGGTGGAATCGCCGAAGTACCCGTTCGGGGTGCCGAGCCAATAGCCGAGGATGTTCAGGTGAGCCTGCAGCTCGCGAACCGCTGGTCCCGAGTCTCCGTACTGCAGTCCCTCCCCGGCCTGGGCGTAGGTGTTCCACAGCGCCTTGCCGGCGGGAGAGTAGAGCACGACGTTGCCGTCGTCCTGGACGGTGAGGGTAAATACCCCACGCGTGGCTTGATCGGTACCCGAGCTCCACATCGGCCTTTGGCCCTGGTAGATGACGAGGTTTCCGTCGCCTTGCAAGATGGCGTAATCGGGGGCGTCGTCAACCGTGCCAGAGTCCCACAAGACCAGGCCCGCCCCGTAAAGCACGAGGTTCCCGTCAGCTTGCATGTCGAGGCTGAAGCGGCCGTTGGGAGACACGAGCGACTGCCCGTCGAAGAGCCTCGCTCCGGACGGCAAGGTAGAGAACACGACGGGCTCACCCGTACGAGTCCTGGTCGCGCGCCGTGCGAGCGTCGAGGCGCCGGCCAGCGCGGGCATGAGCACGGCGAGCGCGAGACCGCCGGTGACAAGGACCCGCAACAGGGCGCGTCCCTTAGGCACGCCGCGCTCGGGCCGACTCGAAATCAGAAAACCAGGCAGCACACATCCCTCCGGACGCTCGGTGTTTCTCACCAGTACGCGACGACTGTAAACGCTTCTCAGGCTGTGTTGCTATCGCGCAACGACGTCGAGCTTAAGCTCGAGCTCGATCTCGTCGTGCAGTTCGATCCCGGAGGCCCCGATCCTCGGGATGGAGGGCTTTAGAATTCTGGCCTTATCGACCGCACCGCGATGAACAGCCACGGTCCTCAGCCCCCGATGCTGGTAGAACGCGACCGCGTCCAGGTTGTCGTTTGTAGTGATCAGCCAGAGCCTCGATGCACCTGCTCCACGCGCGACGTCGACCGCCGTGGCCAAAAGCGCCGTGCCTATGCCGCTCCCGGGGCGCGTCGAGTCGATGGTCACGACCTCGAGTCCGGACTCGTCGAATCGGAAGGTGAGCAGGCCCACGCGCTCTCCTGTCGTGTCGATCGCCACGAGCGCGTCAAGCTCGGCCGCGTCACACGACCGCGAACGCGTCACGATCACCGTCGAGGTCCAGCGTTCTACGAGCGTGCGGCCGATCCATTCGCGATCGGCTACGGTTCCCGGGCGGACTTTCATGGTTTTGATGTCTTTCATGTCTTAGTGATCCAGAAGGCAATCATGACTTGACCAGTCATCTATAGGCGGCTACCGTCAGCCACAAGAACGAGGTCACGCGACCCGTTGCTGGCCCGATATGAAGGAGGCAGTTGCCATGGCCGACTGGGGCTTCGAGACCCGCCAGATCCACGCCGGCGCAGTAGCCGATCCGACGACGGGCGCGAGAGCCGTACCTATCTACCAGACGACCAGCTATGTCTTCCGGGACACGGCGCACGCTGCGGCCCTTTTCGGACTCGCCGAGCTCGGCAACATCTACACGCGCATCATGAACCCGACCCAGGCCGTCTTCGAGGAGCGCATGGCCGCCCTCGACGGCGGCGTGGGGGCGCTCGCTGTGGCAAGCGGCCAGGCCGCCGAAACGATCGCCCTGTTGAACCTGGCAGAGAACCGCGGGCACATAGTCTCCTCTGCCTCGCTGTATGGCGGCACCTACAACCTCCTGCACTACACCTTCCCGAAACTTGGCGTCGAGGTGAGCTTTGTGGAAGACCCTGACGACCTCAACGCCTGGCGGTCCGCCGTCCGCCCGAACACAAGGGCTTTTTACGCAGAGACGATCGGAAACCCGAAAGGGGACATCTTCGACTTCGAGGGCGTGTCGACGATCGCTCATGAGAACGGGATTCCCCTCGTGATCGACAACACGGTCGCGACGCCGTATCTCTGCCAGCCCTTCTTGCACGGGGCTGACATCACCGTGTACTCGGCGACCAAGTTCATAGGCGGCCACGGCACTTCCATCGGTGGCGTCATCGTCGACGGGGGGAAATTCGACTACGTCGCTAGCGGCCGCTTCGCCAATTTCACCGAGCCTGACCCGAGTTACCACGGGCTCGTCTTCTCGGAGCTGCCCGAGGGATTGCGCCCTGCGCAGTACATCTTGAAGGCCCGCCTGCAATATTTGCGCGACGTGGGCGCCGCCATCGCCCCGTTGAACTCCTTCTTGTTCCTCCAAGGCCTCGAGACCTTGAGCGTGCGCATGGAGCGCCATGTTGCCAATGCCGTTGCGGTCGCGCGCTGGCTCGAGGCGCGCGACGAGGTCGAGTGGGTCAGCTACCCCGGCCTCGAGTCGAGCGCCTGGCACTCACGTCAGCTCAAGTACCTTCCCAACGGCGGTGGTGCCATCCTCACCTTCGGCATCAAAGGCGGCGCCGAAGCTGGGAGCCGATTCATCGAGGGCCTGGAGCTGTTCAGCCACCTCGCCAATGTCGGCGATGTCCGCAGCCTCGCGATCCACCCCGCCACAACGACTCACTCCCAGCTCACAGCCGAGGAGCAGGTGACAACGGGCGTCACTCCTGAGCTGATCCGGCTATGTATCGGACTCGAAACTCTCTCGGACATCCTCGCCGATCTCGAGGCTGGCTTCCGAGCTGCAAAAGGCGCCTGAGCTGACGACCACCGTGGGGTATACCCCGGTGACCGGGGCCTGGCGGCCGGGAGACGATCTCGGCCGGCGGAGCTTCGTCTCGCTCTTCGGCACAGGGCGCGGCAGGCGCGGCGCCTTGGAGCTCGAAGCCGGAGGACGCCTCGGCGAGGTCACGGTGGCATACGAGACATGGGGCAAGCTTGACGGGCGTGCATCCAATGCGGTCCTTGTGCTGCACGCGCTGAGCGGCGACTCGCATGTGAGCGGTCCGGTGGAGCCTGGTCATCCGAGCCCGGGCTGGTGGGGTCCCCTTGTCGGCCCCGGCGCCGCGATCGACACCAACCGTTACTTCGTCATTTGCCCCAATGTCCTCGGTGGTTGCCAGGGCACGACCGGACCAAGCTCGTGGGCGCCCGACGGAAGGCCTTACGGGTCACGCTTTCCGGTCGTGACGGTGAAAGACCAGGTCGCCGTCGAGCGTGCCCTCGCCGACGAGCTTGGAATCGACACCTTCTTCGCCGTCATCGGTGGCTCCATGGGAGGGATGCGAGCCGTGCAGTGGGCGGTCGAGTACCCCGGTCAAGTCGAACGGGCCGTCGTGCTCGCAACCGGCGCGGCGGCGAGCGCCGAGCAGATTGCCCTTTGTTGGCTTCAAGAGCAGGCGATCCGTCTCGACCCGAACTTCCGCGGCGGTGACTACTACGACGCCGAACAGGGCCCGTTGGCCGGCCTAGCGCTCGCGCGGGGGATCGGTCATGTGAGCTACCGAAGCGAGAACGAGCTTCAGCAGCGCTTCGCCAACCAGGCCCAGGACGACGAGGAGCCTCTAACCGGCGGGCGCTACGCGGTCGAGTCCTACCTCGAGCACCACGGCGACAAGATGATCGGTCGTTTCGACGCCAACACCTACCTCGTACTGAGCGAGGCGATGAACCACTACGACGCCGGTCGCGGTTATCGCGACATCAAAGCGGCGCTTTCTCGGGTCAGGGCACACGTCACAATTGCGGGGATCTCCTCGGACAGGCTCTACCCGCTCAAGCTGCAGTTAGAGCTGGCGAACATCCTCGGGGCCGGTGACGTGCACGTCGTCGAGTCCAGCGTCGGACACGACGGCTTCCTCGTCGAACACGAAGCGGTCGGCGCGGTTGTGCGCGAGGCGCTCAGCTCCTAGGCGCCCGGACCGCCCTCACTCGGAGCTGAGGTCGCGTCGCCAAAAGCCGAGGCCGCCCGCGAAGGCCGCGAAAGCGCCGACGGCGAGGAGTATCCCGCTGGTCTCCCAGTCCGGGCCAACCGCGGGCGCGGCCGCCATCTGGTGAAACACCGAGGTGTCGAGAACCCAGTGGTTCAGGCCCACAACCCCGCCAACAAGCTCGACAAGGACCGACCAGACCAACAAGCCGTAGGTGGCGATCGCCGATGCCCTGGGCCAGACACCGAAGACGAAGGTCCCGAAACCGAGCACGCAAACAGCGGGCGGTATCACGTTCAGACCGGCCTCCGCCACGGCGGTAAAGCTCACGCCGCTGTCTTGGCTGGCGGCTCCGAGCCAGGTGAACACGCCTGCAACTAGGCCCGCTAGGACGAGAACGCCAGTTGCGACGAGCATCCTTCCCGCCAGCCAGCGCGAGCGAGTGAGCGGCCGGACTAGGAGGTTGTCGAGCCTCCCTTCTGCCTCTTCCGAGCGTGTGGCCCCGACCTGTCCGGCCGCGACGAAGGCGACCAGCATCGCCATCAGCAGGAACGCCACGCCCAGGTATGCCTCGGTGCCGATGGCCCCGAGACGCGAAAAAGCCCGAGTGAGGCTAGACGAGCTCGCGATGGCGGTCCCGGCCGACTTCGCCACGAGGCCGAGCACGAGACCGTAGGCGACAAGGCCGGCTCCCCAGCCGATAAGGCTCGCTCTGGACATGCGGATGTTGAGGCCCAGAGGGCTCGACAGGAGCCGGGTGTGGGCAACAGAGCTCGGACGGTCGGGGAAAGTGCTGGCGCCGAGGTCACGCTCACCCGCGAGGCGCAAGGTGGCAAACACCAACAGGCCGACGAACCCGGCCATCGGCATGAGGGCGAGGGGATGGGGCGAGGTAAGCGGCTGGAGCTCCTCGACCCAACCGAGGGGCGAGGTCCAACGCAGCCAGCCGAGCCCGGTGCCTGAGTCGGCCACCATGCGCAAGGCGTAGCTCACCGCCAAAACTGCCCCGGCGTAGCCAGACGCCTGACGGCGGGTCGCGGCGAGCTGGCTCGCGAGCGCCCCGACCGCGAGGAACATTGCCGCCGCCGAGACGACTGCCAGGGCGAGGAACAAAGCGCCAGAGACGTCGACACCGACCTTTGAGGAATGCCCGACGACCGTCGCGATAACTGCTGTGACGAACCAGAGCGCCACGACACCAAAGCCGAGGCCGGTCAGGGTCTGCAAAGTAGCGGCCCGTCGCGTCGTCTGACCCGCTAACAACAGCTCCCACCGACCGGCGTCCTCCTCGCCCCGCAGGACCTTGGTGCCTGTGAGCAGTCCCCACACAGCGCCGACGACAGCCAGCACTGCGAGGCACTTCCACACCATGAAACCCGGCACCGTCTCGATGTCGTGCGCGGGACCCACAAGCGCGCTGACACCGGCGTTCGAGCCGAATTCGGCCGCAAGACGGATCCGTGAGGCGAGGCTCTTGTAGCTAGACGCGTACGCAAGGGCCTGGGTTGCGAGGTATGCCCCAAATACGTAGCCCCACAGCACCCCGGAACGTACCGCCCTGAGCGCCGTCCGGCGCAGGATCACCGTCGAGGCGAGGCGATCGGACAAGACGACGGGACCGACAGCGAGCTCAGCCTGCACGATCCTGGCTCCGCCCGAGCTTGCCCGACCCGCCGCCTGGTTCTTCGCCGCTCGAGCCGTACTGAGCGAGGAAGATCTCCTCGAGCGACGGCTCCCGGCTCAACAGCTCGCGCACGCCGGCAGTCGCCAGCACCTTCAAGAGCGGTTCGATCGTGCCTCGTACCTGGCACCGGGCAACCTGGCCCACAACCTCGATCGCACTCACGCCCGGAACACGGGACAGGTCCGGCACCTCGGCCTCGAAGGTGGCCTCGACCGTGAGCGCGGAAAGGTGGCGCATCTCGGCCAGGGTCCCCATCTCAACGAGCAACCCGGCGCGAAGTATCCCGACCCGATCGCACAGAGCCTCGACCTCGCTCAAGATGTGGGACGAGAGGAAGATCGTCTGGCCCCGGTTGCGCGCCTCGTGGACGCATTGGCGGAAGGCTTGCTCCATGAGAGGGTCGAGCCCGCTCGTCGGCTCGTCGAGCACGAGCAGGGCTGGCCTTGTCATAAGAGCCGCGATCAGGATCAGCTTCTGCCTGTTGCCTTTGGAGTAGGCCCGTACCTTCTTGGAGGGGTCCAGGTCGAAACGTGAGACGAGCTCGTCCCGGTAGGCGTCGTCTACGCGGCCTTGCACCCGTCCGAGTAGGCGAAGGGTCTCCGCGCCGGTGAGCGACGGCCATAGGCTCGCCTCTCCGGCCACGTAGGCCAGGTTCCGGTGAGCTTCCACGACCTGGTGCTGGCAGTCGAGCCCGAATATCTCGGCCCGGCCAGCGCTCGGGCGGATCAAGCCGAGCAGGAGGCGGATCGTCGTCGTCTTTCCCGCCCCGTTCGGGCCTAGGTAGCCCACGACTTCGCCTTCGGCGACGTCTAGGTGGAGATCCTCGAGAGCACGGACACTGCCGTAGTACTTGGACAGTCCCTCGGTTCGAACGGCGACCGCTCCCATTCGCGCGACCTCCTGGTCGTCCCCCAACCTAGCTGGAGGCCAACGGCCGCTCGCTGGGGCCGGCCGGAAGAACCAGGCGACGGTACGCTCGGCGGCGTGATCGACCTCCACACGCACTCCACCTGCTCGGACGGGTCGGAGACCCCCGAAGCGGTCGTTGAGCTGGCTTCGGCCGTCGGTTGCAGCGCGGTGGCTCTCACCGATCACGATGGCCTGGAGGGCCTCACGCGGGCGCGGGCGCGGGCCGAAAGCCTCGGGATCAGCTTGGTGAACGGCTGCGAGGTCTCGTGCGCTTTCTCGCCTGGGGCGATGCACGTCCTCAGCTACTTCGCCGAGCCCGATGACGGGCCCTTGCCAACTGAGCTCGCGCGCCTGCGCCAGGACCGCTCGACACGCAACGAGAAGCTCGTGCGACGTCTGCGGGAGCTGGGACTGCCCGTCAGCTTCGAACAGGTCCGGGCCGCAGCCGGCGGCTCGGTCATCGGGCGGCCCCATTTCGCTTCCGTGCTGGTCGCCAACGGAGCCGCCACGAGCATCCAAGACGCCTTCGAGCGACTGCTCTCCAAGGGCGCGCCGGCCTATGTCCCCAAGGCTCGCATCAACGCCGCCAGCTTCATCGCCACTGCCCGCGCTTCGGGGGCAGTGACCGTGCTCGCCCACCCGTTCTCGCTCGGCCTGGAGCCAGCCGCCCTCGATCGCGCCGTCGGCGAGCTCGCCGAGGTCGGCCTTGTCGGGATGGAGTGCTATTACGGACGGTATTCACCCGACGAAAGGGCCGTGCTCGTGGAGATGGCGCGCACGCACGACCTCGTCGCGACAGGGGGCTCGGACTTCCATGGGAGCTTCAAACCCGAGCTTGCCGTCGGCGTTGGGACCGGCGACCTCTACGTCCCGGACTCGGCGCTCACCGAGCTCCAAGCCCGCAGGCCCGAAGTGGCGCCATAGCGCCCGGCCCTTGAGCGAGATCGACTCGCGGCGGGTCTTCGCCGCCCACGCCGATGCCTGGCAGAGCTACGGCCGTCTTCTAGAGCCGCAAGGCGGCGGCGCAGCCGAGTTTCCCGGATGGAGGCTCATGGCGAGCGGGCTCTCCTACGCCTACCTCAATACCGCCTGCGTCACAGACCCGGTGCTAGCCGACGTCAGCACCGCCCGGGCTTGGTACGCCGAACGCGGCCTGCCTTGGGGCATGATCGTGCCCTCCGGCTCGCCCTGGCCTCATGGCCGTCGCCTTTTGAGCCAACGGCTCATGGCTGCGACACCCGCCTGTTTCTCCGGGACCCCGGCACCCGCAGGCCTCATCTTGCGCAGAGCTGGAGCCGACGACATCGAAACCGTCGTCGCTGTGGACAACAACGCCTTTGGCTCTGACCCGGCCGCAGCGCGGGCGTGGCTCGGTCCGCTTTGTCGACTGGACGAGCTGCGTGTCGTAATCGGCGCGCTCGACGGTGAGGCCGTGGCGGGAGGCTACAGCACGATATGCGACGGAGCGGCAGGTGAGAGCCTCTACATCGGCGGGATCGGGGTCGTCCAAAAGGCGCGCCGAAAGGGTATCGCGGCCGCCCTTGTGAGCTGGCTGGTAGGTCTCGGCTTCGGCGCAGGTGCCTGCTTCGCCCATCTGCAAACCGACTCGGTAAACGCGGCCCGCCTCTATCGCAAGCTCGGTTTTCGCGAATTCGACGGTATCGACATCTACGCTCCCGAGTGAAGCGCCAGGCTTTTAAGCCTCGCCCGCAGTCTCGAGTGTTTCGAGGATCGCCCGGGCCAGATCGCGGGCCGAGCCTGTGTCGAGCTCGACCGCGACCCTGCGGGCAGTCGCGCCGTCGAAGTTGAGAAAGTCGATGTTCAAGCTGTGCTCGGCGGGATAGTGGACTGGATGGTCGAAATAGACCGTCGCGTCCGAGATCGGAAACCAGCCTTCGGGCCCCTTGCCCGAGCCGTTGAGCTCGAGCCTCGCGCTCTGGTAGGTGCACATGACGGCTCTACTCGCCGCCGGCGAGGTAGCGGCCAAAAAACGCCCAGATCCTCTGCCATCCGTCGTTGGCGGTCTCGGGCCTGTAGCTCGGGCGATCGGTTGCGAAAAAGGCGTGGCCGGCGCCCTCGTAGCTGTGGAACTCGTAGGTCTTGCCGGCTTGCTTCAGGGCCTCTTCGAGCTCCGCGACGTGCGCGGGCGAGGGGTACTGGTCCTCGGCACCGAAGAGTCCGAGAAGCGGGCAGGAGAGGTTCTTTGTCATGTGCACGATCGGGCCGATCTTCAACGGCATGCCCTCAGGCGGGGTCCCGACGACGAACGCCCCATAGCAGTCCACTGCCGCGTCGAGCTGGAGGCTGCACGCTGCCAGGAAGGACTGGCGCCCGCCAGAGCAGTAGCCAATCGTGCCCACGCGGCCGTTTGAGTTCGCGAGCGAGTTCAGGTGACGGATCGCCCCGTCGATGTCCCCGACAAGGCGCTCGTCAGGCACGCCGCCGCGCGAACGTGCGATAGCAGCCGCGTCGTCCGGGGCGGCACCTGGTGCCTCACGGCTGTAGAGGTTCGGGCAGATGGCCAGGTAGCCGTGGGCGGCGAACTTGCGGGTGATCTCCTTGGTGCCTTCGTCCCAGCCTGGCAAGTGATGGATCACCACGACCGCACCGAAACGGCCCTCCTCCAGCGGCTGGGCGAGATAAGCCTCGATCTCGTCGCCGCCGTGGCCGGTGACATTAATCGTCTCTGCTCTTAGAGAGCCCGTCATATCGTTTCGACCTTTCCTTTCTTGTCGAAGAGCCAACCTTGATCTCGTGATGGCCCATGGCATTCCTGGCTGTGCACCGAGGTGCTGATCGACCTGCTCAGACGACCTCGTAGTCCAGATGGAGCTGATGGGTGCCGTCGGGCGCGATCTCTATCCGGGCCTCACCGGTGATTCGGGCGAGATCCCGGTCCCCGAGCCCGGGACGAGCGGCCATCTCGCCCACTGGGTCTCGCCGACCATGGTGCCGACGTGCAGGACGGCGAAGCTGCCCGCCCGGCCGTGCACCGAGCCCGAGATCCGTTCCACGGCCACGTAGCCAGCGCCGCCGTTCTCGGCGCGCACCGACAACATCTCGACTGTGCTTCTGGCCTCGATGTCACCCTGGAATGTCTTGGCGATACGGATCCTCGCGTAGTGCACGCCGGGATCTTCCAGGAATGGAGGGTCCTCGTCGAAGGTGTCGAGGACGAAAGAGGAGACCGCGATCGGCATGACGAGCACGCTACCAACGCTCGGGCGCCGGCTTGCCCGCGACGAACTCCGCCGCAGACGCGCCAGACACCACCGCGCACCGACGCTAGAGCCACCCGAGCGTCGCGGGCACAAGGTAGAAGCCGAAGGCGACCACTAGCAGGCAGAGCCCCGTCGTGACAACCCGGCGGGTGCCGCGCATGCGGTACTCGGCGGGCAGGGCCTTGGCCTCGAGCAGGAGCAGAAAGCAGAGCACGATCGGCAGGCAGAGCGCATTCATGACCTCGACGTCGATGACGAGGCGGACCAGGTTCAAGCTGCACAAGACGATGACCGCGCCGAGAACGTGCGCGAGGCAGTAGGTGATGTAGAACTTCGCCGTGTTGCGGTCCGGCCGCTCGTTGAGCGTGTGCGCCCACCCGAAGACCTCGGAAATCCCCCAGGCACCGGCCAAGGATGCGACCAGCGCCGCGACGAGGGCGGCGCCGAGCACGGCCGTGCCGAGGAGGACCTTCGCTCCGATGGCGCCGACGAAGGGACGTAGCGCCGATGACATGTCGGTAACGGTGCGCAGTGTCACACCCGGGTGCGAACGCCCGACTGTGGCGGCGAAGGTGAGCACGACTGCGATCATGATGAGCTGGGTCAAACCCGCCCCGACGGCAGTGTCGCGTCGTTCGCTCGGGATGTTGATGGGCTTGAGCCCCTTGTCGAGGACCGCTCCCTGCTGGTAAAAGATCATCCACGGCATGATCACCGCACCGATGTTGGCAGCCAGCAAGAACAGGTACGAGCTGTTGGCAAGCGGAAGGTGGCCGAGGCCCCGGCCGATATCGGACAGGTCCGGATGGGCCATCAGAACAGCGGGAAAGAAGACCAGCTCCGCCAGCCCGAGCGCGATCCCGATGCGCTCGGCACGCCGGTAGCTCCCCGTCATGGAGACCCCTATCAAGAACGCGGCCGCGACCGGGACCGTCACGGTGCGTGGGACTCCGAAGAGCTCTCCCACCCCGGCGACGCCGGCGTACTCGGTGAAAAGGGCCCCGACACCTGACACGAACAGCGGCGCACCGGCGAGGAGCGCCCACTTCCGGCCGAAAGTCTGGCGGATGAGAGCGCCGTGACCCATGTTCGTGAGGATGCCGAGGCGAACCGTCATCTCCTGGACGACATAGAGCACCGGGATCAACAAAAGCTGGGGGAGCACCATCCTGTAGCCCCACTCCGAACCTGACTGGGCTGCTGTAATCAGGCTGCCCGCGTCGGTGTCCGCGAGCATCACGACGAGACCGGGGCCCCAGACCGCCAGGATCCCGGCGACGAGCCAGCGCCGTCGTGAACGGGCCTGGCTGTCGGTCAGTTGGGGCGATGAGGCTTTCAAAGCTCGTGAGGCCAGGCGCCAGGTCCCGAGTGCGTCCGAGCGCCACTTGAGAGCGGTTTGTTCGTCCCCTGCCCGCACCATGGGGGAAGCGCTCGGCCAGCCACCGGATCGCGAGACAGGCGCATGCCCGGCCCGGCCGTGCCTTTCATGGCCCTCAGGCTAATGGGGTTGGATCACCTTGGCGATTGGGCTCTCCGAGAGCTACATGAGCGAGGGGACCAAATCCCGCCAGGACCGGAACGTTAAGCCGGCTGAAAGTACCTCAGGTGACCGTCCAGACGATCGGGATAGCCGATACGGGGACCGTGGCGGGATGGACCGGATTTCCCGCTTCGGTGAGGCCGAAACAGAGCATGGCCGCATTGGCGCGGCGAAGTCCGGCTAGCTCCTCGAGCGTGCCCGGTCGCGATCTCGCGTAGCGAATCCCGTCACCCCAACCCACGATGACGAGCTCGGAGTCGGTAACGGCATGGTGCACGAACCACCGGTTTTCTGGCCCGACAGGATCTTCGGTGACTGCCAGCTCCTCAGGCTCGAGCACGCGAGCGGCGAAGATGTTGACGATGGTCATCCGGTCGTAGCCCCAACGGCGGGAGAACGCGCCCACGTGCTCGGCCGTGCGGTCCGCCACCTCGTCGATCCTCCGCGGGCTCAACATGACCCAGGCGATGGAGCGGTCCCCCGGTCCCCATTCCTCGGTCATCTGGTAGCGGTAGCGGGCGCACTCGGAAACGAGCGAGGACCGGATCGGGGCATCCGCGACGGTCATCATCTTCCGCCGCTCCGGCCAAAGTGCACGAAAAGATTCTTAGTGGCCACGGCGGATCAAGAGGCGAGAGCGTGTTCCGTGCCGGTCCGGCTCGAACCGAGGACGGAACGCAGCTTGCGAATCGCAGAACCGTGGATCTTGCACACCTGCGGACCCCCCACCCCGATGATGCGCCCAATCTGTTCCTGCGTGAGGCCACCGAAAAAGGTGAGGAACAGCACCGTGTGCTCACGTGATCCGAGTGTCGCCATCGCCTCGTTGAGAGCCTCGAGCTCGGCCGAGGCCATGATCTCGGCTTCTGGTTCGGCTCCGTCGTCGCTCAGGACGTCCAGAAATGCCCCGTCTCCTCGCGACTGGGAGGGGGGCCTGCCCTCCAGATGCAACAACTGCGAGGCGTTGAGCTCGCTCATCAGTTCGCTGGCCTGGCGCCCTGTCAGCCCCATGGCCGCACAGACCTCCTCCGGCCTGGGGTTGCGGCCGAGCTCGACGACCAACGAATCATAGGTCGTCCGGTAATCGATCACGCGGCGACGAGCCGAGCGGGGCATCCAATCGAGCCGGCGCAGCTCGTCGAAGATCGAGCCTCTTATGCAGCGTCGCGCGTACGGCTCGAACTTGGAGTTGTCAGAGCCATCCCAACGCGTGATCGCCCGGACGAGGCCGTCCTGCCCATAGCTGCGGAGGTCGTCGGGGTCCCAGTAAGACACGATGTATCCCGGGAGGCGCTGCACCGTCTCGTTGACGAGCGCCTGGTAGGCGACAACGAGCTCGTTACGGTAGACGATGCTCCTGTCGCTCGTGTACCTGGCCCAGATCTGGTCGAGCGTCTTGTGTCGGGAGCAAACCGATCGCGTTCGAACCGCCATTTCAGGCTCCTCCTTTGAATCTGCCACCACGTGGCTGAGCCCTTTGCCGCTTGTTCGGGTCCTGCTACAGAGCTGGGTATGCAAGGCCATCAGCCAACGGCGCGCAAACCCTGCGAACACTTATAGCACTCCTTTCGCGCGAATAGTAGTGGCTTCGTCACTCTCAGTGACAATATGGAGAGAAACTTGTCGTGAGGTTCGGAATTCACCTTGTACAACCCCCTTGGTGGCGCCGGCCCGCTAGCGAGCGGCGCCAATCCGGTGTCGGTCGCGTGCTTGTGGAACGACAAAAGGTGGTTCGCCGAGCTGGCGGCGCAGAGCCCGGGCTGCCGCCTTCGGGCCGGAACGGCGAATCACGCCGGGGCGCCCGAGCCATGCCTTGCGACGTGCCTCGGACAGGTCTTCGTACACCGAACGCAAACAGGAAACGGCCGCGTCGAGATCGGGCTCGGCCCAGGAGGTCCCGGCAGGGAACGGGTAAGTCGCGGCGGCACTTTTGACGATGGTGTACGGAACAAGCCCGGCGCACTGCTCGCTAAGAAAGTCCATCGGGCCGCCGTAAGCGGTCGAAACGACGGGGCAGCCAACGGCTAAGGCCCTCGCGAGATCGGGCCCGAACGCGCTCGCCCGGTGCAGGGAGACGAGACAGTCGCCCGTCACGCTCGCAGCATCTGCGAGCGCCGGGTCATCGGTCTCGCTCACGGTGACGTCCGGGCGCTCCTGTGCCGCCAGCCTGCACGCCTCGGCCGTGGCTGCGGTCTTGCGGCCCTGCAGCACAACGCTGAGCAACGGACCACAACCGGGGGCAAAGGCCATCTTGAACGCTTCGATCGCGCCTAGAGGATTGACGAGGGCGACTTCGCCGGGACGGCAGCGCCCGAGACGCCCCACGGCAACGAACACGAAGCCGTCGGGGATCCCAGCTTCGGCTCTCGAAACGTTGCTCGGGACCACGACCGCGGGCGGCACCACGAGGACCGGGCGCGGCGCGACCCGGTGAAGGGCGGTGTTTACGAACGAGCTCGGCACCCAAACTTCGCCCACCATCGCGGCTTGCGCCGCAGCCCCGGATGGGGCATCGGCAAGCGGCCACTCCCAAGCGATGATCGTGCGCCGGTCCCGCAACGAGTCGATCCCGACCTCTCCCACGTAGTCGACGAGCTGGTCTCCGTCAAGAGCGAGAAGAGTCGTCGCGTACGCGAACGGCTCGTCATCGCCAACGGGGACAGGGACGCCTCCAGCCCAGTCCAGGCGTGACAAGGGCGTCCCCGAGCCCGCCAGAGCGGCGGCGTAGGAGCGGACGCGGGTTTCGGCGAAGTCACCGACGAGGTTCAAGCCCCCTTGTCTGGGCTTGGCCGGCACGGCCATGACACTCGAGACGCGCTCGATGAGAGTGGAGGACGGCATGAGACTCGAGGCCGAGACCCGCGCCAGGCGCGCTTGGCGCAAACTCGTGCGCCCTGCCCAGTGCCACGCCAAGCGCTCGCGACTCTCTGGGTCCTTCGCCGGCGCGTCAGCCTTTATGACACAACCTGCAGGTACGACGCAGCGCAAACCGCGAGTGCGCGCCCGCAGACACAGGTCGATCACGGCGTCAGCCTCGGACCACCCAGGATGCAGCCCACGAAGCTCATCCCATAGCTCGCGTCGCAACGCGAAGGCCTCTGCCCCCACCGCGTCGACCTCGCAATCAGCCACCAGTGCAACCTCGGCGCGCAGGTAGCCTGAGCGGGCAACACACTCAAGGCTCGGGGTCACGGCGTCCCCTACGAGGTCGAAGCCAGCGTGGACGACGAGGCCGCGCTCGTCGACAACGGCGGCACCGCTCACCGCCACGGTCGGGTCCGCGAGGGGGGCGACCAGGCGTGCGAGCCAGCCGTCGAGCGGCCGCGCGCGACTCGAGAGGACGACGATGGTCTGGGCCCGGGCGAGCCTCGCCGCTTCGTCAACTGCCGCCGCCGCGCCCAGGCAGATGGTGCTGCGAGCCGTCGTCACGTCGCCCTCGAGGCCCGAGCAGAGAGCCCAAGAGGAGTCATCAGGGCCGTTCACGAACACGACAGTCTCAAAGTCGACCCCGCATTCGGTCCCCGACAACGCCCGGAGCTGAACCAACAGCTCCTCCGAGCCGCAGGATGCGGTCACGACAACACAGACCGCCAGCGGGGCCGTGCTCGCCCGCCTCGAGACCACCGGTGCGCGCCGGGCTGAGACCGATATAGACGTGCTCGCGTCGATCTGCTCGACGATGAAGCCGACATCTTCGAGGCAGGCTTCGAGCTCGCTCGTTGACCAGGCGTCTGCGTTGGCTTCACCGAGGCCGTCATCGCCGAAACGCCTCCCGCCGTAGACGACACGGCGTAGCTCAGCGGGAGACCCGCTCGCGATCAGTCCCGGCAGCGCTGCAAGATTCGGCACGCTCAGCCTGAGACGTCCGCCTTCGCAGATCACCCGCGCCCACTCGCGAAGCACCGCCGGTGCACGACCATGGGGAACAGCACAGAGCACGTCTTCGCCAACGAGGTCGTGCACGGTAGCGTCGTCTAGGGGTAGGGCTCCGGGGTCCACGGGGGCGCCACCGGCGTGCGAGCGGGTCGAGTAGGTGAGATAGCCGTCGAGGCCGACGCCACTTCTCGAGAGCTGGACAGCCTGAGTACTACTGACAATCAGCTTCGCGAGCTCCGGCGAGACCGCATGCACGTTTTCTATAGCCCCTCGGCGCTCGCCAGCGTCAATCGCCGAAAGAGCAAGGCGTGCCGGCGGGACTAGGCGCTGGTCCTTGAATGAGAGATAGCCGCCGGCGGCGGCGAGCAATCTGAACAGAGGCTCGAGCGTCTCGTCACGCGCGATTGCTAGCAGCGGGCACATCTCGATGAGCCCCGCGCGCCGGAAGCGATCGGACCACCACATCGCCCTCGGTACCCCGAGACGTGCCGCGACCTCACGAGCCGCCGCGAGAGGCTCGAGGCGGTCCGGGTACGCCTCGGCGAAGCAAGCCAAGAGCAAGTCAGCCTCGGGCGTCTTGAGGCGGCTCGCGGTTGCGGCGAGGACTGGCATCGACTCCGGGCGCGCCTGGCGGACTAGCTCGGTGACGCTCCGGCCGGCCTTTGTCAAAAGCGCCACGAGAGCCTGGAGGCCAACGTCGAGCTGGCCGTGCGTGCGAAGTGCGTCAAGAAGGGCGTCGGCGGCTTCTCCTGGACGGCAAAGACCCTCGAGGGCCTGTGCCTTCGCCCAGGCAAGACAAGCACGGCCGAGCTCGAAGCCGTCCTCGTCGCTATCCGCGTAAGGAAGGCGGTCGATGGCCTCCAGGCAGGTCTCGTAGTCCTTCTTCGCGAGCGCGAGCCGTATGTCCATCACGTCCGCGCTGATGGTCTTTTTGAGACCGCGACGCAGTTGCTCGACAACAGCGGACGCCTCGGCGAACTCCTCGAGGCCAAGGTGGATGTCAAACATCGTTCGCAGTGCGGCGCGGCGCACCATGGGGTAGCTCGTCGTGTCGGCCGCCTCGCGAAGCGGGGCGAGGGCGACATGCGCGTCCTCGCTCCCGGCCAGGGTGCGCCCGTAATCGTAAAGCGCTCGCGAGTGATCGACCTCGGGGTCCTCCAAGGCCTGCTCAGCGATGCGCAAGTTGCGCTCGATCAACTCCTTCGAGTGCCACTTGAAGCTCGTGTAGCCACGATGAAGTATCCGTAGCTCGGAACAATTGGACGTTGGAGGGAACCTGTCCCCCTCCCGCCAGCTGATCTGCTCGTGGAGTGGGCCGTGCCAATGACAGCGTTCGCGGCGGAACACACGGGCGGCTGGGAAAGCCATCCGGCCACCAAGACCGCCGCCTTCGAGGGACTCGATGGACACGGCATAGGCATCGAATGTCCTGTCACGCGCGAGCCTTGTCCTAAAGGCCGCCTTGTCACCATTGATCGACTCGTCGGCATCCAACCAAAGGATCCACTCGCCGACGCAATGCTCGAGTGCTTCGTTGCGAGCCCGGGAGAAGTCGTCGTCCCAGTACCCCTCGATCACAGTCGCCCCGAGCTCGCGCGCCAGGGCAACTGACCGATCCGTTGAGCCGGTGTCGTAGATGACGATCTCATCGGCCAGGCCCGCCGCCGAGGCGATCACGATGGGAAGCTCGTCCTCTTCGTCCTTCATGATCATGCACAACGAGACGAGCGTCACTCATCCTCCAACGCCGGAGCGACGCGCCTCGGGGCACGCCGATTGCTGAATTAACGGCACTGTCGCCTCTCGGCCTGCCATCGCCCCGAGTTGGCCAGAGTGTTGGAAACATTCGCAGCTGCGGGCGCGCCTGAACGAAGTAGCGCCAAAAGCGCTGACAAAAAATCTTGGCGAAACAGGCAAGAGCCGCTCCAGTTCAGCCGTTGGCATCAGCAGGCCAAGGAAGGCCTTCCGAGAGCCGGTGAGTTACCGGCCGACGACAGTCAAGGAGGACATAACAAAATGCTGCTAATCAACGACAACATCGCCGCACTGGGAGCGCAGAACAACCTCGACGCGACCGACACCGCTATGCAGAGCGTCGTCGGCCAGTTGAGCTCCGGTCTGCAGATCCAGACCGCCGCCGACAACCCTGCCGGCTACTCGATTGCGCAGTCCCTGCAGTCGGAGATCAACGGCTACAGCGCCGCCGAGAGCAACGCTCAAACTGCCGTCTCGGTGCTACAGACCGCCCAGGGAGCAATGAACCAGCAGGAGGCAATCCTCCAGCAGGCGAACACCATCGCCACCCAGGCCGCCAACACCACCACGGACAACGGCACCGCCAACAAGGCCGACACTGCGGAGTTTCAATCCCTCGTCGCGCAGCTGGACCAGATTGCACAGTCGACCACCTACGCGGGGGTTAGCCTCCTGAACACCTCGAACACGCTGACCTTCCAAGTCGGCCCGGATGCCTCCAACAGCAGCGACACGGTGGCCGTCAACCTGGTGAACACCTCGGCATCCTCGCTCCTTGGCTCAGCTGCGTTGGACCTCAACTCGGTAGCGGACGCTCAGACGGCCATGACGACCGTCCAGGCGGCCATCAACACCCTGGCGTCTGCGGCAGCCTCTCTTGGTTCGTCTCAGAACCAGATCCAGGCGCTGTCCAACAACGTCACCGTTGCCCAGCAGAACCTGACCTCGGCGCACGCGGACCTCGTCGATGTGAACGTCGCCTCGGCGACATCGCAGTTCACCTCGTTGCAGATCCTTGAGCAGTCCGGCATCTCGGTCCTGTCCCAGGCCCAACAGCTCCCGCAGCTGGCCCTCAAGCTGATCTGACGGCAGCGGCGGAAGACAAATAGTGAGCCGAGCCGCGCCCGGGTGGCGTGCCGGGCGCGGCTCGCTCACTGAGGAGCCAGAGGAGACACGATGACGGACATCGGTTCTACTGCCCCCGTCACCTTCACTGGGATCGAGTCGGGGCTCGACACCGAGCAGATCATGAGCGCCTACCTCCAGATCGACGAGGCGCCGCTCACTCAGCTCGAGGACCAGCAGACCACTGTCAATAGCCAGGTCTCGGCCTACCAGACCATCGAGCAACAGCTCCAGGCGCTGCAGACCGCCGCAGACCAGGTGAGCTCGCCGGACGCCTTCGCCGGCGCCGTGGCGGCGAGTTCCTCGAGCTCTTCAGTGGCCACGGCGACGACAAGCAGCGGGGCCACAACGGGGTCGACGACCTTTTCTGTCAACCAGCTCGCCACGGCAGACACGCTCATCTCGAGCGGCACGGTCGCCTCGGTGAACGACGTCGTGGCAAGTGGGGACCTGCTCATAGGAGCAGGCGGCTCCGGTCTCGGCATCGGGTCCATGTCGGGCTCGGATCTCAGCACCGGTGCCCACACGATCGCCGTCACGCAGGCCTCGGCCGGAGCTAGCGTCACGAGCTCATCGACCCTCGCCGCCTCCACTCAGATCACCGCCGGCAACGACGAGCTCAGCGTGTCGATCGACGGCTCCGCTGACTCCTTTACGATCGCGAGCGGGACATACACCGCTCAACAGCTCGCCGATGCCGTCTCTACGGCCTCGGGCGGTCTTCTCGCCGCCCAGGTGGACAATTCCGGCCAGCTCGTGCTCGCCACAGCCGAACAGGGGTCAAACGCCTCACTGCAGATCGGGGTGGGCTCAGCAAACGAGGCGCTCGGACTTGCAGCCGGAAGTGCCGTCAGCGGGAGTGACGGCGTCATCACCCTCGACGGCCAGGCCAACACCGTCACTGACATCGCCGCCACGGGTACGACAGCTGTCACTCTCGACTCCGGCTCGGGAGGCACGGTGGAGGTGAACCTCAACGCGGGGGGCCTGAGCCTCGGCACCATGACAGCTCAGAACATCTCTGTAGGCAACGGCTCGCTGGCCTCGGTCGTCTCGTCGATCAACTCCGCCAACCTCGCCGTGACGGCCGAGACACTCAGCTTGGGCCAGGACAAGTACGCCTTGTCGATCAGTTCGAACAGTACTGGTGCGGCAAACGATGTCTCGGTGAACCCCTCGGCCTTCTCGGAATCCGGGCTCGGCTCGCTTGTCACCACGACCGCGGGACAAGACGCCGTGATAGGCCTCGGTGGCACGGGAGGCTATGAGGTTCACTCATCCTCGAACACCCTCACCGGGGTCATGCCGGGCGTGAGCATCTCGCTCCAGGGCGTCTCAAGCTCGCCGGTGACCGTCACCGTCAGCCCCGATGGCCAAGCTGCAGCGAGCCTCGTGCAGTCCTTCGTGGCCGCCGCCAACACGGTCCTGCAGACGATCTCGACCGACACCGCCTACAACGAGACCACCAACACGGCGGGCACGCTGAACGGCGAGTTCGAGCTCCAGGGCATCGCTCAGCAGATCCTCTCGACGGTTGGCCAGGCGATCGGCACCTCCGGTGCCGCCGACCTCGGCACGGCGGGAAGCTCGGCCGGGCTGTCGCTGGACGCGCAGACAGGCCAGATCAACTTCGACGCCTCTACTTTCGCGACCGACTACGTCAACAACCCGTCTGCGGTCGCACAGCTGTTCACCCAGAAGGGCAGCTTCACCCCCGGGGCGTCCTCACCAGCAGCTTCAAACGACATCAGCCTCGTCTACGCAAATGACCGCACCCAACCGGGCACCTACGCCGTCGTCGTGAGCCAGTCGGCCTCCCAGGCGAAGGACACCGGCTCGGCAGGCTTTTCCTCCTCGTCTTCGGCGATATCGGCCCCGGAGACCTATAGCGTCACCTCGGGCGAGACGAGCACGAGCTACGAGCTGTCCGCGGGAGAGTCGCTTGCCCAGATTGCCTCCGGGCTCGACACGAGCTTCGCGACAGCTGGGCTCGACCTGTCGGCCCAGGTGGTCCAGAACGGCTCGGGCTCGTCTGTGCAGATAACCTCGGGCGAGTACGGCTCCCAGACGTCGTTCTCGGTGAGCTCAAGCGGATCGGACCAGCTCGGCCTTACCGGCTCGTCCTTCGCCGGCACCGACGTCGCGGGCACGATAAACGGCGTGTCCTCGAGCGGGGACGGACAGGTGCTCTCGGCTCCCACCAGCGATCCAACCCTGGCCGGGCTCTCGGTGCTCGTGGCGACGCCTGGGATCACCTCCTCGACTTCGCTCGGGGAGTTTTCCTATGACCCCGGCCTCGCCGGCGCAGTGGCAAACCTCATGGTGGGCGCTTCCGCCTCTCCCAACGGCGAGATCCCTTCGAGGATCACAGCCCTGCAAAGCACCTCCAAGCAGCTCGGCACACAGATCACCACCGAGCAGCAGCTCGTCGTTCAACAACAGCAACAGCTTGAGGCCGAGTTCAACAACCTCGAGACGACTCTTACAACCTTGAAAAGCCAGTCGTCGTACCTCTCGAGCATCTTCGGCACCTCGTCGGACTCGCTCGGCTCGCTGCTCGGCTCGTCATCTAGTTCTTCCAGCACCACAACCGGAGCGTGATCACATGGCACTAACCGAACAAGAGGTCGCAAACGCCTACTCCGATACCGCCGCAAAGACCGTCAACACCGGCCCGACGCTCGTGGTCCGCCTCTATGACCGGTTGGCGCACGACGTGGAGCTGGCCAAGACCTATATCGCCGCGAACGACTACGAGAATGCTGACGCGTCCTTGCAGCACGCCCAGAAAATCGTCATCGTGCTCCGCTCGGGCCTGAGGGCCGACGGCTTCGAGGGCGGGGAGAATCTCCGCCGCCTTTACAACACCCTGATCGACTTGCTTGTCAAAGCGAACCTCTTCAAGGACCGGCGGGTCATCGAGCAGTGCCAGGGCATCATCGCTCCGCTCCACGACGCCTGGACCGAGGCAGTCGCGATCGAATTAGAGAAAGGTGCCGCCGGTGGAGCAGACAGGATGGCCTGAGTACCTCGACGCCCTTGAGGGCTACTTGCAACACGTCAGCAGGCTGCTCGAGCACAAGAGCGTGAGCGTCGTGCCCTGCCTGCGTGCCAGCCAGCCCCGTGTTGGCGTGCCGCCAGAGCACCTCGAACGCGCGGTCGGGCTGCTGGACGAGACCCGCCGCGTCGAAGACCTCATCGCAATGTGGATCAACGAGGTGATCTCCTCGATGAGAAGTGTCGAGACCCGTCGCCGCATCGAGCCTTGCCGGCCCAGCGGCATCGTCAACTCCGTGCTCTGATGAACCTGCCCGGACCAGATGACGCCGTCATTGCCGGGCGCGCGGCCGAGCTCTCGGCAATCATCGCCACGATCGGCGAGGACCTGCCTCCACTGTTGCGCACAGGGCGTCCCGCCGAGTCGTTGCGAATCGTCTACCTGATGCCGCGCACGGGCGCCGGCGGAGGCGCCCGGGTCCTCTTCGAGCACGCGAACCACCTTCAACGTCTCGGGTCTCGAGTGTCGGTCGTCTCCCACTTCGGGCGTCCGGACTGGTTCGATCTCGAGGCTGAGTTCATCGAGGTGCCCTTCGGCCGTCCCCTTTGCCAGTCGGTTCCGCCTTGCGACGTGATAGTCGCCGGCTACTGGGACGAGATCATCCCCGCGCGTCGCCTCGGCATAGCCCCCGTGGTCCACTTCGAGCAGGGTGATTTCCATCTCTACGACGACGTCCCAGCCGAGCTGCAAGCCACGATCGAAGCCTCCCTCGCGGCGGCCGACTGGACGATCACCGTCGGTGAGGCAGCCGAGGACGCCCTCGCAGAGCGCTACGGGGTATTCGCGCACCGCATACAGAACGCGGTCGACACCGAGGTCTTCCACCCCAGCACGACGACGTCTGACAGGCGGACCATCGTCTTTGTCGGATGGGACGGCTCTAGCTTCAAGGGCATCGACACCGCCCGGCGCGTGACCAAAGCGCTCGCCGTCACTCACCCAGAGGTCGGGGTGGTCTGGATAACTCCGAACAGGCCCGTCGGCGCCGAGATGGGCGTGACCGTGGTCTCGCCGTCGCAGGATTCGCTCGCCCGCCATTTGCGCGAAGCCTCTGTTTATGTCGGTACCTCGCGCTACGAGTCCTTCCCGCTCCCGCCCCTCGAGGCGATGGCCTCCGGTACGCCGGTCGTCTCGACCGACAATGAGGGCATTCTCGCCTACGCCAAGGACGGTGAGAACTGCCTGCTCGCCCCTCTGAACGACATCGAAGCCCTCGTCGGGGCAGTGAGGCGGGTGCTCGACGACACCGAGTTGGCAGCGCGGCTCACCGAGGCGGGGCTTAGCACGGCCAACTGCCACAATTGGCCCTCGATCACCTCGCAGCTGCTGGAGGAGTTTCGCACCCTCGTCGAAGACCTGCCCGCCGCCACGGCGGCAGAGATCGACCTCTTCACCGAAGGTCTGGAATTCGAGGACGAGCGGGACCTCTCGGTGCTCCTCGAGCTTGCCCAGGCATCGCCCTATGAGAGTTTCGCCGTCCCGGTCTCCCAACCTGTCCACGGGGACTACCGGCTAGTGCGCTGGAAGGTGGTCGCCAGGCATCGAGGGGGATACCCCGGTGTCGCCAAGGCGTACATCCCCGCCCGCTACGACAAGCCCGTCGAGGACTCCGAGTACCAATTCGGGATAGATCTGTTGCGCGAGGGGCTCGGCGACCACGCCTTTTCGTGGTTCGTTGGCCAGTGCCAGCAGTCCTGTGCGGCGGCCCAGGCGACCATAGGTCGTTGGGTCGTCTTATCCCTGATCGAGGCAGGGCGTGCCTCTGAGGCGCTCGATCTCGCCCTCACCTTCGCTCCCGCGAACGCATCGCACCCCGACTACTACTTCTTGGCCCTGCTCGCCGCGCTCGAGGCTCGCCGGCCGATCGACATCGTCGGCACGTTCGACGCGGTCCGTCTTCTCGGCAGCGGGGCTCACTACGACGAGTGGCTTGACGAGCCCGCCGAGCTGCTCATGGATCGGCTCCGTTGCGAATCGGTCCCGGTGGTGCAGTAGGTAGCCCCGGGCAGCCCACCCAAAAGCGAAAAGGGGTTTAGCCGCCGGGCGAGACGAGGGGAAGCCGGGCGTGGATCGGCCATGCGCCCGCTTCGTCAGGTCCCCTCATTGGCACCATCTGAGTGGCAAGCCGCTTGGCGATGTTGAAAATGAGGGGAGCGAACAGGTTCGCCGTCGAGGTCTCGATCGAGTCGCCGAGTGTGACCACGACCAGGGCGGCCGCGTCGCCGGCCCCGTCGAGTTCCAGCAAGGCCTCAGTCGCGTCGTCGATCTCGACGCTGTAGTCGGGCCAGAGAAGCCCGGGAGCCGCCACGATGAGGCGAACGGCCTCGGCAAGGGTGCCGTCAGCAAGGGCGACGGGCTCGAGGGCGACGAGCCTGCCGAAGGGGTTGAGGCTCTTTCCGTCGCCGAGGGGCTCGAGGCGGAACCGCCGCACGCCCTTGAAGCCCGGCAGGCCTACGGGGAAGGTGAGCTCGAGAGCGGGGAGAACACGCAGCTCTGTTGCGACTGGCATAGGTAGCTTCCTTTCGAAGCCCGGCTGAGGTGACTACTTGAGGAACTGCGCCAAAGACTCGGGCACGGTCTGCGAGACAGCGTAGAGCGCCGCCTGGTAGGTCGTGAGGTCCGACTGCAAAGCTGCTGTGACCGTGGGGACGTCTGTGGACTCGGTCGCCGATAGCACCTTTTGCAGCTGGGTCGAAGTGTCCTGCGCGGCGGTGGACGCGGCCGAGACCTCCTGGGTGGACTCGCCGAGCGTCGTAGCAGCCGACTCGGCCTGTGTCAGGTTGGTGCCAAGCGCGGCGATGTCGCTCTGCAGGCTCGCATACGAGGCCGAACCAGGGCCTTGCTGGAGATGGGTCACGATGTTCTGCAAGGTTGTGAAGACGCTTTGGACACCCGAGCTGCCGCCCCCAAATAGCTGGTCGCCTGGCACAGAGACCGCCACGGGCTCTGTCGTACCAACACTGATGGTGAAAGGCTGGGAATTGCCGCTGTAGGTGCCGGTCGAGGAAAAGGGTTGGCTGACCCCGGCTGTGCCGGCGAAGATCGGCGTCGAGCCGTACTGAGTGTTGGCGAGCCCGACCAGCTGGGAGATCTCGCCTTGGACCTGCTGGGCCATGTCGGAATAGGTCTCGGCGTTGTTAGAGCCAGAGTTGAGGGCCTGCAGCACCGTCGTGTTCACCGACTGGAGGGTGTCGATCACCTGATTGGCAGTCTGGTTGCCGATCCCGAGCCACGACTGAGCTGTCGTGGCATTCGACTGTGCGGCAGTGGCCTGTGCGATCTGGCGGCTGTAGCCGAGTGAATCCGCGACCGCGACAGGGTTGTCCGAGGGCTCCTGCAGAGCCTGGCCCGAGGAGAGCTCCTCGTCGAGGTTCGTGATTGTCGCCTGCTGGCTCTCGAGGTCGCCGGAAAGTTGATCCGAGAGCGTCATGTCGGTGATCCTCATGTCACACCGCCTGTAACAGCGCCTGGAGCGCCGTAGTCGTCGAATTGATCACAGCCGCCACCGCTTGGTACGCCTGCTGCGCGGTGAGCATCCCAACAGTCTCCTCGTTGACGTCGACCCCCTCGACACCGGAAAGCTGGGCCGTCGTCGAGTCCGACAGGGCCTGCGCAGAGCTCTGGTCATTGTTCGCAGCAGAGGTCTGCGATCCCACGAGGCCCACGAGCGACTCGTAGAGGTCGTCGGGCCCGCCTGAAGCCTGGCCCACAGCCGCCATCGCCTGGGCGGTCGTCGGGTCGATCGTCGTCGAGCCGGCCGTGGATGAGCCAGATGCGGTGGCGATGAGCGACGGGTCTGTCACCAGGCTCGGGTTGACCGAGATCGACTGTGCGGATGTCGCGCCCGGTGTGTAGGTGGTGGAGCTCGCCTCGTTCACGAAGATCGACGGCAGCCACGCTCCCGCGTAGGGCGGCGCGCCTGCGGCCGACGTCTCTCCCGGAATGCCTGACGAGCTCACCCCATTGGACTGCAAGCTGTTGAGGTTCTGGGCAAGTGAGTCGGCCACTGAGGACAGCTGCGACTGGTAGGTCGGGATGGTCGTGTTCACCCCGGTGAGAACCGCGCCGATCTGGCCGGCGGCGGGGAGCACGTCACCGGAAGTCGTCTCGACAGCGAGATCCCCGGCAGATGCCGAACCGGTCGCCTGGAGGTCGACGGCGTTGGTCGAGCTCACGAGCTGGATTCCCCCGGACATCACGGTCATCGTCCCGTCCGGCTCGGTCGTCGTGCGCACACCCAACAAGGTGCCTAGCTGGTCGACCGCTTCGCGGCGCGCGTCGACGAGCGAGTTCATGTTCGTACCGCCGTTCTGGCCGGCGAGAATGTCACCGTTCAAAGTGGCGATCTGGTTGATGAGCTGGTTCGCCTGGCCGACATAGCCCGCGTTCGTGCTGGCCTGGCCCTCGAGATCGTTCGAGAGCTGCTGAGCGACGTCGGACAGTTGCGAGTAGGCGCCGTTGAAGCTCTGGGTGAGTTGATTCGCGTCCTGCACGACCGTCTCCTGGGCGGCGGATGACGAAGGTTCGGTGGCGAGGGTCGACAGATCTGTCCACAGCTGGCTCAGCTGCGACGACAGGCCCGTTGTGCTCGGTTCGGGGAAGGCGTTCTGGGCGAGGCTCTGGATCGAAGCCGTCTCGTTGGCCGAGCCCAGCTGAGCTTGAGAGACAAGGTTGAGCTGGTCGTAAAGGCTCGAGCTGTTCTCGGAGACTGATTGGATCGTGACACCTTCACCGACACCTGTCGCGGTCGACGCAGACGCGTTGGCGAGGTTGACAACCTCTTTCGCGTAGCCGGGCGTGCTTACGTTCGAGAGGTTCTGCGCCGCGGTGTCAAGCTCGGCCTCGTCTGCCTCGATCCCAGATGCCGCGATCTGCAGTGTCAGGTCACTCATAACACTCCGCTCACGAGCCGAGCCCGGGGGCGGTGCTCGCGGCCATAAGTGGACTCCACGGCGCTCCCGGGCACCGTCAAGGCCTCGACGATGCGGGTGATGCGCCGACCGAGGATGTCCTCGGCCTTGCCGCGAAGGATCTCGATGCGCTCATGGGCCGCCATGAGCTCGGTCCGCGAGTCGGCCAGCAGGCCTCGAATCGGGCCTGGTGCGATGTCGAGCAACTCGTCCAGCGTCGTCACAGCCGGGTGCCCGAGCACGGCGGTGGCGCTGGAGACGGCTGCGCGGCGGTGCTCCTCGATAACTGCGAGCCTGTCGCTCGCCCCCTGCAGCTCGATAGTCGCCCGCTGCGCGTAGCGGGCACCGAACTTCTCGGTCAAAGCGGCCACTGCCGCAAGCCGGAATTCCACCGCGAGCACACCCTCGACAAGTTGGCGCGTCGTGGCCAGGAGCTTGTCCACAGCTTCCTGTTCGGCGTCGTCGATGAACGCGAATGGCTCACTCACTTCCATACCTCCTTAACGATCAATTGCGTCTCTCACTTGCTCCATTAGGTGGCCTCTGCCCGGTCACCGAGCCCGATTCCCCCCGCTCGACAACGACTCCCGCCTCTGTCGCGTTCTTGATGGCGTACCGCAATAGGACCCACGAGACGGTCCTCACCCCGATGCTCGCCAGGAATAGGGCGGCGCAGTAGCGACCCAGCATCGAGCCGATCGCAAGCTGGCCCGAAAGAAACTCGCGAAGACTCGGCAAGCACACTACGGTCGCAAACGAGACGACGCCCAAGGGCCCGAAACGGCTGAGGTCGGCCGCGAATATCGGGAGCCTCTCGCGCATCACATACCCGTCCCCGCGACTCTGGTCCCTACACACAGCCCGGCCGACTCGCCAAACCTGGCCGAATCGACTGCCTCGACGAGGCGCGCTGCGAGCGAAAGGGGCGTCGCCTCCCAGCCGTCGACATAGGCGATGGGCCATCCGCGCCCGATCAGCCCGGCGGGGTGATCCGTCGAGCAAAGCCCGTACAGGGCGAGGGCATCGAGACGCCCGACGAGGGCTTGGAACTCGCGAGTACGTCTCTCGTCCCACGCCGCCGGCACGATGCCCCAGATCGCCTCAGGCCGCAGCCCGGCAACGGTGCGGGGCACGAATCCTGCACGGCAGCTCGTATCGAGCACGACGATGCTCGCCAACCCCTCGATGCGCCTCTCGAGAACCATGGTCCCGGCCTCCAGAGGGGTGCGGGCCCGGGCCTGGGTCAACGAAGGCGGAAGTCTCCTGTGCGAGACGACGAGCACAGCGTCCTCCTGGTCGAGCTTTCGCCCTAGCTGTCGCGAAACGCCAAGCGACTCTTCGATGTCGCCGGCAAGCACCAGAACCTCGCCCTCGCAGCGCAAAACCGGTGCCGGGGGCGCGATGGTCCCGAGCCGCAGCGGCAAAGCGAGGGCCGGCTCGGAGAACAGCGGGTCCGGCAGGTAAGCCTCAGCAAGCCCGCAAGCAGCAAGGCGGTCCCGGAACTCGGTGCTCGAGGGCTCCGCGGTCCCAAAGGAGATCTGAGCTGGTTGCCCGCAGTTGGCCACCGACGCCCGGTAGCACTCAGGATCGGCGTAGCTCGAGATGACCGACGAGCTCGCGGCGTCGCAGACGACGGCCTCCGCGTCCTCGAGGACACCCCGAAGCTCGCGGTCGAAAGAGACACCGACGGTGTCAGTAGTGCCCTCGAGAAGAGCTGCCAGGCGGTTCGTCGCCACAACAGGATCGGGGGTCGCCACCTTTGGCGCGCCTAGGACGCCCGGCCGCGCTGTGGCCGGGTCCGCGACCTCTATCACGAACCGCTCGCGCTGGAAGAACCCGAAGAGGCCACCGGACAGTTCCCTCCCGTGGCGCAAGATGTTGAGCTCGGACACGTCAGCTCCGAGCCTTTCGCGGGCCCTGTTTCGAGCCGCCTCCATCGTCTTTCCCTCAAAGCGCAGCGGCCTGGACACAGCGCACCACTCCTATCGTGTTGATGCGGGCATTGGACGAGATCTCCGGCGCCGCCACGACCGCGGTGTGCGGGAGCCGAGCCCGGATGAGCCGGCGTATGGCAGGGCGGACCTTTGACGAGCACACAAGCACAGGTTGGCGGCCCGTCTGTTCAGCCCCGCTCACGATGCTCGCGAGCGAGGAGACCAGGTGCTCGAGTTCTTCGGCGGAGTTACCGAGCTGACGACCTCTCTCCGAAAGCTGCAGCGAGACTGCCAATGACTGCTCCAAGGCAGGCTCTAGGGTGATCACATCGGCCGTACCGCCCTTGGCGAACATGGCGGCGATCTGCGGAGCGAGGGCTATCCGAGCGGCCTCGAGGAGGCTGTCAGGGTCCTTTGAGGCTGTGGCTGCCTGGTCAGTTATCGCCTCGACGACGCGGACAAGGTCCTTCACGGGAACGCCTTCTTCGAGCAGTCCGCGCAGCACCCCTTGCACAGAACCGAGCGTCAACCCGGTTGCGGTCATCTCTTCTAGCACGACGGGGTTCTCGGCCTTGACGGTATCGAGCAACAAGCGGACGTCCTGGCGCGAGAGCAACTCGCCGGCGTGGCGCCTGACGACCTCGGACAGGTGTGTGGTCACCACGGCCGAGCGCTCGACGACGGTCGCCCCAGCCACAGTCGCCCGGTAACGCATCTCGTTCGGGATCCACTTGGCCGGGCCCCCGTAGGCGGGGTCACGAGTGGGCTGACCCTCGATGCGATCGAGACCCTTGCCGACCGCGAGCAGGAAGCGTTGTGGAGCTTCGCCCTCTGCCACCTGGACGCCATGGACCCTGAAGGCATAGTGCGTGGGGGCAAGGCGCTCGTTGTCGCGGGCGTGCACGGGCGGGATGACGATCCCGAGCTCCTGGGCGATCGTGCGACGCAGGGCTTTGACGCGGTCGAGCAGGTCCCCGTGGCGCTTCGGGTCGACGAGGTCGATGATCTCCATGCCGAGCTCGAGCTCGAGCGGCATGACGCCGGTTTCCTTGGCGAGCTGCGCCGGGGCGTCGGGGGCCGGCGGCGCGGGAATAGAGACCTGGACCTTGTCATCTTCGGCTTCCTCGGAGACATCGAGGGGCAGTCGGCCCCCGAGAACGAACAGCACAGCGCCCACAAGCAGGAAGGGCAGCTTCGGCAAGCCGGGAAGCAGGCCGAGCGCAAAGATCACAATGGCAACGGTCCGCACGACGCGCCGATACCGGGACAGCTGCGACAAGACGTTGCCGCCGAGGTCGTCCTCCGAGGCTGCGCGCGTCACGATGATGCCGGTCGAAAGCGACATCAACAGGGCAGGTATCTGGCTGACGAGACCGTCACCGACCGAGAGCAGGCTGTATGTGTCGCCGGCGGTAGCAAAAGAATCGTGGTGCTGAATGATGCCGACAGCAAGGCCGCCGAGCAGGTTCACAGCCGTGATGACGATCGCGGCGATGGCGTCCCCGCGAACGAACTTCGAGGCACCGTCCATGGCGCCGTAGAAGTCGGCCTCATCGGCGATCTCGCGCCGCCGGATCCTGGCCTGGTCTGCAGTGATCAGCTGGCTCGAGAGCTCGCCATCGACGGCCATCTGCTTTCCGGGCAAGGCGTCGAGGGTAAAGCGTGCCGCCACCTCGGCCACGCGGCCTGCACCGTTGGTGATGACGACGAACTGGATGACGATAAGGATCAAGAACACGACTAGGCCGACAAGGACCGAGCCGCCGATCACGAAGTGGCCAAAGCTCTCGATGACCATTCCGGCGTAGGCGTGAAGCAACACGAGGCGCGTCGCACTCACATTGAGAGCGAGACGGAAGACGGTCATCACGAGCAGCAGGGTCGGGAAGACGGAGAACTCGAGAGGCCTTTTCACGTGCATCGCCGTCAGCAAGACCAGCATCGAAGCCGAGATGTTTAGGGTTATGAGGATGTCGAGAACGAAGCTCGGAAGCGGGATGACGAGCATGACGACGACGGCGACGACTGCCAAAGGCAGCGCGAGCATCCCAAAGGTCGTCGACCTTGGGATCGCTCTAGTCGAGGTCACATCAGCCAACAGATGGCCCTTCACTGACGGTGTCACCGTCTGACCGGGTCGATCCGTGACCGGGCGGTGGCCATCCTGGCTTGTTCTTCCTAACGGCCTCGATCGTCAACAATTTTCCTTCATGCGGCCATCTTGTGGATGTCGACGAGAGCGCGTTGGGCAGGCGTCAGCCTGTAGAGAAAGGCGAGCAGGCGCGCCACCACCTGATAGAGGTACGCCGGTACCTCCTCGCCGATCTCGCATGCCTCGAACAGCGCCCGCGCCACGGGAGGATTCTCAACGACGGGCACGCCCTGCTCTAGGGCCACGGTTCTGATCGCGAGCGCGTCCTCGTCATCGCCTTTGGTCACCACGCGTGGTGCCCTGTCCTTGGAGCGGTCATAACGTAGGCCGACCGAGAAGTGGGTCGGGTTCACGACAACGACGTCCGCGCGGGAGACCGCAGCCATGATCTGCATCCTCGAGAGCCGCCTGCGGCGCCTTCGCAAGGCTCGTCGGACCTCAGGGTTGCCCTCGGTCTCGCGCATCTCCCTGCGAACCTGTTCTCGCGTCATCCGCATGGAATCGTTGAACTGCCTGCGCTGAAAGGCGTAGTCGGCGGTCGCCAGGACGAGTGCGGCGCCAGCGATGTCGCGCAGTATGCCCATGAGCCCACCCGCCGCAGTTGTGATCGTCACGCCGATTGGCAATGTCCCTGGGCCGAGCAGGCTCACAATGAGGCGCTTGTAGGCCGCATAGCCGATGGCGACGAGAATCAAAAGGCGAAAGCCCATCTTCGTCATTTCCCACGCGCCCCGGACCGAGAAGATCCGCTTTATGCCCGTGATCGGTGAGACCTTGCTCCACTTAAGGCCGAGCGCGCCCGGCGCGATGTGAAGACCCACCTGCCCATAGGCGGCGAGAGCCGCTGCGGCCCCGGCCGCGAGCACGATCGGCGCGACAGCCTCGATGACCGTCCAGAGCCCCCGTCCGAGCAGTGGCACCGCCAGCGCCGGGTCGTTAGCGGGCATCGAGGTAGTGGCGAGGCTCATGAACCCGGAAACCTCGGAAAGGGCGTGCTCGCCGAGGATCGGGAACAAAAGCACAACAACGCCGAGCGAGAACCACGAACCGATCTCCATCGAGCGTGCGACACGACCCTCGCGGCGGGCGTCACGCTTGTGCCGGGCCGTCGGCTTTTGAGTCTTTTGGCTCTTGTCCTCAGCCATCATCCACCGCCGAAGAGCTGTGAGACCCCACGTTCGACGAGGTTGGTCACATCCGAGGGCAGGGCGACGACCGCGAGACCGAGACCTCCGAGAACAAGAAGGATCTGGAGTGGGAAACCCAGCATGTACACGTTGGCCTGCGGTGCGGACTTGGCGAGAAGGCCGAGCAAGATCTGGGCGACGAAGACGACCGCTACGAGTGGCGCCGCGATCTCGACCGAAGCGGCGAAGAAACTGACGAGGTCGGAGCTCAAAAGGCTAGGCATCTGCTGGATGTCGCGACTAGGGATGGTCGTACCAACAGCGGCAAAGCTGCGGATAAAGCCCTGAGCCAGCAAGAGATAGGCACCAGAGACAAAGATCAGCACCGTTGCCATCCATTCGTAGAGCTGGGCAAGGATCGGCGACTGGTCGACGTTCAAAGGGTCGACTGCGGGCGGCAGGTTCAGGCCGGAGAACTGGTCGATGATCGCCCCGGCGCCCTGCACCGCGCCAACGAAGAGTTGGACGACAAAGCCCATCAACGCCCCAACTGCTACCTGTACGACGAAGGCAGCGATCAATGCTGCGAGCGAGAGCGGCAGCGCCTCGTGCGAGACGGTAGGTACGGCCGAGACAGCGAGGCCCGCTGCGATGCCGGTCTTGGCGACAAAGGGGATCATGTTGTTCGAAAAGGGCGGGCAGAAGTACAAAAAGGCGGTCCCCCGCAGCAGCGCGAGGAAGAACGCGATGCCATCCGCGAGCTGCAGGTGTATCACGACGACCTAGCCGAGAAACTGCGGGATCGACCCGTAGAGCTGCTGGACGTAGTCCACGAGCTGTGTGACCATCCAGTGGCCTGTGAGGGCGAGAATCGCGGCCACGACGACGAGCTTCGGCAAGAAGGTCAAGGTGAACTCCTGCACGGTCGTGACGGCCTGGAAGAGCGAGACGGACAGGCCGACTACGAGCGTGCCGACGAGGATCGGCCCGGCGAGCTTGGCGACGAGGATGACCGCCTGTCCGACGAGTGTGACGACGGTGTTGGTGTCCATGGCTTAGTGGAAGCTCACCATGAGGGAGTGGACGACGAGGGCCCACCCGTCTACGAGCACGAACAGAAGGATCTTGAACGGGAGCGAGACCAGCGTCGGCGGAAGCATGAACATGCCCATCGACATGAGCACCGACGAGACGACAAGGTCGATCACCAAAAACGGGATAAAGATGATGAACCCGATCGTGAACGCGCTTTGTACCTGTGAGATCACAAAGGAGGGCACGACCACGGTCATGGGCAGTGTCGCCGGATTCGTGAACTTGTCGTGCTGGTCGGTGGCAAACAGCTGAAGTTCTGAGGTGCCGGTTTGCTTCAGCATCCAGGTCTTGACCGGGACCTCTCCGGTCCTAATGGCCTGGGTCGCGCTCATCCTGCCGTGGAGGTAGGGCTGAAGAGCGTCGTGATCCACCTGGTTGAGCACCGGTGTCATCACGAACAGGGCGATGAATAGCGCGATGCCTGCGAGCACCTGGTTCGGCGGTGTGTTCTGTAGCCCAAGGCCACTTCGCGTGAGGCCGAGGACGATGAAGATACGGGTGAAACCCGTGAAGAGAATCAGTATCGACGGGGCTATGGAGAGAACCGTCAGCGCGGCGATGATCACGACCGACGATGAGGGACTGTGCAGCCCGCCGAGGTTGATGTTGACCGACGGGCTGGCCGAGGCGATGAGCGAACCGGTCATCGGTCGGCTCGTGTGCGGGGCGAACCCCAATCGGTTAAGCGGTGGTTGATTGTCACGTGACGCTCCGGCAAAGGACACGCCGCGGGTCGCCTCAGCGCCTTATCGTCAGCTCCCGCAGCTTGGAGATGGTGGCGTCCCATGCCATAGGCGTTTGCCTCGACTCCGCCCTCCATGGCGTGTCGGTTTGCAGGTCGGCGGCAACCGGCTCCAGTTCCGGTGTCGGGATTTCGCTGATGAGGGTGACAGATTGTGAAGTGACGCCGACGACGAGGTTCCGCTCGCCGACGCGAACTATGGCGACAGAGGCCGTCCGTGAGAGAGATTTGCGACCGAGAACTTCGAGGCGAGCCCCGCTCGGCGCGGAGACACGACGGGCGAGACCACCCGCCTGGCCGCGCCGCGCCAGGCGGGAGAGGCCCCAAACACACACCAACACTGCCGACAGCGCCAGCAGCGTCCTGGCGAACAGCAAGAGGGCAGAGCCCATCTAGTCGAGCGCCCCGTGCACGACTTCGGTGATCCGCACGCCGTACTCGTCGTCGACCTCAACCACCTCGCCCCGAGCGATGACGACGTCGTTGTTGGCAATTATGTCGATGGGTGCGCCAACTTGACGGTCGAGCTCTATAACCTGACCGACGCCGAGTTCGAGCACCGTCCGGATCGGGAGTCTCGTACGGCCTATTTGGGCGGAGATCTCCAGCGGCACGTCGCGTAGACGGGCCGCCTTGCGCGACCAACCCTCTCCGTGCGAAGCCAGCACGGCCGCTTCGGCGGCTGGCACGGCTGCGTCAATCGTCATCTTCGGATACCTCCTCGAGGATCGAGCACACGACCTTGGAGCCAACCGCCCCTTGAAGAGCCCGTGCGACGAGCACGCCCTCAGCACGTAGATCGAGGGGCTGTCGCAGCGGATGGAAGAAGCGGATCACGTCGCCCACTTTGAGCTCGGACACCTCGGTCGAGGGAAGGCGCACAGAGGGGAACTCGAGCCAGACGTCGAGGTTCGCCTGGATGACGACACTCTCGTCTACGAGCGAAGCCGAGTCGTCCCGGGCCCGCGATCCCGAGCGCATCGCCTCGGTGATCTGGCGGACGAGCGGGAAGGGCAGCGCGAGGATCATCTCGACCGGTTCGTCCTCGCCCACACCCAACTGAAACGTCGAGACTAGGAACATCTCGTTTGGACCGGCGAGCTGCACGAACTGGATGGTCGACTCTTGGGACACGGGAATGGCCGAGACCTCTTTGACCCGCGAGAGACCGTCCGCCAGCTCGGTGAGAAGCGGTGTTATGACAGCGCCAAGGACAGCAAAGTCCGTGTCGGTGAGGTCGCCGTGGCCCGCGAAAGCGGGCTGGGCGCCTCCCCCGAGACGGAACTCGAGCATCCGTACAACGGTCCCGAGCGAGAAGGACAAAATGGCAGTTCCGTTCAATGGCGCGAGGTTGAAGGTCGCCAAGTAAGGCCGTTCGCCGAGCATGGCAGTCACTTCGCGCCACGACATCTCGCGCAGGGACGACGTGCCGAGTTGGGTGGCTCTTCTGAGCGAGGTGGAGAGCTCAACTGAGCCCCGCCGGGCGAAGGCGTCGAAGGCGGCGCTGAGAGCAGGGACGTATTGACGGTCGAGAGTCTCTGTCCGGCGAAAGTCGTGATCACGTACGAGGGTCATGGCAGGGCGTCCTTCTGGCCCGGCGCCGTGATGACGATGTTCACGCGTCGGTTCTCGGCCTGGTTAGCGCTAGAGCTGTTGGGGACAATCGGGTGGTACTGACCAAGGCCAACGATGTAGAGCTGGTTCGGGTTCACGTGATCGACATCCTGCAGGCGCTCAACTACGACAACAGCGCGTTCAGCGGAGAGCTGCCAGTTGTCCCTGTAAGGCCCGCCGGTGATGGGCTCGTTGTCGGTGTAGCCCTCCACGTTCACTGGGTTCGAGTGACTGCGGATGACCTCCCCGGTGATGTCGACGACCTCGGCTCCGGTCACGCTGAGGGCTGCCGAGTCCACCCCGTAATAGGTCTTACCCGTTATGAGCCCGACGACGAGACCACCGGGGCCACTGGTGAGCTGCACCTGCTTGATCAGCCCCGCTGCGACAAGGGCGGTGCGCAACTGCTTCGCGAGGGCTGAGAGCGACGCCTCGTTGTCGCGCGGCTTCTTACCCTGGGTGTGGCTCGGCTGGGTCTTCGCAGAGGACGGCTGGCTGTTCCCGTTGTTGAACGACACGTTGAGGCCTTTTGCAAACTGCGAGTACTTGACGTGGTTCAAGCTCGAGAGAGCGTAGAGCACCACGAAAAGAGCCAGCAGCAAGGTGATCATGTCCGAGTAGGTGAGCAACCATCGCTCCATCCCGCCTACGTGCTCCTCCTCCTCAACCGAGTTCACCGCCCGGTAGGGACGTCCGCTCCTCATGCGGCTGGCTCTTCACTCGCGGGATTGCTCTTGGGCTGTTCGCCGCGCTCGCGCGGGGCGAGAAACGGGTCGAGCCGGTCACGAAGCTGTGGGCCGGTCAGGCCCTCTTGGACCGCCAGCAGTCCTTCTATGACAAGCTCCTTGCGCCGCACCTCGTCGTCCGATAGCCGCTTCAGCTTGTTGGATATGGGGATCCAGAAGATGTTGGCCGTCATTACCCCCCAGAGCGTCGCTGTGAAGGCGCTCGCGATAGCAGGGCCGAGAGTCCCCGGCGAGGACAGGTCGCCGAGCACCCTGACGAGGCCGATAACGGTCCCGAGTATGCCGATGGTCGGCGCGAAGCCGCCCATGTCCTGGAAGAACTTGATGCCGACGCGATGGCGCGCCCGCATTCCCACGATCTCGGCGTCGAGGACGTTGCGAACGCGCTCGGGATCAGAGGTCGTGGTGATCAGTTCCACGCCCGAGCGCACGAAAGGATCGACCTTGGCCTCAGGAAGGCCGTTCTCGAGGGCTAGAAGACCCATGGTTCGAGCTTCCTTGGCGGCTGCCAGCAGGTGTTGGTTGAAGTCGCTCGCATGCCACGACACCTTGTTCTTGATGGCGGTACGAAAGGCGCCGCGAACCGGCTTCAGGTCGTGCTTGTTGACCCCTGCGATCGAGACCCCGATCGTCCCGCCAAGGACGAGGATCATCGAGGGGATGCTGACAATCGTCATCGGCTTGCCGTGATCCATGATCATCGACATGAAGATCGCTGCAAGCGCGACGACGATGCCAACCGGAGTCACTCGTCATCGCCTCCTGCGGGGACGACGTGCAGCAATGGGCCGGGCGGTTCCGCGGGAACGCTCCACTCCTTCGTGGGCATCGCGAAGGCCCGGGCGGTGACACGCGCCTTCGCCTCGACGATCTGGTCGATCACGACCTCTGGAGGCTCCTCGACGACGAGGTGAGTGCCACCGACGAAGAACACGTTCGACTCGCGCCCCAAAGAGACGCTGTTGAGCTCGACACGTTCGATCCGGTCGACGTTGAGTGCGGTCGTCGTCCCGTCCTTCTTGGTGACCAAGATCACCTCGTCTCCCTCCGGGGTCATCGGTTCGCCGACTTGAGTAAAAACGTCAGAACACAGAGCACTGAGGAGGGCCGCTGCCGCACCCCACTCGTCCTCTGAGGTAATAACGGCACGATCCCGTCGGCGCTTGCCGACAGGCGACATCTGTAACAGTCCCATGGGAACCTCCGACCTAAGCGTTGGTGACGAGCGCCTGAAGAGCCGTCTCGGTGCTCGAGACGACCTTGGTGTCTGCCTCGTAATCGGTCTGGGCCTCGATCAGGCTCGTTAACTGGTTGGCCAGATCGACGTTCGACTGCTCGAGGGCGCCACCGAGAAGCGTCCCGCGCCCAGCTGAGCCCGGCGTGCCAACCTGAGGCTGGCCCGAGGCTGCCGTCGTCTGGTATTGGAGGTTGCCCATGTTCTCGAGCCCGCCGGGGTTCGAGAAGTCCGCGAGGGCGATGGTCCCGAGCTGCTCCGACTGGCCGTTGGTGAAGGTCCCCGTGATAACTCCGCTCTGTCCGATCGACCATGACTGCAGGCTGCCCTCGGTGTAGCCGTCCTGGGTGCTGACGCCGGCGGTTTGGGAGGTCGTGTACTGCGTCAAGGCGTTGTTGGAGCCGGGAGCAGGAAAGTCGAACTTGATCGCCGTCTCTTTCCAGTTGAACCCCGTTGGCAGCGCCGCTGTCGTCGAGATGGAGGCGCCCTCGGCACCGACCGTCGTCGTTGCACCGCCGTTGACCGAGTAGCTCTGTAGCTGGCCTCCCGAGTCGAAGGTCAAGGTGACGCCCGAGCCGAACAGGTTCGTCCCATTGACGCTCGCCTGCATCGTCCATTGGTTCGTAGTCGTAGTCGGCGTGTAGGTGAGCGTGAGCGGCACGGCATTACCCTGGGCGTCGAAAACCGTCGCCGTAGTCGTGAACGCGGCGCCACCGGAGGGGATGTTTCCACCCATGGTGATATTCGCGGTCTCCTGGGGAGCAAGGGTCATGCTGCTGGGGATCGTGATAGCGCCTGTTGGCCCCGTCGTGGCTGTCGTTCCAGCCCAGCCCTGCACGATGCCTCCGCCGGCTGTGGACAGGGTGCCATTCACGTCGAGCTGGAAGTTGCCAGCACGCGTGTAATAGGAGTTTCCACCCTGGTCGACCACGAAAAAGCCGTCTCCCTGAATGGCGGCGTCCGTGGGAACGCCGGTTTGGACTATTGCCCCTTGGTTGAAGTTCGTCTGCATCGCGGCCACTTGGGCGCCGGCACCGACCGAAGATGGGTCGGTGCTGGCGAGGTCCGTGGTTGATCCGCTACCGGGCGTCAGCTGCTGGGTCAGAATGTCAGAAAACTGAACGTCTTGCTCTTGGTAGCCGTCGCTGTCGGCGTTGGCGACGTTGTTCCCAATCGTGTCGATCTCGGTCTGCATGGTGCTGATTCCCGAGTCGGCGGCGGCAAGTGAAATGACGGGCATGGGGTTGTCCCTTTCTGGTCGGATTCGGTCTCTTATTGGCGATCTTTCGCGAGCTTGGTGTTCTGCTGGCTCAGCTCTTCGAGCCAGATACGGGTGTGGACGCAGTTGTGACCGAGCTGACGTCGCCGAGCGACACCGAGTCGGTGCCGACGTCAAGGCTCGGTCCGCTCGAGGTGAGCGAGAAGCCCGTCACGGCTCCGGTAACGGGATTGCCGGACGGGTCGCTGCCTGTGATGGTGTCGCCGATGAGGTTGGCCGCGGCTGACGTCTGGTCCGTCTCGGCGATCTGCTGTTGGGTCTGGACCTGCGAAAGGGCCGCCAACTGGGTGAGCAGATCGGCGCTGCTGGTCGGGTCAAGCGGGTCCTGGTACTTGAGATTGTCTACGAGCAGGCTCAAGAACTCATTCGGGTCCAAAAGCCCGTTCATTCCCGAAGTCCCGCTCGAGCCGCTGCTGGTCTGGCTCGTCGAGCTCGAGGTGGTCCCAGACGAGTAGGTACTCGCGCTGGGCTGCGTCGCATAAGCGCTCGCAGCGTCAGGCGATGAAGCTGCGGCGACAGGTTCGATCATCGGACCTCCTAGAGGATGACGTGTAGTGATTTACTGCCTTGGGCGGGCGATAGCGTCAAGACGACCGAGTCAGTCGGCTCGGCTTGGTCGTCGGAGGGTGTGGGTGCCTGCGTGTTGTCCTGCTGGCGGCCTTTGCCGCCTCCGTCGGAGAGCGACAGCTGGACTCCGCCGCCGTCTGCCGATAAGAACTGACGCAGCTCGTCCAAATGCCTTGCTATCGCAAGATGACCTTCGGGGTTGTGAGCCACGATCGTGACACTGACGTCGCTGCCGTCGACTTTGACGACCGCTTCCAGGTGGCCGAGAGAGGGCGGGTTTAACCTCACAGTGACGCTGTAGACGCCGTTTCCCTCACGGAGTGGCTTTGAGAGCGCGGCCGACAGCGCGTTGTTGCGTGCCAGGAACCCAGAATCCGCCGGATTTGGCGCCGAAGCGATACCGGCCCGATGGAGTCGGGCCGAGAACTCACCGTAAGTCGTGGTGAGAGTGCTCGAGCAGAGCGAAGCCGTGCCAGCAAACGGCGAGCCAGCAGCTGAAGATTCCGCCGCGCTTGGGGCCACCCGCTCAGCCTGCGCGGCGTCGCGTCCGGGCCTGTCGCCAACCTCGTCGCGCGCTGTGGCGGGGGCGTGGACGACTGAGTCGTCCCAGCTGAGCCTCGGCGCTGAGGAGAGATCCGCTGTAGCCGAGGACCCAAGCGCACTCTGCGCGCTTTGTCTCTCGGCGCTGTCAGGCTGTACACCTCGAACGCGATCAAGACCAGAGGCTGGCACAGAGGTGATCCCAGTCCTCTGTGTGCTCGCGGCGAGCACCGCAGGGGTGAGTGTCTCTTCGTCCGCTGAGCATGTAGCGAACGAGCTCTCCGTTTCTCGCTGATCTGAATGCGACTGCGACAGTGGCGACGGATTTGAAACCGCGTCTGGCTCGCCTGGACTACCGCTTGCGGAAAAGGACGGGCCGTTCGGAGATGAGATGGCCGTGAGCACCGCGCCAGAGCGGGTCAGGCCGTCCTTTCCCGTTTCCACGAGCACAGGAACCAACGGTGGTGTCGGGCTTGGTGCCACATCACCGCTCGTCGTGGCACGGTCGGTCTTTCGGTGCGAGGTTTGTTGCTCGTTGCATTCGTCCAGCATTGGTCCCTTGTTGCCCGCCGAGCCGGCGTCCTCGAGAATCGCGGCGAAGGAGCTAGCGTCCTCGGACTTGTCGGCTTTGCTCGAACTGGTGTCGGTGAGGAACTTGCCTGAACTCAGGACAGGGGCCGGAGAGATGTCAGCGAGCGTGATGGTTCTCGTCATGATCCCTGAGCCATCCCAGCCTCAGCGAGAGTCGTCGCGACGTACGCCGGCGTGCTGCCGTCCTCTGGGACGCCATGGGCGGCCTCAACGGCACCGCCGCCGGCGGCGTAGGCGGCTATGGCATCGGTCCACGAACCAAAGGCCGCATGGAACTTGGCCAGCAGACTGGCTGCCCCCGGGATCGCCGAGGCGGGTTCGAAAGGCCTGACGCCGTTGGCCGCGGCCGTCGTCGGCATGAACTGGGCGATGCCCTCGGCCCCGGCTAAGGACACGACGTCGGGCTCGAACCGTGACTCGTTATAGAGGATCGCTGCAAGAAGTGGAGCCGGCGTGCCACTTTTGGCCGACGCCTGCTCGATGAGTCCTGCGTACTCCGATGGCACAGAGATCGTGCCGATCTCGACACTGGCGCCCGCGAGCGAGTCGGAGCCGTTCGCGGCGCTACCAAGCGGCGTCCCTGAAGCAGTATCGGTCACAGCGGGGGCGGAATCGGTCGTCTGAACAGCAGACGTCGAGGCGGCGGCCGCTTGGCTGCCGATCGGCACCGCGACTCTGCGAATATCGAGGGGCGGACACGGAACAGCTTGGACCTGCACGGTCTCACCCGTCTCTGGCGCGTCGATCATCTCGCCGTTGCCGATGTAGATACCTACGTGTCCGGGCTTCCCGGCCGGTGCCCCGTTCTCGCCGGGTTCGAAAAAGAGCAGGTCGCCCGGCTGGGCGTCGGCAAGGCTCGCTACCGGGGTCCCCAGCTCTGATTGCGCTACTGAGCCATGGGGCATCTCGACACCGAGTTCGGCGAAGACGTACTGCACGAGCCCCGAGCAGTCGAAGCCGCTGGGTGAAGCACCTCCCCATACGTAGGGCACACCGAGGAATTTCGAGGTCTCCGAGACGATCGCCGACCCGGACGAGCTGGCAGGAACCACTGGGGCGGCGGTGTCTGTGAGTGCGCCAGATTGGCAGGACGAGCTCGCGAGCGAAACGAGCTGGGGCTCGACCGAAACGGTACTCGAGGGGTTTGTCGTCGACGCTGTTGTGCTCGAAGGCGCCGTCGCGGCTTGGAGCAGCACCGCGAAAGGATCGCTCGGTGACGGCAGTCCCGATGACATCGACGGACCTAGCTGGTTGAATTCCGCCTCGAGCCGGGCGAGCGCAGGAGGCACGGGCACGATCGAGTCAATCGACATCGGCCACCCCCCGCGCGCCGGCGCCGCTAACTGAGACGTCTGCACCAATGGACCCTGATGCCGCACGGACGTTGGCGAAGTCATCGAGCAGTGCGACGTCCTCTCGCGCCACTCCGGCGAGCCACTCGCGCCGGCGCCGGTCGTCGAGCCGCTCGAGCACTGCCACACGTCTCTCTGCCCGGACCGCCCCAAGACGCTCAGTGACGAGATGGGCTTCTGAGACCGCCCGCTGCTCGGCGGCGGTTACGACGATTTCCGCAAGGCGTTCACCGCGCTGTTGGGCTGCCGCGAAAGCCGCGCTGTCGAGCTCGCCGATCCAGGCGATACCCGCCTGGTACCAACCTGACACCTCCCGCTCGCGAGCGACGGCGGTAGTGAGCCTCCGGGCGGCAACGCCGACGCGCTCGCGGGCGAGGAGTGACTCGACGCGACGTATCCGCAACACCGTCGCGAGCCTGAAGCTGTAGTTCTTCATGGCGTTGCCGTCGCGCCGTAAAGCGCGAGAAGCCCCGCGCGGGTCTGTTCGAGAGGCGACAGTTCTGACATGGCTTGGCGCGTATAGGAATCGATCGCGCCCTTTAGGGCGATGGCCCTGTCCACAACCGGGTTCGTCCCACCGACATAGGCGTCGATCTCGATGAGGTCCCTCGCGTCGCGCCAAGCTGCAAGTAGACGGCGAACCTCCCCGGCTGCGCATAGCAGCTCGGGGTCGGTAATCGCGGGCGCCAGCCTGGAGATCGAGCCCAGAACGTCTACGGCCGGGTAATGGTTGGACTCGGCAAGCTGGCGGGAGAGCTGCACGTGGCCGTCCAGGATCGACCGGGCCGTGTCGGCGATCGGCTCGTTCATGTCATCGCCCTCGACAAGGACCGTGTAAAGGCCGGTAATGGAACCCCGCTCCGCCATTCCGGCACGTTCAAGCAGGCGCGGCAACAGACCGAACACGCTCGGGGGGTAGCCCCGCGTCGCCGGTGGCTCGCCCGCGCTCAGCCCTACCTCGCGTTGCGCCATGGCGAAGCGGGTGAGCGAGTCCATCAACAAGAGCACATGGCCACCTTGATCGCGGAACCACTCGGCGATACGCGTCGCCACAAAAGCGGCCCGGATCCGTACGAGCGCGGGAGCGTCCGAAGTCGCCACGACGACAACCGACCGGTGCCGGCCCTCCGCGCCTAATACGCGTTCGACGAACTCGGCGACCTCCCGGCCTCGTTCACCGACAAGGGCGATGATTGAGACATCTGCTGAAGTGCCCCTTGTGATCATCGACATGAGCGACGACTTGCCGACACCCGAGCCGGCGAAGATCCCGAGGCGCTGTCCCCGCCCGCAGGGAACCAGACCGTCGAGGACGCGTACTCCGAGCTCAAGCTGGTCGGCGACGAGGCCACGGCGCAGGGGATGGGGCGGCGAGCCCTCGATGCCCACCTCTTCGAGCCCGACAAGCGGCGGTCCGCCGTCGATGGGCCGGCCGAGACCATCGAGGACACGGCCCAGCAGCTCCTCTCCGACCCGCACGGGAAGCGGACCCCGTCCGTCCTCGACGAGTGCCCCGACGCTTAGTCCGGTCGTGTCCCCATAAGGCAGGCAGGTCACGCGGTCGCCGTTGAGCGCCACGACCTCGGCGAGAACTGGGTCTTCGCCATCACGAAGCAACAGGCAACCGTCTCCGATAGCGAGCGCGATACCAACGACCTCGATGGACATGCCGACCATGCGCACGACACGCCCATAGCGGTGCGGCCGCGCGGCGGCAACTGCCCTGTCCATAACGGCTGTGAGGAGCTCGGTCACGACTCGCCTATCGCTTCGTCGAGGACCTTGCGGACACGTTCGAGCGCTGCCTCGATCCGGGCGTCTACAAGCGCAGCGCCGACCTCGAGAATGCACCCCCCGGCACCGACTGCTGGATCAGGGATGATCGTTATCGTTTCGCCCGACTGGGCGAGGCCAGCGAGGGCCTCGGCATCGGCAGGGTTCATTCGGACGACGGCACCTTCAGACTCTGGCGACTCGGCGAGCGCCCTCGAGATGGCCTCGAGGCCGGGCGAGGACGACAACTGAAGCTCACGGGTGAGCACCGCTTGCGCGATCTGGAATGCGAGCTCGACGGCTGCGTGTTCGAGGTGGACGTGCTCGGTTTCGAGCACGTCCTTCGCCCTGGCGACTGCGGACTCAAGTGCCTTCAATGCTGAGCTCTGTTCCGAACGCGCCTTATCGGCGACAGCTTGCATCTCGCCTTGGCCCTCGGCGAGCCCGGCGGCGTAGCCAGCGTTGTGCCCGTCGCGCTCCGCTCGCGCTCGCGCCGAGAGGACCGCGTCATCGTCGACGAGCAGGGTCTCCGGCCTCACGACCGACAAGATGGCCGTGTCCTCTCGCATGATCGCCGAGCGCATTGTCAAAGCATTTGGTCCGTCTGGCGGGCGATGACAATCTCGCCGCTGGCCTCGAGCTCGCGCACGGCTCGGACGATGTTCGACTGGGCGTTGTCCACCTGCGACATGCGCACCGCCCCGAGCACTTCGATCTCCTCGGTGAGCTCGGCCTGGGCCCGATCCGACAGGTTCCGCTTGATCTTGTCCATGACCTCTGGATCGTCACTGGAGGGTTTGATGGCGAGAGCGAGGTCGGGGATCTTGATCCCGCGGAGCACGAGCTGGAGGGTCCTGTCCTCCATCGCAAGCACGTCCTCGAAGGTGAACATGTGCGCCCGGACCGCCTCGGCAAGTTCGGGGTTGCGCTCCTCCAAGCTCGCGAGCACCTGCTTTTCGGTCGAACCGTCGGACCGGTTGAGCAACTCGACGAGGGCGGGAACCCCACCTGGTACCGACGGTCCGGCCGTACCGAGGCCCCGGAGCTTGTTGGCGAGCTGTTGCGCGGCGATGCTGATCGCCTCGGGCGAGACCGGGCCCATCGTCGCGATTCGGACCGCGACCTCAGCGCGAAAGTCACTTGGCATGGCGTCGAGCAGGCGCGAGCCGTCGTTCGGGGGCATGTGGGCGAGGATCACGGCGACCGTCTGCGGGTGCTCATCGACGAGCAAGGGCACGACATGAGTGGGGTCGGCCTGTGAGAGCGAGGTGAGCGGCCCGGCCGCGATCGAGCCCTGCAGGCTCGGCATGACCTGGGTGGCCCTTTCTTCCCCGATCGCCGCCGCGAGCATGCGGCGCGCCAGGGAGAGTCCCCCCTGGCTTATGGACCGGGTCGTGTTCACCTTACCGACGAACTCCTCGAGCACTCTGCCCACGACCTCGCGGTCGAGCGCCGGCAGGTTCGCGATCTCGGTCGCGAGCATGATGGCTTCTTCGTCGCCGACGGCCTTCAGCAACATTGAAGATGTCTCCGGGCGGAGCTGAGCCAGTACTATCGCCACTTTCTGCTGTCCGGTCAGGTTCTCGTAACGCACCTTTCGTGAGGACGCCGCCCCGCGCTGGACAACGAGTTGCTCTTCGTGGACATCGACGACTGTGGTCTCGGCCGTGGTCATTTCGTCACGACCCTGACCTTGCCGGCCGCTCCTGGGACCAGGATCGCATCAGCTGGGCAACTTCGTCCGGGCTCGTGTTGATGTACGCGTCAACCTCGCGGGTGACCGGCGAGCCAGCTGGTGAAAGCGTCGCGGCAGTGAGCGGACTCACGACAGGAAGCTCGCCCGTGTCCATGTCGATCGCAGGCAACTGGCCGCCGTAGGAGACCATCGGGAGCTCTTCGAAGACCGGGCGCCGTTTCTTCGAGCTTCGAAGGGCGAGGAAGAACAGCACCACGATGAGGAAGATGAACCCGACGTCGGGCGCAAAACCCTCGATCTTGGAGACCATCGTCGCTGTCTTGGTCTTGGCCGCCTGAGCCGCCGGGGAGAAGGGCAGGGCGGTCAAGACGATGCTGTCACCGGTCTTCAGGTTCAGGCCGGCCGCGGTCTTGACCAAGCTCTGCAGGTCGCCCAGCTGAGACTTCTTGATGGCGCCCGAGTTGACGAGGACCGCGACCGCGGTCGTCACGACCTGCCCGGGCGCCTGCTGCACGGTCTGGCTCACTTGTCCGACGGCCGTCTGCGTCTGGGTCTCGGTCGAGTCGTAGGTGCCGTTCTGGCCCGAGGTACCCGACGAGGTTCCCGATCCGAGCGCGCTCGCGGCCTGGGCGCCGTTGCCGCTATAGGTCTCGTGAGTCGTGCTCTGGCTCGTCGGCGTCGAGATCGGCTTGCCGTTCTTGCCGACCTCGAAACCGTTGGTGGTCGTGGTCTGCTGATTGAAGTTCAGCACGGCATGGACCTCGACAGCGGCGTTGTCGGGGCCTACGACCCGTGCCAACAGCGCAGTCAGGGATGCAGCGAGCTGGTCGTCGTATGCCGTCGTCTCGGCGCTGGTGGTGCTCGCCGAGGCGTCGACGCCCGGGGCGGAAAGGACGTTGCCATTGTTGTCGACGACCGTGACGTTGCTCGCGTCCAGGCTCGGCACCGACGACGCTACGAGATGCACGATGCCTTGAACCTGGCTCGCAGTCAGCTCGGTGCCGTCGGTCAGATCGACGAGGACCGAGGCGGTCGGGGTCTCGGTGTTGGCGATCGCGAAGCTGCTCGTGTCGGGCATCACGAGGGACACCTGGGCATTGGAGATCCCCTGTATCGACTCGATCGTCGAGGCAAGCTGTCCTTCGAGCGCCTCTTGGTAGTCGACGTTCTGGACGAACTGGGACGAGGTGATACCTGTAGAGGCAAGGGTCTGGAACGTGATCGTCCCGCCAGAGGGAAGGCCCGCCTCGGCGAGACTGATGCGTTCCTGGTTCACATCGGCCTCTGGAACGAGCACCGTCGCCCCGCCGTCCTGGAGCTCGTAGGGAACCCGGTCCGAAGTGAGCTTCTGGGTGACCTGGCCCGCCTGGGAGGACTGCAGGTTCGAATAGAGGACCGTGTAGCTCGGTCCGGAAGCGTGAGTTACGAACAGGAACCCACCGACGGCGAGGCCAATGGCAGCGATAGCGCTGACAGCTTTTTGGCCGGGGGTGAATCCCGAGAGGAATTGACGCGTCCTCGAGACGGCGCCGTTCAGCTTGGTCGAGTCGAACGCGACGACTGCCATGTCAACCTGCCTGCATGGTCATGATCGAATTGAGTGCCGTCACGCCCTCGTTTCGTACCGTGGTCGCAAGCTGGACGGCGAGTTGCGCCTCGGTGGCCGCGACCGTCACGTCTGCGACGCTGGCCTGACCGGTGGCTCCCTCGATGGCAAGCGTCTCGGCGCTGGAGGTCGTGTTGTTGAGCTGGTCGAGGGCAGAGCCGAGGAGGTTGGCGAACCCGTCGGAGGAAGAGGTGTTCGTCACTGCGGGACTCGCCGTAGCGGGCGAGGCGCTAGCAATGGCGGTGACGGGCGTAATGGGCGGGATCATCGGCTTCAGGGCTTGATCTGGAGGATGGCGTTGTAGGCGTCAGTGCTGTTCTGGAGCACCTTGGAGTCGACCTCGTAGCTGACTTGGGCCTGGACGAGCGAGGTCATCTCGTTGCCGATGTTCACGTCCGGGAAAGTCACATAGCCCTGTTTGTCGGCGATCGGATCGCTCGGGTCGTAAGTCTTGATGCCCTGCGAGGAGCCGAGGGCAACACGATCGACCTCGACCCCGTTACCCACGCCGGCGACGCTGCCCGGGATGGCGCCGGCTATGACTTCCTGGTCGCGGTAGACCGACTGGCCCGGCGTCACGGCGTCCTCGGCGTTCGCAACGTTGCCGCCGATGGCGTTGATCCAGGTCTGATCGACCTCGAGGCCCGTGCCCGCGATCGTGATGGCAGGAAACATCGACATGTGCCTTTGTCCTCCTTATCCGGACACCGCCGCCGAGAGGATGGCGAACTGGGCGTTGAGCGAGTCGGCGACTGACTGGTTCTCGAGATTCGTTTGCGACTCGAGCGCGAGCTCGGCGGGAAGGCTCACGTTGTTGCCGTCGCTGCTCGAGGGGAGCCCCTCGGGGCTGACAGTGGCAGTCGCCGTGCCGCCGTTCGCGACTGCGTTCGCGAGTGAGTTCTCAAATGTCACGACCTGGGCCTGATAACCCGGCGTGTTCTCGTTCGCGATGTTGTTCGCGATGACTTGTTGGCGCTGTTGAATCGCGTCCAGCGCGAAACCCAGAACGTTGATGGCCTCGATCGCGTCAGCCACGGCGCACCTTGCTCTAGAACTCGGAAGCCGTCCTTGGCCTAGGTGTCCTGCGGTTCGGGCGATCCCTGCCCCACCGGTGCTACTTACGACTAGATCGAACTGGATCTTGCCTTGCAGCCGGCCAACTACGCTTGGCGCGTCGGCCAGGCCAGCTACAGCCGAGGAGGACCACTTGGCCAATCGCACTAAAGGAAGGTCACCGACGCGGTGTCAGTTGACCGACGTGCCGGTGCTGTTCCTCGCCGACAAGGAGGCATGATGGCACTCGTCCTCACTCGCGGAGTAGGCGAGCGCATCCTCATCGGCGACGACATCGTGATCGAGGTGCGCGCAATTGTGGACGGCCGCCACGTCCGCATCGCCATCGAGGCTCCGCGCCAGGTACCGATACACCGTTCCGAGGTCTACGACGCTGTCTCGGCGGCCAACTCCGCAGCCACCAGGTCCGAGGAGACGCTGCTCCAGGAGGGTCACCTCGGCGCAGCTGGGGCTCCGAAGGCACCCTGAGGGCCGGAGAGAGTTCGTCGACCACAGTGGCCTTTGACATACCTTGTGTGACAAGACATCATGCCAGGCATGGGCGATGACGCTGGCCTAACCGAGCTCCGCCGCGGGGTGCTGGGGGCCTGCGTGCTGGCGTTGTTGGAGGAGCGTCCCCGCTTCGGCCTGCAGCTCGTCCGCGACCTTGCCGGGGCCGGAGGCATGTTGACAAGCGACGGTACGGTGTATCCGCTCTTGAACCGCCTGCGCGACGCCGGGCTCGTCACGAGCGAGTGGCACGACGATCAAGGGGAGCGTGCGCGGCGGTACTACACCCTCACCAAGGACGGGCGGCGCAGCCTGGCAGCTTTTCGTGAGGACTGGGCGAGGTTCTCGCTGACCGTGGACGCGGTCCTCGGGTTCAAGCGACCCGAGGTGGACCTCTAGGACGAAAGTGGCGGCGGGCTGTGACGGGCATGGGCCTCGAGCACCCCGTCGTTCGCGATTACCTACGAGAGCTCGAAGGTGCCCTCGCAATGCTCCCGGTCGGCCAAGCCAGCGAACTCAAAGAGCAGATACTCGCCCATCTTGAGGACGCTCCTGGCCCCGACATGGGCAGCGAAGAGGTCGCAGAGGTCCTCCATCGTCTCGGCAAACCGAGTGAACTCGAGGCCGAGACCGTCGCCACGACATCGTCGCTCGAGGCGCCTGGCGTCGCCGGGCGTATCCGCTGTCTCGACTGAGCTGGCGAAAGTGGGTCGCCATCGCCGTGGCCGTAGCTTTCCTCGGCTCGGCAGTCGACTACCGAGTCGCGATCGTGATGCGCACCGCCGCTGCGACTCGGCGGCACGTCATCTTGGTGGGACACCCAAGATGCGATCGGTGCCATCGACTCGACGGCAGACGGCAGCTTCCAATCGACGGTGCCGGTACGCTCCGGCCAGGTTCAGGGCCTGGTCCTCAACCTCTACAACCCCGCCGGATGGTCACAGACCGTGCTCGGGCTCACCGCGTAGTTCATAAGTCCAGGAGAACCCGATGTGTCGATCGGACTTGCTGGTTCGCGGGGGATAGATCTCGGTGACGGCCTCTTTCGTGGATTGGCTATCACCTGCCGGCCACGATCCCGCCCTACCAGTACAGGGCTTTGCGCGTCCTGTGGATCTCCGCGAGGTGTTATTTGGACGAAGGCTCAGCTCAGGGAATGGACGCCGTGAGCCTGCGGGTCCGTGGCGGCTGGTTCACCAGGACCGCGACCGTTTCGTTGGGTGAAGGCTTCTATCTCTCGGGCCCGAGCCAGCCGTCTTCGGACTCCGCAAGTTTGGGTGAGTGCGCTAGCCCGCTGGCGGGCGAGCCTCCCTGAGCTTCTGTCAACCTTTAGCTCATCTTGGCAAGGTAAATGAGCCGCCAGGAAAGCATGACTGTCGTGTTGACCTGAAGCCGCTTATCATGGCCTAGAACGGTTGTCGGTAGCCGGGATCAATGTGCCGAACCAGATATCGCAAATGATCAACCTCCGCGCAATGCCGAACACGCGGCTCATGTCACACTCAAGCCGAGTGAGGGTCGCCACGAGGAGTTACGCGGATGCGAGGGAGGTCAGTCACTAACGAGATGGCCACAAACAAAGTGGAATCCCCCGACGCCGCCTTGGCTGGTATTGCGGCAGAGCTGCCCGATGTTGTGATCGTCCTCGACTACGAGGGCCGGTTGTTGTGGGGCAACCACGCCGCCGAGCGTATGTTCGGCAGGCTCCTTGATGACTCGGTTGGCCTACCGGCCCTGGAGCTGGTTCATCCTGACGACCTGGAACTCGTACTGCGCTCTCTTGTGAGCATCCAGCGCAAGGAGATCGGCACGCTCATCGAGGTCCGCGCGAGGGCCGTGACGGGCTGGCGTCTGCTCGAGGTCCGCGGAGCCCCGCTCGACTGGTCCGGCGTGCCAGCAGTTCTGTTCAGCCTGCGTGATCTGACAGAACGGAGGCGCTTCGAGGTGGCCCGCAGCGAAGAGGCGCAATTCCGCACCTTGGTACACAATGCCGCGGCCGTTACGATCCTCGTCTCGTCGACGGGCCTTATCGACTCGGTCTCTGGGGCGCTCAGCAGGATGTTGGGCCAGGACCCGGAGCTTGTGGAGCATCGGCCCCTCGCCGCGCTCGTGAGCGAGCCGGACCGTCCGGCGTTGCTCGCTGCATTGGACCAGGCCGCGCGCGGAGCGTCTGCTTCGCACCCGGTCACGGTCGAAGTGGGTTTGCTCCGCCACGCGAGCGACGAGCCGGTGCCGTTCGAGCTCTCCGTCGTCAACCTGGTCGACGACCCCGTGGTCGGAGGCTTTGTCGTCTCCGCCCACGACATCTCCGCACGAGTGCGCGCAGAACGGAACGTGCGCGAGACGCTGTCGCTCCTCGCGGCAACTCTCGAATCGACCGCTGACGGCATTCTCGTCGTTGACACTGCTGGGCACATCACGAGCTACAACGGCCGCTTCGCCGATCTTTGGCACCTGGGCGAGCCTCTCCTTAAGACACGAGACGACAGCGCCGTGATCGCTGGAGTCCTCGAGCAACTGGCCAATCCAGACGCGTTCATGACGAAAGTGAACGCCCTTTACGCCAACCCCGCAGCGGAGAGCAACGACGTCATCGAGTTCAAGGACGGGCGGATCTTTGAGCGTTACTCGAGACCGCAGCGCGTGGACGGCACGATCGTCGGGCGCGTGTGGAGTTTTCATGACGTGACCGACACCAAGCGCACCGAAGAGGAGCTACGCGAAAGCGAGCAGAGGTTCAGACAGGTCTTCAACCAGGGGCCGCTCGGGATCGCGCTGGTGGACCTTGACGCTCATATCACGAACGCGAACCGCGCCCTGTGTCGTTTCCTCGGCCGAACAAAAGCCGAGATCATCGGTGAAACTTTTGCTTCGTTCACCTTTACCGACGACCTGGAAAAGGACCTGCAGCTCACCAACGCGATGACAGAGGGTGCCATCGCGAGCTATCACACTGAGACGCGCTTTGTCGGAAAGCACGGCGATCCCGTTTTCGGGTACGTAACCGGGTCCATGATCCGAAACGAGCTCGGAGTGCCGGTCTACGGCCTGCGGATCGTCGAAGACATCACAAAGCGCAAGCGTCTTGAGCATGAGCTCGCCTCGCACGCGACCACCGCGAGCAAGCTCCTCGCGAGCCTGACGCCGAGGGAGACCGAAGTCCTCGAGCTACTGTCGAGCTCAGCGACAGCCGCCAAGATGGCCGAGCATCTCTCCGTGTCAGTTCGCACCGTGGAGACCCACCTTGCCAACGCGTACCGCAAGCTCGGTGTGCGCAGCAAAGAGGATGCCGCAGCTGAATTTGAGCGCCTGACTGGGGCTGCCTCCGGACTGCAGCAGGGATTCGACGAGATCGCCGTCCCCCAACAACATAGGCAATAAGAATCACGTATTCCGCAGCAGTATTTCGCGCCTACTGCATACTTAGAACACCTAAGTACTTCGCCCGGCTGCCGGCAGCTATACGTAGAAGAAATCCGTACAGTACTGACGTAAGTCCCGTACGCAGGCGCCTAAAGGCACCGGTACTCTTGCCGAAACCTCCATAGTCGGCCAATGCGAGCGGAGCGCTCGAACGGCATGTCCGAAAGAGGAGGATCAGATGTTGGCACTGCGCTCGGCGCTCAGTCGCCACATTCGCCACGCGGGAGCACACGGGAGCGCGCCTCGGCCCCGTATGTCACCGAGCGCCTTTACCACGGCACAGTCGGGCTACCCGTCGAGTCAGAGCGATCTCATCTGGAATTATTCGACCACGACAAGCGGGGGCTCCCACAGGCTCACCACAGTGCACTCCGTGGCCGCATCTGACCAGGCCAACGACCCGCTGACGCTCGCGCTCGGCGCCGACGCCACGATGACCCCGGCCACTGCCGCGTCGTGTGAGAACACGTACATCGCGATGGCTTTTCTGGCGGGCCTGCTCGCCAGGGATGCAGCTGGCGCCCTCACTCTAAGTCCAGCTCCCGACAGCTGGACAAACTGATCGACTAGCAGACAGCGGCGCGAACGAGGACCACGAATGTTGGTCCCGAGGCCACTCGTGCCGCTGTCTGCTGTCGTGCCCTGCGCGGTGCTCGCGGCGCCGAGGGGTCGCGGTCGACCCGCTTCGCGAACTCAACAGGGGTGAAGTCTCATGAAGCGCAATCGCACAGGCGTGAGACGATGCCTTGCACCACAAGGAGCGGTATACCCATTCCTGGACCCGGGCGCGGGAGGTGACATCAGTGGAACCCTCACAACAAAGGCGCTCCGTCCAACCGTGTGACGAGCTCGCCGTGACACGGGCCGAGCGCGACCTTTGGCTGGTCCGGCTCCGCCAGGCAGAGGCCGAGCGTGAACGCTTACGCGCGGATCTCATCGAAGCTTTGGCCCAAGTCGAGTACTGGCGGACGCTTGCCGAGTACCGGGAGAGGCGATTGGTGGAAAGACAGGACAACACTGAGACTATGGACGAGCCCCGGTTGAAGCGCTAGCGCCGCGGGGCGGTCTGATCAGCCTTCGACAGGGGCCGGAGCGCCCCGGGACAACAAACCCCACGCTGATTCATCATCTCGGCCGCCTCGCTCTCGTCAGGTGTGGAGCGTCCATCTCCGCGATCTCGGCGATCAGACCCATCAGGTTCGATCGTGCGGGTCGACGAAGGCTCGCACGGAGGCCCGGAGCGGACCCACCCTTCTGCTCTTTGGGCAAGACAAACGGTTGTTCCACGTCTTCGAGCTCGTAGATCATGACGATCGTGGCAATTCTGGATCAGCTTCTCGACCCTCTTCGGACGTGATCTTTGGTCAAGACAGTCGAGGTTAGGTTCACAAAATGGTGAGATCACCCTCGTGTATCGGCTACGCGTCAGCTTCGCCGAGGTGGGCGCGAAGTCGCGTCCAACTAGAGTGTGACGGTTGCCAACGGCGGATCGATCTTTCGACAGCGGAACACGATGGCGAAGGTGAGCGCAGGTGTAGGCGTGCCGCAATTCGAGGATCACTCCCTAGGATCTGACCAGCCGGTGTCGGCTGGACCACGCGGGTTCTGGCACCTCGGATGGCGCTGGGCACTCCTCGGTCTAGCCGGATCGCTCTTGGTGACCATCTCTGGTCCCCTGTTGAGCAACTCCGGAACCGGCAACTGGTGGTTCCTCGTGCGGATCCCGCCGGGGCACGCCGCCAATACGATCGGCGCGTATGTCGGGATCGTCGCCCTGTCAGCCGCATGGCTCGGCACCGGGCGTCGACTCAAGCGCGAGCCGAGCACTCGACCTGCCGAGCTCTGGGTCCTAGGCGCGCTCTGGTCCGTTCCACTTTTCGTCGGGCCACCTCTTTTCAGCCAGGACATGTACAGCTACCTCGCGCAAGGCACGATCCTGCACCTCGGCCTCGACCCGTACCATGTCGCGCCCGTTGTGCTCGGGCGTCTCGGCCACGCCCACCTCCTCCAAGCAGTCTCACCTTTCTGGAGACACACGACAGCGCCCTACGGGCCTTTGTTCCTGGGCCTCGTGAGCCTCATCGTGGGCATAACCGGTTCGCACCTGGTCGCCGGGATCCTGCTCGTCCGGCTGCTCGAGGTCGTCGGCGTCGGCCTTCTTGCTGTGTTCGTGCCCCGTCTCGCAGGGAGCTTCGGCGCCGACCCGTGCCGCGCGACGTGGCTCGCTGTGATCAGCCCGCTCGTTCTCATCGAACTCGTCGCGGCCGGGCACAACGACGCCCTCATGGCGGGCTTGATGGTCGCCGGCGTCACCCTTGCCCGCGAACGCCACCCGCTCGTGGGCATCGCACTCTGCGCCCTCGCGGCGACCATCAAGGTCCCGGCTGGGGTTGGCGCACTCTTCATTCTGGTTTCCTGGGCGCGCGACCTTCCGACAAGGCGGGACAAGGTCCGCTTTGTAGCCGAGGTGCTGCTGATCGGCCTCGGCGTCGGCGCAGCTGTGAGCGCGGCGACAGGGCTCGGGATCGGCTGGGTGTCGACCACGCTTTTGTCCACACCTGGCAAGGTGCACCTCGCCATCACCCCCGTGACGGCGTTCGCGTGGAGCCTCGCCAGACTGCTGCATACCGGGGGGGCGATGGTCAGCACGTCTGGGCTTGAGTCCGGGTTCGAGGACGCGGCCCTGGTGGCGACAGCGATGCTAGGTGTCGTGCTCTTGTGGCGCGCTCGCTCGGGCAATTTTGTGCTCTACCTAGGTATCGTACTTATCGCAGCCGCTCTCGGCGGCCCGGCTGCCTGGCCCTGGTACTTCTGCTGGGGGCTCGTCCTCGTCGCCGCCTGGCCGCCCGTCCAGCGAAGCCGCCTCCTGCCGGTCGCCCTCGCAGCGTCGGTGCTGGCCGTCAAACCGGACGGGATTCTCATCCTCCCGCTCCAGGCCGCGCCGGTGTGTGTCGTGTTCTACCTGGCGCTCGCGGTAGTCGTCGCGAACCGCTGGCGGCGGCGCCGCAAGCAGTTGGTCGGATCCGGTGCAGGGGGCTAACGCCACGGCGAGGCCTGAGAAACACCGGCGTGAGCTGTCGAAGGGCCACCTGCTCGACGCGGCCGCGGTGATAGGTCCGGGTTTGCTCGCTGGGGGGCTCAGCTTCTACGACGTCGGCGGCCGGAGCATCTGGCTGGACGAATCCGCGAGCATCTCGATCGCGAGCCAGCACGGTGCCGCCCTTGGGGCGGCGATGGCACACGACGGGGGCAACATGCTCGTCTACTACGCCCTCATTCACTTCCTGATCGGCGCCTTCGGCAACGGGATATTGGCCTTACGCACCCCTTCGGCGATCGCGGCGGCATGCACGGTGGCTCTCGTGTCGCTTATCGCGAAGCGCCTCTTCAACCGGGGCATCGCATTCGCCTCCGGCGTGATCAGCGCCGTGAGCTTGCCGCTTGTCTTCTGGGGCCAAGACGTGCGCGCCTACTCACTAATGGTTGCCCTCGTAGCCGCATCCTTCCTGGCCTTCGTGGCCCTCGTCGACCGCGAGCTTGAGACCCGCCCGAGCATCTGGGTCCTGTGCGCATATATCTTGGCCACAACGCTGGCTATGTACATGAGCTTCGTCGCGGTTCTGGTCGTGCCTGCACAACTATTGGCGCTCGTTTGCCATAGAAGACGACTTCGTCCGGTCGCTCTTGGACTTGTGGTCTCGGCGCTGTGCTGTGTCCCTCTCGCGGTGTTGGCTCATGAGCGAGGTTCTGGTCAGCTCTTCTGGGTCCCAAAACCCAATTTCTCGGCGGTGAACGCTGCTGTAGGGGAGGTCGTCTCTTCCAGCTTGCAACCGCAATTCGCCTTGACTGCGACCAGTTACGCGGTCCTGGGACTGAGTCTCGTCCTCCTCGTGGCAGCAGTTTTGACAGCAGGGCGTGCAATCTCGCGCAACGCCGACGGGCGCGAGGCGTTCGCGCAAGTTCTCTTGATCGGCTGGCTTGTCGTGCCGTTTCTCCTCGCACTCGTCGAATCCGCCGTGGGTCAGTCGATCTTCGTCCCCCGCAACCTGCTCATCTGCCTGCCGCCCGTCGGGATCCTGCTCGCCCGTGTCTGCCTGGGAGACGCGACGCCGGGCCGTGGCTATTCGACGAGGTGGCTTCTAGGCGCGATCCTCGTGGCTGGGATCGTCGTGCTACGTGCCCTGCAGCTGGTGCCAAGCTACGGGGTCTCGCCGGAGAACTGGAGAGGTGCCGTCGCATATGTGACGGCACGAAACGAGCCGCGTGACTGCATCGCCTTTTACCCCTCCGACGGCCGCATGGCATTCGAGTACTACATAGACCAGCGATCCGTCCTGCTGGCCGCGGCGCCGCGGCCAGTGCTCCCGCCGGAACGCTGGGGTGAGGTGACGCCTTACGTCGAGGATTATGCGTCCTTGTCGCCTTCAGGTGTGGCGCGGGTCGCGGCGCAGTGCCCGCGGCTTTTCTTCGTCACTAGCCACAACGGATCCCTAAGCGGCCCGGCGGGCTCAGTGGCGCAGTACCTCCGATATCGCCAGCTCCGCGCGGCCCTCGAGCAAGCCTTTGCGCATCACCACACGGCGGGCTTCGGTTACGCCGACCCGGTAGATGTCGAGCTGCTGTCTCACTGAAGTGGACTTGATCCGCTTCGACGGACAGGTTTCTTCAGTTGATCATGCTGCCTGACGGTCGGCGTTGCGGTGAAGTGCTTCGTACTTGGCGGGGCTCATGTAGCCGAGAGCCGAGTGCAG
>JBEKVJ010000008.1:0-76429 GCA_049514105.1 Acidimicrobiales bacterium
GATCATCGGGTCCCACTCGCTGCGGTCGAAGTTGTCGACTGAGGCGATGTTGCAGATCCCCGCCGAGTTCACGACGATGTCGACGGTCCCAAAGCTCGCCACGCACCCTTCGATGACGTCCCGTGGGGCACCTGTCGCGGTGATGTCGAGCTTTAGCACCTCGGCGCGTCTGCCTTCAGCCTCGACTAGCCGGCGAGTCTCGCCGTCGTCGTCCATGACGGTCGGAATGAACAGGTCTGCGCCCGCTTTGGCGAGTGCCAACGAGAACGCCTGGCCGAGGCCTGTGTTTCCCCCCGTGACGACGGCCGTCCTACCCATGAGAGAGAACAGGTCCATCGTGAACTCGCGAATGTCCATGCCTTTACCGCCTTATCTGCTCGTGACTCCCTGATCTTTATGCCGAACCGGGCCGGTGCACGATCGGCGCCGTGCCAGCGGAGCCACCTGCGACTCAGGATCCCGGCCGGACAGCGTCGACGCCAAAAGCAAGCGTCGCCAGTTCGTCCCGACAGTCCTCAGGCGGGCCTGAAGAACGGGTTGAACGGGTTATGAGCGGCGGTGACGAACTCGGAAGCCTTCGGAAGACCCTGCACGGCCTTCACCAGAGCCTCGTGAGTGGCGACCTCGTTGTTGCGGAACACTTCAGCCTCGTCGTCCGCCTGCGGGTTGACCCAGACGGCCGCGATAAGAACAAGATTCTCGACATCGTCGATGTCGATCACCGATTCTTCGAGAGCCTGTCCGACGCCTTTCGCGACGCCGGCCTGGGCGGGCCCCCAAGTCATGTTGCCGTGAACGGGGCCTGCGATCGCCGCTTTGTTCACGAACAAGGTCGGCGGAACGACAGGTATGCCAGGAGCGGCGACGGCTACAAAGGGGGCGTGACCCGCGCTCGGCGTGGCGAGGGCGCTCGCCCATGCAGTGCCAACCGGGCCTTCCCTGTGGCCGAGGACGACGTTGATATGGGCGGCGTTTACCCCATCTCCGATGAAAGACTCACCTATGAGCATCAACTGTCTCCTTCCCATGGCTTGAGTACGGCCCGCACGACGCGGCCTTCCAACATGGCGGCGAAGGCATCGTTTATCCCTCCGAGCGGGTAGCGCTCCGAGACAAAGCGGTCGAGCGGAAACTTGCCTCCTGCGTATAGGCGCATGATCAAAGGCATGTCGAGGGCCGGGCGGGCGGATCCATAGAAGGTCCCGGTCACGATCTTCTCGGAGCGCACGAGCACATTCCCCGTAAAAGAAACCATCTCGCCGTCCGCGGGCACGCCGACGAGCACGACCATGCCTCCCGGGCGGATGGAGTCGAAGGCAATCGTGGCGAGCGATGGCAGACCCGCCGCTTCGAAGGCATAGTCGGCTCCCCCACCGCAAAGCTCGCGCAGCTCCTCTACGAGGTTGGCGTCGTGACCATCGACGGTCGCGGTCGCACCGAGTTCGTTGGCAAGCTCGCGCTTTGAAGCGACGGTGTCGACGACAACCACGGTCGTGGCCCCCGCGTAACGCGCCGCCATGAGAGCGGAGAGCCCGACGCCTCCGCCACCGAAGATAATGACCGAAGATCCCGGGCCCACCTTCGCCTTGTTGAACACGGCGCCGACCCCCGTCGTCACCGCACACCCGACGAGGCAGGCAACCTCGAGGTCGGCGTCCTGCGGCAGAACGACGCAGCATCGCTCGTCGACGACGCTGTGGCGGGCGAAGGTTGACAGGTATGAGTAGTGATACAGGGGGGAGCCACCCCGAGAAAGGCGGATCTCCCCGCTCGGAAGAGCACCGTTGCCCATCTCCGTCATGGAGTTGGCGCACAACGACAGGTCGCCTCTCATACAGGCCGGGCAAGCACCGCAGGTGGGCAACCACGAAAGGACGACCTTGTCACCGACGGCGACGCGCGTGACGGCCGATCCGACACCTTCGACGACGCCGCCACCCTCGTGGCCGAGGACGGCGGGCATGGGCGTCGCAGAGGCACCGCTTGCAGCATTCCAATCGCTGTGGCACACGCCACTTGCCTCTATCCGTACGAGCACCTCGGAAGGCCCGGGTGCCCCGAGCTGCACTGTCTCGACGACAAATCCCTTGCCCGGCGCCTCGAGAACGGCCGCGAGCGTCTCGATACCAGTGCTCACCTACGGCACCTCCGTGATGTCTCACCGGCTGGATACTCATCCAGACGGTTCCCAACGGAGTGTAACCATCGATCGCGCGTACGGTCGAATCCGCATTATTCAAAGCCATCGCACCGTTGAGCTGCGCCCGGAAGCTGTCACTCACCTGACTCTCAGGCGTACGAAACTTATGCGAGCCAGAAAACTGCCCCATCACGGCCGGGCAAAGGCGGCCCGGCGGAACTCAAAGCGTGGCGGCGGCTGCCACGGGTCGGTAGGAGTCCTCCGCACCGATCTGACGGGCGAGCACAGCACAGCCAGCGAGCAACTCCCGTCCGAGCACCTGGCGGTGGGACAGCTTGAGAGACGGTTCGGGGACGCAGATGGTCATCGCAGCCAAGACGCGTCCGTCATAGCCACGCACGGGCGCGGCGAGGCAGGTCAGATTCTCGGAGGACTCCTGACTCGCTTCGGCCCAGCCACGGCGCCGTGCCTTTGAGAGCTGACGTTCGAGCTCCACGACGGTCGTCGCAGTGCGAGGAGTCAACCTTCGCATTTCGTGGTGGCGGTACCGCTCGGCCGTCGGAACACCTGAAAAGGCCAAGAAGGCCTTGCCCACGGCCGTCGCGTGTGCTGGGAGGCGGCGCCCGACCTCGGTGACGAGCCTGACGGGGCGCTTGGAGTCAACATGGGCAATAAACACGACATCGGGCCAGTCCAAGACAGCGAGCTGCATTGTCTCGTTGATTCGAGCCACGATGGGCGAAGCGACAGAGTTGAACTCGTCAATGAGATTGACTGCTCTCAGGAACGACGAGCCCCAGGTCATCACCTTGGGCCCCATCCGGTAACCAGCCCTCGGCCCGGGTCGTTGCAACAGCTCGCTCTCGACGAGGGTGTTGAGGATGCGATGCACAGAGCTACGCGGCTCACCGATAGCCTGAGTGAGCTCGTCGAGGGTCGCCGAGCCCTGGAATTCGGCCAAGGCGTCGAGCACCCGAATCGCCGTCACCACCGCGGGAGCGGTCGACGCGGCACGGATGTAGAGCTTATTCAATTCAGCCTCCTCTCCTTGCAAATCGGTACGAAAGGGGGCGTTACCACCGTCAATACGTATGCCCTGGCGCATGCTCGTCCGACTTGTTACTGTAACAGAAGCGGTTATTTGAACGTCTGTCCAGTATCTTAGACAAGTCTCGCATAGGCGAGGGACGACAAGGGAGGTTGGCGCATGGACGTCAACGACAAGGGTAAAGAAGTCAACCACGAACGGCTCGACAACCTCCGGCGCGGTCGAGGACCGATCCAAGAACACGTCATCGACGAGTTCCTCATGGGAAACCTGTCCAGGCGCGACTTCCTCAAGAAGGGCACAGCCTTCGGGCTCTCGCTGCCCGTTCTCGGCGGCATCCTCGAGGCCAAGGGCCTCCCGGGCCTGAGGCGAGTCGCTTCCACACCGTCGACTGCACGCGGAGCCGGCGCCGTCATCAAGGCCGGAATCCTCGTCCCGACGGCCGCCATCAACCCTCTCACGATTGCCGACCAGGGCGGCCTCGAGCTGCTCGGAAACGTTGGCGAGTTCCTCGTGCTGGCCGACCAGGCGCTCGGTTACATGCCCATGCTCGCGACGAGCTGGAGCTCGAACGCCAGCGCGACCGTTTGGACCTTCAAGATCCGCCAGGGCGTGAAGTTCAACGACGGCACGCCGATGACGGTCGATGACGTCGTCTACAGCTTCCAGTCCCAGTGCGACCCGGCGAACTCCGCGAATGCGCTGTCGGTCTTCGGCGGCCTGCTCAGTCCCGACGGCGTCAAGAAGGTGAGCGACACCGAGGTCGCCTTCCACCTCGAGGCTCCTGACGGAAACTTCGTCGACGCGGTCTCGTGCGACAACTACAACATGATCGTCGTCCCGAACAACTTCGACTACGCGAACTACCAGACGAACTGGGCGGGGACGGGGCACTTCATGATGTCCTCCTATACGGCCAACGTCGGTGCGACCTTCGTGCCCAACCCGCACTACTGGGGGAAGCCGGCGCTGCCGAGCGAAATCCAGTGGACCTTCTACGCGGGCGAGACACCGATGACCGCCGCCCTCGAGGCCGGCAACATCGACTGCCAGGACCAGTTCTTTGTGTCCACGAGTCCCGAACTGCTGAACGGCAACTTCAACGTCATCAAGCTGAAGGCCTCCACGCACCGCGAGCTCTCAATGCGTTGCGACGTCGGCCCGTTCAAGTCCAACCTCGTCCGCCAGGCCATCGCTTTGTGCCTCGACCGACCTGGGCTCGTGAAGGCCCTGTTCAAGGGGTACGCGGATATCGGCAACGACAGCCCGTTCGCCCCGGTGTTCCCCTCGAGTGTTCCAGTCCCCCAGCGGGCCCAGAACTTCAAGCTCGCCAAGGAACTGCTGGCCAAGGCGGGGTACGCGAGAGGCTTCAAGACGCCGCTTTACACCGAGCAGCGCCAGGAGATGCCGACCCTTGCCCAGTTCGTAAAGGCATGGGCCGCGGAGATCGGGGTCACGATCGACCTGGTAATCGAGACCCCGACCAAGTACTACGGCTCGACTTTCGGGAGCTCGGACTGGCTGGACGGCGAGATGAGCATGGTCGACTACGGTTCCCGCTCGACGCCGAACCTGTTCCTCAACGCCCCCTTGGAGACCTAAAACAAGAAGACCGGGACCGGTTCTTGGAACGCTGCCCGCTTCAACAACTCGGCCTACAACAATCTCGCGAAGCAATACTTTGCGGCAACTGACCTGGCCAGCCAGAGGGCAACCGCCAAGCAGATCGAGCTGCTCCTCTTGGACGAGACACCGATCATCTACCCGTACTTCTACAACTACCTGGCTGCGACACAGAAGAACGTGAGCGGCGTCTACCCGACAGCGCTCAGCCAGTTCTTCCTCTGGAACGCCAAGAAGTCCTGATCCGCAGGCTGAGTCGATATCACTGCCCCACCCAGGAGCGCGCTTAGACAGCTCCTGGGTGGGGCTTTATCGTCTCAGGGTCGACTCACTCACTCCCTCCCTATCCGGCCCGCGTCGAGGTCGGCGTGGAGATGTCTTGGGTGGATGACGCGAGTCGAGACGGTCTTCACGCAGCTAAGGCCTTAGAAGTAAAGCTCACTCATCTCCTCGCCAGCACAAACGGCGCGGCGAGGCGAGGTCAGTCGCAGAAGACGGTCTTTATGTTGGTGAACTCCCGCAGGCCGGCCGGCGACAGCTCGCGGCCGTAGCCGGAGCGCTTCACGCCACCGAAGGGCAGGTCGTTGTATGAGAACGTCATGGCATTTACATAGACCAGGCCCGCCTCGATGTCATCGGCAAAGCGCTTCTGCTCAGTCGCGTCCTGTGTCCAGACACTCGAGCTGAGCCCGAAGCTACTGTCGTTCGCGAGCGCGATCGCCTCGTCGATGTTTGCGACCCGGAAGAACGATGCCACGGGTCCGAAAACCTCTTCGCGATATACACGCATGTCCGGGGTAAGGCCGCTCAGCGCTGTCGGCTGGACATACCATCCCGGGCCGTCGACGACCTCGCCACCGCAAAGTACCTTGGCGCCTTTGGCCAAAGCGTCGGCGACTTGCTCGTTCACCTCGTTACGTCCTTGAGCAGTAGCTAGCGGGCCCACCTGGGTCGCCTCGTCCAGAGGATCGCCTACGACGAGCTTTGCCATCGTCTCGCTGTAGCGCTCCTCGTACTCGTCGGCGATCGACTCGTGGATGATGAAGCGCTTGGCGGCAATGCAGCTCTGCCCGTTGTTCTGGACACGGGCCCACACGCCGATCTCGACGGCCCGCTCCATGTCAGCCGACGGCATCACGATGAAAGGGTCCGCTCCACCGAGCTCGAGCACCGTCTTTTTGATGGCGTTGCCGGCGATGGAGGCAACCGACTGGCCCGCGGCCTCACTGCCCGTCACGCTTGCGGCGACGACTCGGTCGTCCTCCAAGATCGCCTTCACGCGGCTGCCGCCCACGAGCAGGGTCTGAAACACGCCCTCTGGGAACCCTGCCCGCCGGGCCATCTCCTCTATCTTGAGCGCCGTCTGAGGCACGTTGGACGCGTGCTTTAACAACGCGACATTGCCGATGATAAAGGTCGGCGCGGCGAACCTGATGACCTGCCAGAGCGGAAAGTTCCACGGCATGACGGCCAGCACCGGGCCGATCGGCTGGTACTTGATGTAGGCGCTCTTCTTGGCTGCTGTTCCCTCCACGGGCTCATCGCCGAGCATGGCCGCGCCGTGCTCGGCGTAATAACGCAGGACGCCGACGCACTTGGTCACCTCGTTGCGGGCCTGGACGACGGGCTTGCCCATCTCCAAAGTCATCGTTTCGGCAATCGCGAGCCGGTCCTCCTCGAGCAGATCAGCCATCGCCCTCATGAGACCAGCGCGGTCCTCGTAGCTCGTCCGACGGTACGAGCGGTAGGCACTTTCCGCAAGCGCCAAACGGCGCTCGACCTCCGCCTCGTCATGGGGCTCGAAGGATTTCAGGGTCTCGCCCGTTGCCGGGTACACCGTCGCGATGGTCATAGCAACGTTGTACACCGCAGTGGTTCACCCTGCCAACCCAGGAATCGCTTGAGGATCATGGCACGCGGGCGCCTAGGGCCTGCGAGTTCCTTGTGACCGTGAGCCCGGCATCACACCTCCATGACTCCCATAGTTCGGCCGCCGCGCGCCTGGTGACCGGGCCCGTATCGAAAGCTCTTGCTTGGCGCAGGCCTCCCACTGGGCAAAGCCCGCGAACCGAGCTCGTGAGAAAACCCTCCGTGGCTGATGCGAGCTCGACGAGATCGAAGGGCTCTTCTGAGACCTCCAAACCTGCGGCTACGAGCAGCCTCAAGACCAGCTCGCGGGTGGTACCCGGCAGGATGCGTCCGTCGAGGGGCGCCGTGCGCACCACGCCACCAATGACGGCGAAGACATTGGCGTTCTCCGTCTCGAGGACGACCTCGTCCTCGTCGATGAGCACAAGCTGCTCGAAAAGGCCGAGGCGTAACTCCTGGCGCCAGTGCGACAGTACCTGGCGGTCGTGCCACTTGTGGCGGCCGAGTCCCCCGTGGACAACGGCCGGAACCAACCTCACCGTGTGTTCAGGCACACCGGAGAAGGCCTCCGGCGCCGCCACGATCGAGATCTCGGACACGGGGGCACTATCGAGAGCCGGTCGCACGTGGACCCGCAAGCGCCAAGGACCGACATGGCCGGCTGCAGTCGTGACGACTTCACCGGCGAGGCGCGACGAGATCTGTGAGCCGTAAAGACTCAAGACGCTGGCTCGAAGACGGCCGAGGTGCGACTCCAGCCCGATCGGCGTCCCGTCTAGGACCAGCATCGTCTCGAAAACGCCCTCTTCGCAAAGTGCTTGCGGGAATGTCGGCTTCGGCGCCTCGGGCGGGCTCGATTCCTTGTCGGCCGGACCGAGCGCGTCCTCGAGATCGGACCCGATCGCCGCTAGTAAGGGCCGTGCTTTGTCGAAGCACTCCTCGAGCTCAGCTGCAGGGTCCGAGTCGGCCACGACCCCGCCCCCGACCCCGAGCCACACCTTGCCAGCTGAAAGCTCGAAGGTCCGGATCGCGACATTGAGCTCGAGGCCTGTCAGAGGGCTCGCGATGCCGATTGCGCCTGTGTAGACCTCGCGGGCAGTTGCTTCGAGAATGCTCACAAGCTCCATCGCCCTGACCTTCGGAGCACCGGTGACAGAACCAGGCGGGAAGGTGGCTCGTAACAGCTGCGCGTCAGAGACTCCATCGGACAGTTCGCCTGTCACATCAGAGACCAGATGCCACACTCCCGGGTGCTCCTCAGCCCTGTAGAGCTCGGGCACTGCGACCGTGCCATAGCTACATACGCGCCCGAGATCGTTACGTACGAGGTCGACGATCATCAGGTTCTCTGCGCGGTCCTTGTCCGAGCCGAGCAGATTGGCCCGCGCCTTTCGAGAGGACCCTTGGCGAAGTGCCGTCCCCTTTATCGGCGAGCTCAGGACCTTTCGCCCTTGGCGCCTCAAGAACAGCTCTGGAGAGAAGCTCGCTACCGCCGAGGACGGGTGAGCGAGGAAGGCCCCGTAGCGAGGTTCGAGCCGGGCCGCACCTTGGCAGAACAACTCGATCGGGTCGCCGGAGAACTCGGCCTCAAGCCTCATGCAGACGTTGACTTGGAATACATCGCCCGAGCCGATGTGCTCGATCGCGCGTGAAACGGACACGAGATGGTCATCCGCTAAAGGCACGCCACTAAAACGCCCGCACTCGAAAGCTCCCGAGACCGCCTCGCGCTCGCCGGCGCGCCGTTTCCAGGTAGAGAGCCGGGACTCAAGGCGCTCTTCTTGATCATCGGACCAGAGAGCTTCGAACCACCATTGGCCGGACTCGTCAAGGACAACTAGGTGGTCGTAGAAGGCGAGTATCGAGCTCGGCATCGGGACCGGACGCCGCGGAGGAGCTGGGAGGCGCTCGATCATCCGCCCGAGGTCGTAACCGAGATACCCGACCCAGCCTCCTCCCGTAACGCCCGGCGGGGCTTTTTTGATCATGGGTTGCTCGTCCAAAACAGCGAAAGGGTCTTGAGATCCTTCGACGACCACGAGCGGGTCAGAGCCTATGAGAGCCCGCCCTCCAGCCCAGCTCCCCACAAGGGCGAACGGCCGGGCGTCGCGACCAGCGGCCCGCAGCAGCGCGCTCGGGGTCTTGTCCATGTCGAGCGGTACCCTCACTGCCCGCGCTGAGAACGGGACCCGCGCCGGATCGCTACGCTCGGCGGTCATGGCATTAGACACGCGCGGTTGGCTCGACAAGTACACAGCAGCACTGGGCTTGGCGCCCATCACCGACGACGACGTTGAGACGCTCCTCTCTCTCGCCGGAATCGCTGCGCATGCATCTGAGCGTACGGCGGCGCCCGTTAGTTGCTACCTCGCCGCCCGCGCAGGCGTGCCCCTCGCCGACGCCGTGGCGATCGCACGCCGACTGGCAGATGACCTCGAAGAGCCTGGGGACTCGAACAACTCCAAGTGAGCCGTCGCGACAGTGGCGCAATGAGTGCCGACTCCCTCGTGAGCGGGCACAGGCATAGATGAGTGGCCATGGCGGCGTCGTCCTCGTGGGAGGCCGGTCGTCGCGAATGGGTTCGACCAAGGCGACCCTGGACTGGCACGGTTCAACCCTCGTCCGCCGAGTCGCAGGAATCATCTCGCGCGAAGTCGCCGGCCCCGTCGTTCTCGTGCGCTCGCCCGGCCAGCTCCTCCCCGTTCTCCCTGCCAGCTTCGAGGTGCTCGACGACCTCGAACGCGACAGGGGCCCGCTCGCTGGCCTGGGGGTCGCCTTCAATGTCCTTTACGGTCGCTGCGAGAGTGTCTATGTCTCCTCGACTGATGTCCCGTTCCTCCATCCGGCCTTCGTGCGCCACGTACTCGCGGGTCTCACCCCCGGGCTCGACGCCTGCGTGCCGTCAGTACGGGGGATCCGCCAGCCCCTCGCGGCCGCCTATCGAGTCGCCCTGGCAGGCCAGGTTAGGAATCTTCTCGACTCTGACCGGCTCAGGGTCTCGCTCCTTCTCGAGGCTTGCAAGTGGCGAGAGCTCGACGACAAGTCACTGCTGGCCGACCCCGAGTTGGCTGAGCACGACTCAGAGCTCAACTCAGTTACGAACCTCAACAGCCTGCAGGACTACGAGGCGGCCAAGGCGCTCGCGGAGCCGCTCATAGAGGTCCGCTGGGTGAAGTCCGACGCCCAGGCATCCCGGCGACCGGCTGAGGTCCGCGCGGCCACGCTCGGCCGCCTCAGCGAGGCCGTGGGCTCGAGGCTCGACTCACTGCGCGCCGTGATGTTGAACGGCCTGGAGCTGGACCCCGACCCCGAAGAACCGCTCGTGTGTGGTGACGTCGTCTCGCTCGAGGAAACGGGGGCGACGCCTTGACGACAGTCTCAGAAGCACTCGAGCTGTGGTACTCGGCGTGCGCGAAGGCGTCCTGCCCCGACAGCCTTGAGGTCGTGCGCGTCCCCGTGGCCGACGCGGCCGGGCGTGTCACGGCGCAGAGCGTCTGGGCACGACGGTCCTCTCCACCATTCGACGCTTCTGCGATGGACGGAATCGCCGTGCGGGCGGCAGACACGACCGGAGCCAGCCCACACAGCCCGGCCTTGATCGGGCGGGGATGCTACGAGATCGTCGACACCGGGGACCCGCTCCCCGAAGGTTTCGACGCCGTCGTCATGCGCGAGAACGTGGTTGTCACCGACGCCGGCGCCGAACTGTCCGACGAGGTCGGCCCTTATCACAACGTCCGATCTATCGGTGAGGACATTGTCGCCCACGAGCTGCTGCTCAGCGAGGGGCACCGCTTGCGCGCAGTCGACATCGCGGCTTGCGGGGCCGCAGGTGTGACCGAGGTCCTCGTGCGACGCCGGCCGGTTGTGGCGGTGCTGCCTACCGGGGACGAGATTCGGTCGGTCGGGGCCGATCTCGAGCGCGGCCAGTTCTACGACACGAACTCGATAATGCTCGCCGCACAAGCTCGAGAGGTCGGCTGCGAGGCGTTGGTGCTCCCGATCGAGCCCGACGACCCGGAAAGGATCGCCAATGCGATTTCTGAGGCGGTAGGGCTCTGTGACCTTCTGATCGTCATCGCCGGAGCCAGCGGGGGCCGCGACGACTACACCGCGGCGGTGATCAGTGGCCTGGGAGTGCTGGCGGTACACGGCGTCGCGATCCGGCCTGGTCACCCTGTCATGCTCGGCGCTGTCGGCTCCACGCCTGTGCTGGCGGCGCCCGGCTATCCGGTCTCGGCCGCGCTGAGCTTCGACGTCTTCGCCGCACCACTTATCGCGCGTCTCGAAGGAACTGTCGGGCAGGCACGCCCGAGGGTCAATGCACGCCTTGCCCGTGCGATCGCATCGCGACCCGACATGGACGAGTGGGTACGTGTCCGCCTCGGACGAGTCAAAGGGCGCCTTGTCGCCCTCGCCCTTGCTCGCGGTGCGGGCGTGCTGACCTCACTCGTGCGCGCCGACGGGCTCTTGCTGGCACCGGCACGCCCACAGAACCTCGACGACGGCGCCGAGGTTGAGATCCACCTTCTCCGGGACCCGGCCGAGCTCGACAGCACCCTCGTGCTCGTGGGCTCTGACGACCCCATCTTGGACCTGTTGGCTTCCGCGCTACGCGCCGGCGGTGACAAACGGACGCTCGCGGTTTGGAGCCTGGGTGCTCTCGAGGCGCTTCGCGGTGGGCTGTGCCACCTCGCCGGGTCGACCAGCCTCGCTGAGGCGGGCTCGGGCTACCTCGAACAAGCCCTTCCGGGTCGCCAACTCGCTGTCGTCAGACTCGCACGCAGGCAACAGGGCCTCATAGTCGCCTCGGGAAACCCACTCGGCCTGGGCGCGTTCGAGGACCTCGCCCGAGGGCGGGCCCGCTATGTCAATCGTCAGGAGGGCTCGGGGACCAGAGCACTGCTGGAGCGCGAGCTCGACCGCCTCGGCATCTCCCCGGCTTCGATCCCCGGTTATGAGCGCGAGGAACACACGCACCTGGCCGTTGCAGCAGCGGTGTCCTCTGGGCGCTGCGATTGCGGACTCGGGGTTCTCTCCGCGGCACGGGCGTTCGGGCTCGGCTTCGTCCCGCTTATGACAGAGCCCTATGACCTTATCTTAGAGGCCGATCTGCTCGAAGACCCGCTCCTCGTGCCCTTGTGGAACCTACTCGCATCAGGCCAGTTCCAGGGCTCTGTGCGCGAGCTCGGTGGCTACGACACCTCCGAGATGGGCCGACGCATGCTTTGAGCTCAGTCATGGGTGTGGGCGACGCGAGCCGCAGGCGGTGACGCGTAGCCGGCGAGCTGGCCCCCGTTGCCCGTGAGATCGGCCTTGTACTGGTCGGCTCCGGTCTCGACGACACTGAAGCCGGTCCGCTCGCCGTCGCCGTTGACGACGTTCGGGCCCCTTGCCCCGGGCGTGTAGCTCGTGACCACGGCCACGTGCTCGGCCGCAAGGGTCTCAAGATCGAGCCCGTAGACGGCGACGTCACCTGGTCTCGGCACATAGTTCGAGCTCACCGGGTGCCAGGTGTGGTGTGCGAGCGCCCACAGGTAAAAGCTCACCGAGGCGGCGTTGATCTCACCTGGAGACTGGCCGTAGACGAACTGGACACCGGCTTTCTGCCACACCCAGGCGGCAAAGTCCGCGCACCACTGCTCGTCGCGCTCCGCGTTGGGGCAATCGAGCGCGCCCACATGCCAGTAGGCACTGAACCGGTTGCAGTAGGTGTTGGGCGGATCTGTTTTGTAGCCGAGCTGGCTCGTCGCGATGGTGACGATCCTTGCCTGCTGCACGGTGAGCACGGGGCCAGACCGCCCCCCGAAGGCCAGCTTGGCGACGACGAGTAGGACGACAACGAGTAAGAGGGCGAGCCTGACCCGGCGACGCCGCAAGGCGGCGGCGCGTGCCCGCCGACGACGAGCGATGCCCGTGGCACCGGCGCGCGTGGTCGAGGGGTTTGGTGAGCCGTTCACCCGGGGCGCGTCAGAACCAGTGGAAGTAAGGGTGGCCGAAGCGCCACACGATGACGAAGACCTTGCCGACGATGTACGAGGACGGCACCGTGCCCCAAGCGCGGCTGTCAACCGAGTCCCCGCGGCAGTCTCCCATCACGAAGTAATGGTCGGCCGGGATCTTTGTCCTCGGGATAGCCAGGGCGCTCTCGGCACAATTGAGTCCGTCCTGCATTCGCAAAGGAGGTAACCAGGGCTCTGCGACAGGCTTACCGTTTATGAGGACTGTGTCGCCGCGCGAGGAGATCGTTTCGCCCGGAAGGCCGATCACGCGCTTGACGAGATCGGCATCGGTGGTAGAGGTATCAGCGGGTGTCCGGCGGAAAACGACGATGTCCCCACGCTGGATCTTGTAGCCGACCTTGAGCACCAAGATCCGGTCGCCGATCTGCAGGGTCGGCAACATCGAGCCGCTGGGCACGAAAAACGCCTGCACGACAAAGCTCCGCAGGCCCGCCGCCACCGCAACGGCGAGGACGACGACGATCGCCCACTCGACCAGACGGCGCCGCTTGCGCCGCTGCGCGCCCGTTGAGTGCGCCCGGGTTGGCGTCGGCTTGAGGTCAGAGTCGATCACAGCCTCGGCAGCTTAAGCGCCGAGTAGTCGCTCTTCGCAGCGCGCCCGTGACCGCGCAGTCAAAACGCCGGGTCGCTTCTTAGGACCTCGCTGAGGGCGACGGCGAAATTATCCGGCCCGCGCGCACAACGGTGGCGACGATGTCGACGCCAGGGCGGTACGCGAGGTGCGCCGGAGCTGGAGCATCGAGCACAACGAGGTCCCCGCGGTTGCCCGGACCGAGCGCACCGAGGTCGTCGCGCCGCAGCGCCCGGGCACCTCCGGCTGTGGCCGCGTAGAGGGCCTCGTCCGGCGTCATGTGCATCTCGCGCACCGCCAGTGCGATTACAAAGGGCATGCTCGTCGTGTAGCTGGTCCCGGGATTGCAGTCGGTCGCAAGCGCGAGAGTCGCCCCTGCCTCCAGCAGCCGACGGGCGTCCGGATAGGGCGATCGCGTGGAGAACTCGGCCCCGGGCAGAAGCGTCGCGACCGTCGCCGAACCCGCGAGAGCCTCCAGGTCTGCCTCATCGAGATGGGTGCAGTGGTCCGCCGAAGCAGCGCCCATCTCGACAGCGAGGCGGACGCCCTCGCCAAAACTGAGCTGGTTCGCGTGCACTCGCAGTCCGAGGCCGCGGGCGCGTGCCGCTTGAAGGATCTCCCGGGTGGCTTCGGGGCCGAAGGCACCCTCCTCGCAGAACACGTCGCACCACTTCGCCTGGGGCGCGCAGGCGTCGAGCATCGGGCCGGTAACGAGGGCGACATAGTCGTCCTCCTTGCCCCGGTACTCAGGCGCGACGACGTGAGCGCCTAAATAGGTGACCTCCTCAGCGACGCTTCCGGCGACCTCAAGGCATCGCGACTCGTCGGTCACGCTGAGGCCGTAACCAGACTTTGTCTCGAGCGTCGTCGTGCCGTTGGCCTCGGCTTCTCGGACGAGTTTCGTGGCCATTTGCAAAAGCGCCTTGTCTGACGCGCTGCGCGTCGCCGCCACGGTGGCGAAGATGCCCCCGGCCGCGTATGGTTCCCCAGCCATCCTCGCCGTGAACTCCTCGACCCTGTCACCGGCAAAGACGAGGTGGGTATGTGAGTCGACAAATCCCGGGATCACGCACCGGCCGGCCGCGTCGAGCAGCGAGTCAGCTGCCGGCGGCTTCCCAGTCGCCCCGATCCAGGCCACCTTGCCGGCCTCGAGGACGAGGTCGACGTCACGCATGACACCGAGAGGCCCCGATCCGATCTCGGGCCGGTTCGTGACGAGCAGTCCGATGTCGCGGACAAGGAGCGAGGCCGAAGCCGGTGCCGGCCTCACGAACGGACCAACAGGCTTAAGAGGCCATCGTGGATACGCCCATTTGTTGCCAAAGCCGAGCCGCCGTCGTGACGCTGCACCCCGGTCAGGTCGCTGAAGCGCCCGCCTGCTTCCGAAACGATGACCGACATCGGAGCGATGTCGTACGACTCCGCCTCCATGTCAGTCATCGCGTCCACCCTCCCGGTCGCGACCAGGGCGTAGCCAAAACCGTCGGCCCAGGTCCGCAGCTGTACGCCCGCCCTTTTCACCGAGAGCAACGCGGCTTCCTCCCAGTTGTCAAAAGCGCTCGTGGTGAGGTAGCTCCCAGCGAGCTCTTCGGTCTCGCTCACCCGCGCGCGAGCACCGTTCCAGTAGCACCCAAGGCCTCTCGCCGCATAGACCGTCTCGCCCAATGCCGGGACGTTGATCACGCCTAGGGCGATGCCTTGTTCGTCCTCGAGGGCGAGCAGGTTCGTGTAGGTGCCGACGCCTCGCGTAAAGGCAATTGTCCCGTCGATCGGGTCCACGAACCATCGCCGACCGGACTCGCCGGGCTTGACACCCTCCTCCTCCCCGACGATGCCGTCGGCCGGGTAGCGAAGCTCGAGCTCGTCGCGGATGAGCCGCTCGGCTCGGCGATCGGCATGGGTGACCGGTGTGCCGTCGATCTTCACGTCGATCGCAAGGTTCGAAGAGCGGAAGTATCCGAGCGTGAGGTCACCCGCGAGGCGGGCAAGGTCCACGGCTTGCGCCAAGAGCTGAGCGAGCGGGTCCGCCGTCGACTGGGTGAGCTTCTCGAATTCGTCCATCACCGCGTCCCTCCTTCAGGCCGACCGTAGGGCTTGAGTCCACATCTGGCAAGAATTCCTCAAGGCGCGCGAGCCGAGGCCGATATCGCGGAGATGGAAACCTCTCGTCGATCGCGCCCTCGGCGCCGTCTCGGATGGGCCATCGCTTTGTTGTGCCCGGCGCTGGTACTAGCGACCGCTCCGACTGCTCTCGGTGCGAGCAGGACAACGGCTGCGCCACCCAGCTCGACTTCAAAAGGCCCCTCGGTGCCGGGTGCCCCGAAATGCCAGATGTTCCCCGCCGACAACGTCTGGAACACAGACATCTCCACTCTGCCGGTCAACAAGCTCAGCGCCACGTGGATGGCACATATGGCGGCCTCGAGTACGAACCTTCATCCCGACTTCGGGCCGAACGAGGGCGGTTACCCCTACGGGATCCCCTGGACTGTCATCAACCCGAAGACCCAGCCCTTCATCCACTTGAAGTTCGAATACGCAAGCGAGTCCAACCCGGGGCCGTACCCGTTCGGCCCGAAAACGCCGATCGAAGGCGGCCAGAACGCCTCGGGGGACCGCCACGCCCTCATGGTGGACCCGGCCACGTGCGTGCTCTATGAGCTGTGGGACGCGCAGTACGTCTCCAGGACAGCCTCGACGGCAGGCTCGGGCGCGATATGGAGCCTGAACTCGAACGCGCTTCGCCCAGCCGGTTGGACCTCGGCCGATGCCGCCGGGCTCCCGATCCTGCCGGGCCTGCTCTTGTACCAAGAGGTGCTCTCGGGCAAGGTCGACCATGCGATCCGCTTCACGACCGAGTGCACTGACAATGCCTATATCTGGCCGGCGCGCCACGAGGCCGGGTCCTGTGGCGCCGAGTACCCCCCGATGGGGGCGCGGTTTCGCCTGAGCGCCAGCTTCAGCGCCTCGGAGATCTGCAAGGCGGGTACGCCCTATTGCGCCCAGCTGGCCGTGGTCATAAAGGCCATGCAGCACTATGGCCTGATACTGGCAGACAACGGCAGTGACTGGTACTTCCAGGGAAGCGCCTTGCCCCAGTGGCCGATCACGCTCGTCAACATGATGAAGGAGATCCCAGCAAAAGACTTCGCCGCCGTCGACGAGTCCTGCCTCGAGGTGAGCGCAAACTCCGCCCAGGCCTCGACGGCCCACTGCCCGAAAGGCTGAGACCGCCGGGCGTGGGCGCCTTTTAGCGCTCCGCCGCCTGGCGCTCGCGACGCACGGACGAATAACGGTGGAGAATGAACACACCGATCACTACCACGGCGATCGCCACGAGCACATAGCCGGCCGCGCTGAACCCCTTGGTGATCTTGCCCCATTCCCCGCCGAGCTCGTAACCGACGAGCGCGATCGCGCTACACCACATAGCGCTGCCGGCCAAGGTGGCCGCGCCGAAGCGCAGCAGGCTCATCTCTGCCAGCCCGGCCGGGATCGATATGAAGGTGCGCACTACGGGCAGGATGCGCCCAAGAAAGACGGCGGGCTCGCCTCTTTTTGAGAACCATCGCTCGGCTCTATCTAGGTCAGCATGGGTCAAAAGTACGAAGCGACCGAACTTGTCCACGAGCGGGCGGCCCCCGAAGCGACCTATAGACCAGCCAACGAAGGACCCGAGGAACTCTCCGACGACTGCGAGCACGATCACCACGACGACCTCGAAACGTCCCGTCGAGGCCAGATAACCGGCGTAGCCGAGGGTTACCTCAGAGGGGATCGGCACACAGGCGGCCTCGGCGAAGGTCAATACGAACAGGGCGAGGTAGCCCCAGGAGGAGAGCAGGTGTTCCACGGCCCGTTCTTTCTAGCCTGACTCGCGCCTCGCCTGCCATCGCCTGCATCGTTGATAGCGTGCTCGCAGCGTGCCTTCCCTTAAAGCCAGGACCCCCGACGGCGTCTTGTTGGCCGTGCACGATCTCGGTGGCGCGGGTCCGCCCGCTCTTCTTGTCCACGCGACAGGCTTTCACGGCCGCGTTCTTGCCCCGCTCGCGCAGCGGCTTTCGGATCACTACCACTGCTTGGCACCAGATCTGCGCGGTCAGGGTGAATCCGAGGCTCCCGCGGGCTTGGATTTCGACTGGGCCGGTTTCGGGACCGATGTACTGACCGCTGTCGACGCCCTCGGGCTCAAGGATCCCATCGGCATCGGGCATTCCTGCGGCGGCGCCGCGCTCCTGCTCGCCGAGGAGGCCCAGCCGGGCACCTTCTCGAGCCTTTACTGCTTCGAGCCCGTCGTGCTGCCATTTGAAAAGCCGCCGTTTCCAGATCCGTCCGAGTCGCTCGCGCGCGGTGCCAGGCAACGTCGGGAGATCTTCGCCTCGCGTGAGGAGGCATACGCCAACTACGCCTCCAAGCCTCCGCTTTGCACCTTCGATGCGGACGCGCTCGCCTCCTATGTCGAGTTCGGCTTCGAGGATCTCCCCGACGGCACGGTGCGGCTGCGATGCCGGGGCGAGAACGAGGCGCGGATATACGAAAACGGCTTTCAGCACCATGGCTTCTCGGGCCTGGTCGGGATCGAGTGCCCCGTCGTTCTAGCCTGTGGGGGCGACAGCTACGAGTTCACGCCCGGCGTGATGGCGTTGTTGGCAGAGCGCCTCGTAAAGGCCCGGGTGGAAGTACTTGCAGGTCTTGGGCATTTCGCACCTCTCGAGCACCTTGATGTGGTCGCCGACTCGATAATGCGGGCTCTTGACCCACCCTCGGCGTAGCCTTGCTGCGATGGCTCCTGTGGCAACCGAACTTGAGATACCGAGCACTCTGTCGCCCTCGAAGATCACCTCGTTTACTAATTGCCCGCTTGCGTTCCGCTTCTCGGTCATCGAACATCTGCCGGAACCACCCTCGCCGGCGGCGCTGAAGGGCACGCTCGTGCACCGTGCGCTCGAGCTGTTGTTCACGGACCACCCTTGCGGCTCACGCAGCCGCTCGGCTGCACAGTCAAGCCTCGAGAGGGCTTGGCAGGAACTACAAGAAGGCGTCGAGCTCGACGGGCTCAAGCTCGACGAAGCTGAGCAAGGCACCTTTCTCGAAGATGCTCGCGAGCTCGTCAACCGGTACTTCGAGCTCGAGGACCCCGACGGTGTGCGGGCAGTCGGCCTCGAGTTGAACCTGGCCACCAGGCTCGACGGTGTCACAGTGCGCGGAATAATCGACCGGCTCGACGAGCTCGAGGATGGCAGCCTCGCGGTGGTCGACTACAAAACGGGCCGGGCGCCGCGCAACGAGCAGTCGAGGTCGCGCCTGAGCGGTGTCCAGATGTACGCCCTCATGTGCGAGGCCGAGCTCGGCAGACGCCCCTCGGTCGTCCGCCTTCTCTACCTGCGTGACCGGGTCGTCATCTCCGCCACACCGACCGACCAGGCAATGCGCGGCACCCGTCAGCGAGCCCTCGGCGTCTGGTCTGCCATCGAACGCGCATGTACGAAGGACGACTTCCGACCCAACCCCTCGAGCCTGTGCCGCTTTTGCGCCTTCCAGGCGTACTGCCCGAGCTTTGGAGGTGACCCAGACCTCGCAGCTGCGGGCCTGGCCGGGCCGCTGGAAGACACTGCAGCCCTCGAGACGCTAAGCGTCGTCGGAGCAGGCCTGCCCGCATGATGAGCGGCGCCAACCTCGAAGGCGAGGCGCCTAGGGGGATCGTCGACACCATCGATGATCGCGTGGACGCTGTTTTTGCTCGCTGGCGCGGCAATCGTGTCGCGGACCGCCTCTTCTACACCGCTTCGGCCCTCGGCGATTTCGGCCTGCTGTGGCTCGCGCTCGGCCTTGTGCGAGTGCTCCGCAGCCGACCTGGCGACACCCGTGCGGGGGTGCGGGCTGTCATCGCCACAGGTATCGAGTCGGTCGTTGTCAACGCCGGCATGAAATCCCTGTTCAAACGCCGGCGCCCGAGGCCCGTCGAGGCGCACCCGCTCCCGTTCCGCCAGCCCCTCACCTCGAGCTTCCCGAGCGGGCACGCGACGGCCGCCTTTTGTGCCGCGACCTTGCTCGCCGAGGGTGAGGAGCGGGCACCGCTGTATTACGGGCTCGCTTTTATCGTCGCGCTCAGTCGCATCCACACGAAGATCCACCACGCCTCCGACGTCGCCGGGGGCATTGCCATTGGCCTCGTGCTCGGTCGCATCGCGAGGCGCGTCGCGCCCTTGAGACGACGGCCTCTTCGCTAGCTAGCGCCTTCTCCGGCTCCCTTTTCGGCGGACCCAGCCGTGCCGATCGCGCCCGCAGCACCTGAGGCCGGCGCGACTGCTGGGGTCGATGCGCTCGGGGCCGCGACCGGGGAGGGCGGCCTTGACGGCGGCACCGCGAACGGGTTGCCGTCCTCGGCGGCGCCGGGTCTGCGCATGAATTCGAGCAGCTCGATCGGTATCGGGAAGATCAGTGTCGAGTTGTGCTCGGTCGCGACCTCGGCGAGGGTCTGCAGCGACCGGAGCTGCATCGAGCCTGGAGAAGAGGCAAGTGTCGTGGCTGCCTCGGAGAGCTCGCGGGAAGCCTCGAGCTCACCGGTTGCCGCGATCACCTTGGCCCGGCGCTCGCGCTCTGCCTCGGCCTGGCGGGACATGGCCCGTACGAGCTCGTTTGGCAGCGAGATGTCCCGGATCTGGACCTCGTGCACCTCAACGCCAAAGCCCTGGGTTGACAGCGCGATCTGTGCCTTGAGCTCGTTGTTGATGTCCTCCCGGTGGGCGAGGAGGTTGTCGAGCTCGTGGCGCCCGATGATCGAGCGCAGGCTCGTCATGGCGATCCGCTGGCTCGCGAGGCGGAAATTGTCTACGCCGACAATTGCCTTAACAGGGTCAGCGACACGGAAGTACACGACGGCGTCTACCTGCAAGGTGACGTTGTCGGCCGTGATCGCTGACTGGGCCGGGATGTCCACGACCTCCACACGCAAGTTCACCTTCACGACCCGGTCGACGGCGGGGATCCGGAAGATCAGGCCCGGTCCCTTGGCCTGAGCACGGATGCGGCCGAAACGGAAGAAGACCGCCCGCTGGTACTCGGTCACGACCGTCAAGAGCGTGCGCAGGACGATCGCCACGACGAACACGATGACGACGATGCCTCCGATGATCCCGCCAACGAGAGCATCCGAAGCCAGAATGCCTGAGAAATCCATGTCCTCAGTGTGCCACGTTCCTCCTGGTAGGGAGGGGGGTGGTGACCTTGTCGGTGCCACTCGACGGCAAAGCTCAAAGGCGCTTGGCCGCCGCGTCCTGTGCGGCTACCGTCGGTCCGGTGACGACACTGCTCGAGCGACTCGGTTACGGCCCCGACGACCGCCTCCTCGTGCTCAGCTGTGGCGAGCTCGGGGTGTTCCATTCCGGGAACCTCGCCATCTACGAGGCGCTGCGAGCCGCCACGGCCACGACCGCGACCTTGATGGTCCCTGCGCCCTGGGCTCGCGACGCCGCAGCCAGATACCGAGGCGAGGACATCGGGGTCGGGCTCACCTTGAACGCCGAGCACGACTTGTACCGCTGGGGACCGATCACTCATGCGCCCTCCCTCTTGGACGGCGACGGCGGGTTTCCCCGCACAGCGGCCGACTTGTGGGACCACGCCGATCTCGACGAGGTGCACCGTGAGTGCCGGGCCCAGCTGGAAAGGGCGATCTACTGGGGCTTCGACGTGAGCCATCTCGACGCCCACCTGGACGCAGTTTCCCTCAAGCCGGAGTTCTTCGACGTGTTCTTGGACCTGGCTGACGAGTTCCGTCTTCCCCTGCGCCTGCCCGACGCAGGCGCTCAGCGTCTCGCCGGATTCCCGTTCCGGGCGCTTGCGTCAGAGCGCGGCGTCGTCTCGCCTGACCGCGTCATCGTGATAGGCGGCACCGCTGGCATCCTCGCTAGCGGAGCAGACAAGCTTGCAGGGCCGGAGCTCAACTCATATCTGATCGAGCTCCTCTTGAGCCTCGAGCCTGGTGTGACCGAGATCTGCTTGCGGCCCGCGCTCGACACCGCAGAGCTGCGGGCGGCGGCGCCGGACTGGCGCGAGCGCGTTGCCCACGACGAGCTCCTCGCATCTGAGGGGGCTCTCGCCGAGGCAGTGGAGCAGAGCGCGGTGACCCTCGTCGGCTACCGGGCCCTTCGCGAGGTCATGGCCCGGACCTGAGCTCGCGCCGGGGCGCCTGGCCGGTCGCCGGCGATCAGAACTCTGTGATGGCGAGAGTCTCAACCTGGAGCTGTTTGTATTCCGCTGAGTTCGTGATGGGGAGCAGGGCGAGGAGCTTTGCCATGTTGCCGGTGACCTTCACCCGTCCCTGCATGAAGGCGGCATTGGCATCGAGCTCGCCCTTTTGGATACGCATGGCGTCCTCGTAGTTCTGCGTGAGCGTCACCTCGGCATCCGCGAGCTCACCCAACTGAGACTCGAGGAGCTTGCCGTTTTCGAGCACCCAGTAGTACCGGATGTCGCCTTCGGGGCCGCCTGTGATCACGTACTGCAGCCTGGCCGAAGCCCCGGGACGCTCCGGCTGTCCCTCGGCGAGCTTCTTTCCCGCATCGAGCCACTCCTGGGTCAGCCACTTGGCCATGTCGTCCTCCTCGGTGTGCCGGTGGCGTTTCCACCTCAGACTTGCCTACACCGTTCCCGCGGGCGGATGCTACCGGCTCGTCGCAATCCGCACCCCAGCGAACAGGTCCTCCTCAGGAATCTCCGTCTCAACGAGGCTCCGCGCCAGGATGTAGTCGTCAAAGGGGTGGATGGTCTTCATGATCTCGGGGGGCAGCCCGAACCAGTATTTCGAGGACGGGTCGACCTGGGTTGCGTGCGCCAGCAGGGCCAGGCGGCGGACGTCCTCGAAGCCCGTCAGTTCGATCGAGGTCGTGATCCTGTCCTCCTCACCGGGGCGCTCGAGCCAGCCGTCGTCGAAGGGGGACTCGAGGCCCAGCTCGAGGAACTTCGCGTGCGTGGCCAGTATCCGAGCCCGCGACCAGACCGAGTAGTAGAGCTTGGCTGGCTGGTAGGGCTCCCCCGCGGCTGGGAACGCGCCGGCGTCGCCGGCGGCATCGAAGGCCGCCACCGAGATCTCGTGCACCCTTATGTGATCGGGATGCGGGTAGTGCTCGTGGTCGTCGCCGTATGTCACGATCACCTGGGGCCGGACGCGGCGTATCTCGCTCACGAGCCTCTCGACGGTCTCTTCGAGCGGGTGGGCGGCAAAGGCGCGCGGGTCTGAGTTCGCCGGCGTGCCCGCCATGCCTGAGTCGCGATAGCCGAGCAGGACCAGCTCGTCGTAGCCGATGATCTCTACGGCCTGATCGAGCTCGCGCCGGCGGATCCGGCCGATGTCGGCACGGACCTCAGGAGTGTCCATGACCGGGTTCAAGATGTCGCCTTCCTCGCCGCCTGTACAGGTGACGAGAACGGTGTGAACGCCAGCGGCATGGTACTTGGCGATGGTCCCGGCACCCTTGGAGGCCTCGTCGTCGGGATGGGCGTGCACGGTCAGGATGCAGAGCTGGTCGTCCATGGCTGGCCACGCTATCGGCGCGGTGGGGATTGTCGCTCCAGCCCGCCTATGCTGGCGTTCAATACGTCAAGGGAGCACATATGGGTGTGATGAAGCGCCTGACGAACATCGTCCAGGCAAAGGCCAACAAGGTCCTCGACAAGGCGGAAGACCCCCGCGAGACGCTTGATCTCTCCTATGAGAAGCAGATCGAGCAGCTTCAACAGGTAAAACGTGGCCTTGCAGATGTTGCCACAGCGAAAAAGCGCATCGAACTCCAGGCCCAACAGCTGCAACAGGCGGCCGCGAAGCTACAGAACCAGGCCCGCCAGGCCCTCGCGCAAAACCGCGAAGACCTCGCCACAGAAGCCCTCACACGCCGGTCTGGCATCGCCACCCAGCTAGAGGGCCTCAAGACTCAGCACGACCAGCTCGCCCAGCAGCAAGAACGCCTCGAGGCGACCACCCAACAGCTCCAGGCGCGTGTCGAGGCCTTCCGCACCCAGAAAGAGACCCTCAAGGCCTCTTATACGGCTGCCCAGGCCCAGACCAAGATCGGCGAGGCTGTCTCCGGCATCTCCGAGTCGATGAGCGACACAGGCCTCGCCATGCAACGGGCCCAGGACAAGATCGCCCAGATGCAGGCGCGAGCAGGCGCCGTGGACGAGCTCTTGGCCTCGGGGACTCTCACGGACCTTTCCGGGAGCTCCGACCCGCTCCAGGCCCAGCTCGACAAGGCTGCAGCTTCGAGCGATGTGCAGCTACAGCTGGCGGCAATGAAGAGCGAGCTCGGCCAGGGCGCTCCGGCGCCAAGCGCGGAGCTCGCCGCGGCAAGCGCGGAGGGAGCTGCTGAGGAGCCCGTCGACGGCGAAGTCGTGGCGGACAAGACGGCACCAGCACCCGCGGACCCGTTCAGCCTTGACGATGCCGGTGGTGCGTCATGATCGTGCGCATACTCGGAGAGGGCCAGTTCGAGCTCGACGAGAGCCAGGTGGGCGCGCTCGAAGACCTCGACAAACAGCTGCTGGTAGCCCTGGAGGCCGGTGACGAGGCGAGTTTCCACGCCGTGCTCGGTCAGCTCGTGAAGAAAGTGCGCGCGGACGGCAAGCCGGTCGCGCCAGACCGTTTCGTGCCGTCTGACTTGGCGCTGCCACACGAGAGCGCCTCCTTGGAGGAGCTGCGCGAGTTCCTAGCATCCGAGGACGCCGGGGAGTCCTGAGCTTGTCCACGAAATCTCGCTTTCCGGCTGATCGCGGGCTGACCGCCCGCATGCTCACGACGATCTTCCTGCTTGGCCTGCTCTATGCCCTTTTCGTCACGGTGCTCTTCCTCGTCGGGCTCAAGCTCGTGTTCATCCTCGTCATCGCCTTCGTGCTGCTGTTCGTCCAGTACTTCTACTCGGACAGGATCGCGTTGTACTCGATGGGCGGAAAGATCGTCACGCGCGAGCAGGCACCGCAGCTGCACGGCGTTGTCGACCGCCTCTGCGCCATGGCCGACATGCCCAAACCCCAGGTGGCGATCGCAAATGTGGACATGCCGAACGCTTTCGCGACCGGCCGCGACAAAAAACATGCGGTCCTGTGCGTGACGACCGGCATCCTGCGTCGGCTCGACGAGCCCGAGCTCGAGGCGGTGCTTGCCCATGAGCTGTCCCATGTCGCCCACCGCGACGTCGCCGTCATGACCATAGCCAGCTTCCTCGGCATCCTGGCCGGACTGCTCACCCGGGTGCTCCTATATGCCGGGCTTTTCGGCGGCTTCGGAGGAGGTGGCAACCGAGGTCGTGGTGGAGGTGGGAACGCCGGCGGCCAACTGGCCATCATCGAGCTAGGCATGCTCTTGTTCTCGGCCGTCATTTACGCGATCAGTTTCATGCTCATCCGCACCCTTTCGCGCTATCGCGAGCTGGCAGCCGACCGCTCGGGGGCCATCCTTATCGGACAGCCACGGCTGTTGGCCCAGGCGCTCGTCAAGGTGTCAGGTGAGATGTCGCGCATACCGACGCGCGACCTGCGCGCAGCTGAGCACTTCAACGCCTTTTTCTTTGCGCCCGCGTTCGCGAAGGGCGTGAGCTTGTCGTCCTTGTTCTCCACGCACCCGAGTTTGGAGCGTCGCCTGCAGCAGCTGACCGAGCTCGAGGCCCAGATGGGGCGGACTGCGTGAAGCTGTTCGACGTCCTTCTCGGGCGGACAAAGCCGGCCCAGCCCAACCTCGACCACCTCTTCGGGCTCCCGGGCGCCCAGATCACCTTGGAAGCCTCGCTCGGCCTGCGGCCCACAGGCGCGGCAGGCGTCTGCTTCAAACCGGCCGCGGGACAGCAGTTCGCTCAGACCACCAGCGAGGTCGAACAGCTCTTGGACCTCGGCGAAGGCGTGAAGGTCCACGAGGAGTCCGACTCGTACGGCTACCGCTGGATCGTGGTCGAAGATAACGACTTCGGCGACCTCATAAACGAGGTCCACGTTGTCAACACGACCCTCGAGGACCACGGTTGGGGTCCACAGTTGCTCTGCTCGGTCTTCGCGTTTAGCCCAATAGCCGGCGGTGCGTCCGATCCCGCCGGTGCCGCTGGCGGCGCAAAGGTGGCCGGAACCTACCTCGTCTACCTCTACAAGCGGGGGACCTTCTATCCTTTCGTCCCGCTCCCCTCGGCCGAAAAGCGTGACTCGGAACGCGAGCGCCTGCTCAATGTCACGCTCGCGACCGATCTCGCCATTGAGCCGGACCTCGAGAGATGGTTCCCCCTTTGGGGCCTCCCCGTCCACTGACTGCTAGCGCCAAGCACTAGTCGGGCACTCGCCCTTATCGCCCCCGACGCTTCGGGCGCTGGCGTTCGCGAAGCGGTATCAACGAGCCCCCATGGCGGAACGGGTCCCATGCCGGCGGGGCGCTTCGCAGATAGTCGATAACTGTTCGAGAGACGACCTCGGGGGCAAGGTCTGTCGCCCCAGTCGGTTCCGGTCGCATCCCGGTCACAAGCGATCCGATCCCGTCGGCGGCCCAGCGGACTGCGGAGGGCTCGAGAGCGCTAAGGCGCTCGGCCAAGGGGGCGAGGTCGGGCCGTAGGGGCACCATGCGGCTCACGTAACGGACCCAACCCTCGTAACGGAAATAGAGCTCACAGCGGCCCTCGTTGAAGACCAGGATCCGCGAAGCCGACGTCGCGGAGTGGAGAGCCACCTCGTGCAACCCGAGGCCGCTCCGCGAAAGCGTGTCGGGGCCTCCGCTCGCGCACGCGGCCCCCGCGACCCGCCTGACGACGGCGAGGTCGACCTCCGGCACCTCTTCGATCGTCACGGCGCCGGCCCGTAGGGCCGCCTGCGAGGCCGCCAGGGCGGCGTCCTGCTCCTCCCAGTGATGCTTGAAGTGCTCGGGATGATCGACCAGCTCGACCGCCCGCTCGAGGGCTGCGCGGTAACGGGGCCCGGTGAAGCTCCCAGAGCGGTCGGCGGGCGCGGGCGGAGCCTCGCCCGCGTCCTCGCCGATCGGGCCGATCGTAAACGCGATCTGCGCCGCCTGGCGCGAACGCACGACCCCGAAATCACCACAGGAGGCCACATCGACGAGCAGCTCCTCATGGCTCAAGGCAAAGTCCGGGTTGGTCACTGCAAGGAGGGAGACGAACCCGTCCTCGTCGAAGTGGTCGTTCGTCACGGCCTCGGCCCAACGGGCACCGGCGATCGCCGAGGTCAGCTCGAGCCGGGAGCTGTGCCGGCCGACCCGGGCCTGTGTGGTACCGGGCCCGTCGCCGCCCCGTGAGGCGCGGAGGAAGGCGAAGACGATCTCCGCCGACAGATCGCGTGCGAGACCAACCGGCGTCGGGCTCTGCGGCCAGTGGGAAAGGGTGAGCACGGACCCGGAGCGGGCCGCGCCGTCCACGATCACGTGCGGACGGCCTTCGAGCTCCTCCACGGGCACATACGACAGGGACCTGCTCACGCTCGTCGCCCCGCCACTTCGGACCGGATCAGGGTCCCTCTCAGCCGATCTGGGGGCAATTCGTGCCGTTGGAGTCGGGGCAGAGCACGAAGTTAGTCTGCTGCCACAGCGGGATCCCGGCCGGAAGGATGTGGGGGGGCGTGACGTAGGCGAGTCGCTGGTCGAAGCTGAATTCCTTGTAGTAGCCGGTCGAGCCGACGTAGCCGAAGGGTCCTCTGAACTCGCTCAGGTCGGACCCGTTCAGGTTGGCGTTGCCCGACTGGGGGGTGGTGCCCCAGTTCTCGACACCGAAGGACCCCTGCACGCCGAAGATGGCCGAGTCGATGATCACGTTGTCCGGATTGCAGACCGTCGGCCAGACGGCGGCGGGGTCGTTCGGGTAGTTGGTGCCCCCGATCACCGTCCCGCTGTTGGTCGGCGTGCCTGTGCCGTTGCCGTAGCCTGCCGAGGTGCAGTTCGTGTTCCCCGCATTGCCGTTGTTGCCCGAGATCAGGTCCTCGTACTTGGCCGACAGCCCGAGGATGTCTGGGGTCGTCTCGTTCGTGCACAACGGGACGCTCGAAGGGTTCGACAGCGAAGCTCCGCCCGCTCCGTCCGCGCACTGGTAGGTCAGGTCGCGCGTGATCATGATGTTGGCCTGCGAAGCCACGGTGAGCTGGCCCTTCAGCTCACCTTCGAGGTAGACGTCACCCTCCTCGCAATCAGGGTTGTTGAACGGTAGTGCGGACTGGTAGGGGTTGAAGCAAGGGCCCGAGCCGTCGTACGAGCTGGTGTCCAAAGCGCTGGGCGGGGCGCCGAGGAAGTTCTCGACATACACGACACCGTCGGTCGGGATGGGGATGCCCGTGATGAAGGGCTGGCTGGCCGAGAAGGTGGAGCCGCCCGAGCATGCAGACGTCGTCGTCGAGGTGTCGGTCGAGAGCGGGCTCCAGACGTCCATCGTCTCGGCGCCGGCCGAGTAGACGAGCTCGATCATCGTCGGGCCCTCATAGGTACAGCCGTATCCGGCCCCGGTCGGGGGCGTACTCGTCCCGTACTTGGCTAGCGAAGAGTTCAAAGTGGGCAGCGACTGCTGGCCGTCGAGCTGGACCGGGTTTTTAAGAGTCGGGGTGTCCTTCCCCTGCCCACCGCAGTTGACTTCGTCGGTCGTGTATCCGGCGGGCCCGTACTGGTTGGTACCCACGGGCACCGAGCCCGGCACCTGGTAGGCGTACACCAGATTCGAAGGGGCACCGGAGGTCAGCGACACCGGTGAGCCGTTGAAAGCCGGCGACCCGCAGACGTGCAGCTGGTCGTTGGTGTAGACGGGGCCGTTGAAGGTCTCCCCGTTCACGAAGTCGTACGGGGCCTCGCAGGGAAGCGTCGGCATCTGCACCGTCGTCGTCGGGCTGGGCATCGTGAAGCTGAAGTTGGAATTCGAGAGAAAGGGACCGTAGTAGGGATGCGACGACGAGTACGTCGTGCCGCCTATCGTCAGCTGCAGGGCGTCCACAAAGGTGTTCACCTGATAGGTGTCGTACAGGCAGGCGAGCTGCCACGGGCTCTCTGCAGGGCTGACGGTGACCGTGGCTCCGCTGTGATCGAGGTAGCTGCCCACGATCGCCGTCGTCTCCGGCTCCGAGATCCCCGTGCCACCAGAGATCGTCGCCGTCACGTTGTCTTCCTGGATCGTCTGCGAGTTCGGGTCGAGGACCTCGAAGTTGGAGTAGTAGGCGTCGTCGAGGAGCGAGTTCGTGCTGAAGGTCGCCTCTGCGTACACGTAGCTGTAGTTCCCCCGCGCTCCGGCCCGCCCGGTGACTATGAGCTGCACGGTTCCGGCCTGGTTGCCGCTCTGGCTGAACAGGTTCGTGTCGCTCGGCGAGTAATTGAAAGCCTCGGCCGGGTTGGTCCCGGACAGGTCGCAGCTGGAACTCTGTCCCGCCCCGCACCAGTTGGGCGACATGGCGGGATCGTTCAGGGGATTGTTGGTAGAGCTATAGACGTAGTAGTTCGGGTACGAGTCGAGATTGTCCCGGTACCACTGGATGCCGGCCTCGGCTGCGGCCAGCGCGGCATGGGAATCAGTCGCCTGCGCCAGCAGCGGCGCGTCAGTGGTGATCTGGCGCGCCATGAGAGGGGCGAGCGCGACGAGGAGCACGAGGATGACGACGATGATGACGAGCGCCTGACCGGAGTCGTCCCGATCGGCGAGGCGACGCCGGAGGTAGTCGGCGAACGGTCGTCGGGCCTGTTCGACGGGCAGATGGCCGGAGCCTGTCGTATGGCAGGAATCTGTGCGTGAGCTCATCAAAGCGTCCCAGTGAGTGTGTTTGAAGTGGAGCTGGCAAAGTTCGAGTTGCCCGCGTACGTCGCCGTCATGCTGTAGTTCGGGGCGCCCGAATTGACAGTAATGCTCGCCGGGAGCACTGACTGTCCGAATGCGTTGAGGGCGCTGCCTGCCCCCCCGGTGCACCCTGAGAAGCTGCCACCGGTGCAGGTCAGCGAGAATTGCACCGTCCCGGAGGTGACGGGCGCACCACCGGGGTTCGTGACGACGGTTGCGGTCGCCGTGAATGTCCACTGTTTACCGCTCTTGACTGGTGCTGTGGACGTCAGCGTGGTCGTCGTGCCCTGCAGCACATTGAAAGGCGTCGTTCCTGACGACGGCTGATAGCTGTTCGTGCCCGAGAAGGCAGCGGTCACGCTATAGGACCCGGACACGCTGGGCGTGAACGTGCACGCCGCCTGGCCGTTCGAGGTGTTCAGGACCTCCTCCGTTGTGCACAGCGAAAGGGCCGAACCTCCGGTGCTGACGGTGAAGGTGACCGTACCCCCGTCGGGGAATGAGCCGGCGGCGGTCACCGTGGCGGTCAGGGTCACCGGTGTGCCGACCACCGAGCCAGCGGGCGACTCTGCGACCGTCGTGGTCGTCGTCAGGGCTTGTGCTCCGCTCGCGTTCTGGAGATAGACGGTCGTGATGAAGTTGCTCGGACGGACGGCCTGGAATCCTTCGATCGGAACGTGCGGGCCGGCGAGGAACGTCACGTTGACACCGACAGCGACGATCTCGCTCAGCTGGGCGCTCGTCGGGGTGTTCGTCGAGGCGAGAACGACGGGAGTGACTGCGTAGTTGTTGTAGAAGTAGGTGAACACCGTGTTCGAGTTGACGGCGTCATAGTCCAGCACGATGCTCGGCGTGTTGCAGGACGTCGCGCCGGCGGGGCACGGCGAGATCGAAGTCGCGAACGTGGCGTCGAGCCCGGGGCTGCCGGAATTCGTGAGCGTGGCCGTGAGGGTGTCGCTCTGGACGGCGCCGCTCACGACGCCGGCGGAGATGTTCGCGACAAGTGTCGTGGCATTCGAGCCGTAAAGGACGTCGTTCGCTGCGTGCAGATATTGCAGCAGACCCTCCGACGCCGTCTGGTCCTGTTGCACACCCTGCATGGTGTCGTGCACATTTGTCGCCTGCTGGAGGAGATTGGTCATGAATCCGAGGGCGAACACGACGATGATCGAGAGGACGAACATCGTGACCAGCACCTCGATCATCGTGTAACCCTCGTCTCTTGCGCCCGGTTCGCTGTCGGGGCGACGCGACGGCCACGCGAGGCCCCGTCTCCCGCCCGCCCGGCCCGAGGATCGGAGCGGGCTCATCCGACGGTCACCGTGATCGCAGTTGGCTCGGCCGTGTAATTCGCAGAGCTCGAGGTGCACGAGGTCATCGAGCTACCGGCCCTGACGCAGACACCCGTCGCGATGACCCAGACGTAAGTGGGACTGGAGCCGCCGTAGTAGACATTGTCGTTGCTGCCGGTGCCGGCCGCGGCGAGCTGGTACTGGCCGAGCGGCAGCCCCGTGTTGACGGGGGACCCTGCGACGCTGCCGAATCCGGGCGACCCGATCAGGTTCATCGTGTCGCCTCCGCTGGAATCCGCCACCTGCATGCCGGTGACCGTCCCCGACTGGGCCGTGACCAACTGGACGTTGAGGAGCAACGGGTAAAGCGGCAGCGTGATCGTCACTGCCGTGCCGGAGAAGGCCTGGAAGCCGACCGGCTGGAGCGAAGTTCCGTAATTGCCGCTGCCGGGGGCGCTGTCGGGCGCGTCGCCCGCCCAAGCGGTGTAGTTGGGCGGTGGCAGGAACGTGAGGGTGCCGGTCGCTGACGCCGTGGCGGCTACCGACATCGTGAGGGTATTGCTGCTTATGGTCAGTACCGTGTCGCCCGTGGGGATGCCAGTGCCGCTGATGTCCCACCCTGTCGAGACACCAGGGAAGCCGCCCGAGGCCACCCCCGCCGACGTCGAGCCGCTCGTAGTGGTGACGCTCGGGACAGCGACGGAGGTGCCGGCCGTGCCTGTGCCTGGGAACAACTGCACGCTGGCGCCGCTCGAGACAAGACCCGTTACGCCGTCACCGAGAATGCAGGTCTGGTTCGCGCAGTTCAGCGTGGCGCTGTTAACCGACACCGGGATGTCCGGCGCCATGTTCGTGGTGGTGCCTCCGACCGTGCTGAAGTTCACGGTCACCGGCGCGGCCTGGGCCAGGACGAGCTGCGGGTTGCTCACGACGTCCACCTGGTTCGCCGGCGGCGCGAGCTGGGTGTAGAAGGTGTAGGAGGTCACACTTGAGTTCCAGAAGTACTCGTTTGGATCGACGTACCCCGAGGGCGGCGTCACCGATATCGAGTACTCCTCGCCCGTGCCCGCGTACAGCCCGGTGAACACCACGCAGCCCGAGCTCCCGCTGTTAGAGGTCACGGGCCCTGTGGTTTCGTTGCCCGGCACGCTGCCGCAGCCGCCGGTCAGGGTACATGTGCCGGTGATCGTCATGGACACCGAGGCGGCAACCTCGAGGGAGTTGGGATTGTCCAAGGCGGTGAATATCGGCACCGCGATCTCGGCAGCGTTGGTGTCGGCCAGGTCCACCTGTGCGGGCGAGACGAGCGTCGTCTCTATGACTTGACCGTTCTGACCCCCGGCTCCCCAAGTCGCGGTCGCCGTCACCTTCCAGATCTGGCTCGACAGCTGACCAGGAGGAGCGATGCAGATACTCGATGAGGTGCCCGTCCCGGGCGCGAGAGTGAACGAGACCGCGACGGTGAACTTGTCGCCGCCCGAGTACTGGGTGCCGGTCGTGGTACCGGCAGTCGGGTTGACACCGTTCTGCGTCTTGTACTGGGCTGACTCGAGGGCCTGTGTGGCGAGGTCCGTCGCTTCCGCCCGCAGGTGCAGGTTGTTCGACGACGCCTCCGTCGTGACGATTATGTGGGTTATCGGCAGGGCGACGATGGCGAAGATGGCGAGGCTCACGACCATCTCGATAATGCCGAAGCCCTCGTTGCCCCGCGAGACGCGAAGACGCGCCGCCAGCCTCCCGAGCAGCGGCGCCGCGGAGCCGTGCTGCCGCCGAAGTGCCTCTTCCCTCACAAAAAGTGACACGTGTCCGCCGCCCCCAGGCTCGACCTTGCTAGTCACGCGAAGTCTACCTTCCCGTGCTTTCGCGCGCAACGTGGCGGGAAGACTACCTTAAGCATTCGCGGTCCGCTGCCCACCCACGCAGCTTGACGCGCTTCGAGACCCGGCAAAAGGACCCCCGGCAATGGGACCATCGCCGGGGTATCGAAGATGCGGAAGCTCGTGTGGCCAGCGCGGTGGCGCGTCCCTATGCGGCGCCGCGCATCGCCCAGGGATTTGCTCAATGGTCGTTGTCCTATTCGCATCACAGGCACCCCAGAAGTTCTCCTCCCGGAGAATTATCGGCACGGCTGACGGCAACTGAAGCCGGGATCGTGGGCTCGCCGAGCGTTCAGCCCGGATTCGCGAAGCCCACGACCACGGGGGCATGGTCCGAGGGCTGCTTGCCCTTCCGGGCGTTGCGGTCGACGAGGACGAAGCTCACGTGGCTGGCGAGCACCTGGGTCGCCAGCACGAGATCGATCCGCATGCCGCGCCCGGAGTGGAAATCGCCGGCGCGGTAGTCCCACCAGGAGAAGAGCCGGGGCGTGTCGGGGTACGACTCCCGGAACACGTCGGTCAGCCCGAAGCTCATCACCTCGGCCAGCGCCGCCCGCTCCTGCGGGGTGACGTGCGTGGCGCCGACGAAGTGAGCCGGATCGAAGACGTCGATGTCGGCGGGGGCTACGTTGAAGTCCCCACAGAGCACGACCGCGTCTTTGGGGTCACATGTGGCATCGAGGTGCCGCCGGAGCTCGTAGAGGAAGGCAAGCTTGGCCTGGAAGTGCTCGCTGTCGACCGTTCGCCCGTTGGGCACATAGACGCTCATCACCCGGACAGAGCCACAAGTGGCACTTATGAGCCGGCACTCGTCGCTTTCGACCGCTTCGCTACTGCCGGTAAAACCGTGCTCGATATCTGCGAGACCGATCCGGGACGCGATCGCGACCCCGTTCCAACGGCCCTCACCGTGATGAGCGACCTCGTAACCGAGCGCCCTGAAACGCTCGAAGGGAAAGGCGTCGTCGGCGAGCTTGGTCTCCTGGAAACAGCAGACATCCGGCCCGAGCTCTGCGAGCCACTCCTCCACGCGCTCGATCCGAGCCCGCATCGAGTTCACGTTCCAGGTTGCGATCCGCATCAGTACTCGCTCTAATCGCTGCGCGGGGCGAGGACGAACAACATGTCCGCTTCGCACGCCACCTTGCCGCCAAGCGTCGCCACTCCGTGGCCACTGCCCGCCCGGGCCGAGAGGCGCCCTATAGATATTTCGAGATCCAACACGTCGCCGGGCACGACCTGGCGCCGAAAGCGAGCCCGATCGATGCCTCCGAACAACGGCAACCTGTCCTTGTAGCGCTCGTCTGCGAGCACGACGGCCGCGGCGAGCTGCGCGAGGGACTCGACCATCAAGACGCCTGGCAGAACAGGATTGCCTGGAAAGTGGCCCGCAAAGAACTCCTCCTCCCCGCTTAAGCGCCAGCGACCACGCCCCGAGACGGCGGGCTCGAGCTCGACTATCTCCGAGACGAGAAGAAACGGAGCCCGGTGGGGGATGAGCTCCTCGACGCGGATCATCGCGTGCTCGCCGTTGCGCGCGGCGAGCGGCGCCCTTTCGTCTCGCCTGCCGGCGATGCCGGGGCTGAAGAGCCCTTCGGCGCTCGGACCACGAGCGGGCGGGCGGAGACCGCTTTCTTAGTCGTTCGAGGCGCCGGTGACGCCTTCTTCGCCGGCGACATTTGAGCCGTGGCCTTCCTCGCCCTCGGCTGCTCGGCGCTCAACTTCTTCGCCGGTGCTTTCTTCGCAGACGCCTTCGACTGGTCCTTGGTCACCGGAAGCGACTTGGCGGGAAGCTTCTTCGCCGGGGCTCTCTTAGCCACAGACTGTCTCGTCGTCGACCGGGGCAGCAAAGCCGCTGGCTTTTGCGCAGAAACCTTCTTGGCCGCGGTCTTTCCGGTGGCTCGTCTTGTCGGAGCCACCTTCGCCTTTTTGACTTTGGCCGGCGCAGGCTCGGGCGGCTTCTCCTTCGTGCTTGGCGCGAGCCTCGCGAGGGTCTTTTCGGCCGTGGCCTTGGTCGAGGTTGGCCGCCTGGAAGCACTGGCTATATGCGAGACGGCACGCTTGCGGGGTGGCTTGGCGAGACGAACTTCGGCTGCGACGGTCTCCTCGCGGGGATGGCCGGACACGTGCGCGATCCCCGGCAAAGCGAGCTCGGCACCACGGCGTTGCGGGTCCAATGCCGTCAGCACGAACTCGCCCTGCTGGTGACGCTTCAGAACCTCCCGAGCGCTTCGCGGAGGCGGGTCTCCGAGGTTGGCGAGCGGTATGTAACAACGCATCTCGCCGACGCGCACTACTGCTCCATGGGAGGTGTAACCCTCGACCTCGCCCTCGAGCGTCTCGCCGAGACGGTGCCCGGCGATGAACGAGATGAAGGCCAAGGGGTCGTTAACCGCAAGCGGCGTCGGCTTGTCAGAGACCCGCGCCGCGACAGCCGCCTTTGGAGGCGCCCCCGAACCCGGCTTGGATCGCATCCTCTGGCCGTCGGACGACGGGCTGGAGGCCTGGAGCCTGCTGGCGGGCTTGACGACCTCCTTGGTCGCGACAGCGATCGCCTTCGTGACGCGCTTTTTCGCCTGCTCGGTCTCCCGGACGGCCTGGTGGCTGCGCGGGCCGCGGACCGGTTGGCGAGGGCTGAAGATCCATCCGATGCCTGGCACCGGTGTAGCGCCGAGAAGACGGCCCCGTTCGAACAGCCATGGGTGCTCGCCATGGAACTCCTGGAACGAGTCGTTGGAGAGCACGGTGGCGTCGACCTTTTCCGCCACACGCAACAAAAACGCGTCTCCGCGCCCGATGGCGCCCGCCGGCGGGTGCACGTACTCGCCCCGCATGGCTGCCTGCTCGAAACGAGCTAGCTCGGACGGATCGATGCGGTGGGCGAAGGTGGCATCGACGATGACGGTGATCTCGGCGTTTGGGTGGTCACGCCGCAGCTCGGCGACAGCCTCTTCAAGTTGTGTGAGGCTCGGGAGGGATCTTCCTTCGGTGGCGATGTTCGACCCGTCAACGACGATGTGCTCGATAGACATGTCCTTGTAGTCAAGCACTCCGGAGCGCCGCTAGGCCGGAACGGCGCCTACCGATCGTTCGAGAAGGTCCTCGTGCTCGAGCTGGTGAATGGCACTCGACCCGGTCGCGGGGCTGCCTGACGGGGCGCGGCTCACGTGGCGAAGCTGGTACCTCGAGGCCGCCAGACGGTGCAGACGGCCGTGGACGAAGTTCCAGGCTCCCATGTTCTCCGGTTCCTCCTGCAGCCAGACGACCTCGGTCACCCCCGGGTAGCAGGCCAAGACGGCCGATATCTGCTGCTCGGGCCATGGGTAGAGCTGCTCGACGCGGGCGACGGCGATCGGTGGCCCGCCCGCCTCGACGATCCTGTCGCGCCGTATGGTTGCGTCGTAGGCCACCTTGCCGCTGCAGAGCACGACACGGCGGACGTCTTCCCGATTGACCGACACGTCGTCAAGGACCTCGCGCCAAGCACCAGCGCACAGCTCACCGACAGCCGAGCGCGCCTGGCGGGCGCGAAGCAGTGATTTCGGCGTCATCACGACAAGAGGACGACGAGTTCCCCGGTGCGCCTGGGCGCGAAGCAGGTGGAAGTACTGCGCCGACGTCGTCGGCTGGGCGACTGTCAGATTGTCATCCGCGCAGATCGTCAAGAAACGTTCGAGGCGGGCCGAGGAGTGCTCCGGGCCCTGGCCTTCATATCCGTGCGGAAGCAAGAGCGTGAGGCCTGAGCTCTGCCCCCACTTCTCCTCGGCTGAGGCAAGGAAGTTGTCGATCACGACCTGGGCGCCATTGGCGAAGTCGCCGAACTGCGCTTCCCAGGCAACGAGCGCCTCTGGGCTTTCGACCGAATAGCCGTACTCGAACCCGAGGGCGGCGAACTCCGACAAGAGCGAGTCATAGACCATGAAGCGACCGAGCGGATGTTCCTGCGAGGTGTCGCCGCTTACAGCTCGCAGGTTCGAAAGCGGGGTGTACTCGACCCCGGTCTCGTAGTCGAAGAGGACCGAATGGCGCTGGCTGAACGTGCCGCGCCGGGTGTCCTGGCCAGCGAGGCGGACGTCTGAGCCCTCGCAGAGCACGCTGGCAAACGCGAGTGCCTCGGCGAGGGCCCATTCGACCTCGCCTGCCTCGTAGAGCTCGGCGCGCTGGCGAAGCTGGCGGGCAAGCTTGGGGTGTAGGTGGAAACTCGCCGGAGCCTCATGGATCATCGCCGAGAGCGAATCGAGCTCGGTCCGGTCGACACCTCTTTCAGCCTGTGAAAGGGGTTGCAACGGCTCGACGACCGGCGTGGGCAGATGCTCGATTCGAGGCGGCGCCGCGGCGCGCGTCTCATCGAGTGCCGCCTGGAGGCGGGCCGAGAAGTCCTCGAGCGCATGCTCGGCCTCCTCGATCGTGATGTCGCCGCGCTTTACGAGGGTCTCGGTGTAGAGCTTTCGGACCGAGCGGTGCTGCTCGATCTGTCGGTACATGAGGGGCTGGGTGTAGCTAGGGTCGTCACCCTCATTGTGACCGTGCAGCCGGTAACAGACCATGTCGATTACGACGTCTTTGTGGAACTGCTGGCGGAAGGCCACCGCGAGCCGGCCGACGCGAACGCACGCCTCAGGGTCGTCGCCGTTGACGTGGAAGATCGGAGCCTGGACGGTCTTTGCCACGTCAGTCGGGTAGATCGACGAGCGCGCGGCCTTGATCGGGGTCGTGAAGCCGAGCTGGTTGTTGATCACAAGGTGCACGGTCCCGCCGGTCCGATAGCCCCGCAGCTGCGAGAGCTCGAGGGTCTCGGCAACGACGCCTTGGCCCGCAAAGGCGGCGTCACCATGCACGAGCACGGGAAGCACGTGGTAGTGCCCGGGATCGCGGCGCTGGTCGTGGCGGGCGCGTGCCATCCCTTCGACAACAGGGTCGACAGCTTCTAGATGCGATGGGTTGGAGGCGAGCATCACGGGCAGCTCGATACCGTTTCGGGCCGCGAACTTCCCGCTCGCACCCTTGTGATACTTCACATCTCCCGATCCCTGGACGCTCTCGGGATCGAGGTTCCCCTCGAACTCGGCAAAAATCTCCCTGTAGGACTTGCCGACGACATTGGCGAGCACGTTTAGGCGGCCGCGATGTGCCATCCCGAGCACGGCCTCTTCGATGCCGGAGCGCGCGGCTTCGTCCAAGATGGCGTCCAACAAGGCGATAGCCGACTCGGCGCCCTCGAGGCCGAAGCGCTTCTGACCCACATAACGGGTGTGCAAGAAACGTTCGAAGGCCTCTGCTGCGTTCAGGCGCTCGAGGATGTGGCGCTGCTCCTCAGCCGGGCAGGTGGCAGGGACGCCTTCAACATGGGCCTGGATCCAACGCTTTTCTTCCGGGTCTTCGATGTGCATGTACTCGATGCCGATGGTTCTGCAGTACGCGTCGCGCAAGATGTCCAAGAGCCTGCCTAGGCGCAGCTCGGTCCCCTCGCCCAAGCCCTCGACGACAAAGCTCCGGGCGAGATCGAAAATCGTCAGGCCATGGGTCAACGGGTCGAGCTCGGGATGAAGGACCGGGGCCATGGTCCCGAGCGGGTTCAAGTTGGCGATGAGATGCCCGCGGACCCTGTACATGTTGACGAGCTGCTGCACCTTGGCCTGTTTGACGAGCCGTCCGTGGACGCCGTCGCTGGAGCCGACGGGATTTATGTCGACATGCCAGCGAGCCGGGTAGTAGGGCACGGCGAGCGAAGAAAAGACCTCGTCGTAAAAACCGTGCTCGCCCACCAATAGCTCGTGCACTCGAGCGAGGAACAAGGCTGAGTGGGCGCCTTGGATTATGCGGTGGTCATAGGTGGAGGTGATGACCACGACCTTGCTGAGCCCGAGCTCGGCGAGCACTTCGGGATCGCTGGCGGCGTACTCGGCGGGAAAACCGAGCGCCCCCACTCCGATGATGGCGCCTTGACCCGACATGAGGCGCGGTACCGACTGCGAGGTCCCGAGAACTCCTGGGTTGGTGATAGTGACGCTCACTCCCCTGAAGTCCTCGACGGAAAGCCTGTTCGTGCGCACCTTGCGCACGAGGTCCTCATATGCGTGCAAGAAGCCGGAGAAATCAAGCGTGTCGGCATCGCGAACGCAGGGGACATATAGGGCCCGGGCTCCGTCTGCACGCTCGAAGTCGATCGCGATCCCGAGCCCGACGTGCTCGTAGCGGATCACCCCGGGACCGCCTTGGTCGATCTCGGGCACAAACGACGAGTTCATCTCCGGTACAGCAGAGAGGGCTCTTACGACCGCCCAACCTATGAGGTGCGTGAAACTGACCTTGCCGCCGCTCGTGCGACCAAGATGGTCGTTGATCACGACCCGGTTGACCTCGAGCAGCTTGGCGGGGACCGGGCGCACACTCGTGGCGGTGGGGACAGAAAGGCTGGAGCTCATGTTCTCCACGACGCGCGCTTGTGCTCCGCGAAGCGGCACCGGGGCTTGGGCAAAAGCGGCAGTAGACCCGGCTTGGCTCGCGCGCTCGGAGCTGGTCCTAAGCGCCAAGTCAGCGCCGCCTGGGGCGGTGTCGGCCTTTTCGACACTGGGTGTCGCCGGCTCAAAGGCCGTCTTGCGGCGGTAGTCGGCGAAGAAGTCGCGCCAGCTCTCGCTCACAGATGACGCATCGGCGAGGTAGGACTCGTACATCTCCTCAACGAGCCAAGCGTTGGTGCCGAATGCCCCTTCTAGCTTTGCCCCGGCTGACTTGTCCCCCATCGTCGCGATGCTACCGGCAGGTGACATCTGACCTCCTCGCATGCGACAACGCCCCTCGGCGCGGCCGCAATGGCCGCCCCGGCACTAGCGTGGGGGTGTGATCGCTGTACTGCCACCGGTCGCGCTGACAGCCGGAGCAGGCCCGGGCGTGCGCGCGTGAGCTTGACTCGAGCCGTCGTGCGCGGCGTGGAGCCGGGCAACGATGTCCGCTGCGTTCGCTGCGGCAAGCAGATCAAATTTGCCGCCCGCACGCACCCTCGCCAGGTGATCGCGAATGTCTACCTCGATGGTGCCTGGAACCGCGTCGACCACTTCCACGAGGAGTGCTATCTCGAGGCCGAAGAGCCTTACGGCCCGATCGACTCGCTCGGTGGCCCGGCCAACGGCTGAGAAACCTAGGAGCTTTTTGAGGTGAGGATCGTCGTCACCGGCGCCAGCGGCTTCATTGGCTCTGCGTTGGTGCGCGCCCTTTGTGCGCGCGGCGACGAGGTCCACGCCGTCGTGCGCCGCTTGCCCCGCCCGGACGAAGTTGGGATCGATCTCGCGAGACGTCGACTCGACACCTCACAAATGAAGGGCGGGAGCCTGGAGGGGATCGATGCAGCAGTCCACCTGGCCGGGGCGCCTATCACCGGGCGTTGGACCGCCAAGCGCTTGGAGGAGGTGCGCTCGAGCCGGGTCGCGCTCGGCGATCTGCTCGCCCGCTCGCTCGCCTCGCTCCAGGTCCCGCCAGCGGTGCTCGTATCGGGCTCCGCGGTCGGTATCTACGGTGATCGCGGAGACGAGGTTCTAGACGAGCAATCCGCCCAGGGCACAGGCGTGCTCGCGGATTTATGCCGCTCCTGGGAGGCAAGCGCGCTCGCAGCCCAAGAGCGCGCCATTCGCGTCGTCACGATCCGGACCGGCATCGTCCTCGGGGGCACTCGGGGTGCCGAGGGGGGAATCTTGAAGGCAGAGGCCCCGATCTTCAGGCTCGGTCTCGGCGCCCGCCTCGGCGAAGGCCGACAGTGGACGAGCTGGGTCTCGCTAGATGACGAGGTCGCCGTGATACTTCGCGCCATCGACGATCCCGGACTCGTCGGCCCCGTGAACGTGACCTCGCCCAACCCGGTCCGCAACATCGAGCTGACTAATGCCCTCGCGCAAGTTTTCGGACGCCACGCCCGCTTGGCAGTCCCGGCTCGCGTGCTGCGCCTCGGCCTCGGTAGCGGTGCCGCCAACGAACTGCTGCTCGCCAGCCAGCGGGTGCTGCCGAACAAGCTCACCGATGCCGGTTATGTCCATGTGCACCCGGAGCTTGCCGGTGCCCTGGCGGCCGCCTTCGGCTAACGGCTGGGTAGTCCCGGGCCGCCGGGGCGCACAGCGCTCAGTCCATGTTGGCGCCGTAGCGCCGAACGTGGTCGTTCACGGCGTAGTAGGCGTCGATGGACTCGCCGGCATCGCCCCAAAAGCCCTCCTGTACGTCGTAGCTGACGAGGCCCTCGGCGACGTAGTGGTTGTTCACGTCGGTGATCTCCAGCTCACCGCGCCCGGACGGTCGCAATGTGCGGATCACGTCGAACACGCTCGGGTCATAGAGGTACACGCCCGTCACGCAGTAGCGGCTCGGCGGGTCGTCCGGCTTCTCCACGATGCGCACTATCCGTCCCGAGTCGTCGAGCTCGGGCACACCGAGATGACGGAGATGGTCCGGGTCATTCACCTCGGCGAGCACGAGCCGGGCTCCTTTGGGTTGCTCGTCGAAGCGGCGCACCGACGACACGAACGAGCGCCCGAAGATGTTGTCAGCAAGCATGACCACAGCCGGGTCGTCGCCGACGAACTGCGCCGCCAGGCCGAGCGCCTCCGCGATACCACCGGCGCGCTCCTGGTAGGCGTACAAGAGACGCTCGACACCGAACTCCTGGCCGTTGGACAAGAGCCTCAAGAACTCACCCGCGTGCGTCCCCCCTGTCACGACCATCATCTCGCTCACGCCCGCTTTGACAAGTGCCTCGATCCCGTAGCTGATCATGGGCCGGTCGCCTATTGGCAAAAGGTGCTTATTGGTGATGCGCGTCAGTGGATGAAGCCGGCTGCCCGTCCCGCCGGCGAGGATGACGCCTCTCACGGCTTCACATAGCTGACCGTCGCCGGGGTGTTGATCAGCACGCCGTCGGTTACGTCAGTGGCCCGGTAGGTGACCTTCTGGATCAGGGTGTCGCTCACCTGGAAGATCGCCACTCCCTTCGCGTTCGTCGTTAGATATACCGTCGGCGCCTTGGTCGTCACACCGGACGGGGACGGGACGGTCCCAACAAGGATCACGCGCTTGCCAGCGATTGGCAAGCCGAGCGCGGTCCGCAAGGTGACTTTTATCCATGACGACGCCGTGCGCTTGGCCTTGACACGCGCGAGGACGGCGACGATCGAAGAGCGGGTCGGGGAGGCATACGCCGCTCCCCCGCTCGCGGGCAGGCTGCATAGGTCGGCCACGAGGCCGCCCCCTGTCGGATCGGCTGCGATCGGCGTGCCGAGACCGGTGGCAAGGTCGTATCCGGCCGTCGCCGGGTACTGCCACCAGCTCGCGAATTGAGGCAAGCGGTTGCTGCCGGTCGTCACGTCATTGAAGGCTGCCGCATACTGGTTCGGGCCCATCCCGGCAATCCAGTACAAGGTCGGGTTCAAGAACCCGACCGGTTCTGTCCCACAAGAGGGCCACGCGTCCGCCAACGCGACTAGAGCCGCCCACATCGGCGCGGCGATGCTCGTGCCTCCGACGCTGCTCCAGCCGTTCCAGCCGGCCCAGTAGATGACGAGACCCGTGTCCGGATCCGCGTCCGCAGAGACGTCGGGAACCTCTCTGCAGAACCCGTACGGCTCGCCACAGGGTTTCCTGGAGGAATAGCTCTTCACCACCCCAAGCGCGGGCGAGGCGTTCGCCTGGTAGGCGGGCATGGCCCAGTTGGACGAGATGCCACCTCCGCTCGCCCCGTTGTCGCTATTCCAGACGGTCTGTTCGGGCGAAACGACAGGATTCGCCGAAAGCGAGCCGAGGGTCGTCATCGAGGTCCCGCCCACGCTCGTGACATATGGCTGGCTGCCGGGATCGTCCACCGCAAGGCTAGGTATGGGGTTGTCGCTCGCGTCCGTGCAGTCACTCGATCCCGAGTCCCCCGATGCTGCCACGACCGTCTCACCCTGGGCGGCGGCCTGTTCGAATAGGTTCGCTTCGGCCGCCACTGTGGCACTCCCGCCGTCTTGAGCTTCACAGGTGCCCCACGAGGTCGTGATCACCTTTGCGGTGTCGGCAGTGAAGATCGTGTTCCAGACATCGAGCGGGCCGATGTTGGTGTTCGGCCCCTCGTAGACATCGATCGTCGCACTCGGCACGAACCCGCTCACTTCCTCGACATCGAGCGTCGACTCGATGTCTTCGTTGGTGGCAAGGCCGCTTTGGGCGCCGTCCACCGTAACGACGTTGAGGCGCGGCGGCGACGACATCGCGGCCCCCTGCGCCGAGCCGAAGTAGCACTCGTCATAGGCGCGCACGCTCGACTGATTGAATGGCTCGAGCTCGAACACCGCTATGGTCACCCCGGCTCCGAAGTCGTCGGCATCATAGAGGTCAGAAAAGCCGTAGGAGGCTGCGATCTGGTCCGCGCCGTAAGGACCGCCGGTCCCCCGCGCCTCACTGACCGCCTGCAAGCACGGCTGCGGGCCGGGAAGCTCGTCGCTGCTAGTGCGAGATCGGCCTCCGGATGCTGGCCTTGGACCCTCGATGTCTTCGGAGTGCACGAGGGGCAAGTCGTCCAGGCCGGTTATTGCCTGGACGCCGCCTGCAATCGATGCCGGGACCCGCGGTGCTGACAAGTTCGCCCAGACCTGGGCGCCCGATCCGAGGCGGTAGCGCTCAAGCGTCGTGTCGAATGCCCGCTCTGCGACAGCTGCGCTCGAGGTGGCCGTGATGACAAGGTGGTTGCTGCTCACCGATGCGACCTTGATGCCGAGACTACGAAGCGTCGCGACCGTCTTGCGCACCGTCGCGGCCGTCGCGCCAAAGACCGATCCGAATGCGCCTGGCCGCAAGTACTTGCGGAATTCGGGAGAGCCGGGGTTGGAGACTCCCGTCACAAAGCGCGCCAGCGCGGCGGGGTCGCGGGGTCGAAGGGCGACGTCGAGGACGATCTTGCGTGAGCCAGCCACCGGCCCGAGCGCCATCGCCCCAGCAAAGCGCGGTGCACTGCCGATGCGCACGAAGTGGGGGCCGCCGGGGGCTGCGGGCGAAGTGGTCGTAGAGCCGGCGAGCGTGGCGGAGGCCACTAGAGCTGTCACACACAGGACCGCACCTGCGGCGCCAGGCCACTTGCGTCCTCGGCGTCGAGGCGTCGGGAAGGGCTTCGGCACGTCGATCTCCCCCTCGTGCTGCGACACATCCCTCTTTGAGGCCGAGGTCTGCAGACCCGAGCGTACTCTTTCTGCTGGGCGGAATTGGCACGCCGGCGTCCGAAGACCGTTTTGTCGTGCCGGTCAGATATCCAAGAACTTGCGGACTGCGACGGCCGAGCCGATGGCACCGATCACGGCACCCATGATCAAGACGAAGACCTCGGTGATGATCACATCGTGACCGGGCACGACCGCGGACGAGAACTCCCTGAAGTGCCTTATGAGCGTACGGATGCCGAGATCGCCGAGCAAGACGATGCCTGCCGCGACTATGGCGCCGATGAGCCCTTGCACAAGGCCTTCGACCATGAACGGCAACCGGATGAACCAGCTCGTTGCACCGACGAGGCGCATCACCCCGACCTCACGCCGGCGGGAGAAGATCGCCATTCGGATGGCATTCAAGATGAGCACAAGGGCTGAGACCAAAAGCACAAGGGCTATGACGAGGAGCACTATCTGCAAGACATTGCTCACCGCTGTCAAGGTGCGCGCCGCTTGGGAGGGATAGGTCGTCCGAAGCACGCCGGGAAAGCTATGGAAGACGCTCGCCACAGTGGCGGCGGCCCCGGGGTTGGTCAAGGTCGCCTGGAACACAGGCGGGGTCGTCGCCGGGGTCAGCACGCTGCACACGGTCGGTCCGCTGATGCGGCAAGCAAGCTTGTAGGACTGGGCGTGGTCAAGGTAGATGAACTGGCGGATCTGCGGCGTCTGGCTGATCGTGCTGCGCAACGAATTGATCTCGGCGACCGATGCCGTCGGGTTCACGAACACCTGTAGATCGACGTTCTGGTTGAGCTCGACGAGCTCAGAGTTGACAGCTTGGCGCATCAACAGCGCCGTTCCGACGAGCGACAGCGAGACAGCAACGGTGAGAACCGCCGCGATTGCCATGAGACGGTTTCGCCACAGGTTCGTGGCGGTCTCGCGGGCGACGTAACCCGGTGAGATCGGCATCAGCGCCTACCCCTTCGCGCCCGGACGGCGTCCTGACGGCTCGTGACCGGCTCGTCCACGTCGCTGTCTAGATCGCCCAGGGCTGCCCTTGCGGCCGAGATCGACACCGCCGGGACGCCCCGTGTGCTCGACACGCTCGGGTCGAGACCGTAGATGCCCCGGGCCTGGTCGCGGATGACCGTGCCGTGGTCGATCTCTATGACACGACGGCGCATGCTGTCGACGATCGTCGAGTCGTGGGTGGCCATCACGACGGTGGTCCCGGTGCGGTTGATCCGATCTAGCAGCGACATGATTCCCTGGCTCGTCGTCGGGTCGAGGTTCCCCGTCGGCTCGTCGGCGAGGATGATGAGCGGCCGGTTCACAAAGGCGCGGGCTATGGCGACGCGTTGCTGCTCGCCCCCCGAGAGCTGGTCCGGGAGACGATCGCCTTTTTGGCCGAGACCGACCAGGTCGAGGACCTGGGGCACCTGGGTCGAGATCACGTGGCGCGGCCTGCCGATGACCTCGAGGGCAAAGGCGACGTTCTCGAACACGCTCTTGTTCGGCAGCAGGCGGAAGTCCTGGAACACGCAACCGAGGTTGCGGCGCAGGTACGGCACTCTCCAGTTCGAAAGCTGGCCAATCTCCTTGCCCGCGACCCAGATCTCACCCCGGTCGGCCACTTCCTCGCGCAACAAGAGCTTGAGCATTGTCGTCTTGCCTGATCCTGAGGCTCCGACGAGGAAGACGAACTCGCCTTTTAGGATCTCGAGCGAGACTTCGCGCAAGGCGACGACCGAGCCCTTGTAGGACTTCGTGACGTTCTCGAAGCGGATCATCGCCCCTCTTCTCCCCCGCGCCCTGTCACGAAATCCCTTTCCCGAAGGCTACCAGGAGGTCCTTAGACAAGGAGGTAGGCCCCACAGGCGCGCTCAAGACCCCTCATGCTCTCTGCGGAATCTCAAAAAGGCGATCATGAAGTCGTCCAGATCGCCGTCCAGCACCGCATCCACGTTCCCGGTCTCATAGCTGCTGCGCAGGTCCTTTACGAGCTGATAGGGGGCCAGCACGTACGAGCGGATCTGACTGCCCCAAGCGACGTCGCTGAGCGGGCCCGAGAGCGACTCGAGCTCCTTGCGGCGCTCGGCGCGCTGCAGCTCGGCGAGCTTGGCGGCAAGTATCTGGAGCGCCTTGGCCTTGTTCTGGTGCTGGGACCGCTCGTTTTGGCATGAGGTCACGATCCCGGTTGGGAGATGGGTTATCCGCACCGCTGAGTCCGTCACGTTCACGTGCTGTCCACCCGCGCCCGAGGAACGGTAGGTGTCAATGCGCAGGTCCTTCTCGTCGATCTCGACCTCACCGGAGAGATCTTCGAGGAACGGCGCCACATCGAGCGAGGCAAAGCTCGTCTGGCGCCGGTGCTGGGAGTCGAAGGGCGACATACGTACGAGGCGGTGAACCCCCCGCTCGGCTGCCAAGAGCCCGTAGGCAAAGCGCCCGCGCACTATGAAGGTCGCAGACAGGATTCCCGCCTCCCCACCTTCTGAGACCTCGTCGACCTCGACGGAAAAGCCCCGGCGTTCTGCCCAGCGCAGGTACATGCGCAGCATCATCTCGGCCCAGTCCTGGGCGTCGGTGCCCCCGGCACCGGCGTGGATCTCGGCGACGGCGTCCCGTTCGTCATGCTCACCCGAGAAAAGGCTGCGCAACTCCAAGTTGTCGAGCGCTTGTGCGACGCTGTCGGCGCTCTGGCCGAGCTCTCCCTCGAGCTGGGCGAGTTCACCGCCGCCCTCATCGAGGGCCATCGCCAGCAGGTCCTCGGCGTCTGCGAGCTGGGTGTCGAGTGCACGCAGGCTCTCGACGTCGTCGCGGACCCGGCCGTACTCCGAGGTCACCTTGCGCGCTTGGTCCGGGTCGGACCACAAGTCTGGCTCCGCGATTGACTTCTCGAGCACGCCGAGGCGTGCGACGGAGTCGTCGAGCCTCAGGTAGGCCTTGGCGGCATCGAGGCGGGCGCGCAAAGAAACAAGCACCTCGCCAAGGTCAGGGCGCGTGCCTTCTTGGGCGCTGTCGGTTGCTCGGGCCACGATCGTTCAGCTCGCGCCGTGGCAGACCTTGAACTTGCGCCCGCTGCCGCACCAACACGGCTCGTTGCGTCCGACCTTGGCCGGCGTCGCAGAGACGATCCGCGTCCCACTGGGAGAGATCTGGCCCCGCGATGGCGCGCCCTTGCCCGTCGCGCGCTGGGGCTCTGGTCCCGATGCGCCCGCTTGGGCGCCAGGCCGTGACGCCTGGCCCGCCGCGTCTGCAACGGACTGGGGCGGGCCGCCCGTGGCCTGTGCGGCCGTGGTCGCCGAAGTCTCCCCGAGGCCCGCGGCCGGGTCTTCGGCAGCCACGAAGGCGGCCTGGGCATAGTCCGGGTCTTCGCTCGGGGTCTCGATGACCTGCACGTGCATGACATAGCGCAGGTAGTCGTCGTCGATCGAGTCGATGAGCTTGCCGAACATCTCGAAGCCCTCCCGCTGCCAAGCCACGAGCGGGTCCGTCTGGGCGATGCCACGCAGGTGGATGCCCTCGTTCAGGTAGTCCATCTCGACGAGGTGCTCGCGCCAGCGCTGGTCGATGATCTGGATGAGGACGTTGCGCTCGACCTCGCGGGCGGTCTCGGCCCCTCCGGGGAAGGTCGACTCCCTCTCGTCGTAAAAGGCGAGGGCTTCGGCCAGGATGCTCTCGGTGAGCTGCTGGACGTCGGTGGCGGCGTCGAGGTCCTCGACAGTAAATCGCGTCGGATAGTACTGGGTCAGCTCGACGACGAGGCTCTCGAGGTCCCAGTCCTCGGGGAAGTTGCTCGGGCAGTTGTTGGCAGCGACGCGCTCGACCATCTCGGTGAGCAGATGCTCGGTGTGCTCTTTGAGGTCTTCGCCGTCGATGATCTGCAGGCGGCGGGCATAGATGACCTTGCGCTGCTCGTTGCGCACCTCGTCGTACTTGAGCAGCTCCTTGCGGGTCTCGGCGTTGCGGCCCTCGACGGTGTTCTGGGCCCGCTCGATGGCCTTTGTCACCATGCGGGCCTCGATCGGCACTTCGTCGGGCAGGGCACGGCCCATGACCCAGCTGACCGCTCCCGTAGCGAACAGGCGCATCAGCTCGTCTTCGAGGGACAGGTAGAACCTGCTCTCGCCCTGGTCGCCCTGGCGTCCGGAACGGCCCCGAAGCTGGTTGTCGATGCGGCGGCTCTCGTGGCGCTCGCTCCCAAGAACATAAAGGCCGCCGAGCGAGCGGACCTCTTCGGCTTCGGCCGCGCACTGCTGCTTGAACTTGTCCAGCAGGGTGTCGTAACGCTGGTGACCTTCCTCGGAGGCGATGTCGAGCCCCTCGGCGCGTACCTCGTCGCGCGCCAGTCCCTCGGGGTTGCCGCCGAGGATGATGTCGACGCCACGTCCTGCCATGTTCGTGGCGACGGTTATGGCGCTCAGGCGGCCCGCCTGGGCCACGATCACGGCCTCTTGGGCGTGATGCTTGGCGTTGAGGACATGGTGTGGGATGCCTTGTTTGTCCAAGAGCGCCGAGAGCTCTTCGGACTTCGCCACCGACGCCGTACCGACGAGCACCGGCTGGCCCTGGTCGTAGCGCTCCTTCAGGTCCTCGACGACAGCGGCGAACTTCGCGGCCTCGGTTTTGAAGATCAGGTCCGGCTCGTCTGTGCGGACCATCGGACGGTGCGTCGGGATCGGCACGACGTGCAGCTGGTAGGTCGAGGCAAACTCGGCCGCCTCTGTCTCGGCGGTGCCTGTCATGCCGGCGAGCTTGTCGTACATGCGGAAGTAGTTCTGCAAGGTGATGGTGGCCCAGGTGTGGTTCTCGTCTTGAATCTTGACGCGCTCTTTCGCCTCGACAGCCTGGTGGAGGCCATCGGACCAACGGCGGCCCTCCATGATCCGGCCCGTGAACTCGTCGACGATCTTCACCTCGCCGTCGGTGACGAGATAGTCCTTGTCCCGGTGGTACAGCTCCTTGGCCTGGAGCGCCTTTTCGAGCTGGTGGACGTAGTTGACGGCCACCGAGTCGTAGAGGTTGACCACCCCGAGCTGGCGCTCCACCTTGGCGATCCCGGCCTCGGTCGGAACCGCGGTGCGCTTTTCTTCGTCGACCTCGTAGTCGAGGTCGCGCTTTAACGTCCTCACCACGCTGGCGAACTGGTAGTAGAGCTTGGTCGACTCGTTCGACGGCCCGGAGATTATGAGCGGCGTCCGGGCCTCGTCGATGAGGATCGAGTCGACCTCGTCGACGATCGCATAGACGTGGCCGCGCTGGACCATATGCTCACGGCGCGGTGCCATGTTGTCACGCAGGTAGTCGAAGCCCATCTCGGTGTTCGTGCCGTAGGTGACATCACACAGGTATGCCGCCGATTTAAGTGCCGGGTCGTCGATCTCGGGGGTGACGAGGCCAACAGAAAGACCGAGGAACTGGTAGATCTGGCCCATCCACTCAGCGTCACGACGTGCGAGGTAGTCGTTCACGGTGATCACGTGCACACCCCGGGAGGGAAGCGCGTTCAGGTACACCGGCAGGGTCGAGACGAGAGTCTTGCCCTCACCAGTTTTCATCTCGGCGATCCATCCGAAATGCAGCGCCATGCCGCCCATCAGCTGGACGTCGAAGTGGCGCTGGCCGATGGTGCGGACCCCCGTCTCTCGCACAACCGCAAACGCCTCGACCAGCAGGTCGTTCGTGTCCTCGCCGCGCTCTAGGCGCTCTCTGAACTCGACCGTCTTGTGTGCCAGCGCCGCATCCGAAAGGGCCTGGATCTCAGGTTCGAGCGCGTTGATCGACGGCACGATCGCCGCGAGGCTGCGCACCTTCTTGCTCTCGCCCGCGCGAAGGACCTTTCCGAAAACGCTCACGACCACTAAGTGTACGCCGCCACCCCCGCCGGCCCGGATCGCCTGCGCCCGGTCTAGGCCTCACGCGGACCCGACCGACTCAGCACGAGCCCACGGGAATGCGCCCGCGCTGGCGGCTGAGGGGACCTTTTTCGACCGAGACGAGTGTGCCGGAAAGATGGTGCGGCGCTGCCCGCTCGATCCGCACCCCCACGAAGCTGCCTGGCGCGAGGGCGCCACCCTCCGGCGGAGCGAAGTGGACGAGCTTGCCCTGCCTGCTCCGCCCCGAGAGGACCATCGGGTCTTTTTTCGAGGGGCCCTCGACGATGGCCTCCTCGATCCGGCCCACGCGGGCCAGGTTGTGGGCGAGCGCGGACCGCTCGATCACGACCTTGAGCCGCTCGAAGCGGTCGGCGATCTCCTCGGGCGGCACGAATAGCTCGGTCATCTGCGCTGCCCGCGTGCCCGGGCGCGGCGAGAAGATGAAGGTGAAGGCACTGTCGTAAGCGGCCTGCGAGGCCACCTCCAAGGTGCGGGCGAAGTCCTCCTCGGTCTCGCCCGGGAACCCGACGATGATGTCGGTCGTCACAGCCAGGTCGCTAATCGCAGCCCTCGCTCGTGAAAGGAGGCCAAGGTAACGCTCTGCGGTGTAGCCGCGTCGCATCGCCGCCAGGATCCGGTCGCTGCCCGATTGCAAGGGCAGGTGTAGCTGCTCGCAAACCGTCGGGGTCTCGGCCATGGCCGCGATGGTCTCCGGCCGGAGGTCCTTTGGGTGCGGGCTCGTAAAGCGCACCCGGCGGATGCCGGGCACAGAGCCGAGCTCGCGCAAAAGGTCGGCAAAAAGAGGTCGCGCTCTTGAGGCACCTTCGCTCACCCATCGTCTCCCGGCAACCCACTCCAGGGCGCCAGGCTCTGCCGCGTTGGCGCGCCACTTAGTGGTCAGGTCGCGCCCATAGGAGTTGACGTTCTGGCCAAGCAAGGTGACCTCGACGGTCCCGCGAGCGACGAGCTTGGCAATCTCATCGGCGAGCTCGCCGAAGGGCCGGCTCACTTCTGGGCCTCTCACCTCAGGCACGATGCAGAACGCGCACGAGTTGTCACAGCCGACCTGGATCGTCACCCACGCCGCGTAGGGCTGGTCGTGGCGCACCGCCATCGCGCTCGGAAAGTCGGTGACCTCGTCCGGGCCGGGGGCATCGAGCACCTCGAAGACGGACTCGCCACTTGCGCGTGCCAGTTCCAGCAAGGTGCCCACGCGCCCGACGTTGTGGGTACCGAAGACAGCGTCGACATGCGGGGCACGCGCGAGAAGCGCTTCACGGTCCTTCTGGGCCAAGCAGCCACCAACGGCGATCTGTAAGCCGGGGCGCTCTGCTTGGACTGACTTCAGCTGGCCCAGGTGGCCGTACAGCTTGTCGTCAGCGTTCTGGCGGATGCAGCACGTGTTGAGCACGACAACGTCGGCCTGATCGATGTCGTCGGTTCGCTCCATACCCTCGCCCTCGAGGACCGATGCGATCCGTTCGGAGTCGTGCTCGTTCATCTGGCACCCGAAAGTGCGGACAAGGAACCTACGCGCGTCGGCCACCGGAAAAGGTTAGGTGACCGCAGTTAGCTTGATCGCGGGCACCAGCCGGCTCCCGAAAGATCCCAGCTGGCGGCACCGTATGGACGGGAGTCTCCTGGTGGACATATCGCTGGCCGTTCAGCAACGAGGCGACAGCCGCCACCAGGCACGCTCCAGCTGCAAAGCGGAACGCACGGCGCAGGCCGGCCTCGAATTGTGTGGAATTGAAGGCCGGGCAGCAGCTCCGGCTCGTCAGAACTGAGCGTGCGCGGGCGATATCTGGTGGATAGTCGAGCCAGTGCATGCTGACTGGGCGGTGGACAGCGCGCTGCGAATCGCGTCCCGAGATCCGATGAACTCGTCCCAGAGGGACCTCTCGTGCCCGACCTCGTGAGCGAATGGACCTGTTCATCTGGTCAGGGGTGGTGTCTCACATGGCCGACGTCACGGAGAATCGTCGACCTCGGGTCGTAGAAGCGCCCGAGTAAGTAGATGATCCCCCGGGTACGCTCAAATCAACCCGCGCGGGAGGTCGAATGACAGCTGGGGACGACTCGCTCCCCGACAGCAAAGAGCCAGCAGCTGGCGGTGAAGCACCGGCCGTGAGCCCAGAATCCTCCGAAGCTGGCCCCGTCGACCAAGACGAAATCGACATCGTCCCTTCTGGGCCAACACCGTGGCGAGCCTACTTACGCGCCCTCGGTCCGGGGCTAGTCACCGGAGCCTCCGACGACGACCCGTCCGGCATCGTCACCTATGCGCAGACCGGCGCTCAGTTTGGCTTCGGGATGCTTTGGGTGGCGCTCCTCACCTTCCCGCTGATGGCGGGTGTGCAAGAGATTTGCGATCGAACGGCGCTCGCCACCTGCAAGGGGCTAGGCGAGCTCATGGTCGCAAGATTCGGTCGAGCCTGGCGCATCGTCATCGGACTACTCATCGGCGCGCTCATCATCGCAAACGCGCTCAACATCGCAGCTGACCTTGTAGCTGTCGGCACAGGCATGCACCTGCTCCACGCCGGACCAACCGCGCTCTGGGCGGTCCTGGCAGGAGCAGCCATTATGGTCCTGCTCGTCAGCGGCTCGTTCGCCACGATTGCTCGCGTATTCAAGGTGTTGTGTGTCGCGCTTCTTGCCTACCTAGTGGAGCTGTTCCTCATCAATATTCCCTGGGGCACAGTCTTTCTCAACACGATCGTGCCCCACATAGGTTTCAGCCGCACCTACGTTTCGCTCCTCATCGGTGTGCTGGGCACAACCATCTCGCCGTACCTCTTCTTCTGGCAGAGCATGCACCGCATCGAGGACATGCGCGAGGAAGAGGCCGGAGGTGACCGCCCTCTGCCATTACGCCGGCGCTCTCGGATCGACGCGCACGGAAAGCAATCGAGGAGCCGCTTCGACGTGTTCACGGGCATGGCGTTCTCCAACGTCGTCATGTTCGCGATCATCGTTGCGACCGCTATTACCCTTACCCCGGAATCTGGCCACCACCTCAGCATTTCCTCACCGGCACAGGTGGCCTCAGCTCTTCGACCCGTCGCAGGTCGCTTCGCGAGCATGATCTTTGCCCTCGGATTCATCGGCTCAGGCATGTTGGCGATTCCGGTGCTCGCCGGAGCGGGGTCAGCAGGGATGTCAGGGCTGCTCGGCAAGCGAACCGGCTTTTCCAATTCGCCCCGCCGTGCACCGGTCTTCTACGGATTGTGCGCGCTCGGGACGGCTGGAGGGATGGCACTCAGCCTGTTATCGGTGAATCCGATCAAGCTGCTCGTGTTTGTAGCTGTCCTCAACGGCGTGGCCGCCGCACCGTTCATCATCGTCACCATGCTCGTCTCCTCCGACCGGACGATCATGGGCCAGTACGTGAACGGGCGAGCGGCAAAGTTTCTCGGATGGATAACGGCGGTTCTCATGGCCGTCGCAGCTATCGCGCTCTTTGCAACGGGAGGCGTCTAGCCATCCCCTAGTTGCATTGCCTATGACGAGAGTCCGCGTGCTGTAGCTTCCGACGACTAGCCATACAAGTGCCGGTGACCACGCAACTGCTGCTCAGCGCAAGAGGCCGAGCCGACGAAGCCCGCGCTGAACGACGCCGTTGCTCGTGCGTATTACGCTGCGCCGCGCGACTCGTTTACCGTAGGGCATTGAGCCCCGATTGCCGGTGTTAACGTTGTCGAAGCCCTGATCGAGAGGGCTATCGAGGCTCTTTGTGCTTGCCATCTCTTGCATTGTTGGGCCGGCTTTCCGTGGGGTTGGGCCCCATCATTTCCCTATTGGTTATTTCCCTGCTGGCCGCGTCAAGCAAACGCGTCCGAGAGGAAGTGGGTCAACACAGCTGCCAACACCGTGTCAGTAATCCCTGTAGTTCATCCCAATGCAGAGTCAAAACGTCTTTATGGCTAATTCCGCTTGCCTTGAGGGCCGGCCTTCGTAGCCGTAACCGACTAGCTGTGCACTTCTTCATGCACCTGGGTCGACTGACCATGAGCGTCGGTCGCTTGCCGGTCGTAAGTGCGTTTTCCGGTGCCCGCCGGGCGCCTTGAGGTCGCAAACACGATCCCCGAGGCGACAAGGCCGATGACTCCGACGACCATCAGAATGATCCCCACCGTGGATACGTTGAACCCGTGACCAGCGGTGGTTACCGCCCAGTGCATCACGGCACCCGCCGCGATCGCGAGGGTGCTGAAGAACAATCCTGTACGTCCCATTCTTGACCTCCATCTAGCCAGTGCCGCAGCCCTCGGCCAGATGTGGTCGGCGACGACTTCGTTTGGATACTTGTGAGTGTACTCTAGGTTTATTGAACTAGCAATAGGTTTCCGGAATCAGGTAGGCTGGACTCATGGGAGAATGGAGTTTCGTCACCAACCATGCGCGGGTCCTTGCCTGCATCGCCCAAGATCCCGGCGTGCGCATTCGCGACATCGCCGCAACTTTGGACATCACCGAGCGGAGCGCATTTGGCATTCTCACAGACCTGATCACGGCTGGCTATGTCGAAAAGAACAAGGACGGCCGTCGAAATCGGTACCGGATTCAGGTTCACGCGCCACTGCGAAAGGAAACCGAGCGACAGAAGACGGTCGGCGAGTTACTGGCGGTGCTCGTCGACACCAAGACTCGCGCTGAGCTTCAACCGAGTGTCGAGGTCACTGACTAATCGAGCGGGCAGTCCACTGGTTCTAGATGGTCCTCGGACCGAGAACCGCAGCGGAGAACGGAACCGAGCCAGGAGTCGATCCCCGACCCCCCGCCGCGACAGCGCCGTCTAAACGCTCACCTTTGCGCAAGTCGCCACCACTAGGTTCACAAGTTCTCGGGCGCAGGCCGGCACTCGGCGCCGGTGCGGACCTCAAGCAAAAGGCGAACTTGTGCCGCCAAGTTTATGTAGTTGCCACCCCTGCTCGGTCAACTCGTCCGCCACGGCGCCACCGATAGGCCAAACCCGCGCGAGCCATAGGATTGCCGCGGTGGCGGGCGTGGAGCGAGACGAGCTGACTGCGCTTCTAAAGGCGCATCGCGAAGAGCTCTCGGCCCAGCTCTCAGAGCTCGCCGAACCGGTGCGCGCGCCAGGCGTCCAAATGCAGTTCGGCAAGCGCGCAGGAGACCATACGGCGGATGCTGTCTTGCAGATGACACGAACCATGACTGCCGGCCAGCTACGACAGGTCGCCGGCGACATCGACCGAGCCCTTCAGAAGATCGAGGAGACGAGCTATGGGCTCTGCGACGTGTGCGGGCGACCGATCGGCGACGAGCGTCTCGAGGCACTGCTGTGGGCAACGCGCTGTGTCAGCTGCCAAGCCTCACAACCAAAGCGCTGAGCCTTCCGGCCCATCGGGGAGGTCCGACTAACCCATGCGGACGACTGCTGAGGTGCCGAAGCGTTGCGCCACAGCCTGCTTGATCGCGTGCGGCCAACTTCCCGACAACGCCCCGGCGGTGGCGGCGAGCTGGCGTTGTGCCTTCGCGTCACCTCCAAACGCCTGGACTGAGAGCTCGGGCTCGAGATTCGCAATGCCGAGGATCGCGCCCGCGCACTCGAGCGCTCCCGCCAACAGCACGAGGTTGGCCGAACCGGTGTAGAGCCACCCGGAGAAGGTCCCGAGCTCGTCGTAAAGACGTCGAATGTCCCCGCTCGAGTCCTTCAGCCCCGCCACGGGCAGCTCGGCCAGAACCGGCACGGGCAGTCCAGGTGCGGAGGCGCTCGGAAAGTGGTAGGCGAGGACGCTCTTGCCTCCGGCCGCGCCGGCCACGAGCTCGTAGTACGGGCGGGCGTCTGAGCTCTGCGGAGGCGAGAGCGCGAGCACCGCGTCAGCCCCGGCGTCAAGGACGAGGCGCGTCAGACGGACCGCCTGGCGAGCCGAGGGTGCCCCCGAGCCGGCCAGGACGACAATTTCCGGCGGCAATGCGTCCCTGACAGCGCTGACGAGCAAGGCCCTCTCCTCGGCTTCGAGCGCTGCCGCCTCCCCATTGGTGCCCGCGACGAGCACCGAGCGCACGCCGAGCTCGACGAGCCGACTCGCTAGCTCGCTCGTCGCGCCGGGATCAAGCGCGCCCGTGGAGTCGAAGATGGTCAAAAGCGCGACCCCGATGCCGCTAAAGATCGGCGGACTTGTCATTTGGCAGGCTCGTCAACAGGGGCGAAACCCTGGCGGAGAGTGTTCTCCGTCACGACTCTCGGGTGCACGAAATGGAGCAGGTAGTCCGGACCGCCAGCCTTCGAGCCGACACCGGACATGCCGTGACCGCCGAAGGGTTGGCGCCCGACGACCGCCCCGGTGATCGCCCGGTTGACGTAAATGTTCCCGCCCCTCAGCATCGCCGAGGCCCGCTCGATGCGCGAGGGCGAGCGCGAGATGATCCCGGCTGTGAGCGCGAAATCGGTCTCATTAGCCAGCTGTAGGGCGTGGTCGAAATTACGGGCGGGCATGACCGCCGCCACCGGCCCGAAGATCTCCTCGGTCACGAGCGGCGAGCCTGGGACCGCCTCGTCGACGATCGTGGGAGCGACGAAGTAGCCGGTCTCCGGCAGGTCGTCTAGCCGCAGCACGACGTGGCCGAACTGGTCGGCTCGGTCCTGCCACCCGCGGATGCGCTTGACAGAGTCCTCGTCGATGACCGGCCCGAGCTGGGTGCCTTGCTGGGCGGGAGGGCCGATTGTCAAAGACCGTGTCGCCTCGACGAACCGCTCGAGGAAAAGATCGTGCACGGCGCCGACGGTGATGATCCGCGATGCCGCCGAGCAGCGCTGTCCGCAGAAACCGAAGACCGAGCGCATCGCGGCAGGGACCGCCTCGTCAAGATCGGCGTCGGAGTCGATGATGATCGCGTTCTTCCCACCGAGCTCCGCGATCACCCGACGGATCTCCCTCTGAGCCGCTGTGGTGCGCGAGGCCGACTCCACGATGCCGAGACCAACCTGCTTGGAGCCCGTGAAGGCGACCAAACTGACATCTGGATGGGTGACGAGGTGTGCGCCGATCTCTTCTCCGAGGCCGGGCACGAACGAGAGCACGCCTGATGGAAGGCCGCTTTCGCGAAGCGCCCGGACCAGCACGGCAGCCACCGCAGGCGTCTGCTCGGCCGGCTTGAACACGACGGTGTTCCCAGCGACGAGCGCGGCGCTCACCATCCCGCTCGCGATGGCGAGGGGGAAATTCCACGGGGATATCACAACCGCTACGCCGCCGCCGTGATAGCTCAGGCGGTTGATCTCACCCGGCGGCGACTGCACCTCGTGGCCCTCGGCCAGGCGTAGGGCCTCACGCCCGTAGTACTCGAGGAAGTCGATCGCCTCGGCCACGTCGGCATCAGCGTCGTCCCAGCACTTGCCCGCCTCGAAAACCTCGAGGGCCGCCACCTCGAGCTTGCGGGAGCGCAACCAGTGAGCAGCCCGGAACAGCACGCCGGCACGCTCGCCGACGGGCGCCCGGCCCCAATGATCGAAGGCGGCACTGGCCTCCTCGACAGCCCGGTCGGCTTCGCTCGTTCCACAACAGGCCGAAACGGCCACGATCCTTGCCGGGTCGGCAGGATCTACAGAGACAATGGTCCTTTGCGTGCGCAGCTCGGAAGCACCGATCAAGCCGAGCACCTCGCCCCCAAGAGATGCCCGCACCTTCGCGATCGCAGTTCCCATCAGGCCGGGAGCTTCCGGTGCGAACCACCGAACGAGAGGCTCGGGCGCATACGGTCTCGGATGGCGGAGGTCGGTCACGGGGCGGTCAATGACTGCTGGGCTGAGGGCGGTCGCGGGCGCGGCGCCGAGATCGGCGACAGGGGCCGCGACGAGCGCGGAGAGTTCTTTGTGCTCCGCGAACCTAAGGCGCACGAAGCTGTCATTCGAGGTGTTCTCGAGCAGGCGCCGCACGAGATAGGCCATGCCTGGCACGAGCTCACCCATGGGCGAGTAGACGCGCAGCCTGAAGCCGAGCTGGTGGAAGGCCTCGTGCACGGGCTCGGCCATGCCCCAGAGCAACTGGACTTCATAGCCGTTATCCGCAATGCCCGCGGCGCGGGCCGCGGCGATCGCGTAGGCGAGCGAGCGGAGGTTGTGCGACCCAAACGCCGCCCGCACACGACCGTGATAGGAGTGCACGAGGCGCACACATCTCTCAAAATTCGCGTCGGTGTCGCCTTTTTTCTCATAGACGGGCACAGGCCAAGAGGCGGCCTGGGCCACGACGGTCTCGGTGTCCCAGTAAGCGCCCTTCACGAGCCGGATGCCCAAGGGCACCTCGCGCGCTTGCGCCCAGTCGCACAACGAAACGAGATCCTCGTAGCTATCACGCAGGTAGGTCTGTACGACGATCCCCGCCTGGAGCCGGGCGAGCTCGGGACGACTCAAGAGCTCGCGAACGAGCCTGTGAGTGACGCGCTTGACCTCGTAGCGTTCGAGATCGAACCAGACCTGCGCGCCGCTGTCGGCTGCGCTCTCGAGGATCGGCATGAGGCGTCTGGCTGCCGAGGAGACCCCAGCGTCGCAGGTGAGGGCTGTGAAGTCCGGAGCGAGCGCGGTCGGCTTTATCGCGACCGCCACGCGCCCCAGAGGACCAAGGTCGTCCCGCTCGAGGACCTCGTCGGCCGGCCACGCGCGGCTCGCTTCGATCAGCACCGAGACGAGGCCGGCGAGCCTGGCCGCGTAACGATCGGCTTCGGCCTGCGAATGGGTGTGTTCGCCCAGCAGGTCGACCGTCGCAGCCCGGCCCCTCCGCCAGAGCGCTCCGAGCTGGGCTGCGGTGTTCGTGGCGTCGATGGCGACGATGAACTGGGTCGCCATCCGGGCGACCTCGCGCCGCGCGACCGCGGCCACGAGCTTGCGACCGCCGGGAACCCACCGGGACTGAGAGAGCCCATATGAGAACAGCGACGGCAGGACCTCTCCCCCGAAGTACTCCTCGACGTGGCGGTACAGGTCCGCGTCATCGGACATAGCCGGCAGAGCGTCGACGAATCGGAACAACTGCGTGCGAAGGCCCGCGTTCGCCATGGCGCGGCGCATGAGCCACTCGGTCCCTCGCGTGATCCCGAAGGTACGGGTCTCGGTGTCGTTTCCCAGCTCGGAGATGCGGGCGACAAGCTCACGCACCTCGGTCTCTGGTGGGCACACACCCGGGACTTGGTCTTGCCGACGTCGCTTTCGCACTTGTTTTGAGGCTAGCTCCCAACCGGTGCGGGCGGGCGATGGACGCAAAACCCAGCAGTTTCCGCACGCGCCAAGAGTCTTCTTATGCTCGCTTCGGACGACCACGCGGAGCACCAAAGACCTGCCTATTGGCTTTCTTGCTCGCCGCGGCTAAGGTCATCACCATACGAGAGGTCTCTGATCGCCGTAACAGATGCGGATCGAGAGCCACCATGCGAGGAGGAACCGGTGCTCAATAAGAAGCTCTGGATGGCTGCGGCGGTGATCCCGCTCGTGGCCGTCGGCCAGTGGGCAGGTACCACGGCATCGGCGCAGCCGAAGGCGAGCCTTCGCCCGGTAGCGCTGACGTCGGCTCAAGCCGCCGTGCTGTCCCACAACGTCACCAAAAGGGTGATCGTGGTCTTCAAGAACCAGGTGACGAGCGATCCCGCGTCTCGCGCCTTGGTCAAGGCCAGGCTCCGTATCGAATCGCGGGTCCAGAGCTCGGTCTTGAGCGAGCTTCGCGAGACCAAAGCCAGAAGTGTGCATTCCTACACCCTCATAAATGCCGTCGCCGCGATCGTCTCTTCAGGAGAAGAAGCTCGGCTGCGGGCCAACCCCGCGGTCGCTGAGGTTGTCCCGGACCAGATCATCCACTTGGCGAACAGCTTCGACACACCCCAGACGACTAAGGACCCCACCACGACAACCGGGCGCACCCCGCCTCCCGGCACCTGCCCGGCACCGGGGGCAGCACCGCTTTTGGAGCCCCAGGCACTCCAGGCCATTGGCGCCGACTCGAGTGACCCCACCGCCAAGACGGCACGCTCCCTCGGTATCACGGGCGCGGGCGTGACTGTCGCGTTCATCGCTGACGGCCTCGACACCAGCGACACCGACTTCATCCGCCCGAACGGCTCGCATGTCTTCGTCGACTACAAGGACTTCAGCGGCGAGGGCACCTCCGTGGCAACCGGCGGTGACGAGGCGTTCTTAGACGCCAGCTCCATAGCCGCCCAGGGCCGTGAGGTCTACGACATCAGCAACTACAGCGACCTGCCCCTGAACCGCCCCTGCGACATCCGCATCGAGGGTGTGGCCCCAGGCGCCAGCCTCGTCGGACTGGACATCTTCGGGGCGGAGGACGCCGGCTTCAACTCGTCGTTCCTCCAGGCCATTGACTACGCCGCTTCGGTGGACCACGTCAACGTGTTGAACGAGTCACTCGGCAACAACTACTACCCCGATGACCAGGCGAGCCTCGACCTCATCAAGCAGGCCAACGACGCCGCCGTCGCGGCGGGCGTGACGGTGACCGTCTCGAGCGGCGACGCGGGCGTGACGAGCACGATCGGGACCCCGGCGACCGATCCCAACGTCATTTCTGCCGGCGCCTCGACCACCTACCAGCTCCCTGCGCAGATCGGCTACGGCGGCTTCCAGTTCCCCGGCGTCACCGGCTATCTCAACAACAACATCAGCGCTCTTAGCTCGAGCGGGTTCGAGCAGGACGGAGCCACCATCTCGCTGGTGGCTCCTGGAGAGCTCAACTGGGCCCTTTGCTCGACCAACACGGCCATGTACGCGGACTGCAACGACCTCGCCGGACAGCCTGCGCCCGTCGAGGAAAGCGGTGGGACCAGCGAGTCTTCGCCTTTGACCGCCGGTGTAGCCGCGCTTGTCATCGAGGCCTATGCCAAAACCCACCACGGTTTCACGCCCAGCCCGGCTCTCGTCAAGCAGTTCCTGACGAGCACGGCTCAGGACATCCAAGCGCCGGCAGACGAGCAGGGCTCCGGCCTCTTGGACGCCTACCGGGCCGTGCTCGCCGCCGAGTCCTACCAGGCCCCGGTGTCCGCTTACACGCCCGACACGCTGCTTGAGGGCACCTCACAGTTCAATGCCGTGGCTGCGGGTGGTACGCCGGAGGCCTTCACCGAGCAGCTGACCAACCTCGGCTCGAGCCCGGACACGGTCTCGCTCAGCAGCAGGACACTCGGCGCCTACTCGATGATCAAGACGGCCACGGTGACACTGAGCGACACAACGAGCCCCCAAAGCGTCGACTACCAGGGGATCACCGACAACTACGAGACGGTGCACTTCTACGTGCCCAACGGCGTCGACAGGCTCAACGGCTCGATCGCCTACCAGGGGGCCTCGGGCGCCCTGGCCGCCAGGGTCCGACTGGCACTTGTCGACCCATCGGGTCAACTGGCCGACTACTCGGTTCCCCAAGGTGTCGGCAACTACGGCGACGCCCAGGTCGCCGACCCGGCGCCGGGACAGTGGACCGCTTACATCTGGAGTCGTGACAGCATAAACGGCGGGACCACCGGCCCTGTCGTGTTCGGTGCAAGCATCGCCCAGTACCAGGACTTTGGCGACGTCTTCCCCTCGACCCTCACGATCCCCGGCGGCACGACGAGGTCAGCAACGCTGTTCGTGCGCACACCGCAGACCCCGGGTGACTACGACGGGTCACTTGTCATCGACTCGTCTTCGCAGCCAGGCCTTGCCATACCGGTGACGCTGCGGACGCTCGTACCGAGCGGGCCGACAGGCTTCTCGGGCGTGTTGACAGGTGGTAACGGCCGTACGTCGTTCACTGGCGTGACCGATTACTACCAGGTTGACGTCGGACCGCATTCCCCGGCGCTGAACGCATATGTCACCTTGGCGGACAACCCGAACAACCAGACCAATGCCTGGTTGATCGACCCGTCCGGACAGGCTCAGGCCTTCCAGAGCAACACCGAAGTCACCGAGGACAGTTCTGGTCTGATCGGTACGAACACTCTCAGCACCAACGTCCACGTGATAAATCCCGTCCCAGGGCGGTGGACCTTGATCATCGCGTTCGCACCGACAGTTTCGGGCACCGCGCTCAGCGAACCGTTCACGGTCAACCTCGACGAGTTCCCAGCTGACGTCGATGCTTTCGGGGTACCGCACGGTAACTGGATCAACGCGAGCAGCCCCGCGACCGCCTACATCAGGGTGACCAACACCGGCCCCGGTCCGGAGGTGTACTTCATCGACGGCCGCACTAACGCCCTCACCCAGTACAACCTGCCGTCGGTCAGCTCGGCCGTCACGACCGTTCCTTTGAGTGTCTTTGGCAATATCCCCTATTACCTTGTGCCGAGCGAGACTACGGCGATAACAGGCACGGCCTCTACTGTGGGCGGTGAGCCGATTCAGTTCGACCTGGGTGCTCCGACAGGCGACCCTGACGTCGTCTCCGGCCAGGGCACCTCGGTATCGGCCACGATCACGGGCAGCCCGGTCACAGCTGGGGAATACGACCTAGCTCCCGATGTCGTGGGACCCTTCGGGTCGAACGGAGCTGGCCAAGAGCCGGTAACCACGAGCCTCACGGCGACAACCGAGGCCTTCGACCCGGCAGTCACCTCGCCGACCGGGGACCTTTGGCAGTATGCCATCGGCGGCCCGCCGACGATCTCCCCAGTCGTCGTCCCGCCGGGCCAGACAGCGGTCATCCCGGTGACCATCGCGCCTAGCGGCACTCCGGGAACGTCAGTGTCGGGGACCCTCTACCTCGATGACGACAGCTTGTTCTCCCTCTATGGAGTTGTGATCCCGGACGCCAACACAGTCGCGGCCATTCCTTACAGCTACAGGATCGCCGCCTCTCCGTCAGGAAACAGCGGTCCGTGATAGGAGGCTCTGAGCCTCCGAGAACCCAGGTGGACTAAGTGGCTCGGCACCCACCGGCAAAACATGCCGGTGGGTGCCGAGTTTTTTATCGTGGTTCCGGCACTGCCCCTCAGGCCCGCGCTCCTTCGGCGACAGCTGGAGCGTGCTCGAGCTTGGGGGTGTCAGCGAAACCCAAACCGTTGGCGCTACCGAATGCTCACAGGTGCAAGCCACACTCGGTCTTCGCGGTACCGGCCCACCGGCCCTCGCGCGGGTGGCGGCCCTCGGGCACCGGAACCGTCGTCGGAGCACAGCCGATCGATACGTATCCCACATAGTTGAGCGGATGTCGAGGCAGGTCGTGGGCAGCCACGTATTCGTCCACGTCGTCGTCGGCCCAGGCAGCAACCGGGTTCACCTTGACCATGTTGCGGCCCGGATCCCACCCTATTACCGGGGCCTCGGCGCGTTCTGGCGTGTCCACCCGCTTCAGGCCTGTGATCCACGCCGCGCGGCCTCGAAGTGCCTTCGCGAGCGGAGCCACCTTGCGAACCTCGCAGCAACGGTCGCTACCGCAGGGGAACTCATCGATCGCCACCTCGGGATGGGTGACAACGAGGTTGAGGTTGTAGCGCCGCCGGAGCCGCTCGACGTAGGCGAGAGTCTCGGGGAAGTGGAACTCGGTGTCGAGGAAGATCACCTCAATCGCCGGGTCAACCTGGACTGCCATATCTACCAGGGCGGCATCTTGAAACGAGGCAGCGAGAGCCACCTGTCCAGGAAAGCGTCTCACCGTCCACTCGATGATCTCTACTGGGTCCGCCCTGTCAAGACGGCTTGAGGCCTCCGTCAGCTCGGCGAGCATCTCGGTTGATGGCCCCTCAGGATCCGACTCGACTTGCATGCTCCTCCGTTTTCCGAGAGCCGCGACTATTTCGCGTACCGACCCCGAAGTTACCGCCTGGCTCGGCCCTTCCGAGCGCCCAGGTCCCTGGACCTGCAGGTTTGGATCAAGAAGGGACGTTCGGCCCTTACGCAAAGGGGTCAATGCGAGTTACCTGAAGCTCAAGCGAGTGAAATGAGGACACCATGCTGAGCCCGGGCCACTCCGGTTGGGTCGACCTTCCGGAGCAATTGGCGTCGGCGCGCAGTCGCGAGTTGCTCGACTGCCCCGCGATCAACAAAGACACCGCTTTTAGGGAGCCCGAGCGCGCGGCGCTAGGACTGCGGGGACTATTGCCGTGGCGGATCACAACCATCGAAGAGCAGGTAGCCCTCGAACTTGAGCACCTGCGGCGCAAGGGAGACGACCTCGAGAAGTACATAGGTCTCGCGGCGCTCCAGAACCGGAACGAGACTCTCTTCTACCGGCTGTTGGTCGACCACCTCGAGGAGCTGGCGCCAATCATCTACACGCCGACGGTGGGGCGGGCCTGTCGTGAGTACAGCCACGTCTTCCGCCGCCCGCGAGGTGTCTGGATCACCCCGGACGACATAGAGCGGATCCCTGAACTTCTCCACAACGCCGGCCAGCCATCGGTCCGCCTCATCGTCGTCACCGACAACGAGCGGATCCTCGGGCTCGGTGACCAGGGAGCGGGGGGCATGGGCATTCCCATAGGCAAGCTTGCGCTCTACGTCGCGGGCGCAGGCATCCACCCACAGTTGACGCTGCCGATCTCACTCGACTGTGGCACCGACAACGAAGAGCTCCTGTCCGACCCGCTCTACCTCGGCTACCAGCACCGGCGGCTTCGGGGCGCGGCCTATTACGAATTCGTCGACGCCTTCGTCGACGCGGTCAAAGAGGTCTACCCCGAAGCGTTGATGCAGTGGGAGGACTTCAAGCAGCACAACGCCATCCGGCTCCTCGACCACTACCGCCATCGCATCCCGTGCTTCAACGACGACATCCAGGGAACCGCCGGTGTCGTCTGCGGTGGCATCATGGCAGCGCTACGCCACCGGGGCGAAAAGCTCTCCTCGCAACGCCTCGTGTTCCTCGGCGGTGGCGCCGCCGGGATCGGGATCGCGAGGCTTGTCCAGTCGATCATGCGCTCGGAGGGTTCCAGTGAGCAAGAAGCTCGCCTTGCGGTGGCGATGCTCGACTCGCGCGGACTCCTCTTCGAAGGGCGCGAGGCAATGGAGGAGGACAAGCTCCCGTTCGCTCAGACCGCACAGGACCTTAAGCAGCTCGGATTCGAAGATGCCAGCAGCTACGACCTCGAGACAGTCGTGCGCCACCTGGCGCCGACGATCCTCGTCGGGACGAGTGGAAAGCCGGGCGCATTCAGTGAAGCCGCGATCCGCGAGATGGCGGCGCGCACCCCACGTCCCATCATCCTGCCACTGTCCAACCCGACCGCGAACTCGGAGGCGACGCCGGCCGACTTGCTTGCCTGGAGCGAGGGTCGGGCGGTAGTAGCGACGGGGAGCCCCTTCGATCCCGTCGAGCTCGATGGCACGACCCATCTGATCGGGCAGGCGAACAACGTCTTTGTGTTCCCCGGCGTCGGGCTGGGCGCTCTCGCCAGCAAAGCGTGGGAGATCACAGACCGCATGTTCCTCGTCGCCGCGACAACCCTCGCAGCGACAGTCCCCTCAGAACGGATCGAGCAGGGCGCGATTTATCCGCGCCTCACTGAGCTGCGCTCCATCTCACGCCAGATCGCCATCGCTGTCGCCCGGGAGGCTAGAGACGGAAAGGTTGCCCCCGCCATGTCCGATGCCGAGATCGAGGCCGCGGTCGATGCCTGCATATGGTCGCCGGACTACGACGCCTTTGACCCAAAGCTCGAGGTGGGACAGACCGAGGCATAAGCCACTTGTCCTAGCGCGGTTAGTCCTCCGCTGAGAACACGAGCCCGCGTCTTTGCATCTCCTCGAGCACCTTCGGGGGGATAGGGCGGCACCCACAGGACTGCGCGTGCTCGAGGTGCCATAGGATCCGCTCATCGAGCGATGCCCCCTTGTCCAAGCGGTGCTGCGAGTGCCACTGGCCGTTCACAGGACAGAAACTACTTGCCTGCATGCCCAGCGTCTCGGACCTAGAGGCGAGGGCGCGTCCTGATATTGCCCCGGCGTGCTGGCAATCTTGACTCGATGCGACTGCGATCCGGGACCGCGAAGGCCGGGGGCGGCGCCGTGGCTCTTTAGGAAGGGGAGCTATGGGAGACAAGGAGATCCCCGTAGAGACATTCGATGCGCTGTTGCGCGACCTTGTCACTTGGAACCTCGTCGTAGCAGTGGAACGAGATGGTACGCAGGCCTGGGAGCTCGCCGCGCGGGCCCAACAGCGTCTCGCCGAGCTAACGCGGGGTCGAGGACCATGGCCCGCTGAGCGCACTGCCTATCTAGGCCGACGCTGCGCCGAGTGCAACCGCAGAGAGGTCACCTGGATGCGGTACGGCGAATACATCTGTGAACAATGCTGGCAAACGCGCCTCAGTCGCACCGAGGATGGCCAACTGGCCGACGCTGCCCCTTCGAGGCGATCGCGCTGGAGGCTCCGCCACCGTGCTGAGATCGCCTGAGCCGAACCGAAACCGAGTTCGTCCGTCACAGCTTGGCCTGGTGCCGCTAGGCGCGGCCAGACGCGAACCTGCCCCCAACCTCAGGCCACAGCCTCGTCCTGCGCGCCGTCGCGACTACTCCCTGTTGGGTAACTGGGCACGACCCTGTGGTAGTCGCCGTCGAACAACGGCGAGGTGATGAGGAAGTCAGCGCTCGCGCGGTTGCACGCGACCGGGATGTTCCATACGACGGCAATGCGCAGAAGAGCCTTTACGTCCGGGTCGTGCGGCTGGGGCTCGAGCGGGTCCCAGAAGAACAGCAGCAGGTCGATCTCGCCCTCGGCGATCTTGGCTCCGAGTTGAAGGTCGCCCCCTAGCGGACCGCTCTGCAGGCGCTGCACAGGAAGCTTGAGCTGCGCGGAGAGCTCGGCACCTGTCGAGCTCGTTGCTACGAGCTCGTGATGTGAGAGGGTCTCCCTGTTGACGCGTGCCCACTCGGCAAGGTCCCACTTCTTGTTGTCATGGGCTACGAGCGCGATCCGCATCGGGGCCGCGCCACATGGCCGCGATCGTCTAGTCAGCTCATGAGTTACGCGGTCGGTCACGCCGACTGTTCTAACAAGATCGACGCGCCTCTCGAGCACTAAGTTGTGGTTTGGCGATTAACTTTGCGTTAATTCTGCATGAATCGTGCCGCTAGATGATGACATCTTGACAGTCGTCAACCCATCGCGAGTTGGGCAATCGCGGCTTTTTGCTGCAGGAGAAGGTCCGGAGCCTGGACATGATGGTCGTCCCGACGTCCTGGCGATTGTGGGAGATACTGTTTCGCCCATCTAACAGCTTGTTCCCAGATTATGAGCCAACTTGGCGGCAACAAAGTTCGCACTAGCCTTCGAAGCGCCGACGGCATAAAGCGTTCATCACGTGTTAGCTGATGTTACCGGATCGAACGCCCGCATCAGTTCGGTGGCCTTCACATGCAATGTGACACTGCCGCAAAACAGCAACGAGGCTGAGATCCTCCGAAAGCTGTGATCCCACCTTTGAGAGTGACTAACGCGCAGCGGTCAATGTTCTGCCGTCGTGCTGCCACAAGCAGCGCTCGCTCACACATCGCCTTCCTGGCCGTGTCGGCGTCGGCAACGACTCCCCGACGAGCTCGCCCGACCAGCTAGCCCGCGGTGGCACGCTGCAGAGTATTTCGCGAATCCAGCACACAGGGCGCCGTCGCTGGTTGCGTGAGCCTGCCGTCGCGATCAGGCCCGGAGGACCGATCATCTTCGAAGCCGGCTCCTGCTGGGAGACCTTCAGCAACCCAACCAGAGCCACTAACTGTGGACTATGTCCTCGACAAGGCCCTGGTGTCTTGCGCATTGTCAGGCTGAACCCGTGCGCGCACGGGCAATTGCCCGCGCGGTCGGTCGTTTCAGCTCAAGACGAAACGGGCCAATGCCGCCCTAGTCGGGTCTTTCGCCTCTGTCAGGCAGGTGCACGGCTGCGGACAATCAACCCAGAAGGCTATGGAGGTTGCCGTTATGTCAAGTGCAACTGCAGCCGTGATAGGTGTCGTGCTCTTGGCCGGCGCCGTTGTCGTCGGCCTCGCCGTCGGACCGAAGTGGTGGCACTGGGGGTCGTTCATCGTCCTGACCCTTGTGCTGTTCATCCCTTTGATGATGGCGTTCTTCATCCCACTGCCAATAGTGGTCATCTTGAACGTCGCCATCAGCCACAACATGTGGTTGAGGAAGCACGGCGCAGCCCAGCCAGGGGGGCTCTCGGCGCCGAGCTGACAAGAGCGGCTCACCCCAGAGCCTGTCGTTGCGACAAAGGTGCAGGTTGCAGGCTCCCTGTACCTTGGCGCTATTTGCCCGCGGGTTGGCCGTGAACCTCCTGCAGACTGACCACGGACAAACCGTGTTGCCGCCAGTCGGCTATTCCGGCCGCTGCTGCACGCGCCGCGGCTACGGTCGTCAGGCAGGGCACCTGGTGGAGCAGGGCCGTGGAGCGGATGCGAACACCGTCGGCGCGCGAGCCCCGACCTCGCGGTGTGTTGACGACGAGATGGACCCGAGCTGAGGAGATCAACTCCACCACGTCCGCGGCACCCCACTCACCGAGCCTCGCTGCCACCGTCATGACAGGCAGCCCGTTCGACTCCAAAAAGGCCGCTGTGCCGGAGGTCGCGGCAAGCTCGAATCCGAGATCATAAAAAGCCCGCGCCGCGTCCAGTCCTGCGGTCTTGTCGCGGTCCGCCAATGACAGAAGGACAGTGCCCTCAGAAGGCAGGCGGTTGCCAGCAGCGATCTGGCTCTTGGCGAAGGCGAGACCGAAGGTAGTTCCGATTCCCATGACCTCGCCTGTCGAGCGCATCTCGGGACCTAACAAGATGTCGACGCCCGGAAAACGGCTGAACGGCAGCACCGCCTCTTTGACGCTCACCCAGTTCCCCACCGTCGGAGCACGCAGCAACTGCTCGTCGCGAAGGCGCGCCAAGCTCGCGCCTGCCATCACCCGCGCCGCCACCTTGGCCAGAGCTATGCCTGTCGCTTTCGCCACGAACGGCACCGTACGGCTCGCTCGCGGGTTGGCCTCCAGCACATAGACGACTCCGTCTCGGACCGCGAACTGGACATTCAAGGGCCCTACGACCTCGAGTGCCTCCGCGATCGCACGAGTATGGGCCTCGATAGACGCGACGACGTCTGGGGGAAGCGTCTGGGTGGGAAGCGCACAAGCCGAGTCGCCTGAATGGATGCCCGCCTCCTCGACATGTTCCATGATGCCGGCCAGGAGCACCTCGCCCGCGCGGTCGCGCACGGCGTCGACGTCCACTTCGATGGCGTCCTCTAAGAACCTGTCCACGAGCACGGGTCGTTCGGCAGAAACGCCGCCCTCGCTTCTCAGCGAGGCTGAGAGGGCCACGATCGCCTTCTCGAGCCGTTCGTCGTCGTAGACGATCTCCATCGCCCGCCCCCCGAGCACATAGCTCGGGCGCACGAGCACCGGATAGCCGATCCTGGCCGCGACCACGAGCGCCTCGTCGAGGTTGGTTGCGGTCCCGCCTGCGGGTTGAGGGATTCCGAGGCGCTCGCACAATGCGTTCCACTGCTCGCGGTCCTCTGCGAGGTCGATCGACGCGGGTGAAGTGCCGAGCACGAGGTCAGGGTCGATGACGTGTGCAAGCTTGAGCGGCGTCTGGCCCCCGAGAGAGACGATGACCCCGGCCAGAGGCGCGGCGTTTGTTCCGCCCGCATCGAGACCTGAACAAAGCTCGGCGTCGATCACGTTCAAGACGTCCTCGGCAGTGAGCGGCTCGAAATAGAGCCTGTCAGAAGTGTCGTAGTCGGTCGAGACCGTCTCTGGGTTGCAGTTGACCATGACGGTCTCGTAGCCAGCCTCTCGCAATGCCATCGAGGCGTGCACACAGCAGTAGTCGAACTCGATCCCCTGGCCGATCCGGTTCGGACCCGACCCGAGGATCACGACGCGGGGCCTGGCACTAGGGCCCACCTCGTCCTCGTCCTCGTATGTGGCGTAGTGATACGGCGTATCGGCTGCGAACTCGGCACCGCAAGTGTCGACGGTCTTGAACGTCGCTCGCACGCCCAACTCGGTGCGGGCGGCACGCACCTCCGCCTCGCTCTGCGACGCACCCGCTGGGTCGGACTTCCCGAGCAGGTACGCGATCTGCACGTCTGAGAATCCGAGGCGCTTTGCCTCACGCCATGAGCTCCGATCGATCCCGTCGACGCCCTTGGCTTGGCGCCCCAGAGCCTCGAGTCGCCTCCGGCCCGCAGTGATCCTCGCCAACTGGTCGACGAACCACGGATCGACCCCGGTCAGCTGCGCGACCGTGTCCGGGGAGATGTCGCGCCTAAGCGCCGCCTCCATGTGGAAGACCCGCTCCGGGGTCGGCTCGCACGCCTTGGCCAACAGCTCGTCGTCGGAGAGGCGGTCGTAGGAAGCCTCGGCCAGGTCCGCGTTCAGTCCGGCCCGGCCCTGTTCCAAAGAGCGAAGCGCCTTTTGCAACGACTCCGGGAACGTCCGGCCTATGGCCATCGCCTCCCCCACCGACTGCATGCGGGTCCCGAGACGGTCGAGGCTTCCGGGGAGCTTCTCGAAAGCCCAACGCGGAACCTTGGTGACGACGTAGTCGATCGTCGGCTCGAAGCTGGCTGGCGTGGCGCCCGTGATGTCGTTGGTGATCTCGTCCAGGGTGTACCCGACCGCGAGGCGGGCTGCGATCTTCGCAATCGGGAAGCCCGTCGCCTTGGAGGCCAACGCGGACGAGCGCGAGACACGCGGATTCATCTCGATCACGAGGCGTCGACCGTCGCTCGAGTCCACGGCGAACTGGATGTTCGACCCGCCCGTCTCGACCCCGACGCGGCGGATGCAGGCAAAGGCGTCGTCGCGCATGGCCTGGTACTCGACATCGGAGAGGGTCTGAGCCGGCGCGACAGTGATCGAGTCGCCCGTGTGCACACCTACGGGGTCGAAGTTCTCTATCGAGCACACGACGACGCAGTTGTCAGCCCGGTCGCGCATCACCTCGAGCTCGAACTCCTTCCAGCCCGCGATCGAGCGCTCGATCAACACCCGCGAGACTGGGCTTGCGGCCAGTGCCTCTGCCGCCACCCGGGCGAGCGCATCGCGGTCGTCCGCAGTCCCGGTGCCGGCCCCACCGAGGATGAAACTCGGGCGGACCATAAGAGGGAAGCCGACCGACTCCCCCACCGCCATCGCCTGTTCCAAATTCGAGGCGAACCCCGAGGCCGGCACCTCGAGTCCGATCTCGCCCATGGCTTGTTTGAAGCGGTCGCGGTCCTCAGCGGTGAAGATCGCCTCAGCGCTCGCTCCGATCAGCTCCACCGCGAACTCCCCCAGCACGCCCATCTGGTCCAGCTCCATCGCCAAGTTGAGCCCTGTCTGGCCGCCAACGGTCGGCAAAATGGCGTCCGGCCGTTCACGCTCGACGATGGCAGCGAGCACGGTGGCGTCGAGCGGCTCGACATAGGTGCGGTGGGCAAGGTCCGGGTCCGTCATGATCGTGGCGGGGTTGGAGTTGGCGAGGACGACCCGGTAACCCTCGGCCCGTAGCACCCGGCAGGCCTGGGAGCCCGAGTAGTCGAACTCGCATGCTTGGCCTATCACGATTGGTCCGGAGCCGATGACGAGGATCGTCTCGATGTCGTCGCGCCGGGGCATCAGGCCTCGGCCTCAATCAGCGCGAGGAACTCGTCGAACAGATACCGGGCGTCGTGCGGGCCGGGACCGGCCTCCGGGTGGTACTGGACGCTGAAGGCCGACAGGCGGTCGCATCGGATGCCCTCGATAACACCGTCGTTCAAGTTGACGTGGGTCACTCGCGTGGCCCTCGGCCCATAGTCGGCCAAGCTGTCGGGCGCCACGGCGTAGTTGTGGTTCTGGCTCGTGATCTCGACCCGGCCCGTATCGAGGCGCCTGACCGGGTGGTTGCCCCCGTGGTGCCCGAAAGGAAGCTTGAAGGTGCGCGCCCCGAGCGCGGCGGCGAGGAGCTGCTGGCCGAGGCAGATGCCGAACACGGGCACCTTGCCCAACAATTCGCCGATCGTGGCTGCCACGGCGCCGAGCGCGGCTGGGTCGCCAGGCCCGTTCGAGAGGAACACCCCGTCCGGCTTGAGCTCGAGGGCATCTTCAGCTGCAAAGTGGGCCGGCACGACGGTGATCGTGGCGAGACGACCGAGGAAGCTCAACATGGTCTCTTTCACGCCGAAGTCGTAGGCCACGACGCGAAGCGGCCCAAAGCCGCGCTCGTAGACAGCCTGCGTCGTCACCTCCGAGACGAGGTCGCGCCCGGTGGTTCCCGGCTCGGTGGCCGCGGCCGCTCGCAACTGCGACTCGCTGGCGGTCCCGAAGGCACAGCCCATGGCCCCGTCTTCACGCAGGTGACGCGTGAGCCTGCGCGTGTCCACCCCCGTGATGCCGGGCACGGCGTTTTGGACGAGAAAGTCCTCGAGTGAGCCTGTCGCGCGCCACGAAGAGGGACGTTCGGCGAGGTCGCGAACAACGATCCCACGGCAAAAGGGCCGGCGCGCCTCGTCGTCAGAGGGTGTCACGCCGTAGTTGCCGATATGCGGGCATGTGAAGGCGACGACCTGGCCCGCGTAGCTCGGGTCGGTGACGACCTCCTGGTAGCCGCTCAGCACCGTGTTGAACACGAGCTCTCCGGTGGCCACCCCACCGGGCGCGGGCGCTCCTATCGCCTCGCCTTCGAATACCTCCCCATCGGCCAAAACGAGCAGCGACGCTTTGCGCTCGCGGACCGAGCCGCCGAGGTCGCGGGCGGGAGAGGAAAATTTGTTCACTGGCACTTAAGGGCTCAGTCCGTATTGGCGATTGCGATCCAGCCCGCCCAGCGGTTTGCTTCGGGACCAAGCCGCACGTTGTCCATGCCCATCCCCGTCAGCCACACGTCCGGCGCCTCGAAGCCGTACAGGGCGATCTTGGCCTCTATGGGCGGGACCTTGCGCTTTTTCACGAGCACGATCCGCTCGACGGTCCAAGCCCCGTAGTCGTACAAGTGACGCTCAGTGAAGTCCGTCGTGCCGCCACCGTCCACGAGGTCGTCTAAGAGCACGACGTGGCGACCCGTCAGAACCCTGTAGTCGGGGGGCAGGTCCGTTACGAGTCGCGGCTCTCCGCCGTCACGGCTCGTCCCATAACGGCTCACGATCATTGACTGCACGTTCGGATGGAAATACGGGTCGTGGCGCTGGATAGCACGCATCAACTTCGCCGTGAAGGGTTGCGCGCCATTCAAGAGGCTCACAAAAAGGGTGTCGGTGCCCTTGTAGACACGGGTGATCTCAACGGCCATCTCCGCGATCCGGGCATCGACCTCGGCCTCGGTGAAGAGGATCTTTTTGTACAAACGTGGTGGTGGGACAGGCTGTTGCAGAACTTCGGGCACGTCACTCCTCACCGATCCGGCAGCGCTTTAGGGCGCGATGGCTTAACGACACTCGAACCTTTTCTCGCCGGCTGCTCACCCGCGCTGGCGGGCAGTCGTGCACGAGTGATCCTAAGGGCCTGTTCGACGCTCGCGCTCGACCGTTCTCGGCGATGACGCGGGCACCGGCAGCTATTAGCCTCTCGGCCAGCGAAGCAGGGGGTGTGAGATGCGCTGTTCGAGCTGTGGGGTCGACAACCCGCCCGGCGCGAAGTTCTGCCACGAGTGCGGCAACCCGCTCGCTCGCGCCTGTCCGAGCTGTGCAACAGCCGTGCTGGCTGCGGCGAAATTCTGCCACGAGTGCGGCTCGACCCTCGGCCCAAGTCCGACGACCGGAGTCGCGCCTTTTCCGGCTCAGTCCAGCGCCCCTACGACCGAACTCCGTCACGTCTCGGTGTTGTTTTGCGACCTCGTCGGCTTCACGCCGTTCTCGGAGAAACGCGACCCCGAAGAGGTACGAGAGCTCCTCTCGGGATACTTCGAGCTCGCGCGGGCGATCGTCGCCCGATATGGCGGCACCGTGGAGAAATTCATCGGCGATGCCGTCATGGCTGTCTGGGGAGCCCCCGTCGCGAACGAGGACGACGCCGAACGGGCCGTCCGGGCAGGTCTCGAGCTCGTCTCGGCAGTCGCCGCTTACGGCGCCGAGCACCTCGTCGAGCTCAAGGCTCGTGTCGGGATCGTCACCGGGGGTGCCGCCACCACCAGCGCTGAGGAGGGCCTTGTCATCGGAGACAGGGTGAACACCGCCGCCAGGATCCAATCGGCGGCAGCTCCGGGATGCTGCTACGTCGACGAGACGACGCGGGCGGCCACTTCTGCGGCGATCGGCTACGCGGATGCCGGCGAGCACGACTTGAAGGGCAAGGCTGAGCCGGTGCACCTCTACCAGGCGACGCAGGTGGTCGCGGCCATCGCCGGCTCACAACGCTCCGGCGTGATAGAAGCACCCTTTATCGGCAGGGACCACGAGCTTCGACTTGTAAAGGAGCTCTTCCACGCTTCGGCCGAACGCAACTCGGCCCGCCTTGTCCTCGTCTCGGGCGTGGCCGGTGTCGGCAAGTCGCGCCTCGCCTGGGAGTTCTTCAAATACATCGATGGCCTCGCAGGCGACGTCTTGTGGCACTCCGGCCGATGCCTTTCTTACGGAGAGGGTGTGAGCTACTGGGCGCTGTCCGAGATGGTCCGGGCCCGCCTGCAGATAAGCGAGGAGGACCCACAAGACATTGTCGCCGAGCGCCTCCGCAGCGGCCTCGAGCGCTGGATACCAGATCCAGACGACCGCGAGTTCATAGCTCCGCGGCTCGGTCAGCTGCTCGGACTTCCCGCGTCGCAGGTCCTCGCAAAAGAGGAGCTTTTCTCGGGGTGGCGCCTCTTTTTTGAGCGCCTCGCGGAGTTTCTTCCTGTCCTCATGGTGGTCGAGGACCTGCAGTGGGCAGACGCCGGCCTCGTCGATTTCTTGGACCACCTTCTTGAGTGGTCAGGGGACCATGCCATCTTCCTCCTCGTCCTCTCGCGCCCGGAAGGGGCTGAACGAGGTGGGCTCGGGCTCTCGCGCCGGAGCGTGACGACGCTTCCTTTGGACCCCCTCTCCGACGAGGTCATGGGCGGTCTCCTCGACGGCCTCGTGCGGGGCCTGCCCGCGTCCGCGCGGACACGTATCGTCGAGCGGGCCGAAGGCATCCCGCTTTATGCCATAGAGACCGTGCGGGGCCTGCTGGACAAAGGTGCCCTGGAGCGCGATGACGAGGGCCTGTTGCATCTCGTCGGCGAGCTCGGCGAGCTCGAGATCCCACCCGGGCTCACGGCGCTCATCGCCTCGCGCCTCGACGCCCTGTCTCCCGACGAGCGCAGACTCGTAAAAGAGTGCTCTGTGCTCGGGGGAAGCTTCCCCCGCCAGACCGTGGGGGCCCTCTCTGAGATCGACCCGACCCTGCTCGATGAGCTGTTGAGCTCGCTCGTGCGCAAAGAAGTGCTCACGGTGCGAGCCGACAGGCTGTCTCCCGAACGCGGCCAGTACGCCTTTACCCAGTCGCTCATACGTTCTGTCGCCTACGACATGTTGACGAGGGCCGAACGCAAGGCGAGGCACCTGCGCACGGCCGAGCATCTCCGTTCTGCCTTCCCCGACGAAGGTGCCGAGGTGGCCGAGGTGATCGGTGCTCACCTCTACGACGCATACAAGGCCGCGGGCGACGATTCCGACGCCGACGAGCTGCGCGCCGAAGCCTGCGCCGCCTATACCCGCGCCGGCGAACGGGCAGAGTCCGTAGGTGCCCCCGAGGCGGCCGAGTCGGCCTACTTAAAGGCTGCCGAGCTCAGCCTGGACGAGGCCGAGCAGGCCTCTTACATCGAGCAGGCCGGGCGGATGGCACGCGAGGCGGGTTGGAACGAGCGTGCTCTCGCTCACTTTGAGGCCGCGGTCACCGCACACGCCCAGGCAGGGCGCGTCATCGAGGTGGCCCGTGTCACGAGTGCGCTCGCCAACGCCCTCGACGCCGTCGGCCGAGGTGAGATCGCCGTCACCCGAGTCCGCGACGCCATTGCGTCCTTGAGCGATATCGACGCACCTGCCGAGGTCTCGGCCGAGCTGCAGGTGCGTCTTGCAGGAGCGTTGCTGTTCTCCGGCCACGCGGACGAGGCGAGCGGGCCGATCGAGACGGCGCTCACCTTGGCCGAACATGAGGTACTCCCCGGGACTCTGGCACGCGGCTTCAACGCGAAGGCGATGACACTCGCCCACGTCGGACGTCCAGTTGAAGCCCGTTTGCTGTTCGAGGGCACGGCAGCTGTCGCTCGCGCGAATGGACTCACCCGTCCAGAGATGACAGCCGAGAACAACCTCGCGGACCTTTGCATGACCCGCGACCTGCCCGGAGCCGAGGAACACGCCGGAGCGGCACTTGCGCTCGCCCGGCGTGCGGGCCGGCGCGAGGACGAGGCCTGGGCCGCGGCGAACCTCATGTACGTCCTCATGCTGGTGGGAAGGCTCGACCGGGCCTTCCAGATCGGAACCGAGCTGCTCCAGGGAGGAGGTGACGATCGTCCCGGTGCAGCCGCGATCCATTACCCGCTTGCCTGCCTGGAGGCGATGCGCGGAAACCTGGACGCAGCGCGCGACCACGCCGCTGTGTGCAGTGTCTGGTCCGCTGGCGACGACATCCAGAACAGGTCCGTCTACGCGGCACTCCTCGGTGTCGTCGCACTCGCGGCGGGAGATAGTCTGCAGGCTCTCCAAAGCGCCCGTACGGCGATCGAGGAGGCCGTGCACGGAGGCATGGGGTTTGCCAACGAAACGGTCCGGACTGCCTTCCCCGTCGCCCTCGAGGCGGCCGTGAGCCTCGGTGAGCTCGACGAGGCCGACCGTCTCGTCAACATGCTGGCGACACGTCCGAGAGGCGAAGTGCCACCTTTCTTGAGGGCTCAGGTGGTGAGATCGGGCGCGCTAATAGCGGCTGCAAAAGGCGACAACACCGCCGTGGAGAAGGACCTCACGGCCACAGAATCGATGTTCCGCGAGCTCGCCTATCCCTACTGGACGGCCCGCGCCCAGCTCGACCGAGCCGCGTGGCTCTTCAGCCACGACAGGATCGTGGACGCCACGCAAGTCGCCGCACAGGCTGCCGGCACCTTCGAGAACCTCGGGGCCGCGCCGATGCTCGTCCGGGCGCTGGCACTGCAAGAGACCCTCGAACATGGCGCGACCGGGGTGGAGCTGCAGGCGAGTCACTAGAGGGTCGAGGAACTGGCCAGCGCGACCAGCACCTAGCTCGGGGAGCTGACAAGTAGCCTCAGAGGGCCTTGACTGGTCTCGATCCGCTCTGGTTGGTGCTTGCCGGCTTCGGT
>JBEKVJ010000009.1:0-90471 GCA_049514105.1 Acidimicrobiales bacterium
CTGCCAGCTCGGCGAGGTACAAAGTGGTAAGCGGCGTGATCTGGGCCGGCTTGATGATAGAGGTGTTGCCGGCTGCCAAGGCTGGGCCGATCTTCCACACCGCCATCATCAAGGGGTAGTTCCACGGGCAGATGCCGACGGTGACACCAAGAGGCTCGCGCCGGATCATGCTCGTAAAGCCGCGCTCGTACTCTCCTGTGGACTTGCCTTCCTGACAGCGCGCCGCTCCCGCGAAGAAACGCAGGTTGTCGGATATGAACGGTATGTCGCCCTGGGAAAGCGATATCGGCTTGCCGACGTCAATTGACTCGAGTCTTGCAAACTCGGCCGCATTTGCGTCGATAGCGTCCGCCAGCTTGAGGAGCATGCCAGCGCGCTCTTTCGGTGGGGTATCGAACCAGACCTCGTCGTAGGCCTTTTGTGCCGCGGTCACGGCACGGTCGACGTCCTCCTTTCCTGCGACGGCGACCCGGGCGATTCCCTCTCCAGTTGCGGGGTTGATGTCCTCGTCGGTCTCGCCCTCGGCAGGGTCAACCCACTCTCCACCTATGAACAACGGGCGGTACTTCACGAGCTTGTCCTCCATCACACTGCTCCTTTCGCCAATCGCATCCCTGGCAGGAGGCAAAGGTACCTCGCGGGCTGTCGTGTGGGGCAGTCCCGCGTCACCTGGATGTTTGGTGACGCCTGCCTACTTGACTTCGGCTCTTACGCTCAGGGTTGGTCAGAGCTAGGCCCGTCTTCTCCTGGAACGGCCGGGATCCCTCCGGCAGGCGCCAGGGGGAGGGCTGCACCCTCGGGGACGAGGGTCGGAGTGGAACGGTTGAGCGTCTCGCCTCGGAAAAACGCTGGGCCGGCGAGGCGCCACAGGCCCGCACAGATCAAGCCAACGACCGCGCTGAGCAAAAAGATCAGGAACACACCACCTAGGTCCCAGTGCGGCGCGAAGGGCAACCGCCATGTCGTGTAGCTCTGGTTGCTCGAGGCGAGAAAGTCCTGCTTCAGGCTCCAAGCACCAGCTCCGAACATGATGAGGCCACCGAGGCCAGGCAGGATCCCTTTCATGAACAGCTCGCGGGCGTTGCGGGTGAGCACCTTGCGGTAGTACCACAGGCAGGTCCAACCAGTCAGGCCATAGTAAAAGGCGATCCAGACGCCAATCGCAGTGATGGCGTCCAGGATCATGTTCCCACCTGACATGTAGTTCATGGCTGCGTACATGACGATGGAAATCCCGCCCATCGCCACAGTCGCGACCGTCGGTGTCAGGTGTTTTTTGTGCATGTGGCCGAACTGGTCAGGGATCGCCTTGTACACGCTCATAGACAGCACCGTGCGAGCCGTGGGCAGGATCGTCGTCTGAGTCGAGGCGACAGCAGAGGAGAAGACCATCAGCAAAAGCAGATGCGAGAAGGTCGATCCGATCCATGACGATCCGAACACGGCGGTGCCTTGCACCGACAACACGTCGTTGAGGTGCGCCGGGTTCGCCAGGCCGATGCCCTTGGTGCCGACACCGGCAAAGGACTGTGCAGCGATCGTGACGAGCCCGTATGTGGCAAGCAGGAGCACAGTGGCGATTATCCCGGCCAATCCCGGGAGCCTGTCCTTGTCGCTCGTCTCCTCGTTGACCGAGAGCGAGGTGTCCCAGCCCCAGTAGATGAACAGCATCAAGACGAGCCCGTCGACAAGAGCGGACGGGGAGACAGTTGTCGGGTTGAACCACGAGAGGCTCGGCACCATGTGGCCGGGAGGGGCGTGGCCGATGCCGACCCGCACGAGAGCCACGACCGCATAGACCGCCATCATCACGAGCTCGATCGAGAGCAGCACGAGCTGGAGCTTCGCGGAGACCTCGATCCCGCGGTAGCAAACATAGGTGAGCGCGACTATGAACAGCACGCCCACCAGTAGGACCCACGAGCTGCTCGGATCGTTGCCGATCCCCTTCGCGTTGAAGAGCAGGAACAGGTACTGGCCCGATATCTCAGCCAGGCTTGCCATGCACAGCACGTCGGAGGCGATGATCCCCCAGCCGCCCGCCCAGCCCGTCTTCGGGCCGAAGGCGCGCGTCGCCCAGGTGAAAGTCGTTCCACAGTCGGGGTCGGCCTTGTTCAGCTCGCTGTAGCCGATCGAGATCAAGAGCATCGGCACGAAGGCAAGGATCGCCACGAGCGAGGCATGAACGCCGACTCCGACTGCAATTAGACCGAGGGTCGCCGCCAAGCTGAAGGCGGGGGCGGTGGAAGCGGTACCGATTACTACGCTCGAAACGAGGCCTATGGCTCCTGGCTTCAGGCCCTTTTCGAGGCTGTCCTCCGGGGACAGCGAGGCGGCAACCTCAGACATCAGATTGTGCTCTCGTCGACCATCGCATCCGCCACTTTGACAAAGCCGGCGATGTTCGCGCCGAGAACGTAGTCAGTCGGGTGGCCGTACTCCTCGGCCGCGGCGCGCACGCTGGTGTGGATGGCGCGCATGATCTGGCGCAGCTTCTCGTCAACCTGCTCGCGAGACCAGGCCAGGTGCTCGATGTCTTGGGTCATCTCGAGACCCGAGACTGCGACGCCGCCAGCGTTGGCGGCCTTGCCTGGTCCGTAGAAGATCTTGGCGTCGAGGAAGCGCTCGACCCCGTCCGGGGTCGTCGGCATGTTGGCCCCTTCGGCGACAAGCTGGATCCCGTTCGAGACTAGGTTGGCGGCGTCGATACCGTTGATCTCGTTCTGTGTCGCACTTGGGAAGGCACAGTCCGCCGGCACAGACCAGAGCGGGTTGAAGGTACCACCGGTCGCGGGAGTGAAGCTGGCGCCGGGGAACTTGTCGGCGTAATCGCGGATCCGGCCACGGCGCACGTTCTTCAGCTCCATGACGTAGGTGAGCTTCTCGGTGTCGATTCCGGCCGGGTCGTGGATGAAGCCGTCCGAGTCGGAGAACGTGAGCGGCTTGGCCTTGAGCTCGATCAGCTTCTCGACTGCGTACTGGGCGACGTTGCCGCTGCCCGAGACGATGCAGCGCTTGCCCTCGAGGTTCTCCGCCCGAGTGGCGAGCATCTCCTCGGCGAAGTACACGGCGCCATAGCCGGTCGCCTCGGGGCGGATCTCGGAGCCTCCCCAGTTGAGACCCTTGCCCGTGAGGACGCCGGTGAACTGGTTGGAGATCCTCTTGTACTGGCCGAACAGGTAGCCGATCTCACGGCCGCCAACGCCGATGTCGCCTGCGGGGACGTCGGTGAACTGGCCAATGTGACGGTAGAGCTCAGTCATGAAGGCCTGGCAGAACCGGCGGACCTCTCCGTCGCTCTTGCCCTTGGGGTCGAAGTCCGACCCACCTTTTGCACCGCCCATCGGCAAGGTGGTTAGAGAGTTCTTCAGCACCTGCTCAAAGGCAAGGAATTTGAGCAGCCCCAAGTAGACACTTGGGTGGAACCGGAGTCCTCCCTTGTAGGGTCCAATGGCACTGTTCATTTGCACGCGGAAGCCGCGATTGATCTGGACTTCGCCGTTGTCATCGACCCAGCTCACGCGGAACATGATCACCCGCTCCGGCTCGACCATCCGCTCAAGGACCTTTGCCTCGCGGTACTTGGGGAATCGCTCTATGACCGGCTCGAGAGAGGAGAGCACCTCGCTCACCGCTTGAAGGAACTCGGGCTCGTGCGCGTTCCGCGTCTCCAGGTCGTTAAGGATCGCCTTGATGTCGCTGCTCACTTGACTTGCCTCCTCGTGCACAACTTTGTGCATGCCCAGTCATCGTTGACAGGGGCTTCCGGGCAATTTTCGCACTGCCGAGGAGCCGTGAATAGGGACTTTCGGCCCATGGAGAAAAATCTTGTTTCCTCTAAACTAACTCGACAGGCCTCTGAAGGCATTTGTCCTCAGCGGTGCCTATTGCCGACCAACTGATCGGATTCTAGAAAGGACCGTGCCGTGCGAGTTCTCGTTGTAGGAGCCGGGGGAGTAGGGAGCGCGTTCGCTCATATAGCTGCGCGCCGGGGCAGCTTCGAAAAGGTCGTGATAGCCGACTATGACCGTGAGCGCGCCGAGAAGGCGGCGTCGATTTCAGACAGGTTCTCGGGCGTCAAGATCGATGCTTCCAACGAGTCGGCAATAGCCGAATTGATCAAGGCCGAGAACTGTGACGTCGTTCTCAACGCCGTGGACCCGCGATTTGTCATGCCGATCTTCCGTGCAGCTTTTGCAGCCGGAGTCAACTACATGGACATGGCTATGTCGCTTTCGCACCCGCACCCGGAGACTCCGTACTCGACAACCGGCGTGAAGCTAGGTGACGAGCAGTTCGAGATCGCCCCCCAATGGGAGGAGCGCGGTCTGCTTGCGCTCGCAGGCATGGGCGTAGAGCCCGGGCTCTCAGACGTGTTCGCCCGCCACGCGGCCGATGAGCTCTTCGGTTCCATCGACGAACTCGGAGTGCGAGACGGGGCCAACCTTGTCGTCGAGGGTTATGACTTCTGCCCGACGTTCTCCATCTGGACGACGATTGAAGAGTGCCTGAACCCGCCTGTCGTCTGGGAGAAGGGCCGGGGCTGGTTCACGACCGAGCCGTTCAGCGAGCCCGAGACCTTCCAGTTCCCAGCCGGGGTCGGCCCCGTTGAGTGCGTGAACGTCGAGCACGAGGAGGTCCTCCTCATGCCGCGCTGGGTGGACGCGAAGCGCGTAACGTTCAAGTACGGCCTCGGTGACGAGTTCATCGGCGTGCTGAAGACGATCCACATGCTCGGCCTCGACTCGACCAAGCTCATCTCGGTCGGCGGCGAGAAGGTGTCCCCACGAGACGTTGTTGCGGCTTGTCTCCCAGACCCGGCGGAGATTGGCCATATCATGCACGGTGTCACCTGTGCCGGCACTTGGGTCACGGGTATGGACAAGAAAGGCTCGCCACGAGAGGTCTACCTCTACCACGCCGTCGACAACGACTGGTGCATGGCTGAGTACGACTCGCAGGCAGTTGTCTGGCAAACCGCCATCAACCCGGTCTTGGCGCTCGAGCTGCTCGACTCCAAGGCGTGGACAGGCGTGGGCTTGCTCGGTCCCGAGGCCCTTCCAGCGGCACCGTTCTTGCAGCTGTTGGCCGACTGCGGAGCACCCTGGGGCATGGATGAGAGGAAGCCAACGCGGATTTAGTCCCAGCGGAGGCAGCCCAACTCGTCTGTCTGAACGAGAGGGCCAGTTTTAAGCTTCCAGTGTGAAGTGGATTCTGGGAACTTGCGCCCCGAGTCCCCCGGCGAGCCGTCTGTGCTCCTCGAGGGGCTCGGGGCGGTTCTAGTTGCTAGCTGGAGCACGCCCGGATGAGACAGCCAGCTTGGGCCGGGCTCGCGGGTGACTCTCGCTCTGATCTGAGTCAGGAAAGATGCTGCAGCTCGTCTGCCAACGACGAGCAACGCTGCACGACGAAGCGGTGTGTCGCGCCTTTGGCGAGAGTGAGCTCGAGCGAACCCGCCAGAGGTGCCATCGAGATCGGGTGTAGGGCGATGTGGGTCATCTCGGTCCAGGAGAATTTGAGGATTGGTGCCTGATCCGCGTGCTTCGGGGTAAAGGACAGGCCGAGACCGTCGAGCACGAGCTCGCCTGCAACCGGCCGGCCACCTCCGGCGCCTGGCGGGCTCTCGACGCGCGCCGGGCCGGCGTAGATGGTGTCGGCAGGGAGGCTTTCGAGGCGTCGCTTTTCCAGGCGTTGCCAACGATGCTGCAGGAAAGGCACCTCGACAGCCGCAATGAGGACGACGGCCGCGAGGAAGACAATTGCCTCGAGCATCCCCTTTGGCGTGTTGCTGATGGCCCAGACCATGACCAGGGCGATCGCGGCGATTGCGGCGAGACGGGTGAAAACGAACCGCCAGAGGCCTTTCGGGGGCACCACCTCTGTGGTCGGCAGTCCAGCCCCGGATGTGCTTGTCACAAAGGGCACGCTAGCGAGTCACGCCGCTCCCGGCAGGCTCCTCGGTTCTATCCGCTCCTCGATCGCTCGGTCCTCGACGCGCCGGATCGAATAAGCACCTTTGCCACGGACCTCGGTGACGGCTTCTACGAGCTCGGTCCCGCGATAAACGAGCCCGACGCCGTCGTCGGTGGCATACCCGTCGGGCAGCCCGCCGTCGGCGATCAGGCGCTGGAGGAGGGGACGGCGCTGGGATTCTGAGTCGTAGTGGACACCGTTGGAGTAGGGGAGCAGACCAAGGCCGTCTACGACAGGGCGCAGCTCCGGGCCGAACGAATCGGTCGTGCCGCCCACGTGCCAGCACAGGGAACCGGCCGAGACTCCCGAGAGGACGACACCGGATCTCCAGACTTCGGCCAAGATCTCGTCGAGGCCATGCAGGCGCCAGAGCGCGAGCAGATTGGCGACACTGCCCCCTCCCACCCAGATCACGTCCTGGTCGAGAAGTAGGCCGGACATGTCCTCGACGCTCGGCATCGGGAACAGGTTCAAGTGCACAAGATCGATCCCAGCCGCGTGCGCCGCCTCGCTGATCATGGCGTTCCAGGCGCGCTCGTCGCCGGCAGCCGTGCCCACGTGACAAAGGCGTGGACGCCGTGAGCTCACTCCGGCGAGTTCGATGGCATAAAACACCAACGGGGCGAACGCGATCGAGGTGCGTGTCCCGGGCTTGAACCCTCCGGAGGTGGCGAGGATGGTCGGCGAATCAGCAGGCATCCCGGGAGGTTAGCGGTGTGGGTCAGGATTTGAAGGGAGACCGGCGTTCTCGACTGGGCGCGGCTCGGCGCGATTGGGCAAGACTGCCAGCACGACGATCCCTGCGCTTGCGACGACGATCGCTGCGACCGTGACAGCGAGGTCCAGGCCGCTTACGAACGACAGCCGGGCGAAGGCGGCGAGCTGGGCCCCGAGAACGCCGCCGATGTGCTGGCTCACGCTCAATGCACCCCCCAGCGAGCCCGTGATCAGGTGCATCACCGTTGCCGACATCGGGTGATGGGCGAGCGCTGGTGTCAAGCGGTCCTGGTAGCGGGTGTTCAGAAGGCTTCCAAGAATCCCGACTCCGAGCGCCCCGCCCGTCTGCAGAGACGCTCCGTTGGTCGCCGCGCCGACACCCGCCTGGTCTATCGGCAGCGACCCCATCACCGACTCGGTAGAGGGGGCGAATGCCAGGCCGGTACCGAGTCCGATCAGCAAGAAGGCAGGGAAAACGTCTATATAACGGTCGTGAACCGTGACCTGGGACAACAGTGCAAAGCCGATAGCCACCACGATCATTCCGGTGACTACGACTGGCTTGGTACCGACAAGGCGCACGAAAAGAGTCGAGAGAGGGGCCATGATCAGAAGCACTCCTGCGATTGGCGCGATTCGCAGGCCAGTTTGAAGGGGCGTGTACCCGAGGGAGAACTGCAGGTACTGGGTCAGGAGGAATAGACCGCCCATCAATGCGAACATGACGAGTGCCATCGCGGCCATGGCCCCCGAGAACCGTCTCGAGGAGAAGAAGGAGACTTGCAACATGGGGTGGCTGGAATGCTTTTCCCAGGCTGCGAACGCGCCGAGAACGACGATCGCCGCGCCGATGGCGCCGAGAATCACAGGCGAGGTCCAGGAACGGTCTGGCGCTTCGATGATCCCCCAGAGCAACAAACCCATCCCGACGATCGAGAGCAGGCCACCGACGGGATCGGAAGGCTTAGTGTCGGGGTTCTTCGAGTTCGGTACGAAAAAGACAGCCGCGAGCAAACCCACGAACGCAATGGGGACGTTCACGAGGAAGACCGATCCCCACCAGAAGTGCGCGAGCAACCAGCCGCCGGCGACGGGACCGATGGCAACTCCGAGCCCGGTCGTGCCTGACCAGATTCCGATCGCACGCGCCCGGTCGTGGGCGTCGGTGAAGACATTGGTGAGGATCGACAAGGTGGAGGGCATGATGGCAGCGCCGCCAATGCCCATGAAGGCACGGGCCGCGATTAGACGGTCCGGCGTCCCCGAAAACGCGGACACAGCCGATCCGGTTGCGAAGATGACCAGTCCAGCCATGAAGACCCATTTGCGTCCTAGGCGATCCCCGAGGCTGCCCGCCACGAGGAGTAGCCCGGCGAACACGATCGCGTAGGAATCGACGATCCACTGCAGCGAACTCGACGAGGCGTGTAAGGTCCGCACGATCACCGGCAGAGCCACATTCAAGATCGTGTTGTCGAGGCTCACGATGAGCAGGCTCACGCACAGCACGGCGAGCACGACGCGACGCCTGCGCGGCACCGCTGAGCCGGCCATCGGCCCTCGAGGGCCGTCGAGCAATGCCGACGAGGTGGGGCTGGGCGCCACAACTCCACTCTAGCCAGCGTTTGTGTCACAGCTTATGACCGCAGTTCGACTCGGCCGGAGGGGGAGGCACGCCGGCTTCTCTCAGCAAGCACGTAGGTACGACTCAGGAAATACTCAGGTGAGTCCGCTGTAGTGAATGTGGGAAGTTGGAAAGGCGCTACCGTCCCAACAGGAGAGGGCGATGGACGAGGAACACGAGAACAACGACTCCACAACCTCGGGCAGCAGTTGGACCCCCGCGGACGAGCCGACGAACCCGGTCGAACCGATTACCGCACCGCAGCCGGCCCCCCCGGTCGCACCAGCGCCCGAGGCGGTCAGCCACAGCGGATTCGGCGCGCCCCCGGCTGAGGGCTCACCTGGCGCTGGCTGGTCGTGGGCTTCTCCGCCTCCTCCACCGCCAGGCGCACCTGGCACGGCGGGTTCAGCGAGCGGCGGTGGTGGCTGGGCATGGATTGCCCCCCCGCCGCCACCACCTCCTGCCGGTCCGGCCGGGGGAGCCCAGTGGTCCTATCCACCCGGGCAGTACTGGGTCGCGGCCCCGCTTTCACAGCCGGTGCCTGCAGACCAACACGGGGCGCGCAGAGCGTGGGCCGCCACCGCGGTCGCAATTCTGGTCGTGATCGCCATGGCTGCGGGTTTCGGCGTCGGTCGTGCTGCCTGGCGCTCCGCCACGACTACGCCGCCATCGACGACGCTTCCTTCGGGCTCGGGCAACTCTGGTCAGTTCCCCTTCGGATCGGGTGGGTTCTCCTTCGGCGGGGGTTCATCGGGCTCGAGCCGGACCTCCGCAGGAGGTCCTTCGGATGCGTCCGCCATCGCGAGTGGCGTCGACCCGGCGCTCGTGGACGTGAATACCACACTCGGCTACCAAGCCGAGGAGGCGGCCGGGACAGGAATTGTGCTCAACTCCGATGGCTTGGTGCTCACCAACAACCACGTCATCGACGAAGCCACGACGATCTCGGTCACTGACGTGGGAAACGGACATGTCTATGGCGCCAGCGTCGTCGGCTATGACCGCTCGAGCGACGTCGCGGTCATTCAGCTGCACGGCGCTTCAGGTCTGAAGGTTGCCTCCCTCGGTGACTCGTCCACGGCTCATGTGGGCCAAGCGGTAGTCGCGATCGGCAATGCCGGCGGTGTCGGCGGGACACCGAGTGTTGCCGGCGGGTCCATCACGGACCTCGAGCAGTCGATCACCGCCACCGAGCAGGACGGTGGCAACCCGGAGAACCTGAGGGGTCTTGTCGAGACCAACGCCGACATCCAGCCCGGGGACTCGGGCGGCCCGCTCGTCGACACGGCCGGGAAGGTCCTCGGCATGGACACGGCGGCCTCAGCAGGCTTCTCGCTCCAGACATCAGGCACCCAGGGCTACGCCATCCCGATCAACTCCGCGATCGCCATCGCAAAGCGGATCGAGGCACACCAGGGCTCGGCGTCGGTTCACATAGGCGCAACGGGGTTCCTCGGTGTCGGGGTTCAGCCCGAGAACGGCGTGACGGGAGCCTACGTGGAGAACGTGGAGCCGAACACCCCCGCCGCTTTGGCCGGCCTCGTCCCTGGCGATGTCGTCACGTCGCTCGACGGGAAGCCGGTCGCTTCCTACGAGACCCTCACGAACCTGCTCCAGCAATTCCACCCAGGGGACAACGTCCGGCTGGGTTGGACAGACTCGTCTGGAACCAGACACTCCGCGACCTTGAAGCTAGCCACCGGACCAGCCGCTTGAGGACTGGAGCGCGGTCGAGTCGCCTGAGCCACAGCCACGTTGCTCAGCGCGCCGACCTGGCCCAGCCGCACGTCTGAGCCGGGATCCGAATCGTTGCTCAAGGCAGTCTCGGTCAGGGCCGATACTTCTTAGCGAGCTAGCCGTACCTGTGCACGACCCCCAGCCAACCCCCCTGGCCCGGGGGTCGCTGCACAAGGTGGCGGAGCCTTTGGCCGGCTAGCGATGTTGCTGTTGGGTTGTGGCGCCGACCACTGCGCGCCGCCACGTGGAATGGACGACCAGCTAGCCAGGTGAGCGTGTCGAGGCACTCGGCCTTGTTCACCCAGGATTCTCCGAGCCGCACGCGCGGCTGCGGTCAGACGTAGGTGTTCTCCGTCGGGATGACGCTTGAGTCGGGCAGGTCGGCCTGTTCCTTGCCCACAGACCTGCTGGCGAGCACGTAGTAGCTGCCGGCACCGAAGAACAGTCCCATAAACACGCTGAAGTCGGACCCACCGACATGGGTGGAGAGCCACGAGACATAAGGAGAGTACGCGTTCAGCCACAGAGCAGATGCCACCATGCCTATCGTCTGGGCAATGATCCCTGGCCAGTGGATGCCGCCACTGCGCCAGTAGCGGCCTCCATGCTCGTCTTGCAAGGAAACATGGTCGTAACGCCCCCGGCGCAAGAGGTAGTCGACTAAGTAGATCCCGCACCATGGAGCCAGCCAGACGATGATGAAAAGAAGGAAGTCGGCGAGAAGAGTGCTAAATCGCGAGGAGTAGATCGCGTAGAACGTGAAGCCGCCGGCCACCACCGTGTCGATCATCACGCAGTGATAGCGCTTTAGGTGAAGGCCGAGGCTTTGCAGGGTCACGCCCGAGGAGTACAAGTCGATGCTGTTGATCGCGAAGAGCTGGAAGATGCCTACGATCAGGTACGGCCAGACGAACCAACTCGGAAAGACGGTCGCAAGTCCTGTGATGGTCGCGATTCCGCCGGCGTGGCTGATCGGGACGATCGTCGCCACCGCCGCCCCGAGGATCTCCAGCAGGGCCGACGGGATACCGCCGCCGAGCGCGACCGCGAACACGATGCTCGATTTCTTCGAGTCCGCCCGAAGGTAGCGAGAGTAGTCATTGCCGTTCTCTGTCCAGCCGAGCCCACCGGCCGAAATCACGAGCGCGAGGGCGACTGCGAGCGAGCCCCAGCCTGCACCGTGGGAGATCTCGCTCAGGTGCGCTTTTCCGACCGTGATGACCAACATGATCCCGAAAAGGACGATGAACGGATAAGTGAGCCAGCGGAGGACCTTCAACATCGCCGCGTGGCCGACGAAGGGCAACATCGCCTGGACGAGCACTGCAGCGATGATGAGGACCGCCTTCAGGCCGTCGCCTGCGCTTATGCCGCCCTTTGCGAGCAGGGCCACAACCGAGAGGACCACGAACGCGATCCCCTCGATCTCGAAGCCCACCTGGGTGATCCAGTTGAATAGCGAGGGCACGCGGTTGCCCCTCGGCCCGAACGGGGCCCGGCTTACGCCGAAGGTCGTCGTCCCAGCTAGCGGGCCCTGGAGGCTCGCGAGGCCGGTCAACAGGTAGAAGAGGTTGCCCACGATGATGACCCCGACCGCCTGAGCGAACGACAGGCCGAAGATGGCAACGATGAGAGTGCCGTAGACGAGGAATTCGACATTCCAGACCCCGCCCGCCCACATCCAAAAGAGCCCGCTCGGTCTGCCTCGCCGTTCAGCCGGCGAGATGTACTCGATCCCCTTTGCCTCAATGCCGCTAGGACCGGATGGCGCGGAGGTCGTTGCGTTCATGAGAAGTCCTCCCCCTTCGACTCTTCCGAATCTCCTTTACTCGCTTCCACAAAGTAGTGATCCGCGACTCGCTCAGCTCGTGTGAATCCAGGTGCAGGACTTTTAGCCAGAAATACACCATCCGAGCGCCGTGCGGGCATGGTCCGCGTCTTCGCTTGAGCCCGCGAGCTGTGAGGTCTCGCCTCAGCCGGCACTGCTTGTTTCGCCGCCAAGACCTCAAAGGTGGCTTTCGGCGATCAAGCGAAGAACTCCTTGTTGGGTTAGGGTCGAACGGCCCTGTACACGCGTTCGTAAAGTTTGCATCCTTGCTTATGAGCCGGTGATCCGGGCGCATCACCCGGTCGGCGAACGAATGAGATGACCGGCGGGTCCCCGCCGGCCATTTCGAGAGGAGACACAGGTCATGAGCAGGATGAAGCAGGTGTTGGTGGTTATTGCCGCCTTCACGATGATCGGCGCGCTAGCTGTCGTGAACCTTTCGGCCTCGGGCGCGAGCACGAGGACGACGGCCAAGCCGGCGATCGCTCTTGCCGCCCCCGGCAGCCAGTGGACGGTGAAGCACCCGTTCAAGGCCGGGTTCATCTACGTCGGCGCACCGAGTGACGCCGGCTGGACCCACGCCCAGGACGTCGGACGCCTCGACGTGCAGAAGACCTTCGGCGGACGCGTCGTAACTATGTACAAGGAAGATGTTCCAGAGGGTCCCCAGTGCGCGCAGGTGATCACCCAGCTGGTCGACGCCGGGGCGAACATAATCTTCGCCACTTCCTACGGCTACCAGCCTGAGCTCGTCGCAGCTGCCGCCAAGTACCCGAACGTGATCTTCGAGCAGGCGACAGGCACGACCGTCATCGCGAAGCACCTGGGCGAGTACTACGGCGCGGGCGAGGACGGCGACTACCTCGGCGGCATGGCCGCCGGAGCGGCAGCCAAGGCGTCCGGCAACAACAAGATCGGCTTCGTGGTCCCCTACCCGATCCCAGAGTGCCTGCGTGAGGTCGACGCGTTCACGATGGGCGCGCAGTCGATGGACCCGCAGGCCACGGTCAAGATTGTCTGGACGAACACCTGGTTCGCCCCGGCGACCGAGAGGCTTGCTGCACAGAGCCTTGTCAACGCTGGCGTGTCAGTTCTGGCCGACGGCCAGGACAGCCCGACCACCGGTCAGGTCGCAGAGGCTCACGGCCTCAAGTGGATCGGCTATGACTCCAACCAGGAGAGCTTCGCTCCCAACGCCTGGCTGACAGGGACCGAGTACAACTGGGGCCCGTACTACGTGCAGGAAACCAAGGCTGCGATGAACGGCACCTGGACGGCACGCTTTTGGTACGGCAGCCTGGCGGACGGCTTTGTCGAGATGGGCCCGTTCGGCAAGTCCGTTTCTCAGGCCACTCGCACCGCAATCCTCGCCAAGCAAGCGAAGATTGAAAAGGGCACTTTCGACCCGTTCACTGGGCCTATCTACGGCCAGAATGGCAAGATCGTCGTGCCAAAGGGCGTGACCTTGACGGTGATGCAGAAGTACTCGATCACCTGGTTCGTAAAGGGTGTCATCGGCAACCCGAAGGGCTGACCTACCCAAATGACCGACTCCGTGCCCGACGCTGGGGACGACCAGGCGGCGCTTGCCGCGGCCGTCCCGGCGCCAGGCGTCTCCGCCAATGCCCTCGGCACTTCGCCAAGGGCATTGGCGGTGCAGGCCATCGACATGACCAAACGCTTCCCCGGCGTCGTCGCGAACGACCATGTGTCATTCGAGGCGGCCGAAGGGGAGGTGCATGCCTTACTCGGTGAGAACGGAGCCGGTAAGACCACTCTTTGCAATCTCCTGATGGGCCTGTACCGCCCCGACGAGGGCAAGCTCTTCGTCCGCGGCAAGCCGGTCAGGTTCCACTCCCCGAGAGATGCTCAAGATGCCGGCATCTTCATGGTCCACCAGCATCTGCGCCTCGTCGAGTCGATGACGGTGGCGGAGAACGTCGTGCTCGGGTGGTCGACGCCTCGTCAGCTGCGCTTTTCCCCGCACAAAGTCGAGAAGGTGGTCGCCGACGCCGCGGAACGATTCCAGATGCCAGTGGACCCGCGAGCGCGGATCTGGCAGTTGTCGCTCGGCGAGCGCCAACGGGTGGAGATCCTAAAGGCCCTCTACCGCGGGGCGAAGATCCTCATCCTCGATGAGCCGACGACCGTGCTCACCCCGCAGGAGGCCGACCAGCTCTTCTCCAGCGTGCGTGACATGGCCGCCGCCGGCCAGACGGTGATCTTCATCTCCCACAAGCTGCCCGAGGTCCTAGCCGTCGCCGACCGCGTGACGATCCTGCGCCAGGGCCGTTCCATCACCACGGTCCCAACGGCCGGAACGGACGCAGACCATCTCGCCGGCTTGATGGTGGGTCGCGAGGTTTCACTCGAGGTGACAGCGAAGCTGGCTGAGGAACCTGGCCCCGTGGTCCTCGAGCTGGAGGGCGTTTCCGCCCGTGGCGACCTCGGTGCTGAGGCACTAAAGGACGTCAGCTTGACGGTTCACGCCGGGGAGATCCTTGGCATCGCCGGAGTCTCCGGCAACGGCCAGCGCGAGCTGGCAGAGGTCATCACTGGACTTCGGCCCATTACCCATGGCCACGTCAGCATCAACGGAGAACGCCTGCCTGATGGTGACTCGCGGGCGGCCATCGATCTCGGGGTCGCCTACGTGCCCGAAGACAGGATGGGCACCGGGATCTCGCCGAACCTGTCCATTGCGGAGAACCTGATCTTGAAGTCCTACCGGGGAAAGACGATGCGTGTCGGGCCGGTTCTCTCGAGTCGAAAAGCCATCGCGAATGCGAAGGTGTTGATCGAGCGCTTCGACGTGCGCGCGCCCGGCCCTCGAACTCTCATCCGTCAGCTTTCTGGAGGCAATATCCAAAAGGTCCTCCTCGCACGCGAGCTTTCGTCGGACCCTCGCGTGCTTGTGGCGGCGTCACCCACGCGCGGCCTTGACGTCGGCGCGACCCAATACGTGCGCCACGTGCTCACCGAGACCGCCAAGAGCGGGGTCGCCGTGGTCATGGTGAGCGAAGACCTCGACGAAGTCCTCGAGCTTTCGGACCGCATTGCCGTGTTTTACAACGGCCGCGTCGTCGGAGTTGTCGCTGCTGCGGACGCCGACCGCCAGCAGATCGGGCTCATGATGGCGGGAGCGTCATGAGCGGACCGCTGCGAATCGAACGTCGGCTGAACACGCCGAGTTGGCTCAAGGTTGCCGTGCCGATCGCTTCGATCGTGCTGGCGGCGATCATCGTCGGCATCTTGTTGCTCGCCACAGGTCACAACCCGATCTCGACCTATCACCAGATGTACTCGGCCGCGGTTACTGCGGACGGTGCCCTCAGCTCCACTTTCGTCTATTCGACGCCGTTATTGTTCACAGGTTTGTGTGCGGCGTTCGCATTCCGGATGCGCACGTGGAACATCGGTGGCGAGGGTCAGCTGTACATGGGGGCAGTCGGGGCCTCGGCGACCGGTCTCGTGCTCGGTAACTGGCCCCGACCCCTATTGATCATCGCGATGATCCTCGGTGGTGCCTTCGCCGGAATGCTCTGGGCTTCGATCCCTGCTCTGCTTCGCGCCTACCTGCGTACGAACGAGATCCTCACCTCCCTCATGCTCAACTACGTGGCCGGCTTTCTCATGTACTACCTGATCTACGACAGTGACTCGTACTGGCGCGATCTCACCACTCCAGGGGCGAGCGTGTTCCCGACGGGCAAGACGCTCGGAGCGAATGCCACCTGGCCGGGGATCACCATTGGGTCGGTCACTGTGCCTATGGGCTTCGTGCTCGGCGCCGGCCTTGCGATCGGACTGCTCTTGCTGATCCGCTCAACGCGTTACGGCTTCGAGATGCGGGTCATGGGCGACTCTCCCCAGGCGGCGAACTACTCCGGCATCCGCACCAAGCGCAAGATCCTCTCGGTGATGGCGATCTCGGGCGGCATCGCCGGCATCGCCGGCTCCAGCCAGATCGGCGACTTCGGGCACGTTCTCGACCCTCGCGGGCTTGAGCAGGCACAGTACGGCTACACGGGAATTGTCGTAGCTGCTCTGGCGCTCTACAACCCACTCGCTGTCGTGCTGGTGTCGCTGCTTATTGGCGGGCTTACCAACGCCGGTTTTGCCCTCGAAGGCCCCTCTTTCCCGACTGGCCTTGTCGGCACCATGGAGGGCATCATCCTGTTCACGGTCCTCGGTGGCGAGATCCTCGCCCGCTACAGGATCGGCCTGCGCCGTCGTCCGGCTGTAAGAGCGAGCACCGCCGCAGCCCCCGGGACCGAAATCGCGTCATGAACTCGAACATCGTTCTCACCGTAGTTGTGTCGGCCATAGCCTTTGGCACACCTTTGGTACTCGCTGGACTCGGCGAGCTGCTCGCCGAACGATCTGGTGTGCTCAACCTCGGTGTCGAGGGAATGATGCTCATGGGAGCGGTTTGCGCGTTCTGTGTCTCGCAGAAGCTGCACTGGTCGACGCCGCTCGTTTTGTTCCTCGCAGTGCTCGCCTCGATGGTGGCAGGTGCTGCGATGGCGCTCATCCACGCTTTCTTGACGATCACGATCCGAGTCAACCAGATCGTCTCGGGCCTCGCGATCACGATCTTCGCGGGGATAATTGGCCTGTCTTCGTACCTGGGCCAGGTCTGGAACATAGGTGGCGTCGCCGGAAAGCACCAGTTCAACGGCATCGACCTGTTCGGCCTCAAGAACCTGCCCATCCTCGGTCCTCTCATTTTTAACCAGGACGCGTTCGTCTACGCGTCATGGGTGTTGGTCGTCGTTGTTCTCTACTACCTGTACCGGACCCGGCCTGGCCTGTACCTGCGGGCGGTGGGCGAGAACCCGGCAGCTGCCGACGCGATGGGGATCAATGTCACCGCCTACCGCTACACCCACACTCTCATCGGGGGTGCGCTCGCTGGTCTCGGAGGGGCATATTTCACCCTCGCCCTCGCCCCGATCTGGACAGATGGCCTCACTGCCGGGGCCGGGTGGATCGCCATCGCCCTCGTCATCTTCGCCTTCTGGCGCCCCGACCTGCTCGTTCTCGGTGCCTACCTGTTCGGAGTGTTCTCGGCTCTCGGTCCGACGCTGCAGACCCGCAACATTACGGTGCTCCCCTCGGAGTTCTACTCGGCGCTGCCTTTTTTGATGACGGTCATCGCACTCGCAGCGGCCTCGACGAGTTGGGCCAAACGTCGTGTCGGGACTCCAGCATCTCTCGGCATCCCCTACACGCGCGAAGAGGGTTGAGCTTCACGAGGCCAGCGCGAGCGATCAGTGCCACTTCGATTGCCGATGCGTGCGCTCAGCGAATCCGTGTGATCCTCTCGAGTCTGGTCGTGAGGCCCTCGAGCACCGGGACCAGGACATCGACGCCGAGGCCGGGACCGGTCGGAACCGCTATCTTGCCTTCACAGAGCACGAACGGTGGGGTGATGTCCTGGTAGAAGTAGCGCTTTGAGGCAGAGATGTCGCCAGGCAAGCTGAAGCCCGGCAGTGAGGCCAAGGCGAGGTTCGCAGCCCGCCCGATCCCGGTCTCGAGCATGCCGCCGCACCAAAGAGGCACTCCCTCGGACACGCAGAGATCGTGGATGGCACGGGCCTCCAGGTAGCCACCGACACGACCTGGCTTGAGGTTCACGACAGAGCAGGCGCCGAGAGATATCGCCGTAGCCGCACTTTGAGCCGAGACGATCGACTCGTCGAGACATATGGGTGTACCAAGCCGTGCTGCCAGTTGAGCGTGTCCAATGAGGTCCTCCTCGTCGAGGGGTTGCTCGACGAGGAGCAACGAGAACTCGTCGAGCTTGGCGAGATGTTCGAAGTCGGATCGCTGGTAAGAGCCGTTGGCATCGACCTGCACCATGAGATCGGCTCCAAAACGCTCCCGCACAGCAGCCACCGGCTCGAGGTCCCAGCCGGGCTCGACCTTCAGCTTCACGCGCCTGTAGCCCTCCGAGACGTACTCGGCGACACGCTCTAGCAGTTCCGCGACCGAGCCCATGATGCCGACTGCCACCCCGGGCGTCACCGCGTCGAAGACACCTCCGAGAAAGGTACGAAAAGAGACGCCCGCCGCGCGCAGCTCGGCATCGAGCACAGCCATCTCGAGGGCCGACTTGGCCATGCGGTGCCCCTTGAACGGCGCCAAAGATGCTTTGACGTCTGTGGCTACAAGATCGGCTCGCTCGAGCAGTCGAGGAGCGAGGTATCGTCCGAGCGTCAGCCACGCCGAGTCGAGGTACTCAGAGGAGTAGAGCGGGTCACAACCCGCGGCGCACTCGCCCCAGCCATCGCCCTGGTCGGACTCGACTCGGACGAGCAGGGCCTCGCGCACGTCCTCTGTCCCGAGCGAAGAGCGAAAAGCCGAGACGAGCGGCAGACGAACTTGGCGCAGCTCGACTGCGAGAAGTCTCATGCCAGTGCCCCGCCTCGAGCTGAGGCGGCGGCGAGGCCGTAGCTGGTTTCTCGATGAGTGGGCACGGCGCGAGTTTGGCCCGTCCGAATCGTTCCTGCTCGCCAAATGTGGGCGTCCTTTGCGCGACTGATGCTAGGCCTGACACAGATGGACGGGTCCTTTGTGTCGAAGGCCTCTTCTGTCTCCAGCGCGACGCCCGCCCGACTTGGACAGCCAAGCGCGTCGGCCCCCTGAGCTCGCGAGGCGTCGTCCCGGTATTCTCGACACAGGTCCGCTCGTGCGATGAGGAGAGCGGAGATATCGAACTGAACGCGCCGTTTGGGAGCGGCGCATGAAACAAACCAGGAGGTTCTCGATGGTTACTGAGCAGTCGTCCATGCCACGCTCAGGTGGAGCGAGCGAGCCCAAGCCACCGACACTCAGGTCAATAGGTGTTTCCCCGCAACGGCGAAAGAGCGCGGCCCACGCTCTCGCCCCGCTCGTTGCCAGCCTGCTCGGGGGCGATATCCCGGTTCGCTTCGAACTCTGGGACGGCACAGGCTTCGGTCCGACCGATGGCCCGGGCACGTTCCACGTTCGCTCAGCGGACGCTTTGCGCCGCATCTTGTGGGCTCCGGGGGAGCTAGGTTTCGGCCGCGCTTATGTCGCCGGTGACATCGAGCTCGAAGGTGACCTCGTCTCCATGCTTGCGAGCCTTCACGCGGTCGCACCGCGCGACCTGCGTGTAGGCCTGCACGCTTTGCCGGCGGCGATGAACGCCGCTTGGCGGGCCGGGGCGATCGGCCTTCCTTTGCCTGCACCTGCCGAAGAGGCGAGCGTGGGAGGCCTCAGGCACTCGCTTCGACGCGACACCCGTGCTGTCACGCACCACTACGACGTCGGCAACGACTTCTACGAGCTCGTTCTCGGGCCGACCATGACCTACTCGTGCGCGCGCTTTGCCGATCCGGCGATGAACCTGGAACGGGCTCAGGAGTCCAAACACGAGCTGATATGTCGCAAGCTGGGCTTGGGAGACAAGGGGAAGCGACTGCTCGACGTCGGTTGCGGATGGGGGACCCTTGCGATGCACGCCGCGGCCAACTTCGAAGCCAGTGTCGTCGGGATCACCCTGAGCAAGGCGCAAGCGGACTATGCCCGCCAGCGGGTCGCGGCATCGGGTCTCGGTGATCGCGTGGAGATAAGGGTGCAGGACTACCGAGAGCTCGGCGGTGAGCGCTTTGACGCTATCTCCTCTGTCGGAATGTTCGAGCACGTCGGCAAGGTGCGGACCGCCAAGTACTTCGAGACCTTGCACGGGTTGTTGGTTCCCGAAGGGAGGTTGTTGAACCACGCCATCTCCGAGGTCGGGGGATCAAGGTTGAGGTCGTGGAGTTTCTTCGGGCGTTATGTCTTCCCTGATGGTGAGCTGCTTGATGTGGGCGATGTCGTGCTCGCCATGGAACAGTCCGGGTTCGAATGTCGTGACGTCGAGTCGCTTCGCGAGCACTACGCCAAGACGCTTCGCGCGTGGGTGGCCAATCTCGAGGCCAATTGGGACTCCGCCGTCGAAGAGGTCGGCCTGGCACGCGCCAGGATCTGGCGGGTCTATATGGCCGCATCGGTGGTTGGCTTCGAGAACGGAGGCATCGCCGTGCACCAGGTGCTCGGTGTTGTGCCCGATGGCGGTCGCAGCGGTATGCCGCCGACTCGCTCTGCTTGGGGCTGAACAGACGCGCAGCCTCATCTAGCCGATCGCGCCGGCGCGACATGCCTTTGTCCGAGCGCAGGTTTCATCGGTGGAGCAGGTCCGTGGCCGCCTAAGCAGTAGTGGCTAAGCAGTAGTGGCGAAAGTGACGACACAAAGCGGAGGATCGTCCTCGACGAGCGGATGGAACCCGGTTACCTCCAAAGGTGCGTCGAGGCGTTCCAAGGTCGCCTTCAAGATGCCGAGGTGAGTGCCGCACACGACAGGCCTGGCGGCTCTCGCCACCTCCAGGAACGGGCAGTGGTGAAGCAAGATCCGCTTCTCGTCGAGGATCAGCTCCGAATCGAAGCCAAGCTTGTCGAACAGGCCAGCTACGGCTCTCATGGATTCGACTGGGCTCAACTCTCCGGGGGCGAGCGGTGAGGAGTCGAGGGCCGCAGCCCATCGGCGTCCCGCACGCACAGCCTCGTTCGTCGCGTCCTCCATCTGGGTCAACTGGCCCGCGAGCATTTGAGCCAGGCCGACGTAGCCAAGGTTTGATTTGCTCCGCGGATGGCCTGGGACCGCCTCGGTTGATAGTTCATAAAGCACGCGCGGGCGCCCCCGCGTCGAGCGCCGCTCGACGCGGCGCTTTGCTAGCCCGGCCGCGACGAGCGCGTCGAGGTGGGCACGGGCACTATTGCGGTGTAGTCCGACCATGCGGCCGGCCTCGGAGGCGTCGAGGGGTCGATCTGAGCCGCGAAGTACCTCGAGAAGGGACTGGCGTCGTTCGCCGGGGTGAGAACGCGCGGCCCGCGGGCCGATCTCGGGGGACACGCGTCAATTATCCTTGCCTATCGTCACAAATACAAGGCGTGATAATCCGAGACTCATCAGACGAGAACCGTCATGGCCCAAGGTCGACGGAGACTCGATTGCCATAGTCAAACGTGGACTACGGTCAATAATTACATCTGTAGAACAGCCCTCTGCGCCTCGTGGCCTCTGGACTGACGCCTTGGGCGCTTTAGAGGCATTCGATGTTCCAGATGCTGAGGCACCGGTTTTTTACTATCTGACGGGCGATATCTGAGCTTGCGCTCGTGAGGGAGCTCCTCCCGCTCTTCGCGGGCGTCAGTTGCGTTCGATGCGCCGTCTATTTGTGCCGGGTCTTTTGTGACACTTTCGAGGACTTTTGGCCCTGGGCATGCTCTCGTCGAGTTGTTTAGCTGGCTCTATGTCTGCAGACCAGAGGGTGCAACAGCCCGAGGAGGAGTGATGTCCAAGTTCTCGAGGCGATCTTTTCTCGGAGGCAGCGCGGCCGTCGTGGGAGGCCTCGCTGTGGCCGACCACCTTCGTTTCCTGGAGCCGTCGACCGGCGAGCTCGCCAGCGAAGAGGAGTTCCTGACAGGCAAGGAGGTTGTCTACAGGACCGGGCACTCCAACAACTGCGACGGTGCTTGCGGCCACCTTGTGCACGTTACCGACGACCGCGTGACGATGATCGGCCCTGCGAGCTGGGGGACGACGACAGTCTCCGGTGAGCAGGCCCCGACCTTCCATCCGCGGATCTGTCTGCGTGGCCTCTCGCAGATCTCGAACACCTACAGCCCTGACAGGATCAAGTACCCCTATAAGCGTGTTGGGGAACGGGGCTCGGGCAAGTGGCAGCGTATCTCTTGGCCCGAGGCGACCACGCTGATCGCCGACAATTTCAAGCAGATCCAGGAGAAATACGGTAAGACGGCGGTCTGGGTAGCCCCCTACACAGGTTCGTTGGCGCTGATCGAGGGCGTCGTCGGGGCGGGATTCCGATTCGCGAGTGTCATTGGCGCCTCGGCCGGCGACTCCGAGGGCGACAACGAGGGTGACTCCGCCACCCCAGCGGGGTGGAACTACGTCCTTGTCGACCCGACCAACCCATCCAACGCCGGAGGTTTTTTCACCGGGCACGAGTCGGTCGACTTCATGAGCGCCGCGACGATCGTCTTTTGGGCCAACAATGTCGCGGAGACCTCGATCCCAGACTGGCGGATCATGTGCGACGCCAGGGACCAGAACGGCGCCCGGCTCATCTCGGTCGACCCACGCTTTACCGTCACCTGTGCCCAGTCGGACGAGTTCGTACCCATCCGCCCGGGAGCCGATACCGCGCTTATCGACGGCATCATCCACCAGGTCTTCAAAAATGGCAGCTACGACGCCGCCTACATCCGCTCCAACACCGTCGGCCCGTACCTGATCGACCCGAGCAGTGGTAAGTGGCTGCGTGCCAACGATGTCATCGCGGGGGCCAAGGACGACTACGTCGTGTTCGACGAGTCCGACAACAAGCTCAAGGCCGCAAGCGACTCCACGCTGAAGACGCCTGCAATCCTCGGCACCCATGCCGCGGGAAAGGTGCAGGCGCGTACCGCCTTACAGGCACTGTCCGACATGGCCTCGAAGTACACCCCGGAGTACACCGCCAAGCTGACCGACGTTCCCGCAGAGCAGGTGATTCACCTCGGCCAAGTTTGGGGATCGAGCAAGCCGCTCGCAGTGCGAGTCGGCTTCGGCCTCTCACACTGGTATCACGGCGACTTGCACATGCAGGCGCTTTTGACCTTGCAGGCAATCACGGGGAATATCGGCGTACACGGCGGCGGTGTGACGACCTTCGCCGGTGGGATCGCCGCAACCTTCGCGCCTTTCGACCTGTTCGATTTCTGGGCCCCTAAGGGGACCAAGATCTACACCTTGCTCGAGCCGATGAACTTCTGCGACGCTGTCGAGAAGGGCGATCCGTTCCCGGTAAAGGCCGCCTGGTTCCCGATTGACAACTTCGCCCAGCAGATGTCTGACCGCAATCGGGTCAGGGCCGCCATGGAAAAGCTCGAGTTCATCGTCGTATCCGACTACTCGATGACCGCAACGGCGGATCTCGCCGATGTCATCCTCCCGGCTTGCACCTACTTTGAGAAGACCGACCTGCTCTCCTCGAACAACTTCTACTTGCAGTACATGCCGAAGATCATCGACCCACTTTTCGAGTCAAAGTCCGATCTCGACGCCATCAACATGATCGCCGAGAAGATGGGATACGGCGAGTACTTCCAGAACACACCAGAGGAGTACCTAAAGCAGATGATGAAGATCGGCCAGGCTGATGCCGATCCGTCGGTTCAGGGCCTTACCTGGGAGCGTCTCACGACCGAGGCGGTCCGCCTCAACACAGACCCGATGCCCTATGTCCCGTTCTTCGACAAGCAATTCCCGACAAAGAGCGGAAAGATCGAGTTCTACGTCGAGATGCTGCTTCCTTACGACCAGGAGCTCTGCGACCACAAAGAGCCTGTCGAGGCGTCCCCCACGAACCCGCTCTATGCCAAGTACCCCCTCGTCTTTTTGTCGACCCACACCAAGTTCCGGACCCACTCGCAGTTCGTCAACCTGCCTTGGTTAAAGGAGATCAACAACGGAGGGGACGGCTTTTTGGAGATCAACCCGCGTGACGCCGCTCCCCGCAACATCGCTGACGGCCAGGTGGTGAGGGTCTTCAACGATCGGGGCGAGATGAAAGTGCGAGCCCGTCTCACCGAGTCGATGAAGCCTGGCGTCGTCAACTGCTACCAGGGAGGCTGGGACACGATCCGGGTCAAGCACTACATCGAAGGTCACCCGAACAACTTGACCCATCAGATAGCTAAACCTGCCCAGGCGCTGATCCCGAACTTCCCGTCGAACGCGGCGTACTACGACGTCCTCGTTCAAGTCGAGCCAGGAGCGTAATTGTCATGGCCGCTAACAACAACAACAGCGTTCCGCACCACGTGATGGTCATCGACACGAATCGCTGTGTCGGGTGCTGGAGCTGTGCAATCGCCTGCAAACAGGTCAACAACGAGCCGCTCGGCTACTTCTGGAACCGGGTCCTTACGACCGCGCCGAATCAGTCGACGACCGCGAAGGCGCCCGCCAGCGACCACCTGGACGTGCCATGGGGCACCTACCCGAACTGCGAACTGGCCTATCTGCCCGTCGCCTGTCAGCACTGCAACGACGCCCCGTGCGTGAAGGTCTGCCCGGTGCAGGCGACCTTCCGCCGCGATGACGGCACCGTGCTCATCGACTACAACCGCTGCATAGGTTGCCGCTACTGCATGGCTGCGTGCCCCTACGGCGTGCGCATCTTCAACTGGGGTGATTCTGAGTACGCCCCGGGCGGAGTCGTCGGCTACGGCAAGGAGTACTTTACCGGAGACCGCCTGGTGTTCACTCCAGAGCGCCCGAAGGGCGTCGTCGAAAAGTGCACCTTCTGCGTCGAGCGGATCGACGTTGGCGAGCTGCCCTTCTGTGTCGAGGCGTGCCCGCTCGGGGCAAGGGTCTTCGGCGATCTGAACGACCCTGACTCCCAGGTCAACGAGCTCGTGAACATCGGTGGGGCCGAGCAGCTCCACCCCGAGCTCGGCACGAACCCGAACGTCTACTACCTCCCGGTCGCCAAGCGCGTGCCGGGTGAGAGCTGAGGAGGCGGCAATGGCCACAACTACCGCGGCAGTCCCCGTGCGTGCCACCCGCACCTTCAGGCCGATCTGGGCCTGGTACACGGCCCTGGTCGCCCTCATGATCTGGGGCCTGGCCGCCTGGATCGACGAGCTCCACTACGGCCTCGCGGCGACGGGCATGCGCGACGTCGTGTCGTGGGGGATGTACATCTTCACGTTCGCGTTCTTCATAGGCCTATCCGCAGGTGGTCTCATAATGGCCTCGAGCGCCGAGGTCTTCGGCATCAAGGCACTAAAGCCGCTCTCGCGTCTCGGCGTGCTCTCAGCCGCCGCGTGCGTTGCGGTGGCGGCTCTCATGATCATCCCGGACCTTGGCCAGCCCTTCCGGGTGGAGAACATCTTCATCCACCCGAACTGGACCTCCCCGCTCATCTGGGACATCTTGATAATCACGATCTATTTCGTGTTCTCGGTTGTCGACCTCTACGTGCTTCAGCGCAGCGCGGCTGAGCCGAGCCGCTTTAAGACCGTGGCACGCGTGATGGCCTATGTCGGGTTGCCGACGGCCATTTTGCTCCACTCGGTCACGGCGTGGATCTTCGGCCTCCAGATCGCCCGAAGCTGGTGGAACACCTCGCTCATGGCGCCTTTGTTCGTCGTCTCAGCGGTGCTGTCTGGCACCGCGCTCGTGACGCTGCTCGCGCTATGCGCGGAGCGCTTCGGCAAGGTCGAGCTGTCCGCGGACACTCGCAAGTGGCTGCGCGGTTTCATCGTCATCAGCTTGTTCATCGACTTGTTCTTCGTAGGCGCCGACTACATCACGGTGTTGTGGGGAAATGTCCCGGCTGACAGGTCGGCTCTCAACCTCGTGCTGCCCGGAGGGTCATGGTCTTGGCTGTTCTGGGTCGAGTGGATCGTCGGTGGCGTAGTTCCGCTCGCGTTCTTAGTGGTGCCACGCCTCAAGAAGTTGCCCGGTTCACTGGGACTGGCTGCATTCCTCGCCATAGTCGGGGTGCTCGCGTTTCGAGTCGAGCTAGTCGTCTTAGGTTTTGTCAACCCGCTCACCCAGTTCCCGCCTGGGAACGCTGTTGGTACCTACAACCCGCAGACGGACTCGTTCCAGCTCGTCGGCAGCTACCACCCGACATGGGTGGAGATCGGAATAGTGCTCGGTCTGGTCGCGCTGTTCGCGGCGCTAGTCACGATCGGCTACGAGAAGCTTCACGTTATGGATGACGCGGCGACCGGCAAGCACCGCGTCAAGGCCACAGCCAGCCAAGGCGTGACGCGCTCATGAGCGCTGGGGGGGTAGTCCAAAACGGCGCCCGAGGGGAGCTGGCGCCGAAGGCTCAAAACGGGGACTGGAAAGCCTCGGCGACGGGCTCACCTGGACGCGAGGTGGTTGGAGCCGCCGCTGATCTGTTGAGCCACTTCTGGAGCCGGCCGCTGCCAGAAGAGGTCGACTCCTGGGTCGAGGCCCAAGAGCTCCTGTCCGAGACGCATCGGCTCGTCTCGAGCGAGCCGGCTACAGAGCCCGTAGAGCTGCCGGCTGGAGCTGACGAGGCTCCCGCCCTGCTCGATGAGTTCGAGCGTCTCTTTGTCGGACCAGGGCAGGTTCCTTGCCCGCCTTATGAGTCGTTTTGGAGAGAGGATGTCCCAGTCGACATCCGCCGGACCTTGATGGGGCCGTGTACGGCAGAACTGAAAGAGCTTTATCGAGAGCTCGGTCTCCAGGTCTCGGCGGGCTCGGGCGAGCTGCCCGACCACATCGCGATCGAGCTCGAGGCGCTTGCGTACTCGCTGTCGTCCGAGGCCACCGATGCCGTCGCCGAGCGGCTGTTCGCTGAGCACCTCGCCAAGTTCTTGCCCCGTCTGTGCCGAGCTGTCACGCACGATTCAGAGAGCCCTTTTTACCGCGGCCTTGCCGCCTTGACGCTCGACTGGCTAGTCGGGGTGAGGGCTTACTTCGCCATCGCCGAAATGGGCTGATGAAAGCGCAGGAGGCGCCTGTCGTCGTCATCTGCGATGACGTGGCCGAGGCGCTGGCGCCGGGTGGTCACCTCGCGCTCGAACAGCAGCTCGAAGCCAAGTTGCCCGGTGTGCAGGTGCTCGTCGTTCCCGCGGTGTGCAAGAGGCGCAAGGCTCTTGTGGAAGCGCTATCCGGGCTCGGTCCGAGAAGGGTCGTGCTGGGATGTCGCGCAGCGTCGCAGGCTCGCGGGGAGCTGCTCGCCGGGCTCAGGCGGGCGGGCGTGGCTTTAAGCGGATGCGACATCGTGGAGCTGCGGGCGGCAGACGACTGCGAGGAGCATGTGGCCTTTGAGCAATCGCTAGCGCTCTTGCGCGCTTCGACAGCGCGAGTGAGCTCCAGCGATCCCAAGGCACCCGTCAGCGAGCAGACGAGCTTTTCGCTCGGGGGATTCTCCCGTCGCTCCCTGTTTCGTGGGCTTGAGCTTGCTCGCCGTCCCGTCGCGCGCCACCGCGAGGGTCGGTGCGCGGGAGGTGTCGCCTGCACGGCATGCGTCGCGTCCTGCGCGCACGGGGCCCTTTTGACAAAGGCCGGTCGCATCTTCGTCGATGGCCAAGCGTGCACCGGTTGTGGGGCTTGTGTCGTGGCGTGCCGCAACGGCAGCTTCGAGCTGCCCGGTGCCGACCTGGCTGGCATTAGTGCCGCGGCGGGCGTGCTCGTCGATTCCATCCGCGGCGCCGGCCTCGCGACCGGGATCGCTATCACCTGCCAGTCCTCTACGAGCGGGCCTCTCTTGGGTCACGAGCTCTTGGGGCTTCGCGTGCCTTCGCTCGAGATGGTCAGCGCAGGATGGCTGCTTCAGCTCGTGAGCGCCGGGGTGGGCGTGCAACTTGTGGCTTGTGGCGATGACAACTGCGCGAGTCGTGCCGGAGATCTCGAAGCTTTCGTGTGTGAGCTCGGCAAGCTCCTCGGCTTTTCGACGGGCGTTTCACTCGAACCGGGCGACGTGCCAAGGCCTAGGGCAGAGCCATCGATCGAGCTTCGTGAGCCCGAGGCGACGACGAAAGCCTTGGAGCACCTCGGGGCTCTCGTGCCTGAGCAGACGGGCTTGCGCATAGGCGGGCCAGGCTGCGCGCTTGGATCTGTGCACATCGACGAGACAGGTTGCTCGTTGTGCGGGGCGTGCACGATCGTGTGCCCGACGGGCGCTCTTAAGCCAAGCACGAACCTCTCCGGTTTAGCCGTGCTGAGCTTTGACTCAGGACAATGCAGCGCATGTGCAGCCTGTGTGGCCATATGCCCTGAGAACGTTGTCACCCTCGAGCGTTCGCTCGATACCGTCCGCGTGGCCTTTGGATACGCGATGGTCGCCGTCGCGACGGATCGTGCTGGCACTTGCGAGGCCTGTGGGGCTGAGCTTGGCGTGGCGTTGTCGTCCCAGGTTTTGCGGCGCTCTAGCGGCTCGCACTCGCGCTTGGCTCGCCAAGTCGAGAGGATCTGCCCGGACTGCCGCCTGAGCGGGCGATCTGCGATGTCCAGCCGGGGGAGCTGACACTCCTCAACGGGGCGAGTTGAGCACGTCCTCGATCCAAGAGTACGCGGCCACGGCCGCGGGGAAGCCTCGAGTAGTTACGGTCAAGGCGACGACATGCAACAGTTCTTCGGGCGTCGCCCCTGTCTGCAAGGCCCGTCTGGCATTCGAACGAACGGCCCCTTCGGCCATCGCACCGATGGCGATGCCAAGCTTCACAAGCCGGCTCGTGCGCTCGTCCAACGCTCCGGCGTTGGCCGACTCCGCGAGAGCATCGAGGCTCTTGGACAGCTCAGGGAACTGCTTTCTAAAGCTGGAGTAGATCTCGGGCAGATAGTGCTCGGCCATACATTTTCCTCCCATAGCGCCCGGTCGCGTCGACCCCCCGACCGCTGCAAAGACGAGGCTAGTTCACAAGCCATCGGCTGGCGCTAGCGCAAGGCCCCGGTCGTGTGCTTCGTGCCTTGTCGACTTAGCATGACCTGTCGTCTGTCGGCTATGGCCGAAGACGCATGAGAATCGAGGAGACATGCCTGGAGATCGCGAGCCCTTGGCTTCCTCGAAGGACCAGAGAACCGTGCACGACGGCCTTGAAGCAATGCGCTCGAACCTGCTTGTGCGCGCCGCGCTGGCAGGACTCTTCATTGTCGTGCTTGGTTTCTGCGGCTATCTCGAGGCATCACTGCGTCCCTTCGGTCTTGCATCGAGCCTCTTCACTTTCTGCGTGGCGGCCGGCATCTTGTTGCTAGGCGCCATCTACTCAACCCTGGTGCCAGGCGTGCCGAGGGCGATTCCACCCTCGACCCAGCCGCCCGAGCGTTCGCTGCGCTCTATCGGCCTGGCGGCGTGGGCCCTTGCTGGCAGCCTTGTTACCGCCGTCGAGTTGTGGGAGCTGTTCCACGCTCCGCGCAGCTCCTATCCGACCCTGAGCTCGCTCGCCAACGAGCTGATCGGGCCCGGCCACCGGGCTGCTCGATCTGTGGCCTTTGCCTGCTGGGCAATATGTGGCTTGGCACTCTCGGCGCGGCCGCGACGGCGGCCATGAACGTCGCGCTGTGGGTACTGGCGGCCTTGGTCGTGGCTTGCTGCGAGGTGGCGGCTCGATCGCTCGGTCGAAGTTGGCCGACAGCGGCGCAGCTAGTTAGAAGCGGGCGGGCCAATCTCGCAGGAAGGCTCATCCTTGTCATCTCATGGCTCTGGCTGGGCTGGCACGTGTTCGCGCGCTGAACAAGCGAGCTCGAGCTCTGCTAGTGGTCGCAGAACCTCAGCTGGCCTCGGGCCAGAGATCCTCGGGCTCTTTGCCACGGGTTTCGGGCAGGAGCGCGAACAACGCCGTGGCCGGGATCGTAGCTGCGAACACGACCACCGCTGCGAGACCGAAGCGGTTGCCTACATCTGCGACGGCGCCGAAAGCCAAAAGACCCACCGTGGCCCCGAATACTCCAGCCGCGATCTCCCAGCCGATAACCGAGGCCCGAACCGAGGTGGGGAAGAGCTCGTTGGTGAGAGCCCCCGCGGGGGCGGCAAAGGTCGAGGCGGCGAGGATGGCGAGCAGGTACCCCACGGCCGCAGCGGGCCCCGAACCGCTGTAGGTCAACATGCCGCAAAGCGCCATTGCGATCATGGCCCCGCACGCCGCGAGGCGACGCCCAAAGCGATCGGCGAGGAAACGACCCATGACAAGGCCCGCGAGCCCGGTAATGCCAGCACTGGCGACAAGCAGTGCCGTCATCGAGCCTGAAAAGTGCAGGACGTTTTGTGCATAGAGGAAGAAGAAGCTGTTCGCCGGTCCCGTCACGACCGACAGCGCGAACGTCAGCACGGCAACGACGAGAAGACGGCGGCGGTACAGCGTTCCGACCGCCCCCAGTACCGGGAGGGGATGTTCCCTCGCGGCGGCAGCGATCTTGAAACGGTCCGGCTCGATGATCGAGCGCGAGATGAAGGGGAGAGCGGCCAGAGGCAAGAGCGCGAGCAGGACCACGCCGCGGAATCCGAGGGTGCTCGATCCGAGGCTGTGCACGATCGCGATCACTCCAGAGCCGATCCCGTAGCCGGCAGCGATGAGCGCGACCGCCCTGGCCCGCTGTGAGGATGAGGTCTGCTCGGCGGCCGAGACCTGGGCCACACCCGAGGTGGCGCTGAGAAGCGGCCGGCCGAGGGCAAAGATGGCTACGAACCACCAGTAGGTCGGGCTGACGGCGGAAACCGCTGTGAGGGCCAACCCGAGTGAACAGGTCACGAGCATCATCCGGCGGCGCCCGAACCTGTCGGCCAAACCAGCCAATGGCAGGCCCCCGAGCGAGGCGAGGCGCAAGACGGCGAGCCCGATCCCGAGCTTGGTCCCCGACAGTCCCGCTTGCTCGGCGATCGTGGCACCGTGAGTTATGTGCCCGAAGTGCTTCGCGACGTCCCCCAGGGCCGCGACGGCGCCGAACTGGCCGAAGCCGGCTGCGGCGGCCAGCAGTGCCACGCCCACGATCGTCGGTTCGCGCCATCCATGCAGGTGCAGGTTTGAGTTGGCCGGCTCGCTCGGAGTGGCTGTGTCCGGATCGGTGCGATCAGCCATGTCGACGCCGAGAGATCCAAAAGGGAAGGTCGAGCAGCGCGAAGAGCAAGAGTGCGACGCCCGCGGCGCTGGCGATGTACCACGGCCAGGGACCGAGCAGGCGGAGCAGGGTCCAGTTCGAAGGGGGACGGCGCAAGAACATGTAGTTGGCCCCGCTCAGCCCATCGACGACTCCAACAAATGCCGTATATCCGACAGTGATCGCAAAGCTGGAGAGCACCGACCCGGGTCGGGGGGAGATCCGCAGCCCGACGACCAGGTATATAGCCGCGAGCACGATGCCGAGGTGGCCTGCGAGGTACTGGAAGAAGACAAGGTGCGGGAAGCCGGCGTTGAGGTCCGGCGTGACGACGGCCTGAAGCGTGCCGGCCAGGCCCCAGAAGTAAGTGAGCTCGACCAGGACCGGCTTTTCCCACCAGCACGCCGCCGCCGCCACGAGGACGGCGGCATCGCACAAGGCAAAAGGCAGGTCTGTCTTTGCCGAGAAGATGCCCTGGGTGAGCTTTGCGAGGATGAAGCTGACCGCGTCGGCGACGAGGACGACCGCGATCGCCCGGGCGGTGACCGTGGCCCAGCGCCCCGGTGCGCGCCTCGCGCGCACACACAGCACCGACCCGGCGGCAACGGCAACCATTACGGCCACAAGATAAGGCACCGGAGTGACGACCCCCAGCATCGGCCTCCTCTCTGGAGGTTCAGCATTGCCGCGTGAACGGGTCGCGTGGTGTCAAAGCCAGTATCGACGCCGTCTGTCTGCGCGCGGTCTACGCTCGGCCAAGGCGGGTAGGAAGCCCTGACCGAGCGGTCCGGGGAGTGCCCGCGAAGAGGTGGTCTGGCATGGAACTTCTCTCCGCTGCACACCGGACCAGTGGTGGAGGCACTGTCCTGATCCTGCTCCTTTCCGGCATTATCTGGATCGTCGCCGGACTGAAGGTGCTTCCCAAGGCAGGCTATTCTCGCTGGTTCGCGATCTTGTTGATCATCCCGCTCGTGAACTTGGTGATGATCCTGATCTTCGCCTTCGCGGACTGGCCCGTCGACAAGGAGCTGCGCAACTACCGCCAAGGCAGCTTCGCAGGACCTGTCCAAGGCGGTTACCCCGCACCGGCCTGGCCGGGACAGACGCCGCCTTCCTACGGGTCCGGGACGCCCCAGTTCACCCCGCCCGCGTGGCCACCGCCCCCAGGCGGGCCCGCTTCGCCCCCGCCCGCCTCCGCTCCTTCTTGGCCACCGCCCCCAGGCGGCCCGGCAAACCCGCCCCCAGGATCCCCACCGCCCTGGCCCGAAAACCCGGGTCGGTCCGAACCGCCCAACTGAGCCGCACCGGAGAGCCGTCGCCGACAAGAGCTGGCTTGTACAACGCCACATAGGGTCATCCCGGTACATCCTTTTCGGCGTCTCGCTCGCTTTTGACGCGGTCCTGGAGCCCTATTGCAGGAGACGGAGAGCACCCGCAAGAGGTGGTCGGAATGCTCGTTCTCGGATCGACGCTCGGCTCGGAGACGTGGCGGGGCTCATCTACTTGGCGATGCTCATTGCCTGCACTGTGGGCACGGTCAAGATCATCACGAAAAGCCGGCTATTCGGGATGGTTCGTGCTCTTGGGACTCGTCCTGATCGTGAACATTGTCACGTTCTTCGTCTTCGCGTTCTCGGAGTGACCCGTTCACAAAAAGCGTTCAGCCAGGGCGGCTACGGCATGGGTCCAAGCGGTTACCCGTGGCCGCCGGGACCGCCAGCGGGGTAGGTGCCCAGCGCGGCGCCCGGTTACGGCCCGGGCGGGTCTGCGGGCTATGGGTCAAGTGCTCGCCAGTTCCCCCCGTCTGTGTGGCTCCCCGCCCGCGGGTGGCCCCGTGCCCCCGGCGCCTGGTGGCTATGGCCCCCCGCCAGCCGGTGGGTTTGTGCCTTCGGCACCCGAGGTTTCGCGTTCGTGGCCGGAGCCACCGCTCTCGCCCGAGCGCGGCTGGACGGGCCGTTCGTCCACTAGCTGGTAACCGACACCTGGGTTGGTCCGTAGGAGCGGGCCAGCCTGGTCGCCGAGCTTTCTGCGAAGCCGACTCGCGTAGACCCGCAGGTAATGGGCCTCGTTGCCGTATCCCGGTCCCCAGAGCTCCCGGAGGATGGTTCCGTCGGTGCAGACCTTGCCGGCGTTGCGCGCCAAGAACGCGAGCAGGTCGAACTCGCGCGCGGTGAGCTCGACCGGTGTCCCCGCGACCTCGACAGTCCGTGAGGCGACGTCCAAGCAGATGGGACCAACGGCCAGAGCCGCTTGGGTTTCGGAAGGAGTGCGAGCCGCTGCGTGTCGCAGGGCAACTCGCAGGCGGGCCTCGAGCTCTTGCATCCCGAATGGCTTGGTGACGTAGTCGTCGGCCCCGCTGTCGAGGGCGAGGACCTTTCGGTCCTCACTGTCGAGCGCCGAGAGCACGATCACCGGTACATCGGTCCACTGCCGCAGCCGCCTGCAGACCTCGACGCCGTCGAGGTCGGGCAGCCCGAGATCGAGGACGACCAGATCCGGCGCCGCCTGTGCCGCACGGGAGAGCCCCTCGGTGCCACTGCGGGCGACGGTGACCTCGAAGTCCCTTGCTTCGAGGCCAATCCGCAGCGCTTTCAAAAGCGCCGGATCATCGTCCACGACAAGCACTCGCGTCACGAGAACACTTTGTCCTCTGACAGGTGATCGCCGACAAGCGAGGAGCCGGTGGGCAGGGTTATCGCAAAGCGTGCGCCCCCTTGTCGCGCGGCTCCAACGCCGATGTGACCATTGTGAGCCTCGACGAAGGCCTTCGCGATCGCGAGGCCGAGCCCGGCACGACCACCGCCGGCCCCGCGGTGGAAGAGGTCGAACACGAGTTCGCGCTGGTCGGGAGGCACGCCAGGGCCCGCGTCGGAGACAGCGAGTTCGATCGCGTCCACGAGACCACGACTACGCCTCGCCTCCACGACCACCTCGGCGTCAGAGGGGCTGTGGCGTGCCGCGTTCTCGAGCAGGTTCGCGAGAGCCTGGGCGATGAGGGTGGGGTCCACCTCGAGCGGAGGTAGTCCTGCCGACACGACTCGGACAAGTCGCGAGGCGTCGAGTGAGCTCTCGACAAGCGCGGCGGCTTCGTCGATGAGATCGTCGACCACGACCGGCTCGCGTTTTGGCCGACGAGCGCCGGCCTCGAGCCTCCAAAGCTCGAGCACTGTGCTGACAAGGCGCGTCAAGCGGTCCGTCTGCTCCTCGATTGTCTCGAGCAGGTCACAGCGCGCGAGCTCCGCGAGAGCGATGCCAGGTTCTCTAAGCGCGGAGACGGCGACTTTGATCGAGGCGAGCGGAGTTCGCAAATCGTGGGCGACCGTGCCGACCAGTGCCGCCCGCCATTCGTCGACCTCCTGCAGCACGTCCGCGCGCAGAGCCTGTTCTCGCAGCTGGGCGCGTTCGATGGCGAGTGCGGCGTGGTTGGCATAAGTCGACAGAAGGCCACGGTCGTGCATGTCGAGTGCCCGACCCCGGAGAACCAGGAGCCCAACTGGGCGTCCAGCGGCCGCAAGGGGGATCTGCCGCAGGAGGGCACCGGCGACGACGCTTCCGGTCAGTGAGGCCGGCGTCCCCGGAGACGGCAGGATGCGCTTGAGCGATTCGCCCTCGAGCTCGAGACCGTCGGACGCGACGACTTCGAGGTAGCCGTTCTCGCCTGAGGGCAGCAACAGCGCCACAGTCTCGAGGCTGAAGGCACTGCGGACGCTCGATGCGACCACGCCGAGCATATCTGAGACCGGCTTGTCGGCCACGAGCAGCTCGGACAGCTCGAGGAGCCGACGCGAGTCGGCCGCACGGCGCGAAGAGTCGGTCCGCAGATCTTGAAGACGCGAAACGACAGCGGCCACGAGAAGGACGACTGCAACATAGACGACAAGAGCGAGCCAGTTCTGACCGCTGCCGACAGCCAGGGTCCCAAAGGGCGGGATGAACAAGGCATCGAGAACGACAAAGCCGAGCACGACCGCGACGAGCCCGACCCAGGCGCCACCGATGACCATGGCGCCGACGACGGGCAAGACTAAGACGAGGGCGGCGGCCGCTACGCTTACATGGCTCCGGAACGGGAGCATGGCGGCGGTGGCAACTCCCATGGACAGCACGAGAGCGAGGACTCCGGCCCTCAGACGGCGCCAAACGGGATCTTGCTGCACGCTTTAGAGATTCTAGGGCCTGGTGGCAGGCCCGCCCCGCCCAGCGTGGTAGCCGGTTTGGTTCTAGCGGCGGGGTTCTTGTTGCGCTGAGGATTGCCGATGCGGTCGGGTGACGATGCGTTGTTGCATCAAGAGACGGTGAGGCCTTCGGACTCGACGCGCCCCGGTTTGGACTCGACGCCGAATGGGGCAGTCACCTCGGTCGTCCAGGCGCGCGGCCTCACTAAGCGTTTCGGGGAATTCACCGCCGTCGATTCGATCGACTTCGAGATCCGAGCTGGGGAGGCTTTCGGTTTTCTCGGCCCGAACGGGGCGGGCAAGACATCGACGATGCGCATGATCGCTTGCCTGTCACCACTCTCGGCCGGGTCGCTCAGCGTCCTCGGGCTCGACCCGATGCGCGACGGCTCATCCATACGCGCCAGGATCGGCCTCGTCCCCCAAGAAGACACGCTCGACCTCGAGCTGACCGTGCGCGACAACCTCTATCTGTACGGCCGATATTTCGGCATTCCGAAAAAGCAGCTGCGTGAGCGCGTCGACCAGCTGCTCGCATTCGCCCAGCTCACCGAGCGTGCCGACGACCGCGTCGACCCGCTCTCGGGTGGGATGCGGCGTCGGCTCACGATCGCGAGGGCCCTTGTGTCGACTCCGGAGCTCGTCATCTTGGACGAACCGACCACTGGCTTGGACCCACAGGCGCGCCACTTGTTGTGGGACCGTCTCTACCGGCTAAAGCGCGAGGGCGTGACCCTTGTCATAACGACCCATTACATGGACGAGGCCGAGCAGCTCTGCGACCGGCTCGTGGTGATGGACGCGGGGCGGATCGCGGCCTTGGGGTCACCGAGCGAGCTCATCGAAAAGTGGTCCACACGCGAGGTCGTGGAGTTGCGTTTCGAGCCGGAGGCTCACGCCGCGCACGGAGAGACCCTGGCCGACCTCGCCGAGAGGGTCGAGGTACTGCCCGACCGGCTGCTGCTCTACACCGACGAGGGCGACGCGACACTCGACGCGGTGAGGTCTCGGGGCAAGTCTCCCATCGCTGCGCTCGTGAGGCGCTCGACGCTCGAAGATGTCTTCTTGCACCTGACCGGTCGGAGCCTGGTCGAGTGAGCCTGCGAACATCGCCGGCTAAGGCGACAACCAACCGAGTACGGGCGGCGAGGCCGCTTGCGCTGCGGGCTTATGAGTACAGCCTCCTCTCCTACAAACGGACCTGGAGGGGATCGCTTACGACGACTTTCCTCTATCCGCTCTTGTACCTCGCCGCGATCGGTGTCGGCCTCGGACACCTCATAGACCGCGGCTCGAACAACGCCGTCGACGGCGTGCGGTACATATGGTTTCTGGCCCCGGGCCTGCTGGCGGGCACGGCCATGCAGATCGGCACGAACGAGTCGACCTATCCGGTCATGGCCGGCATCAAGTGGCTCAAGACCTACCTCGCCATGCTCGCCACACCTCTCGAGGTCACAGACGTCCTCTACGGCCACTTTCTCTGGATAATCACCCGCGTTGGCCTCGCATCGGGGGTCTTCCTCGGAGTGATGGCCGCGTTCGGCACCGTCGCGTCGCCCTGGGCCATGGCGGCTTTTCCCGCCGCTGTCCTCACCGGGGCGGCTTTTTCGGCCCCTGTCATGGCCTTTAGCGCCACTCAGGAAAACGATCAGTCCTTCATCGTCTTGTACCGGTTCGTTGTCGTCCCATTGTTCTTGTTCTCAGGGACATTCTTCCCCGTGACTCAGCTGCCGGGATGGCTGCAGGTCGTCGCTCGTTGCACGCCGCTGTACCACGGTGTCGCCCTATGTCGCGACCTCGTGCTCGGGCGCGTGGCATTGCTGGACGATCTCGGTCATGTCGCATACCTGGCCGTGATGCTCCTCGGCGGAGTGCTGGCAGCGAGGATGACCTACCGCCGCAGGCTCGTGCAATGAGCGGGGAGCAATGAGCAGTTCCGACGTCACTGCACTCGGCTTGTCGCTGCGGGTAATCCCGCCGGTCGGGCTTTCGCGCGGCCGAGCCCGGCGCCTTGTCGAGCGCAACATCGTCGCCTATCGGCGCGGATGGATCTTCCTTGTCTCGGGGTTCTTCGAGCCGTTGTTCTACTTGCTTTCGATCGGGGTGGGGCTCAATCACCTCGTCGGCCACCTCGAGATCTCCGGCAGCTCGATCCCGTACACGGATTTCGTCGCCCCGGGGCTGTTGGCCTCCTCCGCCATGAACGGCGCCATCTTCGACTCCACCTTCGGGATCTTCTTCAAGCTCAAGATCGCCAAGACTTACGACGCCGTGCTCGCGACCCCCCTCGGCGTCGGTGACGTGGCGATCGGGGAGCTGACATGGTCGCTTATTCGAGGGACGGTCTACTCGCTTGCATTTCTGGTCGTGATGAGCGCCCTCGGTCTCGTCGGCTCTTTCTGGGCAGTGCTCTGTTTGCCTGCGGCCATGCTCGTCAGCTTCGCCTTCGCCGGCATGGGGATGTTCGGCACCTGCTACATGCGCAGCTGGCAGGATTTCGACCTGATCTCGCTTGCGATCGTGCCCTTGTTCTTGTTCTCGGGGGTCTTCTACCCGCTTTCTTTGTACCCCGAATGGATTCGCATCCTCGTGACCCTCACGCCGCTTTATCAGGGGGTTGCTCTGCTGCGCGGCCTCGATACAGGGGCGGTGGGCCCGGTCCTGCTTGTGCACGCTGCCTACTTGGGCCTCTTCGGGACGATCGGGCTTATAGGCGCCTCACGGCGGCTCGGACGCCTGCTGCTCGCGTGAGAATCGTCAGTCACTCGCCATCACTAGCTGTGCACCGTGGGTGGCCACTTTCGAGCCAAGGCGTGCAAAAGGCACCTCGGTCGCCGCGAAATGGCAGTCTGGCGCTGACACGACTGAAACAAATCCCGACTAATGTCATCGCCCAAGCATCACGGCCGTAAGGGGCCGGGAACGGTCGGATCTAGGACAGGAGACAAGAGATGGCACTTCAGCTGGGCGACGTCGCCCCCGATTTCACCGCGGAGACGACCCAGGGAACGATCAGTTTTCACGAGTGGCTGGGTGACGGGTGGGGGGTCCTGTTCTCGCACCCGAAGGACTTCACGCCTGTGTGCACCACAGAGCTTGGAGAGGTCTCGCGCCTTAAGGGCGAGTTCGACAAGCGCAACGCCAAGGTCATCGGTTTGTCGGTGGACCCGCTCGACTCCCATGAGCGTTGGGTGGGCGACATCGCGGACGCTACGGGACACTCGCTCAACTTCCCGCTCATCGCGGACACTGATCGCAAGGTGGCGGACCTGTACGGGATGATCCACCCGAACGCGGACAACACCTTGACGGTGCGCTCTGTGTTCGTGATCGGCCCGGACAAGAAGGTGAAGCTCACGATCACCTATCCCGCCAGCACGGGGCGCAACTTCGAGGAGATACTTCGCGTGATCGACTCGCTGCAGCTCACCGCGGGCTACCAGGTCGCGACTCCGGTCAACTGGCACCAGGGCGAAGACGTCATCATCGTCCCAGCTGTCAGCGACGAGGAAGCGACACAGAAGTTCCCGAAAGGATTCAGGGCCATCAAGCCCTACCTGCGCTACACGCCTCAGCCGAACCGCTGAGAGGTCAAGTCCAAAGCGGGCCGCCCGTGTTTCGGCGGGCGGCCCTTTTCGTGCCCGGCCCCGGATGTCGCCGGGCCTATACGATCTGGGGGATGCCTGCGATCCTGCGCACCGCGCTTCGCTGGCGAGATCGACTGGTGGCATTGTCGGTCCTCGATCAGGACGCCCTGTTGTACCTGCTTGCGGCGATCCTTGCCTTCGGCACGATCCTGCTCGGCAGGAGTGCCGACTATCGCCAATGGGCCGAGATGGCGCTCGGCCCGTACGCGCTCGGAGTCGTCTTGTGCTTTGTGGCAGCGCGCCGAGGTTCGCGAAAGGCCCCCCGAGGCGGGACCGCCAAGAGATCTGACCGGCTGAGAAACGGCATCATCGTCGGGCTCGCGATCACTGTCATGCTCGTCCCCCTGAGCGTCGAGGTTGTGCTTAGGGCCGAGCACCATCCCGGTGACGAGGTCCAAAACGAGGTGACCGTCATCGAGGCATGTGGGGACCGGCTGATGCACCACAAGCAGTGCTATCTCGCGAACCCCAAGGGGATCGGCACGTCAGTCACGAGCCAGTCGGAGAACTCCTTTTTCCCGTACCTGCCTGGAATGATCCCCTTCGGTCTCATCAATGCCACCTCCGGGCCTGCGGAGCTCAAAGACGCCCGGATACCTTTGACAGGCTTCACCCTCATCGTGCTCGGGGCTGCCCTTTTGATCGCGGATGTCCCCTCGCGGCGACGATGGCGTCTGTTCCAGGTCGTGGTCGTGTTGCCGAGCGGGGCCCTCCCGATGGTGACCGGCGGCGACGACCTGCCCGTGATCGCTCTGATGGTTCTCGGCCTGGCTCTCGCCACGCGCCGAAGACCGATCTCGTCGGGCCTGGCGGTGGGCCTTGCGGGCACCTTGAAGTTCACCGCCTGGCCGCTGCTGGCATTGCTCACTCTCGGCGAATGGGACAAGCAGGGACGCCGGGCAGTGCTTCGTTACTCGGTGGCGATCCTGGCCGTGGTCATTCCTGTGCTCGGCATCGGCATCGGCTCTGATTGGCACGCTTTTGTCACCAATGCCATCAAGTTCCCGCTCGGGCTGACCAAGGTCAAGTCGCCCGCGGCGAGCCCGTTGTTGGGCCAGGAGCTGGTCGTGCTGTTCCCTTCCCACAAGCCGGAGCTGATCGCTCTGTTGGGCTGCATCGGGCTGGCTGCAGTCGGGTACGGGCTCAAGCGTTGGACCCCTTCGAGCCCGCAGAGCGCGGCGGGCTTCAGCGGCTTATCGATGCTGCTGGCAACCTTGCTCGCCCCCGCCACGCGCTTTGGCTATCTCATCTACCCGCTCGACTTGTTGACCTGCGCCGTTTTGTTCACACCTTTAGCCTTGGCCATGACGGGCGTTCCCGGTGTCGACAGCGAGGCTCAAGACGCGTCCGGGACCTCGAACAGCCTGAGCGTGAGCCCCATAACGGCCGAGGTCTGCCCGTCTCCTGCCAGTGAGGGCGAGATCGAGGGATTGATGGGGGCCACGAGCACCCCGACCTCCCATTCGTAGCCGTCGCTGCCGGCCCGCTGGGCGAGGATCTCGGTTCCGGCTCCCGCTAACGGGTAGGTCCCGAGCATCGACCAGCGGGCTCGGCGGAGCTCTGCGCGGTAGAAGCGGACGAGCTCGCTCGTAGTCGTGGTGACCTGGAACTTCATGGCGCGGTCGTATTGGTCGACGTTCGCGTCCTGGGTCGTTGTCCCCTCGATGCGCGCCCCGTTCGGCACGACGAGTGCGCCGAGGATGTCCGATGGGGGGGTGCCACCGCTCGCGATGCGCTGCAACACCCCAGAAGCGCCCACCGCTGCGAGGTTTACTCCCGGCACCGCAGTCGCGAGACCGCTCACTGTCGCCGGCGCGCTCTGCCCGTCGCCAACAAGCGCGACCGCGAAGCCCCCGAATGTCACGATCGCGGCACAGGCCAGCACGACAAAGGCCGCCCGAAGCGACGGTGGCTTCGCCCGATGGAACTGGGGTGGACCCGTCTCCTCGGCCAGTTCGGCTTCAGTTTCGGGAGGTGTTGTCACAGCAATGCTCTTTCACTGTCGTCGTGTCCGGCTCGAGGACCCCGCACCTTCTAGCAGGGACTTTAGTGGGCGCACGGTTCCGTTTCGATTCGCTGGACCGGTCGGCTCGCAGGTCGGACCGCCCTTAGGCGGTAGATTCAGGTTATGTCTGCAGTCGATCCCGCGCCGCTCGGGCCGATCGCTGCGCCGAGCGAGACAGCACCGGAGATCCCCGAGAACCCCGCGCGTTCGCTCATCCCACCGGAGACCTCAGAGGTCGACGGGATCATCTCGACGCTGAGCTCGCGCCGCTCGGGCGAGGACCTTGAGCTGGTCCGGCGGGCGCACGCGTATGCCACCAAGGCGCACGAGGGCCAGTATCGCCTTTCCGGTGAGCCCTATATCACCCATCCGGTGGCAGTCGCGACGATCATCGCCGACCTCGGCCTTGACAACGTCGCCGCCGCGGCCGCCTTGCTCCACGACGCGGTGGAGGACACCGGCGTCACCTTGGCCCAGATCGAGGTCGAATTCGGTCCTGCCGTCGCCGCCATTGTGGACGGGGTCACAAAGCTCGACAGGCTCCGTTTCGACTCGAAGGAGGCTCAGCAGGCCGCGACGATGCGCAAGATGCTCGTCGCCATGGCGAGCGACTGGCGCGTGCTGGTCATAAAACTCGCCGACCGGCTCCACAACATGCGGACCCTGTCGGTGATGCCGGAGTGGAAACAGCGTCGTACCGCCGAGGAGACCCGCGACATCTACGCGCCTTTGGCCCATCGCCTAGGCATCCAGGAGATCAAGTGGCAGCTCGAGGACCTCGCCTTTGAGACCTTGCACCCCAAGCGCTTCGCCGAGATCGCCCAGATGGTCGCGACGCGTGCCCCGCGGCGCGAAGTCGAGCTCGCCGATGTGCTCGCTTTGGTACGCGAACGGCTCTCGGCAGCCGGCATCGAGGCGGAGGTGACCGGGCGCCCAAAGAACCTGTGGAGCATCTACGAGAAGATGGTCGTGCGCGGCAAGGAGTTCGACGAGATCCACGACCTCGTAGCGATCCGCGTGATCGTCACAGCGGAGAAGGACTGCTGGGCGGCGCTCGGGACGGTGCACGCCTTGTGGCCCCCCGTGCAGGGCCGCTTCAAGGACTACATCAACTCCCCGAAGTTCAACCTCTACCAGTCTCTGCACACAACCGTCGTCGGACCGCGGGTAAAGCCCCTCGAGATCCAGATCCGCACCCAGGAAATGCACCGCAGGGCCGAGTTCGGCATCGCCGCGCACTGGGGCTACAAAGAGGCAGCCGGCGCCAAACCCGCGAGCGGCAAGGCCTCTGGAACGGCTAAGCCCGGGGCGCAACGTGGGGCCCGGTCCACCGACGAGATCGCATGGCTGCAAAGGATCGTGGACTGGGAGCGCGAGACCCCCGACCCGGTGGAGTTCCTCGAGACCCTGAAGATCGACCTCGAGCAGGACGAGGTCTACGTGTTCACTCCAAAGGGCCTCATCGTGACATTGCCAGCTGGAGCCACGCCGGTCGATTTTGCCTACGCCATCCACACCGAAGTTGGCCACCGCTGCGTCGGGGCCAGGGTCAACGGGCGCCTGTTGCCCCTCGACTCGAAGCTGCACTCGGGCGACACAGTCGAGATAGTCACATCAAAGACGGCCTCAGCCGGGCCTTCGCGCGACTGGCTGCAGATTGCCACCTCGCCCCGGGCGCGCAACAAGATCAGGCAATGGTTCTCGAGAGAGCGTCGCGAGGACGCCATCGAGACCGGTCGCGAGGAGCTGGCACGGGCACTGCGCCGCGGCGGCCTGCCGGTCCAAAAGCTGCAGAACTCGCCCACTTTGACCGCCGTTGCGACCTCTATGGGCTACGGCGACCTCGATGCTCTCCATGCCGCGCTCGGCGAGGGCCACATCTCCGGCCAGGCGCTCGTGCAGCGGATCGAGCGAGAGCTGCGCGGGGGCGAGGGCGAGGAGCAGCTTCCCTCGACCGCCCTGCAGCCGAGGCGCACGTCGCGTCGGCGCGTCTCGACGGGGATCTACGTTGAAGGCCTCGATGATGTCATGGTGCGCCTCTCGCGCTGTTGTACCCCGGTGCCAGGAGACCGCGTCATCGGCTTTGTCACCCGCGGCCGCGGCGTGTCGGTACACCGGGAGGACTGTGCGAATGCGATCGCGCTCGCAGCGGACGAGAAGGAGCGGCTCATCGAGGTTGAATGGGACGAGGACCGCACGGGGGTATTCGTGGCCGCGATCGAGGTAAAAGCACTTGACCGGACGCGCCTACTGGCCGATGTGGCCAAGGTCATGTCCGAGCACCACGTGAGCATCATCTCCTCGTCGACCCATACGACGCCGGATAGGGTGAGCCGCATGCGTTTCGAATTCGAGCTCGCGGACCCAGAGCACCTCGACTCGCTTTTGGAGAACCTCAGGCTGCTCGACAGTGTCTATGACGCCTATCGCCTCGTGCCTGGGAGGAGCGACGCTCCCGCGCCGGCTGCCCGGTGAAGAGCTTCCAGTCCCCTAAGGGGACCCAGGACATCCTCCCTCCCGAGAGCGCGCGCTGGGTCGAGCTCGTCGGACGCTTTGCCGTCTTGGCGCGGCGGTCTGGATTCGGCCTTGTCATGAGCCCAACATTTGAGGACACCGAGGTCTTCCGCCGGTCCTCGGGAGACTCTTCAGACGTCGTGACAAAAGAAATGTACGAGTTCACCGACCGGGGGGGCCGCGACATAGCCCTGCGTCCCGAGGGCACGGCGTCTGTCGTGCGCGCCTTTGTCCAGCACTCGCCCGTGCCGCCTTTCAAGGCCTGGTACGTGGCGCCCATGTTCCGCTACGAGCGTCCTCAAGCGGGGCGCTTCCGCCAGCACCACCAGCTTGGCGTCGAGGTGCTCGGCACCGAGGACCCGATGGCGGACGTCGAGGTGATCTCCTTGCTGGCGAGCCTCTATGACGACTTGGGCCTGAGGTCGCTGCGTCTGCGGGTCAACTCGCTCGGCGACGCAAACTGCGCGCCGGGCTATCGCGAGCTGTTGGCGGCTTTTCTCGAGGCGCACGTCGAGCAGCTGTGCGACGAGCACCGCTACAAATGGTCGCTGAACCCGCTGCGGATCCTCGACTGCAAAAAGCCCGAGTGCCGCAAGCTCGTGGCCGGCGCCCCGAGGTTGCGCGACTCGCTTTGTGAGGACTGCCGGGCTCACTACGGCGCGGTGCTAGGCGGGCTCGATCGGCTCAAGATCGCGTATGAGCATGACGACTTTCTCGTGCGGGGCCTCGACTACTACACGCGCACGACATTTGAGTACGGCTCGGAGTTCGTTGATGGCGTCGGCGGGGGCGGTCGCTACGACGGGCTCGTGGCCGCTCTTGGTGGTCCGGAGGTATCCGGTGTCGGATTCGGGGCCGGAATCGAGCGGATCCTGCTCGCCTGTGATATCGATGGCGCGCTCTCGGCCGAGGACATGCGCCTTAGCAGGGGACTCGACGCTTTTGTCGTCGACACGACCCAGGCGGGAGTCGCCCTCGAGCTGTGCGCCGAGCTTCGATCCAGCGGGCTGGCTGTCGAGCGGGCCTTTGACGGTCGCTCGATGAAGGCGCAACTAAAAGCTGCCGACCGCTCTGGAGCGACAGCGGCGTGCATCGTCGGCGACGATGATCTCGCCGAGGGGCTAGTAACAATCCGGGTGCTTCGGGGCCCGGATGCGCACAAACAACAAAAGGTGGCCCGCGATGCCCTCGCCGCCTGCCTTTATGAGATCACGAGGTCACGATGAGCTTGACAGTCGACGAGGACTTGGTTCCGGCCGGTTTGCGTACGGCCTACTGCGGCGCGCTGCGTGCCGGTGACGCAGGCCGCGCGGTGAGTGTTTGCGGATGGGTGGCGCGCCGGCGCGAGCACGGCGAGCACTTGGCTTTCGTGGACCTTCGCGACCACACCGGGATCATCCAGTGTGTAGTAGACGGTGCTAGCGACGTGCGCTCTGAACAGGTGCTGCGCATCACCGGGACGGTGAGGCTGCGACGTGACGGAACGATCAACGCGGCACTTTCGACCGGTGAGGTCGAGCTCGGCGAATGCGATCTCGAGCTTCTCTCTAGCGCCGAGCCGCCTCCGTTCTCGCTCGACTCGCGCTCAGAGACAGACGAGTCGGTCCGCCTGCGCTATAGGTACTTGGACCTTCGCACGGCCCGGATGCAGCGCAACTTGCGTCTGCGGGCACAGGTCAACAGCGCGCTTCGCAGGGCCATGGAGCGCCAGGGCTTCGTGGAGGTCGAGACGCCCATGCTGTGGACGCCGACGCCCGAAGGCGCCCGCGAGTTCGCGATCCCCTCGCGCTTGCAACGGGGATCGTTCTACGTGCTGCCTCAATCTCCCCAGATCGCGAAGCAGCTTCTCATGGTCGGGGGGATGGACCGCTACTACCAAATTGCCCGGTGCATGCGCGACGAGGACCTGCGCGCCGACCGCCAGTTCGAATTCACCCAGCTCGACATCGAGGCGTCATTTGTCAGCCAGGCCGACATTCATGGATTTGTGAGCGAGGCCGTGATCGAGGCTACGACAGCTGTCACAGGAGAGCGGCCGCCTGGAATCGTGACGATGACGTGGAACGAGGCCCTCGAGCGTTTCGGGACCGATAAGCCGGACCTGCGCTTCGCGATGGAGCTCGTACCACTCGACGCCGCCGTCGCAGGCACCGAGTTCAAGGCTTTCGCGGGTGCCGAGACCGTGCGGGCGATCTGTTTTGGAGGTGGGGGGGAGTTGACTCGCAGCCGTCTCGACTCACTTGTCGAGCGTGCCCGTGGGCTCGGCGCGGCTGGCCTCGTGTGGATGCGCGTGCAGGCCGACGGTGTCTTGGAGTCGCCGGTGGCGAAATTCCTGAGCGAGGCTCATCAGGCCCAAATCGTTGCCGCGACATCGGCCAAGGAGGGAGACCTCCTGCTCATCGTCGCTGGTGCGCGGGCGCTCACTTGCAAGGTGCTAGGTCAGCTGCGCCTCGATCTGGGCCAGCCCGCGATTAGCGATAGACCATTCCGATTCACCTGGATCACCGAGTTCCCGCTCTTTGAGGGCATCGACGAGGAGGGCCACCTCATCGCCGCTCACCACCCATTTACGATGCCGCACCCAGACGACATCGACCTGCTTGAGCGCGATCCGCTCGCGGTGCGTTCGCAAAGCTACGACTTGGTCCTAAACGGTTGGGAGCTCGGCTCGGGCAGCATCCGTATCCACCGCGCGGACATCCAGCGGCGTGTCTTTACCGCTCTTGGCATCTCTGACGAGGACGCCGAGACCCGCTTCGGTTTTCTCCTCGGTGCGTTCCGCTACGGCGCGCCGCCTCACGGGGGATTTGCCGTCGGCCTCGACCGCCTCGTAGCGCTGCTCGCCGGTGAGGACAACATCCGCGAGGTGATCGCCTACCCGAAGACCCAATCTGGGGCGGACCTCATGTCGGGCGCGCCGCGACCGATTACAGCGAGGCAGCTGGCCGAGCTCGGCATCCGCGTCGTGACGCCTCAGGCTCCGAGCGCTCCGGCCACGAGCGGAGCGTGACGCCGAGCTCACCGAGCGGGGCGGGTGGCAACCGCCCACCCGATCTGTTCGACCTCGCCGCCGCCGAGGAGCTGACGACGCGGGCGCCTTTGGCGGCCCGCCTGCGTCCGACCCGTTTGGACGAGGTCGTGGGCCAGCGCCATCTGCTCGGGCCGGGGGCGCCGCTGCGTGCGCTAGTCGAGGAGGACAGGCTCAGCTCGGCGGTGTTCTTCGGCCCTCCAGGAACGGGCAAGACGACTGTGGCCCGCCTGCTCGCCGAGCACACGGCGCGACGCTTCCGGGCGCTCTCGGCTGTCGAAGCCGGGGTCAAAGACGTGCGCAGCGAGCTCGAGGACGCCCGCCGGGCACTCGGTGCTGAGGGACGCGGTACGATCCTTTTTCTCGACGAGGTGCACCGGTTCAACAAAGCCCAACAGGACGCCTTGTTGCACGGTGTCGAGGAAGGCCTCGTCGTGCTGGTGGGGGCCACGACGGAAAACCCGTTCTTTGCCCTCAACGCACCACTGCTCAGCCGTTCGACGCTCTGGCGCTTCGAAGCGCTCACGCCGGCGGATCTTCGCGAGCTCGCCGATCGCGCCGTGCGCGTCGAGGGCTTCGCAGCTGAGGACGAGGCGATCTCGCGACTTTGCGATCTTGCCGAGGGCGACGCCCGGGCGGTGCTCACGACCTTGGAGGTGGCGATGGCGCTCGCCCGCGCCCGGGGGCGCGCGAGCGGGTCTGTCGAGAAGGTCGGCCCAGGGCCGCTCGCGACGATCACAGTGGCCGACATCGAGGCCGCACGCGAGACGCGAGCGTTTCGCCACGGGCGCGAGGAGCACTACGACCTCATCTCGGCACTCATCAAGAGCCTGCGCGGCTCTGACCCCGACGCGGGCCTTTACTGGATGGCGCGGCTCATAGAAGCTGGCGAGGACCCGCGCTATGTCGCTCGTCGGCTCGTGATCCTTGCCAGCGAGGACGTCGCCATGGCCGATCCGCACGCACTCGCGATCGCGACCGCGGCGGCACAGGCGGTCGAATTCGTCGGCCTCCCGGAGGCAGGTTTGAACCTTGCCCAGGCCGTGGTCCACCTCGCGCTCGCGCCGAAGTCGAACCGGGTTGCACTTGGTTGGTGGTCAGCTCAAGGCGATGTCCGTGACCGACCTCTCGGGCCGGTTCCGGCGGAGCTTCGCGACTCGCACTACCGCGGTGCCGCGGCTCTGGGCCATGGCGTTGGCTACGAGTATCCTCACGATGACCCACGAGGGTTCGTCGAAGCCGTGTACTTGCCCGAAGCACTTGCCGGGCGCCGCTACTACGAGCCGTCGGACCATGGCGCCGAGAAGGTGCTCGCCGAGCGCTGGAGGGCGCGAAGAGGCGAAGCCGCCCAAGGCGGGCAAGGGTCACAGCAACAGCCAGGACTTGAGGGCGAGGCCGAGCCGCAAGGCGCGGCGGAGAAAGAAAAGCGAGGCGAGAGTTGAACGCCGACGAGTTGCGCAACACTTTCACGCAGTTTTTCGTCGAACGTGGTCACCTCGCGCTCCCCGCCGCGAGCCTCGTGCCGAACGACCCATCGATGCTCTTCACCATCGCTGGCATGGTCCAGTTCAAGCCCTACTTTCTCGCCGAGTCGCCACCGCCGGGTCCGAGGGCGACCACGGTGCAGCCATGTGTGCGCACCGTCGACATCGACGTGATCGGAACGACCTCGCGCCATGTGACCTTTTTCGAGATGCTCGGGAACTTCAGTTTCGGCGACTACTTCAAAGATCTTGCGATCGCTTATGCCTGGGAGCTGTTCACCGAAGTCCTCGGCCTTGACCCCGAACAGCTCTGGGCCACCGTGCACGTTTCTGACGACGAGGCCGAAGCGCTCTGGCGCGACATTCCGGGCTTGCTGCCCGGCCGCCTGCAGCGCCTCGACGAGGACAACTTCTGGAAGATGGGCGATACAGGCCCGTGCGGGCCGTGCTCGGAGATCTTCTTCGACCGGGGTCCCCAGTACGGGCCCGGCGGTGGTCCGGCCCAGGGGGGCGAACGTTACGTCGAGCTGTGGAACCTCGTCTTTATGCAGTACGACCGTCACGCTGACGGCACGCTCAGCGAGCTGCCGCAGAAGAACATCGACACTGGCGCGGGCCTCGACCGGATCCTCACCCAGATCCAAGGAGTGGAGTCGGTCTTCGACACCGACCTCGTGGCGCCGATCCTCGAGGCGGCTTCGGCCATAACCGGCCGCGTCTATGGCAACACCGAAGAGAGTGACGTCGGTCTTCGCATCGTGGCCGACCACGCCCGCACATTCACCTTCCTCATCGCCGATGGTGTCTTTCCTTCCAATGAGAGCCGCGGCTATGTCCTGCGCAGGCTCATCCGCCGGGCCGTGCTCGTGGCACAGCGCCTCGGGGCCAAGGACCTCGTCACTCCCGGAGTTGTCGATGTCGTGACAGAGGTCATGGGCGGTGCCTACCCGAAACTGCTGCGCGAGCGGGAGCTCATAAAGCGCATCGCCGTGCACGAGGAGGAGGCGTTCTTGCGGACGCTGCGCTCGGGGATGACCCTGCTCGAGGCCGAGCTCGCCACCGGGGCGCGAAAGCTCGGAGGTGACGTGGTCTTCCAGCTTCACGACACTTACGGGTTCGCGAAGGAGCTGACCGAGGAGATCGCACGCGAGCGCGGGATCGAAGTGGACCGGGAAGGTTTCGAAAACGCGATGCAAGAGCAGCGCCGGCGTGCCCGGGAGGCGGGCCGGGCGGGCGTGGCCGGGCCCGCGGGCACAGAAGCGGTCGCCGATGCATGGAGCGAGATCCGCTTCGAGTTCGGACCGACCCAGTTCCTCGGTTACGAGCAGGTCGAAGCCGAGGCTCGCGTGCTCGCCGTCGTTGTGAGCTCAGTGGACCATTTATTCGCGAACCTCGACGGCGAGCAAGCGCCGGCCGGCTCGGAGCTGATCGAGGTCTTCTTGGACCGGACACCCTTTTACGCCGAGGGCGGCGGTCAGATAGGCGACACGGGCTTGATCACGACTCCGAGCGGAAAGGTGAGGGTCCTCGACACGACATCTGTCGTCGAAGGCCTGACTCGCCATCTCGGCTACGTGCTCGAGGGCAGCGTTGAGGCCGGCCAGGAGGCGGTTGCAGCGATCGATCGGGAGCGGCGCGACTCGATCCGGCGCAATCACACCGGGACCCACCTGCTTCACTGGGCTTTGCGCAAGGTCCTGGGTGACCATGTGCGCCAGCAGGGTTCGCTCGTGGCGCCGGACAGGCTGCGCTTCGACTTCAGCCATTTTGGGCCGCTGTCCGCGGACGAGATCGCCCGGGTGGAGGACTTCGTGAACTCAGAGGTGCTTCGCAACGAGCCGGTGCGGACCTATGAGACCACGCGCAAGCAGGCCGAAGGAGCCGGGGCGATGGCGTTTTTCGGTGAGAAGTACGGCGAGGTCGTGCGTGTCGTCGAGGCGGGCGGAGACTCGGTCGAGCTTTGCGGAGGCACCCATGTGAGCGCCTTGGGCACGATCGGCCCGCTGCAGATCGTCTCGGAGGCCTCCATTGGCTCGAACACGCGCCGGATAGAGGCAGTCACGGGCGCGGCTTCACTGGCCCGGCTCCGTTTTTACCAAGAGACGGTCGAACAGGCGGCGCAGCGATTGCGTTCCCAGCCATCCGAGCTTGCCTCGGCGGTGGACAGGCTGCTCGCGAGCAATCACAATCTCGAAGAGCAGCTGCGGACATTGCGCTCCGAACAGCTGCGTAACGAAGCCGGCGAGCTCGCGGCCGGGGCTGAACGAAAAGTCGTTGTCAAACGCCGCGATGGGCTCGAGGCAGGGGAGTTGCGCGACCTTGCCATCGCGGTGAGAGACCACCCCGGCGTGGACGCGGTCGGCCTCGTCGGCCTTAGCGGACCCGAGCGCGTCGCGGTCGTGGTCGCGGCACGAAAGGAGTCCGGGATCGACGCCCGGACGGCTGCGGTGGCAGCGGCGACAGCAGTCGGCGGCGGCGGAGGGGGCAGTCCCGAGCTCGCAACCGCAGGTGGTCGTAATGTCGCCGGTATTGAACAAGCGGTGCAAAACCTGCGTGCGTCACTAGGGCGCGACTCAAGCGAAGCGGGGCTTGGCAACCAGGCCGATACTTGAGCGACGCTCAGCCTGGCCACTGGCCTTTGGAGATCGGGGCAGTCGTGGGAACGCGAGTGATAGGCATTGACCTCGGGGAACGTCGCATCGGAGTGGCCGTGAGCGATTCGCGACGCGTGCTCGCGAGCCCTCATTCGGTGATCAAGCGCAGCGGCGCGCAGAGTGCCGATCACCGTGCGATTGCGGCTCTCGTTTCGGAGTTCGATGCGGATCTGGTCGTCGTCGGGCTCCCGTTGAGCCTCTCGGGCCAGCTCGGGCCGGCGGCACGGGCAGCTGCGGCCGAGGCCTCGGTGCTCGAGGCGCAGCTCGAAGTCCCTGTCGTGTTGCACGACGAGCGCCTTACGACCGTGGAAGCCGACCGTCTGCTCCGCTTCGCGTCTGATCCGGCCCTGGGCAATACCGAGCGGGGACGTCTCGGTCCTCGCCAAGCTCGCGGGTCGCGCTCTGGCGCGGCGTCGAGGAACCGGATGGGTATCGACGCCCTGGCTGCGACGGTGCTGCTGCAGTCGTGGCTCGACCACAAGCGGGCCGAGTCGTGAGCCCTCTCGAGGAGGAAGCCATTCCTGGCGACACCGCTTTGACAAAGGCGGCCGAGGGTGAGCTGCACGAGCCCGTCGAGCCGGAGTCTTCGACCCTGCCACCACCTCCGCCTTGGACGGGCGGGAACGCAGCTTCGCCGCTCGGCACGGCAGAGTTGGTCGTGCCCGGCCTCTCAGCTGGGCTGGCCGTCTCCAGGCCGAAGATAGTCTGGCCCGGCCCCTCGAGCGAGACCGCTGGCGTCATCGGTTACCCGGTGCGCCACTCGCTCTCACCGCGTTTGCACAACGCTGCCTTGGCCGTACTCGGCCTCGACTGGTGTTACCTCGCCTTCGAGGTGCCTCCGGGCCTTTTCGAAAAGGCTGTCACCGGGGCAGCCGCCCTCGGTCTGCGGGGGCTCTCGGTGACGATGCCGCACAAGGACGCGGCGGCGAAAGTGGCGACTCGCCACTCACGCCAGGTCCGGCGTCTTGGGGCCGCGAACACGCTCGTGTTCGAAGCCGGGACGATCCGCGCCGAGAGCTGTGACGGTGACGGTCTGCTCGACGACCTTCGCGAGGCCCTCGGATTCGACCCAGCAGGTCGCCGATGCGGCGTGATAGGCGCGGGCGGCGCAGGGAGGGCGACTGTTCTCGCGCTCGCCGAAGCGGGTGCCGCGGAGGTCATCGTCGTCAACCGGACACCAGCACGTGCCTGGCGTTCGGTGGCACTGGCTCCCAAGGTCGCACATGTCGGACGTCCGGAGGAGCTAAAGGACCTGGAGCTAGTCGTCCAGGCAACTCCGACGGCTATGCCAGCGGCCCCCGGGGGGTCCGTCGCCCGGACAGGCCAGTCGCCGCGGAGTCGCTCAGTGCGCCAAACGGCTCCTCCTCCAAAGCCCGGGCCGAGGATTGGCCCATTCGGCCTACCTGTGTCACCGGCCAAAGCGTCGGGCTTTCGACCCGGCCACCAATCGGCTGGCGGAGCGGCCAGCCAGATGGGCGGTGCTGAGGTGGCCGAGGACCCGGGTGACCCGCTGGAATCTCCAAGCCTCGCGAAGCCGCCGAGAGGAGATTTGAGCGCCGATGACAAGACAGTTGTAGCCGGGGTCGATGCCGCTTGGTTCGGCGCCGGCCAACTCGTCGTCGATCTCGTGTACGAACCGCCGCTGACGCCGTTTCTCCTCGAAGCTGAGCAGCACGGCGCAACGATCCGCGGGGGACTCGGCATGCTCGTGCACCAAGCCGCACGACAGATCAGGCTCTGGACGGGCTTGGAACCTCCGCTGCAAGTGATGTGGGCGGTGGTCACTGAGCAGTGGCAACCCGCTTCCGGTCTTGAGCTCGCCGAGAGTCAATTGCCTGCTCAGCCCACTAAGCGGGTTCTCTGAGAAGCCCCGATCTCTAGTTGAGCTTTAGCTTTAGGGTTAGAGTTCCAACCGCTCACAAAGCTTTGGCTCCTGGGTCGCCGAGCGGCCTTTCTGTGCTGTCGTCGCGGTCATGGCCGGATCACTTTCTCTACTCGCTTGAGTCGACACCTGGCGATTCGGGCCAGCCAAAAGAGCTTTCGGCGCACTTGGAGCCTGCGGGGTCTGTCAGAAGAGCCCAGGCAGCGATCTGGCAGGCGACGATGTTGCGGGTTAGGGAAAGCTCACCCAAGCGCGCGATTTGAACCGCCGTAACGCAGTTTCGCGGTCCTGACACAAGGCCTTGTTGGCCCCCGCAGGTCCGAACGCGCAGAAAAGCTCTCTTCCATCGACGTTATCCTTGGCCGTCATGGCCGTTCACTCTCAGAGCGTGCCGGCGCGCTGGAGTCATCGAAGAGAGCGCCACCCGTTCTTGGAGGCGGTGCGTCATTGCGACTTCGTCCTGGTAGGCAGTGCCCTGGTGCTGTCGTTGATCGGCGCCGTCATGGTCTACTCGGCCACGCGCGTTGCGCAGTTGGACGCCGGGGGTGACCCGAAGTACTACCTGAAGCGCCAGCTCTTGTGGCTCGCGATGGGTCTCGTTGTCATGGTCGTAGTCGCCGTGATCGACTACCACTGGCTCGAGCAATGGGCCTACGTGCTCTACGGGCTGGTCGTGCTGTCGCTCGTGGCCGTGCTCAGCCACTTCGGGCACTCGTCTTTGGGGGCTCAGCGATGGTTCTCGCTCGGGCCTCTCGAGCTGCAGCCCTCCGAGTTCGCAGCCCTCGCACTCATCGTCATGCTCGCGGTCTACTGCAGCCGCCAGGAGACGATGTTCCCCCGCAACATCGCCGTGGTTCTCGTTCTCGCAGGGATACCGATCCTGCTCGTGTACAAACAGCCTGACCTAGGCACGGCGCTTATCATGACCGTCGTGCTCACGGTCATGATCGTGACCTCGGGCGCGCGGCTCAGGTACCTGGGCTTTCTCGCATTGCTCGCAGTCCTCGGCCTGATCGGAGGGCTCCATTTCAAGCTGATCCACGCCTATCAGCTGCAGCGTTTCCATTCGTTTTTGAACCAGAGCGCCGGCACGAGCGGAGCCAACTACAACCTGGCCCAGTCGATACTGGCGATCGGGGCGGGTGGCATCTTCGGTACCGGCATCTTCCGCGGTGCCGCGACCAACGGAGGATTCGTCCCGGCTCAACAGACCGACTTCATCTTCTCGGCCGTCGGCGAGCAGCTTGGCTTTGTCGGAGGACTGCTCGTCGTGGGGTTGTTCGGGGTGATCGTCTTCCGCCTGCTGCGTGCCGCTCAGATCGCCAGGGATCCGCTCGGCAGGATGCTGTGCGCAGGGGCGCTGGCGCTGTTCGCCTTCTCGGCGTTCCAGAACGTCGGGATGACGGTCGGTCTCATCCCCATCGCCGGAATCCCGCTTCCGTTCGTGAGCTACGGTGGCTCCGCCATGATCGTGTTTTTCGCTACGGTCGGGCTTGTGGTCAATGTCGAAATGCGGCGGTCGAGCAGGCGTTGAGTCCCATGAGCACTGAAGGAGACGCCGTCGAGGTCCAAGGCGGACCGGCGTCGGTGTCACGCGCCAACGGTGAGGCGCCTGATGGCACCGAGGAGATCGCGAGCGAGCCCGACGGGCCCGAACAAGGTGCTGGGCCGGCGCCGGACGGGCCGGTTCTCGCCGAGGCGGAGGACGCCCCGGATCCGGCTTTGGACGAATCGATCGCGCCGGAGCCCGGAAAAGCCGATCTCGAGGATGGGCCTGCTTTTTTCGATGAGATCGAGCTGGCGGGCCAGCAAGACGGCCCGGAGCTGGACCCGCTCCTAGCGCCTCCCGAGATGTCCCAGATGCTCTTTGTCGAGGTGGCGCTCATGTTGCCGGCGACGCACCCGGTCGTAGTCCTACAACAGGCGGACGCTCCATTTCGTGAGCTCCGGATCCCGGTCGGGGGAGCTGAGGGCATCGCGATTGCTTACGCGGCAAGGGGGATCGAGACCCCGCGGCCTCTTACCCACGAGCTGTTCACTCAAGTGCTCGAGGCGTACTCGATCATCTTGGACGTCGTGCACATAACAGACGTCAACGGGAGCTCGTTCAGCGCCGAGATCGTCCTTTCCGGCCCGCTCGGGTCGCGCACAATCGACTGCAGGCCTTCTGACGCGATCGCCCTGTCTTTGCGTCAGCGCCTGCCGGTGCCGATCATGGCCTCGCCCATCGTCTTGGCGATTGCCGGGACCGATCCTCTCGGGGCTAACTAACAGGCTTCCAGCGCCGCCGCAGTCCGACAGGGACCCCGAGAGGTGTTGCCCCTTCGTCCGATATGCGCACGATCAGGGCCACGAGGACATAGTTCGCCAGCAGTGATGAGCCTCCGTAACCGATAAAGGGCAGCGACACGCCCGTGAGCGGGAGCAGGCGCACGACGCCGGCCATGATGAAGAAGGACTGGAAGCCCAAGATGGCAGTGAAGCCAACCGCTGCGAGCTGGGAGAACTCCGAGCGGGCCCGTACCGCGGCGCGCACGCCGGCGCCGACCAGGAGCAAGAACCCGACCACGACCGCGGTCGTGCCGAGCAGGCCGAGCTCTTCGCCGATTGCCGCGAATATGAAGTCGCTATAGGCGACGGGTATCTCGAAGGGGCTGCCCAAGCCGAGTCCGGAGCCCGTCAGGCCACCGCGGCCGAGCGCTATTTCTCCCTGCACGGTCTGGTAGCCGTAAGAGCCGTAATGGGCCCAGGGATTGATCCAAGCTCCGACACGCTGGTCTATGAGGGTCTTCGCGAAGGGCAGGTGAGCTGCGAGGAAGGTCCCTGCGACAAAGGCCACCAGTCCGCCCACTACATATGTCCAGCGTCCCGTGGCGACCCACAACATCGTGATGAACATGACGAACAGCAAGAGAGAAAAGCCGATGTCGTGCTCGAACAAGATGACCATCAGCGACACGACCCATGCGACCGCGATTGGCCCGAGAGGCCGGAGGTCGGGCATCAGGCGATTGCCGACGCGCCGCGTCGAAAGAGAGAGCATCTCGCGCTTTTCGACGAAGTAGGAGGCGAAGAAGATCACAAGGAGGAGCTTTGCGATCTCGACGGGCTGGAAGGTGATCGGCCCGAGGCGGATCCACAGCTTCACGCCGTTCAGTTGCGCCTCGGGGGTTCTGCCGATGACCGGCGCCAGGGGGAGCACGAGCAGGGCGAGCGCCGCGAACATGAGCATGTAGCGGTAGCGCTCGAGGTCGCGCGAGCGCCGGACCACGAAAAGTGTCAGCACATAGGCGAGGACACCGAGCACCGTCCAGGCGGCCTGGTAGTGCCACGGCGCGTCGGCGGCCATCTGCGGCGACGCGTCGAGGCGGTAGATCACGACAAAGCCGATGCCGTTCAACAACAGCACGATCGGCATGATCACCGGGTCGGCCTCGGGGGCGAGGAACCGGTTGGCCACATGGACGACAAGGGCGAGCGCGACAGAGACGCCGATGAATTCCAGCGCGTTCGCGGGCAGCACGTCGTAGGTCCCGAGCGAGGCCAGCAGGTAGGCGAAGCTGAGCACGACGACGGCGACGATGAGCAAGCCAAGCTCGCTGCGCCGTCGCTGTTTCAAACCCGGGACAGTGGCGAGGGCTTGCACGACTTCACGGTAGCGTCTGGGTCGTGAAAGTCGATGTCAAAGCTGAAAGCGTGCTCGCGAGCCCGGACCGCTTCCTCAACCGAGAGCTCTCCTGGCTCGACTTCGCGGACCGCCTCGTCGATCTCGCCGCGGACGAGTCGCTGCCGCTCTTAGAGCGCGTGAAGTTCCTCGCCATATTGTCCTCGGGCCTCGACGAGTTCTTCCAGGTCCGCGTCGGCGGGCTGAAAGACCACGTAGCGGCCGGTCTGCGGGCGCGCTCAGCCGACGGGCGGACCGCGTCCGAGCAGCTGAAGGACATCCGCTTAAAGTGCACGCGTCTTCAAGGGCGCGCGGACGAAGTCTTCGAGTCCACGCTCGTGCCCAGCCTTGCGAGCGCAGGGTTGTACCTGACAAGTGTCAACGAGCTCGACGCGGAGGAGAAGGCAAGAGTTCTCGGCGTCTTCGAGAGGGACATCTTCCCGGTGCTGACGCCGCTCGCGGTCGACCCGGGCCACCCTTTCCCCTACATCTCGAATCTGTCGCTCAACCTCGCCGTCCTCGTCGTGGATCCGGGCACTCGTGAGCAGCGCTTCGCCCGCGTGAAGGTGCCGCCGTTGCTGCCCCGTTTTGTCCCATTGAACGGCGGCTCGCGTTTTGTGGCCCTCGAGCAGCTGATCGCGGCGAACCTGCCGAGACTGTTCCCGCACATGGAGATAGGACGCCATCACGCCTTTAGGGTCACGCGTAATGCCGACCTCGACCTCGAAGAGAGCGAGGCCGACGACCTCCTTGCCGCTGTCGAGACCGAGCTGCGGCGTCGGCGTTTTGGCCGCGCGGTTCGGCTCGAGGTCGACCGCGATACCCCAAATGAGGTCCGCGAGCTGCTGTTGGCAGAGCTCGAGCTCGGCGCCGACGACATCTATGAAAGCAACGCCCCTCTAGGGCTCGGCCAGCTCTGGGCGCTGCACGCGATCGACCGGCCGGACCTGCACGAGGCGCCGTGGGTGCCCATGACCCAGCCGCGGCTCGCGACGGCGGGGGACGGGCCTGTGGAGCTCTTCTCTGTGTTGCGAGAGCGCGACGTCCTTGTCCATCACCCCTACGACTCGTTCACGACCTCGGTCGAGGCGTTCATCACCGAGGCCGCCGAGGATCCGAACGTGCTCGCCATCAAACAGACCCTCTATCGCACCTCAGAGGACACGGCCATCGTCTCGGCGCTCGTGCGCGCGGCCGAGCAGGGCAAGCAGGTGGCAGCTCTAGTCGAGGTGAAGGCCCGCTTCGACGAGCAGGCGAACATCGTCTGGGCCCGCCAGCTCGAGCGCGCCGGCGTGCATGTCGTCTACGGACTTGTCGGTCTTAAGACCCATTCGAAGATCGTCCTTGTCGTCCGGCGCGAGGAGGATGGCCTGCGCCGTTACTGCCACATCGGGACCGGCAATTACAACTCCGAGACCGCCAGGGTCTATGAGGACCTCGGGCTTTTGACAGCGGACCCGGCGATCGGGGAGGACCTGACCGACCTTTTCAACCATTTGACCGGCTACGGGCGCCCTGTCACCTACCGGCGCATAGTCGTCGCGCCCCAGGGCATGCGACCGTGGATCCTCGCCCAGATAGCCGAGGAAGCAGCTGTTGGGTCATCGGGCCGGATCACCATCAAGGTGAACGGCCTCACCGACCCGGAGGTCATCGACGCGTTGTATGCCGCCTCACAAGCAGGTGTCCAGATCGACCTGATCGTGAGGGGTCTTTGCTGTCTTCGTCCGGGCATGGCGGGCCTGTCGGAGCAGATAACTGTCCGCTCGGTCATGGGCCGGTTCCTCGAGCATTCGCGGATCTTCCGCTTCGGCAACGCCGAAGCCGGCCGCCACGTCCGCTACACGATCGGCTCCGGAGACCTCATGGAGCGGAACCTGGACCGGCGCATCGAGGTCCTCGTACCGGTGGTTGACCCGAGCCTGCAGGCGCGCCTCGAAGAGACGATCGAGCTGAGCCTCGCCGACGACACAAACGCCTGGATCCTCGGACCCGAAGGCGACTGGACGCGAACGGTACCGGTGCTGGGCTTGAGTTCCCAGCGGCGCCTACAAGAGCTCGCCTTGGAACGTGCCCGAAGGCGCCGTTCGCCCGAGAAGCTGAGCTGAGTCCCGAACGTGCGGATTGCTGCGCTTGACCTAGGCAGCAACTCGTTCCATCTCGTTGTCGTAGAGACGCGCCCGGACGGCAGCTTCCTCCCGCTCGCGCGGGAGAAGGAGATGCTTCGCCTTGGAGACGTCGTCGCCCGAGAGGGCCGGCTGCCCGAAGCCGCCATCGAGGCCGCCATCGAGACCATTCGGCGTTTCAAGACGATCGCGGACCTCCAACGCGCGGACGAGATCGTCGCCATGGCCACCGCGGCGATGCGCCAAGCCGCCAACGGGCCCGAGGCGGCAGAAAGGATCGAGGCCGCGACCGGTGTGCGCATAGAGGTGGTCTCTGGCATACGCGAGGCCCAGCTGATCTTCGATGCCGTGCGCGCGAGCGTGCTTATAGACCCGGGCCCGGCACTATGCGCGGACCTCGGTGGAGGAAGTCTCGAGCTCTCAGTCGGCGACCGGTTCGGGCTCAGCTATGCCACGAGCCTGCACCTCGGCGTCGGAAGGCTCACAACCGAGTGTGTGCGCACGGACCCACCGGGCAAAAAGGACCGGGCCCGCCTTAAAGACCAGATCTCCAAGTCCCTTGACGTGGTGCTCGAGGAGCTCCTCGCCTGGGGGCCGAAGCAACTGATCGGGACCTCGGGCACCCTGTGTGCCCTCGCGCGGGCCGCGGCCGCCCGCCGCGACGGCATCGTGCCGACCTCTGTCAACCAGCTCAGCGTGACCAGCCGTGAGCTCACAGCCTTAGCTGAGGTGATATACGAGCTTCCGAGCTGGGAGCGAGCCCGCATTCCCGGCATAGACGCCCGCCGGGCGGAGCTCCTGCCGGCCGGCGTGGCCGTGGCGGAGGTCCTCATGGAGCGAACGGCGATGCGTGAGCTCACCGTGTCGGAGTGGGGACTTCGCGAAGGGATAATCATCTCCACGATCTCCTCCCACGACAGGGTGGAGCTCACCGGCGACCCGCGTGCGATCCGCCGTGCTTCGGTGATGTCGCTCTGTGCGCGCTCGAGATGGCCGGAGGCTCACTCCCGCCAGGTCGCCCGGCTCGCACTCGAGCTTTTTGATTCGACTGTCGGCCTGCACGGTCTTGACACAGAGGACCGGGAGCTGTTGGAGCTGGCGGCACTGCTGCACGACATCGGCGAGCTCGTAAGTCGCGACGGGCACGCCCGCCACACCGCCTATCTCATCGAGAACGGCGACCTACGGGGGTTCTCGCCCGTCGAGATCCAAATGCTCTCCTGTCTCGGCCGCTACCACGTGCGTGGGCGACCGCGCGAGTCGTTCCAGGCCTGGGATTCCCTGGATCGGCGCGAGCGCGAGCGCGTCTCCAAGATGCTGTCGCTGCTGCGCATTGCCGACGGCTTGGACGCCTCACACGACTCGGTCATCAGCCACCTCGGGGCCGAGCTGAGCCGCGCGGCCGTGGAGGTCGTCGTCAGCGCGCGCGGCGACGCCGAGCTCGAGCGGTGGATGCTGCAGCGCAAAAGGGCCCTCTTCGAGGAGCTGTTCGAGCTGCCGATCAGCCTTGAGGTCGTGCCGACCGGTCCCGAGGAGATGCAGCCCTTCGGTTCTGAGGAGGCGGGGCTGGCATGATCTTGGTTCCCAGCCGAGCTCGGAGCTAGCGAGTCATGCCCCCGAGGGCGTCACGGCGCTCTTTAAGGCCTGCGCCGCGGCGCACACGTAGCGACAGGTAGGCGCCGGCTCCGATCGGGATCGGGAGCCAGAAGTTGAAAAGTCGCCAGGAGATCACCCCGAGCCAGGCGTCGGCAGCCGGCACGCCGAAGCCGCTCAAAGACGTCGCCGCCACCGCCTCGACGATGCCGAGTCCGCCCGGGGTTAACGGCACGGCGGCGAGAACGTTCGCGACGCCGTAGGCGACAAAGAGGTCTATGGGTCTTGTGATGTGCCCGTAGGCGGCGATGAAGGCCCAGAGCGAGGCGGCGTCGAAGAGCCAGTTCGCGGCCGCCCAGGAGATGGCCTGTTTCAAGAGGTGCCGGTCCGACCCGAGTGTCCGCAAGCGGTTGGCAAGGCGTCGTACGAGCGCCTCCATCTGGTCCTCGGTCACCCTGGGAACGTGCCTTGCCACCGTCCGCAGTGCCCTGGCGGCGTGCGCCTCGCCCCGGGTAAAGGCCAGCACGAGCGCTGCGAAGCTCGCGAGCAGCACGACGCCGACGACAGCGACTGTGACATAGGCGCTGTTGAAGCCGTGCAGCGGGATGGAGATGACAAGGGCGATCCAGAGCATGCCGTTCAGCACGACCGCTGAGCCGATCCCCTGGGTTGCGAGCGCGAACCCGGCATCGGCGCCGTTGACGCCATTAGAGGTGAGCAACCGGTAGCCGAGGCCGGTTCCGCCGGCGGTCCCTCCGGGCATGACGTGGCTCACCGCCAGTGTGGACAGGTCGATCCGCAGCACCTTGGACAAAGGCGGCCCGTCTTCTGGCAGCACCGCTTTGGTGAGCCGTCCATAAGACACGAGCGCCGCGGCCTCGAGGGCAATTCCGGCGAGAAGCCAGACGATGTTGACGCGACTCAGCTGGCTGAGCGACGAGCGCGCTTTTGAGTGCAAAAAGCTCGGGATGAGCACGTACTCGACGACTACAAGGAGGATGAAAAGTGTCAACCCGTGCCGCAAAGGGCTGGGTATCCATCCGAGCAGGCCGCGGCGTCGACGCGGCGCGCTCACCTCGCCAGGCGCGCCGTCGAGCTCGGGCGGGTCGGCCATCTCGTCCATGCTTGCAGGCGCGACCGGCTAAGTGGGAGAACTCGGGCCCTGGGGTGTTTGATTGAACCAGAACAACGCCGCTGCGCCGGGATCACCGTTTGGCGAGCGCGCATGGAGTTGACTTGTGATGTGACTGACCAGACCGGGCACCGACAGCTCGATCCTGGGCTCGATCCCGACCGGACCCAACGCGCCTATGACCTGCGCGTGGCTCGAATTGCCCTGATATCAACCGGTGTCGTCGTTCTGACCGGCATCGGCCTTGCGCTTTTGTGGCGGATCAGGATCGTCGTCTTGCTCGTCATCGTGTCGTTGTTCTTGGCCGCGCTTTTGCACCCTGTAGTCAGTTTCGTCGAGCGCCGCCGGGTCAGGCGGGGACTGGCGACGACAATCGTGTTCTTCCTCTCCGCCGCTCTCGCTCTCACTGTGGGCTATCTGCTCGTGCATCCCGTCTACACCTCTGCCACGAGCTTCGCTAGGGAGCTGCCGAGCCTGGTCCGCCAGGCCCAGCATGGAAAGGGACAGATCGGGCACCTCGTAAAGCGCCTGCACCTAGAGAGCTATGTGAAAAAGAACGTTCCCCGTCTCGAGACCTTGATCACCGGGCTCGGTCGTCCTGCCCTTGCTATCGGCAAGACGGTCGTGAGTGGGGTCGTCGCGCTCGTGACGCTCGGTGTGCTGACATTTTTCATCCTTCTCGAGATGCCCCGAATGGTGCGCGGCGTTCTCGCCTGGATGCGCCCGGACCGCTCCGTTCGGGTCCGGGGGATGCTCGATGACGTCGGCCAAGCCGTAGCCGGCTACATGCTGGGCAACCTCGCGACCTCGTTCGTCGCGGGAATTGTCATTTTCGCGACGCTCCGGCTCACCGATGTCCCCTACGCGGGCGTGTTGGCCATCTGGGTGGGCGTGGTCGACTTCCTCCCCCTTGTCGGCGGACTTCTGGCGGGCGTGCCCACAGTCGCGGTGGCCCTTTTGCATTCGCTACCGGCAGGCGTAGTGACACTTGCGGCGTTCCTCATCTACCAGCAGATCGAGAACCACATCCTCAACCCTGTCGTGATGAGCCGGACCGTGAGACTGAACCCGCTCTGGGTCCTTTTGGCGATCCTCGTCGGCGTAGAGCTCGGTGGTCTTGTCGGCTCGACCTTCGGTGGCCTGGTCGGGGCGCTGCTCGCTGTTCCGAGCGCGAGCGCCATCCAGGTGCTGGCGCGAGATCTTTGGTCCGAGCACCACTCGCGCAAGGACTCTGAGGTCCCTGTCGCTGCCGGCTCCTTGAGCGCGGGCCTAAGCTCATCAGGCCGGCTGGACCGCTTTGGGTGATTTGCCCCTAGGCTGAGGACGTGCGCGTCCTGGTTGTGCTTCCTACCTTCAATGAAGCTGCCACAATCGAGGCCATCCTCGAACGCGTCAGCGAAGCGCTGCCCGAGGCTTCGATCCTCGTGGTCGACGACGGCAGCCCTGATGGGACGGCAAAGATCGCCGCGGACATGGGGGAGCGCCGCGGCAAGGTTGAGGTGCTGTCCAGGCCGACCAAGCTGGGCCTCGGAAGTGCCTATCGCGACGGCTTCGCCTGGGGCCTCGAACGTGGTTACGACGCCTTTGTCGAGATGGACTCCGACTTCTCACACGATCCCGGCGCTCTTGGGAGCATCCTCGCGCCCCTTTTGGACAGCTACGAGGTCTGCATCGGGTCGCGCTATGTACCTGGTGGGTCGATACCGAACTGGAGCCTGCCCCGCCGGTTGTTGTCGCGAGGGGGGAACCTCTACGCGGACCTCCTCTTGGGCCTCGGCGTACGAGATTCCACGGCCGGCTATCGCGCGTATGCGGCCTCACTCCTGCGGCGCATCGAGCTGGGCTCGGTCCGGGCGGAGAGCTACGGCTTCCAGATCGAGATGACATATCGCGCCATCAAGGTGGGGGCGAGAGTCAAGGAAGTACCGATCCGTTTTGTCGACCGCGAGCTCGGGACCTCGAAGATGTCCACCTACACCGTCGTCGAGGCCCTGGGCCTTGTCACCTGGTGGGGAGCGGTTCGTGTCTTTGACCGGCTGCGGCGTGGCCGCAGAGCCGTGGGCACCAGCTCGGGCGGCTCATCGACCCGGTGAGCGAGAGCGGCGCCTGGGACGACAGGGACCGTTCTGGCGCGCCGATCGATGCCGGCAGAGGCCCCGGCGTGGTCCTCGTCCACGGCCAACCGGGAGCGGGCGGGGACTGGGTGGCTCTTGCAGGCCTGTTGTCGTCGGAGTACCACGTGCTCGCACCGGACCGGCCCGGCTGGGGGTCCGACCCCCGCTCGGCGCGGGGGATGGTGGCCAATGCAGATGCCCTCGAGGAGCTGCTTTTCTCTAGCGGGGCACCGAGCCGTCTCACCGTGGTCGGCCACTCGCTCGGCGGGGGCATCGCGCTCGAGCTCGCCCTCAAGTACCCGGAGCGTGTCGGAGCGCTCGTGCTCGTCGGATCGGTCGGTGTCGCCGAGGCGCTCTCGGGCTTTGACCGCTTGCTGGTCGTCCCGATGGTCGGAAGCGGCATCTTGCGGGCGGGAGTCGCGACTTCGCGTCGTGGCCTCATCGCCGCCACTCGTTATTTTGAGCGCTACCCGCAGGCTCGCCTGGCGAGGAAGGTGGCTGTTCTTCCCACCTTGCAGGCCGCGATCGGCAGCGACGGCCGCCCGATAATCGGACGCTCGCGCAGGAGCTTTCTCGTCGAGCAACGTGCCCTTTTGGCCGAGACGCCGCAGCTCGAGAGATCGCTCGGCCGCATCTGTGTCCCGACGGCGGTCGTCACAGGAGCTTCGGACCACATCGTGCCAACCTCGGCTGCGCGGGCGCTTCAGGCGAGAGTGCCTGGCGCCGAGCTCATCGTGATGCCCGGTGGCCACCTGCTTCCTTTTGAGCGACCCGACAAGCTCGCCGAGATCGTCCGGCGCTACGTGGGCCTCGCGATGAGTTTCAGGGACGCACCGCTGCGGCGAGAAAGGCCTGAAGCTTGAGCTGGGTCTCGGCCAGTTCGGAGGCGGGGTCCGAGTCTGCGACGATCCCCACACCGGCGAAGAGCCTTGCTGAGCTGGCCGAGACGATTGCCGAGCGGATCCCGAGGTGCCATTCGCCGTCGCCTCTTGCATCGACCCAGCCAAGAGGACCGGCGTAGCGGTCGCGGTCTATCTCTTCGAGCTTGGAGAGGTAGTCGAGGGCGAGATCCGCCGGCGTTCCCGCCACTGCCGGAGTGGGATGGAGAAGGCCGACGAGATCGAGGCTCGTTGGGTAGGCACCGTCGCGCCGAGCAAGTGTGCCGGTCATCAAGGTTCCGAGATGGCTGACATTGCGCAGCTCGAAGATCAAAGGCTCCTCAGGTACCTCGAGGTGCTCGGCGACGGGGGAAAGACCAGCCGCGATCGTCTCGACGACGACCCTGTGCTCGGAACGCTCCTTGGCCGAGCTCAGCAATGCCGCCTCGGCCCTGCGGTCCGAGTCAGGATCGCCGCTGCGTGGCGCCGTGCCGGCGAGGGGCTTGGAGGCGATGTGTGCCCCGCGCCGGGAGATGAGCAGCTCGGGCGATGCGCCGATGAAGCCATCGATGGCAAAGGTCGTGCACGACGGGTGCAGCGCGCGCAGGCGAGAAACGAGATCGGCCTGACGAAACGGCCGGTTCGCGTGCACCGTCACCTCGCGGGCCAGCACGACCTTGTCGAGCCGCCCGCTCGCGATCTCCACAAGCGCGGCGGCGACGCGCCGCAAGAAGTCGTGATGGGGCCGGGCCGACGCGAGCCTGAACTCGTCGGGCGGTGCCAGCTCGCCATGGAAAGACGTGGCCTCGAGCTTGGCGTGGGTGATGGTCGTAAGGATGCTGCCCACTCGCGCCGCTGACGCCACCACGATGGCGAGAGCCGGCCGGTTTGGCGACGAGACCACTGTCAGCTCGGGGACCACGAGCACGCCGTCTGCGCGCCGGTCGAACGCGAGCGCCCCGAGCGCGATCGGCACCGGTGCCTGGTCCTCGCCCCAAGTGGGCCCGACCTGGGCGAGGTCATGCTCACCGGCAAAAGGAACGATCGAGCCCAGATCCGCGACGGCTCGTTCGAGTGCGGCCGGGTCGCTCAGGCCACCGGAGAGCTTGAGCTCGGCGGCTGTGCCCAAACCAAATATGGCGAGCCCGTCGCGCTCGATGACCCGCCCGGTCTCGCGTGCGCGCGTCGCCAAGGCGCCAAGGCACGCGGCATCTATGGCGCAGCTGGCAAAGCACAGGCCCGCAGTTGGGCGGCTCACGGCTTGCTCCCGGCAGGCGACCTCGTCGCCGTGACGCACTGGGCGACGCAACCGCTCAAGGGGTGGTGCGTGACCTCGCTAAAGCCGGCGTCGGTGAGCATCGTCGCGAACTCGGGGAACGAGGGGAGATATGCGAGCGATCTGGGAAGGTAGCGGTATGCGGCACCATCGGACAAAACGGCGCCGAGCAAGGGCACGACGTGAGAGAACCAGATCCGATGGCCGAGGCGCAACAACGGGCTCTTGGGCTCACCCACCTCCAAGAGCGCGAGCCTGCCTCCGGGACGCAGGACACGGCCGAGCTCACGCAGGGTGCCATTTAGATCGGCGAAGTTGCGGACCGCGAAACCGCTCACGACGCCATCGGCCGCCCCTGTCGAAAACGGCAGGGCGACGGCGTCCGCCTGCACGAGCGGCGCCCCTCCGGCCCGGGCGGCCCTCAACATCTCGAGGGAGAGATCGATCCCGACCGTGCGCTGGCCCCTTGCGCGAAGGCCGCGGGCGAGATCTCCTGTCCCGCAACCGACATCTAAGACCAATGAGCCGGGGGAGAGCTGCAACAGCTCGATCGTCCGCCGACGCCACGGCGCGTCGAGGCCGAAGGTCATAAGGCCGTTCACGAGGTCATAGCGGGGCGCGATTGAGTCGAACATCGAGCGGACGAGGGCCTGTTTCTCCCTGCCCTCGGGCAAAGGCGCCGAGGCGTCGAAAACTACGCCGGGCGATCCGGCGCTGGGGTCGGTCTTGGTGGCCTTGATCACAGGTGAGCTACCAGGTGAGACCTACGACCTCGCGCATGGCCGTCTCGAACTCCTCGTCCCCGAGACTCGCGCGTGCGGACAGGATCAGGTTTGCGTCCTCGCCGACGCGCCGTCGCAACGGCCCCCCGGGAGCTTCTATGGCATCGGCGATGGCTGCGGCCACGAACTCGGGACCAGGCCGGGGCCCGGCTCGCATCTTGCCAGCGAGCTTCGCGAGCTGAGCGTCGAGCTCGTCATATGCAGCTGGCGCCGTAACGCCGTGGCGTAGCTTCATGCTGGGGCTTATGAACCCGGGCTCGATGATGACCACGCGGACTGCGAAATGGGCGAGCTCGACGTAAAGCGCCTCGGAGATCGCCTCTAAGGCGTGCTTGGTCGCCGAGTAGAAGCCGTCGAGGGGCTGGGCGACCCTGCCGGCGACCGAGGAGATGTTCACCACGACGCCATCTCGCCGCTCGCGCATGGCGGGCACGAAAGCCTGGATGAGCCGGACCGGCCCGTAGACGTTGACCTCGAACATCTGGCGGACCTCGTCAATGGCGACGTGCTCGACAGGTCCTTCGAGCGCGACGGCGGCATTGTTCACAAGGCCGTCGACAGAGCCGACCTCGGCGACGAGCTCTTCGATCGAGGCGGTGTCGGTGACATCGAGGCGGAGCCGGGCGGCCACATCGAGGTCCTTAAGGGTGCCGGGGTCGCGAGCGGTGGCTATGACCTCGTGCCCGCGGGACGCGAGCAGACCAGAGGTCGCCTTTCCGACTCCGGAGCCAGCCCCGGTGACGAGGATCCGCATGTGGTCACTCTAGCGGGACGTCCTCGCACCTTAGGGGCGCCGTAGGCGCTGTTTCAGGGAGGAATGTTTACCCAGAGTTCATAGTGAAAATATCGTCGAGACACCTTCAGTTCACCCAGTCATCGTACGGTCATGTCAAACGGACGAAGCGGCCCCGACCGCGTCGCGGGCGAGGCCGTGTGATGCCGGCGGACAAAGCAGACACCTATGACCAGGACTGCACGGAGGTAACTACCCACATGAAGATGAACAGGACCGTCCGGCTTGCGATCGGCACCACAGCGGTCGTGCTCTCGGCGATCTCACTGGTGGCGGTTTCGCTGTTGCCGAACGCCGGCGCCACAACACGTGCCAAGTCAGACCCTTACCTCGCGGCCGACACGCGCGTCAATGCCGCGGCGACTATCGGCGGGGCCGGCTCGACCTTCGCTGCCCCGCTCGAGAACGCCGCCCAGACGCTTTATACCTCACGCAGCCAGAACGCCACCATCAACGGCTACCAGGCGGTGGGCTCGGGCACCGGCGAGGCCGACATCATCAAAAAGCTCGTCGACTGGGGCGGCACCGACGTCCCCATGCTGCAGCGCGACATCAACAAGAACCAGCCTTCGGGAGCCAACTACACCCTGTCTGACTTCCTGCAGATCCCGATCGGGCTCGGCGGTGTCGCGATCGCCTTCAACGTCCCGAGCCTCAAGGTAAAGACCTTGAACCTGACCGCGGCGGTGCTCGCCAACATCTACCTAGGCAAGATCTCGTACTGGAACGCGTACTCGATCCAGGTTCTGAACAAAAAGGTGAAGCTGCCGCACTCGAAGATCATCGTCGTCGCCCGTGGCGACTCGTCGGGCACGACCTACATCTACACCAACTTCCTGCACGCGGCGGCTCCTAGTGTCTGGACGACGCTCGCATCGAAGACGCCGCTGGCCCTTCCCACCGACGGCATCGCCGGCAACGGCAACGCCGGGGTCGCCTCCGACATCGAGAACACTCCGAACTCGATCGGCTACGTCGAGTACTCCTACCTGCTATTGAACCCGGGGCTTCTAAAGGGCGTCGCCGCGGTCATCAACAAGGCCGGCAACGCCATTCAGCCGACGACGGCCGGCATTGCTCTCGCGGCGGCTTCCAAGCCGAAGATCTCCTCGACGGCCTTCTCCATCGTCTGGGCGCCCGGCCAGAAGACCTATCCGATCGCCGGCTACACCTGGGCGGTCATCTGGAAGAACCAGACGACCAGCCTGGCGGAGGGAACCCTGCTCGTGAAGTACCTCGACTGGCTCTCGCACTCGGGTGCAGCCGACGGGGTCACCGCCGGCCAGGACGTGGCGGCATTGCAGGGTTACGTCCCGCTCCCGGCCAACGTGCAGGCATTGGCACGGACCACCTTGCTGCAGTGCACCTACAACGGCAAGGCGCTGCTGACCACCAACGGTTGGTAGGAGGCAAGCCAACTCGCAGCTGAGCGATAAGGCGGTTCGGGAATAACTACGACCACCCCCTCTATGGAATTGCCAGACCCGCTCTTGACCGAGAAGCAGAAGAGCTTCTCGGTCAAGAGCGACATGGCGCACTGGAGCGTCCTTTATGGCGTCTCCGGCCTGTTCGCGCTCATCTGCGCGGTCTTTCTCATCACAGTCATCGTCTCGTCGATTCCCGCCTGGCGCCATTCAGGTTTCTCCCTTCTTTACGGACGAACCTGGAGCCAGGGCACCAATTCGTTCGGAGCCCTGCCGATCATCACCGGCACGTTGCTCACGACCGCGATCGCCCTCGTGTTCGCGGTGCCCATCGGCCTCGGCTCCGCCCTCGCGATCGTGCACCTGCTCCCGAGCAAGCTGCGGGTCTTTGCCTCGTCGCTCGTCGAGCTGTTAGCAGCCGTGCCGAGCGTCGTCTACGGGCTCTGGGGCCTGTTGGTGCTTGCGCCGTGGTTCGAGACAACCGTGCAGCCCGACCTGGCGGACCTGACAGATCACCACTTCCCCTTCCAAGCTCCCTACGAGGGCGTCGGCGTGCTGCTCGCAGGCTGCGTGCTGTTCGTGATGATCCTGCCCATGATCGTGGCGCTTTCTCGAGACGCCATCGCCATCGTGCCCCGCGAGCAGTTCGAAGGGGCGCTCAGTGTCGGCGCGACGAAATGGCAAGTGCTCAAAAAGGTCGTCCTCCCGGCCGCCAAGACCGGCATCGTCGGAGCCGTGACACTGGCCACGGCGCGGGCTCTCGGTGAGACCGTCGCCGTCGCCCTTGTCATCGGCCTGAACCCGCTGTTTCCGCACGGGCTGTTCTCGACAGCCTCGACTCTCGCCTCCACCATCGCCCTCCAGTTCCAGGACGCGACGCCGCTGCAGGTTGCCGGCCTCGGCGCCCTCGCGGTGATCTTGATGGCGCTCACGGCGATCGTGAACTGGTTCGGGCGCCGGCTCATCCGCCGCTCCGCCGTCCGGGCGAACTTCATATGACAGCGACACTGATAGAAGGCGTCCCGAAGGACCCGATGCTCGAGCGGCGCGAACTGATCCAGGGTGTCGCGCACAAGACACTTAGCCGGCGCATGCTCATGTCCCGCCTGATCGTCGGTTCCTGCGGGGTGGCGTTCTTGATCGCGCTCGTGCCCTTGTTCGCGATCTTGTACTCACTCGTGCGAAAGGGCATCCATTGGTGGAGCATCGATTTTTTCACCAAGAGCCCGCAGTTCCCCTCGCTGTTGGACCCGAACGCCGTCGGCGGGATCTCAAATGCCCTCATCGGCTCGCTCGTCATCGACGGCATCGCAGCCCTGTTCGCGATACCTGTCGGGATCGTCACGGGGCTGTTTCTGGCCGAGTCGAGCTCGAGGTTCGCGAACCTCTTGCGGATGACAGCCGAGATCATGACCGGGCTGCCGTCAATCCTGCTCGGGATCTTCTCCTACCAGATGCTCGTGATCGGCTTTCACGAGTGGGGCATAAAGCTGCCCGGCATCGGTTTTTCCGGCCTCGCTGGGAGCTTCGCCATCGGTATCTTGATGATCCCGGTCATAATCAAGGCTTCCGAGAACGCGCTCAGGAGCGTGCCTTTCACCATCAGAGAAGGCGCCTTGGCCCTCGGAGCTCGAAACGGCGTCGTGGCGCGCAAGGTGACGATCCCGACCGCCCTTCCCGGTCTCATCACCGCCGTGCTCCTCGCCCTTTCCAGAGCTGTTGGCGAGACGGCGCCAATTCTGTGGGTGATCGGAGCCTCGAACATCATCGAGTGGGACCCGCGCCACGAGATGGCCTCGATGCCTTATCTGATCTTCCAGTCGGCTACCTCGCCTTACACTTCCCTCCGGGAGGAAACCTGGGGGATCGCGCTGACGCTGGTGGTAGTCGTCCTCATTATCAACCTAGGGAGCCGCCTTGTTGCAGCCCGGCTCCAAAGAGAGAGGCGGTAGCAGTGGATCCGAGCATGACAATGGCTCCTGTCACCACGGTGGCACCAGTTCAGGGCGCCGACCCGCGCTCGGGGCCAATCTGCATGCGGCTCGAGGACGTGGCCGTTGCCTTCAACGGCCGTACGGCGATTCGCGACGCTAACTTCGATGTCCCGAAGAACCAGGTCACCGCCCTCATCGGCCCTTCCGGCTCGGGCAAGACGACATTGCTTCGCGCCATCAACCGCCTGCACGACCTCACAAAGGGAGCTGTCGTCTCCGGCAAGCTCATGCTCGGTGACACCGACGTCTACAAAGGCGGGATCCCCGCGACCTTGCTTCGGACCCGCGTCGGGATGGTGTTCCAGCGCCCGAACCCGTTCCCGACGATGTCGATCTACGAGAACGTAGTCTCGGGCCTGCGCTTTAACGGAATACGCAAGAAGGCGGTCCTACAAGAGGCTGCCGAGTCCGCCCTCATAGGCGCCGCCTTGTGGGACTCGGTGGCAGACCGGATGAAGGCGCACGCCTCGACGCTCTCGGGCGGTGAGCAGCAGCGGCTCTGTATTGCCAGGGCGCTCGCGGTCGAGCCCGAGGTGCTGTTGATGGACGAGCCGACCTCTTCTTTGGACCCGATCTCGACCAGGCTCATCGAAGAGCTCATAGGCGAGCTCAAGAACCGCGTCACGATCATCATCGTGACCCACAACATGCAGCAGGCAGCCCGAGTCTCGGACCTGTGCGCCTTTTTCCTGATGGGCGAGGACCGCGCCGGCGAGCAGATCGAGGTGGCGCCGACGGGCAAGCTCTTCAGCGAGCCTGACGACCAGAGGACCTTGGACTACATCCAGGGTCGCTTCGGCTGATCGGCTAACACCGAGCCTAAGGCCGAGAGGAAGCGCTCGTTCTCGGTTCGAGACCCGATCGTGACGCGCAGGCAGGAGTCGAGGCCAGGCCACTTAGAGACGTCGCGGACCAGCACGGAGCGGTCGACGAGGCCCTTCCAGACCTCGGTTGCGGACTTCGGGCCGACCCGGAAGAGGATGAAGTTGGCGTCCGAGGGCCACAGCTCGAGCCCGAGCTCGGCGAGGCCTTCTGCCACTCGCCCGCGCTCTTCGACGATCGCTGCCACCCGCGCCGCCATCTCGTCGCCGAATCCCAAAGCCACGCGTCCAGCTGCCTGCTTCAAGGCGTCAAGGTGGTAGGGCAGCGCCGCGTTCGACAACGAGGCGACGACGCCTGGGTCAGCGATCACATAGCCAAGGCGCAGTCCTGCCATGGCCCAGGTCTTCGAGAACGTGCGCAGAACCAAAAGGCGCGTCTCGGTGGTGACGAGCTCGAGCGCCGACCACGGTGCGAACTGCCCGTAGGCCTCATCGACAGCCACCAAACCCGGTACCACAGATAGCACCGCCTGAACGCTCTTGTCGGTCTCGAGCCCCCCCGTCGGGTTGTTGGGCGAGCACAGAAACGTGACAGCCGGGGCGCCAGCACCGTAGTGCTCCGCAGCGCGAGCGGCGCTTCGGGCGACCTCGTCCAGATCGAGCCTGAAAGCGTCGTCGCGCTGTCCTTGGACGACGGGGGTCCCCGTGAGCCTGGCTATATGCGAGTGCAAGGCGTAGGTCGGCTCGAAGACCATGGCCGGGCGCCCCGGCCCGCCGAAAGCGAGCAAGAGGCACTGGATCACCTCGTTCGAGCCGTTGGCACAGAACACCTGCTCGGGCGAGACACCGTGGTGGTGCGCGAGCGCCGCGCGAAGTGCCGTCGCCTCACGATCGGGGTAGCGGTTCAACGCCATCGAGCGCAGTTCCACAATGAGCGCCTCGACAAAGGCCGCCGGCGGCGCCTCGGGCGACTCGTTGGTGTTGAGCCGGACATCGACCTCGACTTGGGGCGAGTGGTAGCCAGCGCGAAGTGCCACCTCCCGGGGCAGATCAGCGCCCGTGGCGGGCTCTTGTGGTCCGGGCCGGCTCACAAGGCGCCAACTTGGCCCGGCCGCGAGCGCAGCAGTACCGATTGGGCATGGGCATAAAGCCCTTCTGCGTTGGCGATCGCAGCCACATAGGGTGCTACGCGACCAAGCGCGCTGGAGTCGGCCGAGATCACGTGCACGCGACGCAAGAAGTCCTCGACGCCGAGCACGCTCGAATATCGCGCCGAGCCGAAGGTCGGCAGCGTGTGGCTCGGCCCGGCGATGTAGTCGCCGAGCGACGCGGGCGTGTTGGGGCCGAGGAAGACCGCCCCGGCATTGCGCACGCGCCCCACGAGGGCTCGCGGGTCCTTACAACAAAGCTCGAGGTGCTCGGGCGCGATCTCGTTCGAGACCGCCATTGCCTGCTCGGGTCCGTCAACGAGCACGCCGTAGCCGCCCGCATCGAGCGTCGCCTCGATCTCGGCCCGACGTGGCGACTCGGAGACCAAACGCGACACAGCTGCTGTCACAGCCTCGAGCACCTCCTCGGACCAGGTGATGAGCCATGCGAGACCGTCGGGCCCGTGCTCGGCCTGGACGACGAGGTCGATGGCGACGTAGTCGACTGGCACCGAGCCGTCCGCGATCACCACGACCTCGGACGGGCCGGCGAACGAAGATGGCATCCCGACGGCGCCTTTGACCTCAACTTTGGCGAGCGACACGAAGCGGTTGCCGGGCCCGACGATCACATCGACGCGACGCACGGTCTCGGTGCCGTAGGCCAAAGCGGCGATGGCCTGGGCACCGCCGATCCGGTAGACCTCGTCCACCCCGGCCAGGCTCGCGGCCGCGAGCACCTCGTCGGCGATCTCGCCCCCCGGTGACGGCGGGACACACACGGCGATGCCCTCCACGCCGGCAACGCGGGCCGGAATCGCGTTCATGAGCACGCTCGAGGGGTAGCGGGCGAGGCCGCCGGGCACATAGACCCCGGCGCGAGCGACGGGGAGCTCCAACAGCTCGACTGTGATCCCGTTGCGCTCGTAGGTCGACAGCTCCGCCGCCCGGTGGCGATGAAAGGCCTCCACGGACTCGGCCGCCTCCCTCAAGGCAGCGAGGAGTCCAGGCTCGAGCCTGCTCGGGGCGGCCTCGATCTCGGCGAGGGGTACGCGGATCTCGTCTAAGTCGACCTTGTCGAAACGCGACGTGAACTCCAATACTGCCGCGTCGCCGCGAGAGCGCACCGCCTCGACGATGGCGCGCACTTCGGCCACTGGCGCGTTCTCAGAAAGGTCCGGTCGGGGCAAGCCTGCACGGGGCCCGGGCGCGCTCGCACGCAGGTCGAGGAATCTGAGCATGCAGGCAGGTTAACCGGCGATTCTGGCGAGAACCCAGTATGGGCGCTTTATCGGCGATGATGGCACCATGGCATCGCAAGGCCCCGGCCCGTCCGAATTGTCAGAGCTGTCCTCGATCGCGTCCTCTCTCGATCAGATAGGACGTCGCGTGACAACCCTCGCCGACGCCGCCGTCGCGGCCAAGCGTGACGACCTCGGTGCGGACCTGATCGCTGTCGAGCGGGCAGTGACGGGCGCAGTACGGCGTCTCGAGCGACTGCTAGCCAACAAGCGATAAACGACGCGGCATTGCCCGGACGCGCCGACGGCGCCCTTTGGGCGCCGTCGGTGAGCGGATCGGGCGGCGGATCCCGGGACCGCTCCATTGGAACCAGGTGGCGGGAACCGGTTCCTCAAGGCGAAGTTAGCCTGCCGATGCCTGCGAAAGACCCCATGTCACGAACCTGTCACCTGGCTCACAGAGAAGTCATGCAGCTGTCAGAATTTCCCTCTCGATGGGCACAGGTCGCTAAGTTCGCAGACCTCGCAACGCGGGCGGCGGGCGACACAGACCCGGCGCCCGTGCAAGATGAGCCGCAAGCTGATGGCACCCCAATCCTCCGGGGGGAACAGGCCGCAGAGATCCTCCTCGATCTTGACCGGGTCCTTGCTAAGGCGCGTCACATGGGTGTCCACGGGCAGCCCGGGAAGCCCGAAGGCCACTGAAAGCACGACGTTGGCGGTCTTGCGGCCGACACCGGGCAGCGCTGTCAGCTCCTCGATCGTGTCGGGCACCTCGCCTGCGTGGCGCAGCACGATGGCTTCGCAGGCACCGATGATGTGGGAGGCCTTGGAACGGAAAAAGCCCGTCGATCTGATGAGATCCTCGAGCTCTTCGCGTTTCGCACCGGCGAAATCGGCCGGAGTCGCATAGCGCTTGAACAGCGCCGGCATGACCATGTTGACGCGCTCGTCGGTGCACTGGGCCGACAGGATCGTCGCCACGAGCAACTCAAAAGGGTTGTGGTGCGCGAGCGCGCACAGCTCGGTCGCGCTTCCCGGATAGCTCGCGGCGAGGCGGGCGGAGATCTTGCGCGAGCGCGCGAGCGGCCGTCTGTGAGGAGAGCTCTTGTCGACTCGGCCGCGCGGCTCGCTGGGCACCAAGGGATCCTAGCGAGCTAAAGGCGACGAACAGATGGTGAACAGACGGTATGTTCGCAAAGTGCACAACGTCGAGATAAAGCGCAGGATGGCAGAGGCCGACATCGCTGCGATCTCGGCCTTGGTCGAGGTCGCGAGCGCCGCGGACGGCCACCGGGCCCTCGGTGAGCACCAGTGGCTGGATCTCGTCCAAGGAGGGCGCGAAGGTTTCGCCGGCTTTGTCGCGCGCGAAGCCGGACGTGAGCGTGTTATCGCTTATGCCCAGATCAGTCGCGGCAATGGCGCCAACTGGGCTGTCGAGTACGTGGTGCATCCGCGCTGGCGGGCCTCGACCGGGGCCGAGCTGCAGACAGAGTTGCTCAGCGCTGCTCTTCGCGTGATCGGCTCGAAGGGCGGCGGCCATGTTCACCTCTGGGTGCCAAAGCCAGGTCCCATCGATGACACCGTTGCCGAGGCGGTCGGGATGCGGCGCGGACGCGACCTTGTCCAGATGCGCCGGAGTTTGCCGATCACCAACGAGAGCGCTGTCATCTCCCTACGGCCCTTTCGGCGCGGCTTGGACGAGATGGCGTGGCTCGAGGTGAACAACCGCGCCTTTCGGGGCCATCCCGAGCAGGGCTCGTGGGACCTCGCCACCATCCAAGAGCGCGAGCGCCAGGCATGGTTCGACCCGATGGGGTTCTTGCTGCACGAGCGCGACGGGCGCCTGGCCGGGTTTTGCTGGACGAAGGTGCACGAGCTGGACGACGACGATGCGAACGAGGCCTTAAGCGAGCAGCTCGGCGAGATCTACGTCATCGCCGTCGACCCCGACTTTCAGGGCCACGGTCTCGGGCGCCAACTCGTCTTAGCCGGCCTGGCCTCGCTGTTCGAGCGGGGTGTGAGCACCGGGATGCTTTATGTCGATCGCGACAACGAAGCCGCCCGCAAGCTCTACTTCTCGCTCGGATTTAGTGAGGACCACACCGATCGCGCCTATGTGATCGACGTGCCACCGAGCGAGCCGGTCCCGGACGCGTGAGCCGCTACGACCTCGGGCGCGACGAGCTCGCGGCCCTGTTGTCCGACGAGCCCGCCTACAGGGCGAGCCAGGTCTTCGACGGCCTCTACGGCCGGCTCGCCTCGCCGGGCGAGCTGACAGAGCTTCCCCGGGCGCTCAGGAGCCGCCTCGAGGAGTCCTCAGAGCTCGCTCCGGCGTTCTCGGTGGTCGCCGAGGCCGTCGCCGACAGAGGGAGCACCTTGAAGTGGCTGCTCGAGACGCGCGACTCGCGCCGGATCGAGACGGTCCTCATGCGCTATCGAGACCGCACGACGGTGTGCGTCTCGAGCCAGGCGGGCTGCGCCATGGCGTGCAGCTTTTGTGCCACCGGGGACGGGGGCTTTGGACGCCAGCTCGGCGCGGGCGAGATCGTCGAGCAGGTCGTCATCGCCGCGAGGCGTTGTCGCGCCGAAGCCTGGGGCGAGCTCGCAAACGTCGTTCTCATGGGGATGGGCGAGCCGCTCGCCAACTTCGCCGCCGTCTGGGCGGCGGTGGAGACGATGAACAGGGATCTTGGCATCGGTGCGAGGCATATCACCATCTCGACAGTCGGCGTCGTGCCCGGCATCCGCGCCCTTGGGAGAAAGCCCCTGCAGGTGAACCTCGCCGTCTCTTTGCACGCGGCAAATGACGCGCTTCGCGACCAGCTCGTGCCTTTGAACCGCAAGTACCCGCTGTCGAGGCTCGTGCAGGCTTGCGAGGAGTACCGGGCGGCCACCGGACGCAGGATCTCTTTCGAGTGGGCCTTGATCGCGGGCGTGAACGACAGCGCCGCCGACGCCTTCGAGCTCGCCGCGCTCGCCCGCCGGGTCGAGGCCCATGTCAATCTCATACCTTTGAACCCCACGCCTGGGGGCATGTCGCGGGGCCTAAGGGGGACCGAGGCCCCGGGCGTGATCGCGTTCGAGAGGTGGCTACGACAAGGCGGCGTCAATGCCACGATCCGCCAGACCCGGGGGCGCTCGATCTCAGCAGCGTGCGGTCAGCTCGCCGCCGGCTCGCCCGTGGGCCCACAAAGGCGCGGATTGCTCGCCCTCAAGCCAACAGGTGCACCTCGATGATCGACGCCGCGAGACGTGCGAGGCTTGTCTGATGGCGACCAACACCCGAGAAGCAAAGGTTCCTTCCAAGCGCCGGGCGCAACGTCAGCGTTCGACCAAAGAGACCGAGATCTCGGTCAACCTCGATATCGACGGGACCGGGAGGGCCAAGGTCGACACCGGGCTTCCGTTCTTTGACCACATGCTGGCCCAGCTCGCCAAGCACAGCGGCATCGATATCGAGCTCAAAGCCCAGGGCGATCTCGAAGTCGACGCCCACCACACCGTCGAGGACACCGGCATCGTCCTTGGCGAGGCGCTCGCCGAGGCGCTCGGCTCAAAGGCAGGCGTGCGGCGCTTTGGGTCCATCGCGCTCCCTCTCGACGAGGCGCTCGTAGATGTCGCCCTCGATCTGTCCGGGCGGGCATACCTCTATTACGGCATCGAGATGGGAGAGACGGCCCCGCTCGGTAGCCCCCCTTTCGAGGCTCAGCTCGCTGAGGAGTTCTGGCGCGCCTTGGTACATGGCGCCGGGATCACCTTGCACATAGAGCTTCGCCGCGGCCGCAATCCCCACCACGTCCTCGAGGCGTCCTTTAAGGCCGTCGCCCGGGCGCTTTTTGACGCCGTAGCGGTAGAGGGCAGCACCGTCGCCTCGACCAAGGGCCAGCTGTAGGTCCCAGTGATCGCGGTCCTCGACTACGGCATCGGCAATCTCCGTTCGGCCGAGAAGGCCCTTTGCCACCTCGGCGCCGAAGCGCGCCTTGTCGACAGAGCTGAGGACGCCATTTCAGCCGCCGGGGTGGTGCTGCCCGGTGTGGGTGCCTTCGGCGCTTGCGCACGGGCGCTTCGTAACTCTGGCCTCGATGAGGTGGTCCTCAACTGTGTGCGCGAGGGTCGTCCTTTCTTGGGGATCTGTGTCGGGCTCCAGTTGCTCTTCGAGGGCTCCGAGGAGGCTCCTAAAGTGCCCGGGCTCGCCGTCTTGGAAGGCTTTGTCCGCGCCCTTTCGCCGAGCGAGCGCCGCCCGCAGATGCAGTGGAACCTCGTGAAACAGGTGGGCGCCAAGAGCTCGCGACTTTTGGGCGAGGTGGACGCGCAGTGGTACTACTTCGTCCACTCCTACGTGCCGGTGCCGCAGGGCGCGGCCCGTGCGGCTGTCGTGGGGACCTGCGATTACGGAGGCGAGCTCGCCATCGCGTTCGAGCGCGACAACCTGTTCGGGACCCAGTTCCACCCCGAGAAGTCGGCGTCGGCCGGACTTGGCCTGCTCGGGCGCTTCGCCCGCATCTGTGCCGAGACGGCCGCGGTGAGTTGAGCTGAGCTTGGATCTCTGGCCCGCCATCGACATACGAGCAGGCAAGTGCGTCCGGCTCTCCCAAGGCCGGTTCCACGCCGAGACCGAATACGGCGACCCGCTCGAACAGGCCGAGGCGCTCGTGGCCGCCGGCGCCGAGCGCCTCCATGTCGTCGATCTCGACGCGGCAAGACACGGCGGTGCGCCCAACCGCAAGACCGTGCTACGCATCGCCGAGGACGTCGGGGTGCCCGTCCAATCGGGCGGGGGCGTGCGTGACCACAATGGCGCCGCGGCCCTCTTAGACGCGGGAGTGACGCGCGTCGTCGTCGGCACCGTAGCTGTGGAACGCCCCGAGCTTTTGGCCGAGCTCGTCAGTCACTGGCCCGGCCGGGTCCTTGTCGGTCTCGACCACCGCGCCGGCGTCGGACCTGACGGCACGCCGCGGCGCGAGCTGGCCGTGCGCGGCTGGGTGGCGGGATCCGGCCTCGCTCTCGAGGCCGCTCTAGAGCGGCTCGAGGACCTGGAGCTTGGCGGTGTCGTCGTCACTGCCATCGAGCGTGACGGCACAGGGTCAGGGCCTGATCTGGACGGCCTTGGAGAATTGCTCGGCCTGAGCGCCCAGCGCGTGATCGCCTCGGGCGGGGTCGCGACAAGCTCGGACATCGTCGCGCTCTCGGGTCTGGTCACGCGCGGCCACAGCTTGGACGGGGTCATCGTGGGCCGGGCACTTTTGTCCGGGGCGCTCTCGGTCAAAGAGGCGGGTGCCGCGTGCGGGCCGTAAGGGTCATCCCATGCCTGGACCTCGAAGGCGGCCGGGTCGTAAAGGGGATCGAGTTCAATCGCTTGCGTGACGCCGGGGACCCAGTCGAGCTGGCTGCGCGATATGACGCCGAGGGCGCCGACGAGCTCGTGCTGTTGGACATCACGGCCTCTATAGACGAGCGGGCGACAATGTTGCACGTCGTCGAGCGGGCAGCAGAAGAGGTCTTCATCCCCCTCACCGTCGGGGGCGGGGTGCGCTCAGTCAAAGACGCCCGGGCGCTTTTGAGGGCCGGAGCCGACAAGGTGGCCGTGAACTCTGCCGCGGTGGCTGCGCCTGAGCTGATAAAGGAGCTGGCGGGCGAGTTCGGGGCCCAGTGTGTCGTGGTCGCGATCGACGCCCGCCGCAGAGCGAAGGGGCCCAACTGGGAGGTCTTTACCCACGGAGGGCGCCATGGCACCGGGATCGACGCCCTCGCCTGGGCCACGCGCGCCGTCGGCCTCGGCGCAGGCGAGATCCTGCTCACCTCGATGGACCGTGACGGCACCGAGGCGGGATATGACCTCGAGCTGACCCGCTGCGTCGCCGACGCGGTGCGTGTGCCGGTGATCGCGAGCGGCGGTGTCGGCCGACTCGAGCATCTCGTAGAGGGTGCTCTCATCGGCCATGCCGACGGGCTGTTGGCTGCATCGATCTTCCACTTCGGCCGCCACTCGATCGCCGAGGCGAAAGACACCCTCGCCGGTCGCGGCGTCAGCGTCCGGCCACAGGGTGCCTGAGCGGCCCGGCGGGCCTGACGCGTACGCGTAGGGTCGCCATAGCCGCGCGTAGCGCCGCCTCCACCTCCTCGGGGGTCTCGCCCCGGGCGAAGACGAAACCGAGGTACCGGTTCCCTTCAGGCAGGGGCACAAGGGGCCGGCCGGGGGCGATCGTGATCTCCAAGCCGGCGATCCCAGCTATCGAAAGGGCCTCTTTCTGACCAGTGACCTCGAGGAGGGTGCCTCCCGTGCCAATCGGCAACATCAAGACCCCGGCCGCGCCCTTCATATCGAGCGAGCCGGCGCCTCGTCCAAGGGCGTGGGCCAAGATGAGGTGCTCGAGTGTCGTCCCGGTCCCGAACTTCAAAGTCCGTGAGCAAAGCCCGCCAATGGAGCGCGCGGCGACCTCGATCACAAATGCCCGTCCGGCATCCACGCGCAGCTCCGCGTGCAGGGGACCCTCGCTTAGCCCGAGCGCCCTCGCGGCGGCTTTGGTCACTGCCTCGACGGCATCGAGGTCGGTTCTGTCGAGCCTCGAGGGCGTCACATAAAGGGTCTCTTCGAAATAAGGGCCCTCGAGCGGGTCGGGCTTGTCGAATATCGCCAGCACGCTCAGCTCGCCGTTTGTCAACATGGCTTCGACTGCCACCTCCGGGCCGGGCACGAACCGCTCGATCAAGATGGGCTCGCCCGGCTCGGCGCCGGCACTGGCGGCGATTGCCCGCACGCGCGAGACCCCGGCTTGCACCTCGCCAATCGTGTTCGCCCGGATCACGCCCTGGCTGGCGGACAACGAGGTGGGCTTTAGCACACAGGGCAGCCCGACCATCTCGGCCAGTCGGGCCTGCTCGTACGGCCCTGCGCCTGAGGGCAGGGGGGCGAAGGCGGGTTGGGGGACCTCGGCCTCGCTCAGCAAGCTACGCATGGCGAGCTTGTCGCGGGCGGCCGCGACCGCACCGGGTGAGTTTGAGCGAAGCCCGAGGCGTTCGCAGGCCCGAGCTGCCGCCAAGCTCCCCTGGTCGTCGACGGCCACGACCGCATCGAGGGGACGTTTCGAATCGAGGGCGACGATGGCTTCGACCGCGGCAACGGGGTCATAAAGAGGCACCTGCACGTTGGCGCGGCTAGCTCGGATGACAGGTGGCTCCTCGCAGCCGACGATCACCTCGATCCCGAGGGTGCGCGCGGCTTCGAGGAAATCGGATGCCCTGTAGGAGGCCGAAGGGACGAGCAGGAGCACGCGGTGCACACCTCTATGATGCCGGGCGCCATGCAACAAGGCGCCCGGCGGCCACGCACGCCGGCTGTCGGCACTACGGTTCCGGTGATGGATTCGCCCGAGCTCGGCCGGCCCGCAGCGGCCTTAGACGATGTGAAACAGCCGATCACGATGCTCAATGACCGCGTGCTCGTGCACGTTCCGGCCACCGAAGGCGAACGGCGCTCGCGCGCCGGGATCCTCATCCCGGCAACTGCGTCGGTCGCGCACCGCCTCAGCTGGGCCGAAGTCGCCGCCGTCGGGCCCAATGTCCGTGCCATAAGGGCGGGCGACCGCGTCTTGTTCAACCCCGAGGAGTGCTTCGAGGTGGAGGTCCAGGGCGAGGACTACGTGATCTTGCGCGAACGGGACATCCCCGCGGTCGCTTCGGAGCGGCTCGAGGACGGTACAGGGCTCTACTTGTGAACGTGGCGCCCGTTGGCTTTACCGATGAGCAGTTGAAAGCGGTACGTTTCGACGACAAGGGGCTCGTGGCTGCCATCGTGCAGGACGCCAACACCCGCGATGTCCTCATGCTCGGCTTCATGGACGCCGAGGCGTTGCGCCGCACGCTCACGACGGGACGCACCTGGTTCTGGAGCCGGAGCCGCCAGGAGTACTGGTGCAAGGGGGAGACCTCGGGCGACCGCCAGTGGGTGCGGGCGGCGGCGTATGACTGCGACGGCGACGCGGTGTTGATTACTGTCGATCAAGAGGGCCGCGGGGCCTGTCACAGCGGGGATTGGACCTGCTTTCACCGCAGCTTCGGCGACGACTCGTGAGCGGCACCGGGTCGCACCCGGGCCGAGGCGGCGTTTTTCGGGCCGGCGCGCTGCGGGGGTCCCCTGATCTCGAGGTCTTTCGTGAGCTGGGCCGTGACCACTCCGTCGTGCCGGTCTGGCGCGAGCTCGTCGCCGACACCTTGACCCCTGTCGGGGCCTTTAAGGCCATGGTCGGTGACGGCCCGGGCTTCCTGCTCGAGTCGGTCGAGCACGGCGAGAGATGGAGCCGGTTCTCCTTCGTGGGGCGCTCACCGGCCGCGACCCTTGTCGCCAGCGGCCGCCACGTCGAGGTGACCCAGGGCTCGCTCCCGGGCTCGGTCCCTCGCGACGAGGGCGTGCTCGCTTGTCTCGAGGCGCTCTTGAGCCAGTTCCGCTCGCCCTCGCTCGAACAGCTCCCGCCGCTTCACGGCGGTCTTGTCGGCTATCTCGGCTACGACGTCGTGCGCGAGATCGAGCGCTTGGCCCCCCCGCCGGCTGACGATCTCGGCCATCCGGACGCCGTCATCTCGGTCATCGGGGAGCTGGCGGCCTTCGACCACTGGCGCCAGCGCGTCACCCTTGTCGACAACGTCGTTATGGGCGACAAGAGAGTTGCCCGCGGACAGGCCGGCATCGAGGCGGCCTATGTCGGTGCCCTCTCGCATCTCGAGGCGATGGCTTCGGACCTCGAGCGCCCAGGCCCCGAGCAGCTCGTGGCACCGCCTTTGTCAGATGCGACCCTGCCCGAGGGAGAGGTCCGCCGCGGCACGAGCGCAGCCAGCTACCGCCAGGCGGTCGAGCTCGCCAAGGAGTACATCCGCGCGGGCGACGCTTTCCAGATAGTGCTCTCCCAGCGCTTCGACTTCGAGCTAGGTTGCGACCCTTTCGACGTCTACCGGGTCTTACGCCAAGTCAACCCGAGCCCGTACATGTTCTTCTTGCGCCAGGGCGGTGTCTCGGTCGTCGGGGCCTCGCCCGAGCCCATGGTCCAGCTCCTCGACGGCCGAGTCGTCTCGAGGCCGATCGCCGGGACGCGCCGGCGCGGCTCTAACGAGCGTGAGGACCGACGCCTCGAGGCGGAACTGGCCGAGAACCCGAAAGAGCGCGCCGAACACGTCATGCTCGTCGACCTGGCTCGAAACGATGTCGGCCGGGTGGCGCGCTTTGGCTCCGAGCGCGTGAACGAGCTCATGACCGTCGAGCGCTACAGCCACGTGATGCATCTCACCTCGGAGGTCTCGGGCGAGCTTCGCGAAGGCCTCGGGCCCGTCGACGTGCTGCGGGCGACTCTGCCCGCCGGCACGGTCTCGGGGGCGCCCAAGGTGAGGGCGATGGAGATCATCGACGAGCTCGAGCCGACAAAGCGAGGGCCGTATGCAGGCATCGTCGGCTACATCGACTTCTCCGGGAACCTCGACACGGCCATCGCCATCCGTACCCTTGTCGTAAAAGATGACGGCAGGGCGAGCGTGCAGGCGGGCGCGGGCATCGTCGCCGACAGCGACGCGCAGGCCGAGGATGAGGAGTGCGCCGCCAAGGCCGCCGCCGTGCTGGCCGCTGTCGCGGGCGCTCGCCAGATCCGCGCGGACCGCCTGCAGCAATGAAACCGGCTTTGGACCTCCACGGGTCCTACGAGCTTGTCAAAAATGGCGCCTGTGGGTTCGTTATGGCCCGGGACGCAGTCATCGTGCGGGGCCCGGACGCCCGGGGATGGCTGCAGGGCCAGGTGAGCCAGGACATCGCCCCCCTTTGCATCGGGGGATCCAAAGAGACCCTCGTCCTCTCACCCCAGGGCAAGGTGGAGGCGTACTGCCGGGTGACGCTGCTTGGCGACGAGGTCGTGCTGATAGACACCGAGACCGGCTACGGAGCAGGGCTGGAACAGCGGCTGCGGCGCTTCAAACTGCGGGTGAAAGCAGAGCTCGAAAGAGCAACGCTGCGATGTCTTGTGGTACGCGGCCCGGGCTCCGAGCTCGCTCTTGGCCGCGGGGGCCTCGAGCTCGCAAAGCTCATCTCCGCCGGGCGCGTCGAGACCCTCGATGACAGCTGGGCCGTTCCAGCAGCGGTGAGCTGGCCCGGCTACAGCGGATTCGACCTGCTCATTGCGAACGGGCAGCTTGAGCAGCTCGAGCTCGATGTGCCATTGGGTGACGCGGCCGGATTGGAGGCGGCACGCATCGAAGCCGGTGTCCCCGCCATGGGCCGTGAGCTCACGGAAAAGACGATCCCGCAGGAGGCCGGAGAGCTCGTCAGCCACACCGTGAGCTTCACCAAGGGCTGTTTTACGGGACAGGAGCTCGTGGCCCGCCTCGATGCCCGGGGCGGCAATGTCGCCTGGAGGCTGCGCGCTCTCGTGCTCGAGCCCGTCTCCCAGGCCCGGGCGGGCGCAGCGCTGCTCGCAGGCGATCGGGATGTGGGCCATCTCACGAGTGTGACCTGGTCGCCCGGCTACGCGGCGCCGGTCGCGCTCGGCTATGTCCGCCGAGATGTGACCCCGCCGTTCGAGGTCACTGTGGCCCCGGATGGCACAAGGGCCGTGATCCGGGAAATCCCGCTCTAGATCGGATATACAGAGCTCGTGCTGGCGATCCCGCTCGCGGTCTGCGCCGCGCTGTGCAACGCCCTCACCACGATCTTCCAACGCCTCGGTGTCGAGACCGCGCCAGAGAGCGCGGAGCGAGGCCTGAAGCTGCTCCGCCATGTCATGCGCCGGCCCATCTGGTATCTCGGGCTCGCGGCGATGGTGGGCTCGTTCGGCTTTCAGGCCACTGCCCTCGGCTTCGGCGGGCTGACCGTCGTGCAGCCTCTCATGGTCGCCGAGCTCGTGTTCCTCGTCCTCATACTGCGCGTCTGGTTCGGCTCGCCCCTCGGATGGCGCGAGGCGACCGGGACGGTGCTCACCGTCGCTGGCCTCGCCAGTTTTCTCGCCATGACGAACGCGGGCGGGGGGACCACCTTTCCGACCACTAGTGGCTGGATCATCGTCATCTCGGTGTGCGCGGGTGCGGTCGGCATCTGCGTTGGGTGCACGCGGCTCAGTTCGTCGCGCCCGTGGCGTTCGGCGTGGTTCGGCTCCGCGGCCGCGATCTCCTTCGCGCTCTCAGCGGCGTTCACAAAAGCGACCACGATCCTGTTCGGCAATGGCTTCTGGCAGATATTCACCTACTGGGAGCCATACGGGATCGTCGTCGCCGGCCTGGCGGGGCTCGTGCTGACACAGGACGCCTTTCGTGCCGGACCTATCACCGCTTCCCAGGCGACCTTGACCATCGTCGACCCGATCGTGAGCATCGTCATCGGCGTCGGCCTGTTCGACGACGAGCTGCGCGGGGGCGTCGGAGCTCTTTCCCTCGACGCCTTGGCGCTGTTGGTCATGTGCGCCGGACTGTTCGTGCTCACCCAGTCACCACTGATCGCAGGTTCGGTCGCCCAAGAGCACCTCGGCCGGTCGCGCATGGCCCACAGCGCCAGCAAGGTCCGGGAGAGGTCAGCGAGCGGCCGGTAGGCTCACCTCGGTGGCCACGTACCTGGATCGCATCGGAGCCTGGCACCGCGAGAGGGCTGCGGACGACAAACGTGATCTTGCCAAGCTCGAGGCCGAAGCTATGGCCCAAGCGCCCCCGCGCGACTTCCTCGGGGCCCTAAAAGGATCAAAAGCGCCCGGCGACGGTTCCCGGAAAATGGCGCTCATCGCCGAGATCAAAAGGAGATCTCCCTCCAAGGGCGACATCGCCCCGGACCTCGACCCGGCGGTGCTCGCCCGTGAGTACGCCGAGGCCGGGGCGAGCTGCCTGTCGGTGCTGACCGACGGCCCGCATTTCGGCGCCAGGGCAAACGACCTCGCCTTGGCAAGGGCCGCGGTCGGCCTGCCCGTGTTGCGCAAGGACTTCACGGTGGCGCCGGCCGATCTTTACGACGCCCGGATCATGGGGGCCGATGCCGTGCTGTTGATCGTCGCCCTCTTGGACCGCTCCGAGCTCGTCGAGTTCCACCGCATCGCCCTTTGTCTCGGTCTTGCCCCCCTTGTGGAGGTTCATGACGAGGAAGAGCTCGCACGCGCCCTCGAGCTCGAGGCACGCCTCGTGGGCGTGAACCAGCGCGATCTGCACAGCTTCGAGGTGGACAGGGCCCGGGCCCGGCGGGTGGCGGCCCACATCCCAGCAGGTGTGGTGAAGATCGCCGAGTCCGGAGTGGACTCTGGCGCGGAGCTGGACGTGCTCGCAGAGGCCGGCTTCGATGGCGTCCTCGTCGGAGAGAGCCTGCTGCGCGCCCGTGACCGGCGCGCGGCCGTGGCCGCGTTGATGGGGAGGCGAGTGCCATGTGGGTGAAGATCTGCGGGATCACGAGCGAAGAGGACGCCTTGTTGGCAGTCGCCATGGGCGTGGACGCCCTCGGGTTCGTCTTTGCCCCCTCGCCGCGCCAGATGAGCCCGAACGCCGTCGCGGCGATCACGCGGCGGCTCCCACCTGAGATATGCACCGTCGGGGTCTTCCGGGACGAGGAGCCGCGGCGCGTCGTCGAGATCGTGAACCAGGCTGGCCTCGACGCGGCTCAGCTGCACGGGAGGGAGAGTTTCGAGGACTGCGGCTATGTCTCGGTCCGGGTCCCCCTAGTCATAAAGGCCTTTCCGGCCGGCGACGAACGGCTCGCCCGGGCCGCTGAGTACGGGGCGGACATAGTGCTCGTCGATGCCCCTTCGCCCGGATCGGGCAAGGTCTTCGACTGGCGACTGGCAGAGGGCGCTCCCAAGGGCCGGCGACTCGTGCTCGCCGGCGGGCTCAATCCTGAAAACGTCGCGGATGCCATCCGCACGGTGCACCCGTGGGGAGTCGACGTCTCGAGCGGGGTGGAAGCAAGCGTCGGGAAGAAGGACCCCACAAAAGTGCGCGCCTTTGTGCAATCCGCCCGGGCCGCAGAGCCGGCGCCTTACGACACCGATGATGAGGGCCCATATGACTGGCAGGAGGACGATTGAGCACCGCCGGGGGTCTGATGCGCGACCCGGGGCGTTCGGGTCGCTACGGCGATTTCGGGGGGCGTTTCGTGCCCGAGTCGCTCGTGCCGGCCTGTCAGCAGCTCGAGGCCGGCTTCGAGTCCGCGTGGGCGGACCCGGATTTTCGCGGCCGCCTCGATGGACTTCTTCGCGACTATGTCGGGCGCCCGACGCCTGTCACCGAATGCACCCGCCTTGGCGGCCAGCTCGGCATCCGCTTGCTGCTAAAACGCGAGGACCTGGCCCACACCGGTTCGCACAAGATCAACAATGTCCTCGGCCAGGCGTTGTTGGCCGAGCGCATGGGCAAGCGGCGCCTCATCGCGGAGACCGGCGCCGGCCAGCACGGAGTCGCCGCCGCCACCGCGGCGGCGCTTTTGGGTCTCGAGTGCGTCGTCTACATGGGCTCTGTCGACGTCGAGCGCCAGGGGCTGAACGTGTTTCGCATGGAGCTGCTCGGGGCAGAGGTGCGCCCGGTCACCTCCGGCTCTATGACCTTGAAAGACGCCATCAACGAGGCGCTCAGGGACTGGGTGGCCTCGGTCGAGACGACGCATTACTGCATCGGCTCGGTCGTCGGTCCGCACCCGTACCCGCACATCGTCCGCGAGCTGCAACGCGTAGTCGGCGACGAGGCCCGCGCCCAGTGCCGTGCGATCCTCGGCTCGGACCCCGACATCGTCGTGGCCTGCGTCGGTGGGGGCTCGAATGCGGCCGGCACCTTCGCAGGCTTCGTCGATACGACCGCGCGCCTGGTCGGAGTCGAGGCCGCAGGCGGTGCCGCGCTCAGCAATGGCATCCCGGGCGTCGTGCACGGGATGGCTTCACAGTTCCTCCAGGACGAGGACGGCCAGATCCTCGAGGCCACCTCCATTTCCGCCGGCCTCGACTACCCCGGCGTGGGACCAGAGCACGCCTATCTCGCCTCGATCGGGAGGGCCGAATACCCCTCTGCTGGCGACGAGGAGGTGCTCGCCGCCCTTCGCCTGCTGGCAGAGACCGAGGGCATCCTCTGTGCCCTGGAGCCGGCCCATGCCCTTGCCTGGGTGGTGCGCGAGGCGGGCAGGGCCATCGCCGAGGGCTCGAGCGTGCTCGTGACCTTGTCAGGGCGTGGGGACAAGGACGTCGCGCTCGTCCGGGAGCTCCTCGCGTGAGCGCCGTCGGCCAGCTGAGCCCAGGAACCCTGGAGACAGCGCTTCGCCAAAGCCGCGATCTGGGCCGCAAGCTGCTCATCCCCTATGTGACCGGTGGGCTCGGGCATGACTGGCTCGATGTCGTGCGCGCGATCGCCTCCGCCGGGGCGGACGCGATCGAGATCGGGATACCCTTTTCGGACCCGGTGATGGACGGTCCTGTGATCCAGCAGGCCTCGGTGCAGGCGCTCAGCTCGGGCGCGACGCCCGCTTTGATCATCGCCGCCCTGGCCGGTGTCGACGCCGGCGTGCCGCTTGTGGTGATGACGTACTACAACATCGTGCTGCGCGCGGGCCATCGCCGCATGGCGAGCAGACTCGCCGATGCGGGCGTGTCAGGCGCGATCGTGCCCGACCTGGCCCTCGAGGAGCTCGACGACTGGGCGGACGAGGCGGACGCGGCCGGCGTAGAGACGGTCCTGCTCGTCGCGCCGACGACGCCCGAGGACCGCCTGAAGGCGATATGTGGCCGTTCGCGCGGCTTTGTCTACGGCGTCGGGGTCATGGGCGTGACGGGGGAGCGCGCCCAGCTTGGCGACGCCGGGCTCGGCGTTGCAGCCCGCTGCAAGCGCGAGACCGACACGCCGGTGCTCGTGGGCGTCGGGATCTCGACTCCAGGCCAGGCCCGCGAGGTCGTCGCAGTCGCCGATGGCGTCGTGGTCGGCTCTGCTCTTGTTCACCGGCTCCTCGAAGGTGCCGGGCCAGAGGGGGCAGCCAGGTTCGTGGCCGAGATCAGGGCGGCAATCGACCGCTGATCCGAACCAGGTCGAGAATTGTGGTTTCATCGTTGCGTGACCGCGGCGGCGCTCGCGACCGACAGGGTCGAGCATGCTTACGAGCAAGAGCCCGGGAACTGGGCGGTTGTGACCCATGGGCTCACGAAACGCTTCGGGAAGCGCCGGGCCGTTGACGGGCTGGACCTGCGCATCCCCGCCGGCTCGATAACAGGTTTCGTCGGCCCGAACGGCGCCGGCAAGACCACGACGATCCGGATGCTGCTCGGTCTCATCCGCCCGAGCGCCGGGAGCGGGACGGTGCTCGGCGAGCCGCTCAGGAATTCACGTCGCTATCTCGCCCGCGTCGGGGCGCTCATCGAAGGTCCGACGTTCTACCCGGCTTTGTCGGGACGGGAGAACCTAGTTGTCCTCGCTCGCCTCGGTGGGCTCGACAACAAGGCGGTGGACGCGGTCCTCGGTCGGGTCGGCCTGACTTCGCGGGCCCTGGACCCGTTTCGGACCTACTCGCTCGGCATGCGACAGCGCCTCGGCATCGCCGCCGCCTTGCTGCCGGGACCGGAGCTGTTGGTTCTCGACGAGCCAACCAACGGCCTCGACCCCCATGGGATCGCCGAGATCCGCGCCATGCTGCGGTCCTTCGCCGATGACGGCATGACGGTCTTTGTCTCCTCGCACCTGCTCACCGAGATCCAGCAGATCTGCGAGCACCTTGTCGTCATCGAGACGGGCCGGCTGATCTTCCAGGGCGGAGTCGACGAGCTGCTCGCTGCCAAGGCACCCGAGCTGATCGCGCGGACCGAGAATCCTGGCGACGCGAGGTACCTGTTGGCCCTCGTAAGAGGAACGGGCCGCAGCGCCCGGATGCTCGTGCGCTGCGAGAGCTCGACGGTCGAGATCGTCGCCGACGCCAGCTTCGCCGGTGAGCTGAACCGCCTTGCGATGGCCAACGGCATCACCCTTGTCCACCTGTCGGAGCGTCGCTCGACCCTCGAGGAGGCCTTCTTCGAGATCACGCGGACCGGTCCGAGCGCCAACGGCGCCAAGGCAAGTGTTGCCCGTGAGGCGACGGACCAGGCCGAGGGTGAGGGCGGGGAAACGACGAAGGTACCTGGGCCATGATCTGGCGGGCCTTTGCGAGCGAATGGGTAAAGATGCGCCGGCGGCGGTTCTGGTACGGCAGCTACGGCGCCATCACCGGGGTCGTGTTGATGACCACGATCGTGACCATCGCCGGCGCCCTCGCTCGCCCCGGTGCGAACGGGGCCCTGACACTTGCCCAGCTCGCGCACGCCTCCGGGCTCAGCCAGGGCCTCACACAATCCGGTGTGCTCTTAGGCGCCGTCTCGTTTTCCATAGCGGCGTTCCAATTCGGCGGTGAGTTCTCCCACGGGACGCTGCGCAACCTCCTCGTGCGTCAACCGCGAAGGTCCGTGCTCATGGCAGGAAAGACCCTGGCCGTGTTGAGCTTTCTCGTCGGAGCCCTCGCGGTGGCGACGGTCTTCGGTATCTGCGCCGCCTTCGCCATGGCGCATCTGCGCCATGTTCCGACGGGCTCTTGGACCTCTGGGGTGGGCATGGCCGATCTCGGGAGCCTTCTCGGGGACCTCGTCATCTCCACTTGCGGGTTCGCTCTCATCGGCATGATCGCCGGGGTGGTCTTGCGCTCGTCGGTTATCGCCATCGCGGCGGGTCTGGCGGTGTTGTTGCCCTTCGAGACGATCCTCACCGATGCCGTCCCCGGCACGGCCCGCTGGCTACCGGCTCAGCTGCTCGAGTCCATTGCCCAGGGCGGCTCTACAGTCGCCCCCTTCGGACCGGCGGTCATCACCGTCTACGCCTACCTCGCCGGAGCCGTCGCCATCGCCATGCTCGTGTTCTTCCGGCGCGACGTCACCGCCTGAGCAAACCACCTGTCGGGCCGGTTCTTTGCATAACTAATCGCAGCACTGTATTCTCATACTATGAAGGCGGGGATAGCCGGGGCGTCGGGGTACCTCGGAGCGGAGCTGCTGCGCTTGTTGGCGGGGCATCCGGGATTCGAAGTCGTGCTCGCCCAAGGCGACAGCTCGGCCGGAACGGCGGTGGCGGAGCTGTACCCGAGCCTGGCGCCGGCATATGCAGACCTCGCCTTTTCGGCTTTGGACCCGGCCGGCTTCGACGGCCTCGACGCCGTCTTTGTCGCCCTCCCGTCGGGCCGCTCCCAAGAAGTGGTACCCCAGCTCGTCGACCGGGTGCCTCTTGTCGTCGATCTCGGCGCGGATTTCCGCCTGCGTGACGCGTCGCTCTATCTAAGGTGGTACGGGTTCGAGCACACGGCCCCTTGGCTCCTCGAGCGCTTCGTCTACGGCCTCCCCGAGCTGTTTCGTCGCGAGCTTGTTGGCGCGCGGCTCGTGGCCGCGCCCGGCTGCTATGTCACCGCGGCCACGATCGCGCTCGCGCCATTGGTCCGAGAGGGCCTGATCGAGGCCACAGGGGTGATCGTGGACGCCGCGAGCGGGACCTCGGGGGCGGGACGGGCGCCGTCGGCGTTTTTCCACCATCCTTTTGTCAACGAAAGCTTCTCGGCCTACAAGCTGCTCAACC
>JBEKVJ010000010.1:0-68984 GCA_049514105.1 Acidimicrobiales bacterium
AACCAGGTTTCGGTGTACCAGTATCGATCAGGCGCTAAGGTCCCGAACCGTCGACAGAGCAACATCAGTCCCTTACCAAGGAGAGCCGTATGGAATACCGCCAGTTGGGAAGCTCCGGCTTGCGCATCTCGACCTTGACGCTCGGCACGATGGGCTTCGCAGGGACAGGTTGGGCGAGCCCCGTCGGCCACATCGACGTCGAGGGCGCCCGTAGGCAGATCGCGCTCGCTCGCGAAGCCGGTGTCAACTTGTTCGACACCGCCGACGTCTACTCCTACGGGTTGTCCGAGGAGATCCTCGGCAAGGCTCTCGGCGCCGCGCGAGACGAGATCCTTGTCGCGACCAAGGTGCGCTTCCCGATGAGCGACGAGCCAAACGACGCCGGGCTCTCGCGCCATCACATCATCGCTTCGGCCGAGGCAAGCCTGAAAAGGTTGGGCACGGACCGCATCGACCTCTACCAGCTGCACGGCTGGGACGGCCAGACCCCCCTCGAGGAGACCCTGGGCGCGCTGGACTCGCTCGTAGAATCCGGCAAGGTCCGCTATGTCGGCGCGTCCAATTTCTCGGCCTGGCACCTGATGAAGGCCCTGGCCGTGTCCGATCGCACAGGGACGCCGCGCTTTGTCTCCCAACAGATCTACTACTCGCTGCAAAACCGCGACGTGGAGGCCGAGCTGGTCCCGGTTTCGATCGACCAGGGTCTCGGGATACTCGTCTGGAGTCCAATCGCCGGTGGCCTGCTCTCGGGCAAGTACCGCCGCAGCGGAGACGAGGCGGACGCGGGCAGCCGACACTTAAGCGAGGACTGGGACGAGCCACCTGTAAACAACCGGGAGAAGCTCTACGACACGATCGAGGTGCTCATCGAGATCGGCTCGTCACGGGGCGTCTCGGCCGCCCAGATCGCCCTCGCGTACCTCCTCGCCAAACCAGCGGTCACTTCGCTCGTCATCGGGGCGCGTACCGAGGCACAGCTCGTCGACGACCTCGCTGCAGCCAGTCTCGTGCTGAGCGATGAGGAGATGTCACGCCTGGATACCGTCAGTGGCGAGCCGCTCCGCTATCCCTACTGGCACCAGCTCGGGAACATCCCGGACCGACTCAGCCCGGCCGACCGGAGCCTGCTCGGCCCGCATTTGCACTGATCTAAACGAGCCGAACCGATGCAGCTACCTGTTGACGCCACTGCTGGCGCCAACTAAGTTCACGTCTTCAACGAAGTCATTGAGGAGGCTCCCGATGCCCGACCCGACCCGTGAAGATAGATTCTCGTTCGGACTTTGGACCGTGGGCTGGCAGGCACGGGACACCTTCGGTGACGCGACGCGAGACCCGCTTGACGCGGTCGAGGCCGTGACGCGACTCGCAGAGCTCGGTGCCTACGGAATCACCTTTCACGACGACGACCTGATTCCCTTCGGTGCAGACGAGACCGAGCGCGAGCGGCGCGTCAAGCGCCTGCGCGGCGCTCTTGAGGCGTCCGGTCTCGTCGTCCCCATGGTCACGACGAACCTGTTCACCCACCCGGTTTTCAAAGACGGCGGGTTTACGAGCAACGACCGCGGCGTGCGGCGCTACGCCATCCGCAAGGTCATGCGCAATCTCGATCTTGCCGCCGAGCTTGGAGCCACGACCTTCGTATTCTGGGGTGGACGCGAAGGCTCCGAGACCGACGCCGCCAAGGACATCCGGGCCGCCCTGGACCGCTACCGCGAGGCGCTCGAGGTGCTCGCCCGGTACGTCACCGACCACGGGTACCCGATCCGCTTCGCCATTGAGCCGAAGCCGAACGAGCCCAGAGGCGACATCTTGCTGCCGACGGTCGGAAGCGCGCTCGCTTTTATCTCGACGCTTGATTGTCGTGACATGGTCGGACTGAACCCGGAGGTAGGCCACGAGCAGATGGCCGGAATGAACTTCGTCCACAGCATTTCGCAGGCGCTTTGGCACGGAAAGCTCTTCCACATCGACCTGAACGGCCAGCACGGGGCGAAGTTTGACCAGGACCTGGTCTTCGGCCACGGGGACCTGCTGAGCGCCTTTTTCCTCGTCGACCTGCTCGAGAACGGCGGCCCGGCGGGCGGGCCGACCTACAACGGCCCCCGCCACTTCGACTACAAGCCCTTCAGGACCGAAGACGCAGCCGGGGTGTGGGTCTCGGCTGCCTCGAACATGAGGACCTACCTGCTCCTAAAAGAGCGCGCTGCAGCCTTCCGCGCGGATCCGGAGGTCCAAGAAGCACTGCGGGCGAGCCAGGTGGGCGAGCTCGCCGTCCCCACTCTGGCTGGCGCCGAGTCCTACGCCGATCTGCTCGCCGACCGGTCCGCTTTCGAGGAGTTCGACCTCAAGTCGGTGGCAGCACACGGTTTCGGTTTCGCCCATCTCGACCAGCTCGCTATCGACCATGTCCTCGGCGCCCGCTGATCGCCGTCGACATGACGGCTCTTTAGCCCGCTCCTTGTCGCACCCAATGCGTGAAAAACCATGACGCTCGTCGCCGGAGTGGACTCCTCCACGCAGTCGTGCAAGGTCGTCATCCGCGACGCAGATACCGGTGCGCTCGTCCGCCAGGGGTCGGCTCCGCACCCGGACGCGACCGAAGTCGACCCGGAGTGCTGGTGGGAAGCGGCACAGACGGCCCTTGAAGCCGCTGGTGGCCTCGACGGCGTCGCCGCGATCTCGGTTGCCGCCCAGCAGCACGGCATGGTCTGCCTGGACGGGGACGGCAAGCTCGTCCGTCCTGCGCTTTTGTGGAACGACCTGCGATCGGGCCCGGCGGCGAGCGCGCTCGTCGCAGAGCTAGGTGCAAAGGCGTGGGTCGATGCCGTCGGCAGTCTCCCGGTGGCGTCATTCACCGTCGCGAAACTCCGCTGGCTCGCCGAGCACGAGCCGGAGAACGCCCGGCGCACAGAAGCGGTCTGCCTTCCCCACGACTGGCTCACCTGGAGGCTGCTTGGGTCCAAAGGCGCGCTCCAGTCCATCGAGACTCTCGCCAGCGACCGCAGCGACGCCAGCGGCACCGGCTACTGGTCGGCCACGACCAACGAGTACCGGCTCGATCTGCTCGAGCGGGCTCTCGGGCGTGTCGTGGCAGTCCCAGGTGTTCTCGGGCCTTCCGCCAGCCCTGGGTGTCTCGGTCAGGTCGTGTTCGGACCCGGTGCCGGCGACAACGCCTCGGCCGCGCTCGTCCTCGGCCCGACGCCGGGCGACGTCATTGTGTCGATCGGGACCTCAGGCGTGGTCTCGGCCAGCTGCAAGGCGCTCGTGCCGGACACGAGCGGGACCGTGACGGGCTTCGCGGACGCCACGGGCCAGTTCCTGCCCCTCGTCTGCACGATCAACTGTGCCCGTGTCCTCGAAGCGGCGGCGCGGATCCTTTCGGTCGACCAAGCAGAGTTGTCGCGCCTGGCACTTTCCGCTTCGCCAGGAGCCGATGGCTTGGTCATGCTCCCCTACCTCGAAGGTGAGCGGACTCCGAACCTCCCCGACGCCACGGGCTGCCTTTATGGCCTTCGCCACAAGACCTCCACGCCGGCTCACCTCGCCCGGGCCGCTGTGGAGGGAGTGCTGTGCGGTCTGGCCGACGCTCTCGAGGCTCTCGAGGCTCACGGGGTCACCATCGAACGCGTGCACCTGATCGGAGGAGGCAGCCGCTCCGAAGCGCTGCGTCGCATCGCCCCGACGGTCTTCGCACGCCCCGTTCTCGTCCCGCCTCCGGGTGAATACGTCGCCGACGGCGCCGCATTCCAGGCCCGCTGGGTCCTCGATCCCGAACACCGGCCGGAGCCTTGGAGCTTCGAAGGCTCGGAGCGTTTCGACGCCGCGCCGGTGCCTGGCGTCCGGGCGCGTTATGCGGAGGTACGCGACGACTACATCGCCGGTGCGCGCGCCACCGGCGACTAGCCGCAGCGCAGGGCTCTCAGGGTTCGCACGGGTGCCGAGTGCGGGCGGGAGGAACGTTCGCGGCCCAGCTCGCCAGCAGCTGCTCAAGCGCCAGAATCTCGCCCTTGTCCTCCGCCAGGTCGCTGAGTCGCCAAATCTGTCCCGGGCGCAGATCGCCGTTCACACCGGCCTGACAAAAGCGACGGTGTCGACCCTCGTCGACGCCTTGATGGCTGCTGGGCTCGTGATCGAAAAGGACCCCGAACGCGGCCTCATGGGGCGCCCGGGAAGCCCGGTAGGTCTGAACAACCGAGGACCGGCCGGTCTCGGCATCGAGATCAACGTCGACTACGTCTCGGTGTGCGTACTCGATCTCACCGGCACGGTTCGCTGGCAGACGACGACCCTCGCCGACAACCGGCTCATGACTCCTGAGACCGTCCTCAAACTGGCCGCGCGGACCGCGGACTGCCTTTGCGCTAAGGCGGAGGCAGCAGGCCTCGAGATATCCGGGCTCGGGGTCGGAGTGCCGGGCTTGGTCGACTTTGCCGGAGTGCTCCACCGTGCTCCTAACCTGCGCGACTGGGAAGGCCTCGCGGTCGCTGATCTCCTCTGCGAGATGCTGGGGCGGCCCCTCAGATCGCTTTACTGCGACAACGAAGCGAACCTCGCCGCCCTGGGCGAGCGCTGGTTCGCTAGCCGTGACGACTTGTCGGACTTCGTCTTCGTCTCGGGCGAGATCGGTGTTGGGGCCGGCATAGTCATAGGTGGCGAGCTGTTCCGTGGCGTCCAGGGACTTGGCGGTGAGCTCGGCCACGTCACCGTCGAGCCGTCGGGCCAGGCCTGCAGTTGCGGCAGCCGCGGATGTCTCGAGACCATTGCCGGCATCGAAGCCCTGCTCGAGGCGAGCGGGGGGTCACCGGCCGAGACGCGAAGCGACCATTCGGCCGAGGCGCTCCTGGCCCGGGCGCTCGCCGATGAGCCGGCTACGCTCGCAGCGCTCGAAAGAGCCGGGAGAGCCCTCGGGGTCGCCCTCGGTGCCTTTCTCAACGTCTTGGACCTGCCGACGGTGGTGCTCGGCGGCTTCTACGCTCTCCTGGCACCGTGGCTGACAGGGCCGGTGTCAGACGAGCTACGCGAGCGGGTCGTGAACTACTCCTGGTCTTCCACCGAGGTCGTCGTGTCGTCGCTCGGTGCCGAGGCCTCCGTCCAAGGCGCCGCCGGCATCACCCTGAGACGGATCATCGATGACCCGGCCGGTTTGTTCGAAGACATCTTGACCAAGTCCTGATCTCGGCCGATCAGCGCCAGGACCTGCTCAGCCGGCGCGGTAGATGCCGTAGCGCTTGGCTGACTCGACTAGGGCGTGGATGTTGTCAGCCGGAGTGGCCGGCGCCATCGCGCACCCCGGGCCGAGAATGAAGCCACCTCCGGGCTTGCATATCTCGATGAGCTCGCGACAGGCCTGTTCGACCTCTGAAGCCGAGCCGAGGGCGAGCAGGCCCGTGTCCAGGTTGCCGAGAAGGCAGGTCGCATTGCGCGACGCCGCCTTGATGGTTGTGGCGTCGGTCTTGTGGTCGATCTCGAGCACCTGGGCACCGGTGGCGATGAAGTCCTCGGTGATCGCCTCGGTGTTGCCGCAGATGTGCAGGTGCAAGATGATCCCGTGCTCTTTTAGCTCTGAGACCATTCGATGCTCCTCCGCCCAGGCATAGCGTCGGTAGTGCGTCGGGGAAATCATGGCCGGCCCGGCTATCGGCTCGCCGATCGAGGTGGAGTGGCCCCCGGACTCGATCAGGGCATAGGCGTACCGGGTCGCCACGCGTCTTGAGTAGTCGAGCAGGGCATGGACGAGGTCCTCCTCCTCGCCAAGGGCAATGTCCATCATGAACTCGCTGATTCCCCTGAGTTGCGCGGACAGGTCCATAGGCCCCTGGTCCGCCCGGGCACAGATCCAGACCCTGTCGCCTAGCTCGCGCTTTAGGATCCGCGTTGCCTTCAAGATCTCCGACATCGGAAATGTCACATAAGGATCGGGCACCTCGAGCTCATCGACCATAGAGAGGGAGTCGAGAAGGGCCTTTCCGGTCACTGGCGCCGCGTCGTCGCGATAGCGCACCTGGGCGCCGCACGCCTCGGCGTTGCAAGCAGTGCCGTTCTCCAACAGGATCATGTCGTGGCCGAACTCGCGCCAAGCAACGAGCATCGCTTCGGCGAGGAGCTCGCCGTCGCGGAATACCTCCGACATCGCTAGGCCCGAAGCTAAGGCCGCCACCTGGAAGTTGTGCAGGTCGACAGGAACACGGTCAGGCTCGCGCAACCCGATCGCGGTCGCCACGCGCTCGACAGAGTTCATCTTTGGCCTCCTAACAGACTGGGCTCAAGGCAGCTGAGCCCCACCCGTGACAGCCTTGACCATCGCCCAGAAGTTCTCGAGCGGCGTGTCCAGCTGCACGTGATGTGTCGGCGCCAGGATCAGGCCACCGCCTTCGCCGAGCGTCGCGATACGCTCGGCGACTTGTGCGCTGACCTCGTCGGGACTGCCGAAGGGAAGCGTGTACTGCTCGTCCACCGACCCCCAAAAACATAGGTCCCTTCCGTACTCGCGCTTTAGGCGCACGGCATCCATCGCCGCGGGCTGGACTGGGTTCAAGACGTCGAGCCCGATCTCGATCAGCTCCGCGATGACTGCATAGACGCAGCCGTCGGTGTGGTAGGCGACCTTCAGGTCCGGGTTGATCGTCTTCAGGCGCTCGATGAAATGCGCCATCCGCGGCTTTAGGAATCGCCGCCAGTGCTTTGGCGAGATGAGCATGCCTTGCTGTTGGCCGATGTCGTCGCCAAGCCAGATCATGTCCACACCCAGCTCCACGAGCCTCTCGGCAGCCGCGAGGTGATAGCGATAAGGGATCTCCAATATCCCATCCGCGAGAGCAGGGTCGTCGATGAAGTCCGTCAGCATCTGCTCGAATCCGCGAAGGGCCCACGCAGTCTCGAAGATCGTCGTGACCGTGGACCCGACTATCCAGTACTGCGAGCCGTGCGCGACGAGGAGCTGCTCGGCCTCGCTGTACAGCTCCGGGCGTGTCGGGTCAGGAGCCTCGTAGCGAGCCAGCGCATCGCGACCCGCGCCGGCGAGGGGATGGCCGACCGGCTCGGTGTAGTGGCCAAGGCCGAAGGGTGTCTTGTAGGCGACTGATTTCCAGGCAATACCCCACTCGTCGACGTACTCGCTGCCCTCGCCGTAGTACGAGTTCGCCCAGCCCACCGAGGTGATGAGGATGTCCTGGTCGAGGGCGATCTCCAGATCACAGGGATTACCCGCGCCGTGCGGATTGTGCGCCCCGGCGCCATCCTCGAGACCCATGTCGACACGGATCCGCTCGGCGAACTCCGGGGTGAAAGTCGCTTGCCAAGGGCATCGGTCCGACGTCGTGTGGTTGAGCGCTGCGGCGACACGTTCGCGGTGCATCTTTGCCTCGCTTTTCTGTTCGCAGACGCCGGCGCCACAGGCCATGGCCGGGAACCGGTACCGCTAGCGACCTCAGGCACACTGTAACCAGGCCCGGGCTGTCAGTCGATGTGACTGCAAGCCCGAAAGGAGCTTGTCAGGCGGGATTCGACAAAGCGCCGAGACGGATCTGCTTTAGGTGGTGAAGCCACTCGACGTGGTCACGACCGAGCGCGTCGTGTAGGGACCGAAAGACCGAGTAGAGCTCGTCATAGGTCGCATGGGACTGCGCCGAGGGCTCGTAGCGACGCGACATGCCCGGTCTCAGAGCGCCGAGAGCGGTCTCGAAGTCGTCGAAGCCACCGCTTTGTGAACCAGCCGCGAGTGCCGCGCACACAGCCGCGCCCCGGGCGGGAATCTGGCTCGAGGCGGGGATCGTGACGGCAAGCCCGGTCACGTCCGCTAACAGTTGCATCATGAGCGCGCTGCGCTCGGCGATGCCGCCGCAAGCGACGATCTCGCCGATGGCGACGTCATTCTCGACGAAGTTCTCGATGATCCGCCGTGTCCCGAAGGCCACCGACTCGAGCAACGACCTGTAGATCTCGACAGGCGTCGTCGCCAGGGTGAGACCTGCGATAACCCCGGACAGGTCCGCGTCGCCGAGGATCGTCCGGTTGCCGTTCCACCAGTCAAGAGCGACGAGCCCGCTCGCACCGGGCGCGAGCATCGCCGCTTCTCGCTCGAAATCATCGTGCCAGCTGCCTGGCGAGGCGGCCTCCCGGCTGTTCAGGCTCAACAGGCGACCGAACCAGGCGAACATGTCCCCGACGGCGGCCTGGCCGGCCTCGTAGCCGAAGAAGCCCGGCAGAATCCCGTCTTCGACGACCCCTGTTATCCCCGCCATGCGCGACTCGTGACGGTCGATGACAAGGTCGCAGATCGACGTGCCGACAACCATCAAGAAAACCCCGGGGCTTTGCACCCCGGCCCCGGGAACCGACACGAATGAGTCGACGTTGCCAGCCGCTACAGCCACCGAGGGGCTAAGGCCGAGGCGGGAGGCGACCTCGGCCCGCAGTGTCCCGGCGCGGCTACCGGGGGGGACGAAGCTCATGCCGAGTTTCTCGCTCGCGTCCGGAAAGCCTGGGAAAGCAGCTTCGAAGTACTCCCGGGACGGCAGGCCGTCGCTCGGGGTCCAGCACGCCTTGTAGCCGGCAGAGCAGCTGGCACGCACGAGCGAGCCGGTGAGGTGCCACACGACCCAGTCCGTCGCCTCGACGAACGCGCTCATGGCCTCATAGACGGGACGGTCCTTCTGCCATATCTCGATGAGCTTGGGGAAGTACCACTCCGAGGACAGCCGTCCCCCGTAGCGGGAGAGGAAAGCCTCGTTGCGCTCGATCGCAACTTCGTTCAAGCGGTCCGCGACCGGTTGGGCAGAATGGTGCTTCCAGAGCTTTACCCAGGCATGAGGGCGATCGGCCCACTGCGCGATCTGACACAGTGGCGTGCCGTCATCGGTCACCGGCAGAACTGTGCAACAGGTGAAGTCGATGCCGAGACCGATCACCTCCTCGGCCGACACCTTGCCGGCCGCGAGCGCTTCGGGGATTCCCCGGTAGAGGACCTCTAGGTAGTCGGCGGGGTCTTGCAGCGCCGTGTCCGGTGGGAGGTCCGCGCCCGTAGATGTGAGCCTCTGGTCGATGACTCCGTGGGAGTAGCGGACCTCGGACACCGCAAGCTCCTCCGCGCTGGCGAGATCGAGCAACAGCACGCGGCCTGATTCGGTTCCGAAATCGACCCCGATCGCCACACGGCGGGCCCCAGGCGCGCTCACGATCCGACTGCCTCGGCACCTTGGCGCTTGCCGCCGCTCACGATTGCAAAGAGGTATTCACTTGAATCGGGTCCGTAACCCACCTCGTACCAGAGCATTTCGCCATTATGGCGCGCTTGGCCCCTACAACGTCATGGCCGCGACCGGCCGCACGAAGCGAATATCTCCCTAGCTGGATTCAAGAGCCCGGCGACATCGAAGTGAAGAGATCGTCGATCGCGTCATCGAGTCTGCCTTGGCCTTCTAAGAAATCGAGGACTGTGTAGCGGGGCCGGATCCGGTTTGCCCATCGAAAACACGTCCTGAGCGTCGCCGCATCCAAGTCGAGGAATCCGGGCTCTGATGGGATACCGGCAATTGACAGCGCCTCGGCGATAACGGGGAACACCGCGACTGGCGCGCCTACGCGCTCTTTGACCTCGGCCCATCGTGCAGCTGTCGACGGCCACCTCGAAGCGTGCTCGGCAAGAAAGCGGCGCTTTTGCTCCATCACTTCATCAACCTGAGTGTCGTGACCAGCGAAGAGGCGGCGCATCTCGTCGTCCCCACGAGCGGGCGGTCGGGGCGGTGAGAGCTCGGACAGTGCGCCTGCGAAGGCATGAAGCTGAAGCCGCATCGCGAAACCCGTTGCGTACCCGACCTGGAGGCCATGGGGCGCATGAGCTCGCCGGCCGTTGGCCGCCAGCAAGTCTAAGAAGTGTGAGACCTGATGCTCGCAACCGCTCGCGGGCCGAGAACTGCCGACCATCGCGATTGCGATCCCAGACTCGACCAGACCACTCAAGAAGGTGCCTGCGGCCTCGGGCGAGCCTGCGAGGATGTCGTGGATATGACTGGCGGTTTGCAACAGCGCCTCTGCCACGCGCTTTTCGACCTCGACGCACAGGTACTCGCCGTACAAGCAGTGAGCGGCCACCCAGTCGGTCCGTGCCGACGCCTTGCCCAGCAGATCTCCGATACCGGCGCGTGTCATGTCTAAGGGAGCAGACGCGATCGTGTCGGGCTCGGCGAAGATCGCGATCGGGGGAGGGGCCGTGTAGCTCGTCTTCATCCCCCCGAACTCCATGACCGCCACGCCTGAGGCGTACCCATCCATCGAGGCAGCCGTCGGCACGCTCACGAACTCGCGCCCGAGGCGGCTCGCGACGTACCGGGTCAAGTCGGTGATCACCCCGGATCCGACCGAGAAAATCGAATCAGTGTCAACCTTTCTCAACGCAGCTTCGAGGCGCGTCACGTTGAGCTCGTCAGCGAGCAGGCCTTTGCGCTCGGGATAGCTGAAACTCCTGACCGCCATGCCGACACTTGAGAGCGCGCTGGTAACGCGCGAACCAGCCACCTCCTCTGTGTTCGCGTCCATGACGACAAATGGCCTCGTCCAGTGTCGTCCCTGGGCATAGGAGACCAGGTAGTCAACGGCGGCATCATCGATCACGACAACCTCGATTGGAACGCGGTGCACCTGTCCGCAGGCGCACCGATCAGCGGTTCCCGAACGCGCCCCGATTGGAGTGGACATTGACCTCACTGCCTCGAAGGGGGCCGTCGCACTGGACGAGGGCCGAGATGCCCCTTACCGCCTCCAAGTGTGCCGTATCGCTCAGCGACGCCGCCAACTTTGGACAAGAACAGTCGCGCCGGGCCGGCTCGGGACCCTCACCACCAGCAGTCACGGCTCAATCGACCGTTCCTAAGAAAACTGCCCTGGGCGCGAACCACTCTGATCCGCCAAGAGCTACCGTCCGCACTGCGGACCTCGGCTGTCAAGGCAGTGACCCATGTTGCGACCTAGCAGACACACAATCTCCCCTGGCAAAGTCGCAGTGGTAGGTGTCCTACTTGCCGCCTGCTCGAGCACCGCCTCTGTCGGCACTGGTCACTCGTCCAGCACCGAGACGACGAAGGCAACCACCACGACGACGATGCCAGTGACCATCGACCGCGGTGCCGGCGTGAAGTTGACATCTGCCTCGGAGTCGTCTTGCCCGGTCGCAACATACGGTCCGCAGTTCTATGCGCCAACGATCCCAAGTGGTGGGAAGACCGTGGCCCTCACCTTCGACGACGGGCCAGGTCCGAGTACACCGGCGATCCTCGCCATCCTCGAGGAGTACGGAGTCCGTGCCACCTTCTTCAACGTCGGCCTGCAAGAACTGGCATGGCCGGCGAACCTGCAAGCCGAGGCGCGAGCCGGGTTCCTCGTTGGGAATCACACTTTCAATCACCCGGACATGACCAAATTGTCGAGAAAGACACAGGCGGCCGAGCTGGACAGAGTCATAAACCGACAGGAGATACTCACGGGCACCTCGCCGTGTGTGTTCCGGCCGCCATACGGCGACTACGACGCCACAACTCTCCACCTCGTCCAAGAGCGCCACATGGCCGTGTGGATGTGGAGCGTCGACACCGAGGACTGGGAAGCCGAAGGCTCCTCCTCCGCGTACTGGGTCGACCGCATCGTCTCGCTGGCTGAGTCAGAAGGCGGTGTACTTCAACACCCCGTCGTGCTGTTCCACAACGGGCAGATCCCGATGCCCGCAACCGTGGCGGCACTGCCGGTGGTAATCCAGTACTTCAAGAGCCACGGTTACACCTTTGTCGACCTGCTCGGCGACAGCGGGCCGCCGGCTGGCTGCTCGCCCCAGACCGCGGCGCCGTCGCCGTCCGCCACCTTGGTCGAGCCGGGTCAGCGGATCGGAGCGGGTGCATCAGTCGACTCGCCCGGCGGCCAGTACCGCCTCGTGATGCAGACCGACGGCAACCTCGTGCTCTCGGTGGCCGGTGGGCGGGATCTGTGGGCTTCGGGAACCGAGGGCTCACGTCGCGCCTATGTCGTCATGGAGCCCGACGGCGACCTCGTCATCTTCTCGCACTCAAAGCAAAGGTTGTGGGAGACGGGTACACAACGACACCCTGGCGCCGAGCTCGCAGTCCAAAGCGGCGGCGGCCTTGTCATCTACGACGCATTGAAGCCTTTGTGGTCCGCGGGGTCTTCCAATTTCGAACTCGGAGCGGGGGAACATCTCGATTCGGGCTGGTACCTGCAATCGCCGGCCGGGGAATGCCGCCTTGTCATGAAAAGGGACGGGAACCTGACGCTTTACTCGGCCAACGGTCGGATCTTGTGGGCATCGGGGACGGCGGGTTCGCCTGGTGCCTACGCGGTCATGGAGACCGACGGCAACCTCGTCGTCGATTCAGCCACGAACCAGACGCTTTGGGAGAGCCGGACCGACGCCAAGTCCGGTGCGCGGCTCGTCATGACCCAGCAAGCCGAAGCAGCCATCGAGCTCTCAACGGGCTCTGTAATCTGGCAGCCCAGCTGATCGTCTCCCCCCTGCATCGGCGGTCACTGATTACGAGGCACAGACAAGGCGCCGCCACCGCGAAGAGGGCCGACCTCTACGTCAATCCAATCGGAGCGATGGCGAGGTTGAGCGAGCTGTCAGCTATTTGGGTGCGCTCGCAAGCACGTCGCTTACGTGGCGGATCTAGCCCGACGCAGCGCGGGGCCTGAGGTAGGTGTCTTATTGAGTAAGAACACCTCTTTGGAGGCTCGATGGGACAAATGGAGGGACAAGCTGAGTTCGAGCTGTTCTTCCACAACTACGCCCATCGTCTCGTCGGAGAGGCATTCTGTCTCACCGGCGACCGCCAAGATGGCCAGGACCTCGCTCAAGATGTCCTCGTGCGCGTCTGGCAGCACTGGGACACCGTCGCGTTGTGCGACCACCCTGAGGCCTGGGCCCGTCGTGTCATGCGGAACCTCGCCTCCAACCGCTGGCGGCGCTCCAAGCTCGAGAGGCGGCACTCACAGCTCGTGGTCAACGAACAGGACCCCGGGCCTGATTCTGGCTATCTCGACATCATCGATGCGCTCGGACGCCTCGCTGCGCGTCCCCGTCAGGCCATGGTCCTTCACGCTGTCGTAGGGCTGAGTGTCGAGGAGATCGCGGCTGAGCTCGAAGTGCCGACCGGCACTGTCAGGTCGTGGCTGCACAGGAGCAGGGCGATCCTGGCAGCTCATATCGAACAGACGGTGCCTGCCGCCGTCCCCGGAGGTGACTGAGATGGCCGAGGAGGATCTCGTGGCGGAAAGGCTCCGGGCCGCAGCCAAGGTCGCGGAACGCCGACCGCTCGGCTTTGGCCTCGAGGACATCTTTCGAGAGGGATCCGCACGACGCCGTCGGCCTGGACCTTGGCGTCGCCGTGCCGTCGTTAGCGCAGTGGCGGCCGCAGTCCTAATCGTGTTCTTCGTTCCTCTGCCCCATCTCGGCGTATTCGGTCACCTTGTTACTTCGGGGAAACCATCGCCCGCCGCGTCCTCCAAGGGACCATCGGCGCTCACTGCGGTCTCGCACGGTCCGTGGCCCGAAAGCCTGCTCGCCCACGCGAACTTCGCCCCGCGGAGCTCAATCGCGGTGCCGAGTCCGCAGTCCTCAGGGCCGATAATTCTCGGATTCGAGAACAACGGCTGCATGGAGCCGTGTCCCGCGCCAATCGCGCGCCTGGATCCCCGGAGCGGGACTATCAAGCTAGGCCCCGTCATGACAGCGGGTTCGTTCTTGGAGACCGTCGCGAACAAGGTCATCGTCTTTACTCCACAACGTGTCTCTCTCGACGGAGAAGTCTCCGGTGGTTGGTTCCTGAGAACGGTCGACACCTCGAGCTTGCAGCTCGGTCGCGCCATGAGATTGCACGTGCTCGGCAACAGTGACGGCTTCGACGCGACGCCAGGTGTGCGCGGAACCGAGGACGTGTGGATCGACGACGTCTTGGCCAACAACAGACCAGTGCTGGTGCTCTTGGACACCGCCACGGGCAAGATCCTGCACACGGTGCGCACCGGCGACGTCGATTCGCTCGAGCTCTCGCCTGACGGCCGGATCCTCTATGAGCTCGGCACAGCCTCGACGAGTGCCAGCGAACGCGAGTCGGTTACAGAGATGAATGCCTTCACGGGTCGGATCCTGGCTACCCGTCGGCAGAGCTTCTCCGGTGGCACTGTCGGTATCGTCCCGGTCCCCAGAGGCGTCTGGGTAACGAGCTATGAGCCCTCGGTGAGCCTTCTCAGTTCCGATGTGCTCCGACCGCTCGCGTTGCCCAAGGGCGCGCTACCTCCCGACCCGCCTGCCGGGGCCAACATCTGGCGAGGCTTCACTGCCTACAATCTCGGCCCGTTTGTCCTGCTCCAGAGCTACCGCGGCATGACCTGTGACGCGCCCAACACGGGCGCGACCCGCGCGACGGCGCTGTGGGCGGCCAAACAAGCACCCGGATGGTCCCCTCTCGCGTTGGACGGCCATAGCCTCATCGCCGCCCAGATCACGAGCTTCGCCTCGAGCGCGATCTTCGCTGTCCACATACCGGCTGCCTGTTTTTCCTGACACATCAGTCTACTTTCTGCGGGGACCAACGATCTACCCGATTCGGTGTGTCGCGTGGCTACTCACAGCGCAGCTCATGTCAGGATCTGGTCGTGGCCTTCGCACGCGACACCTACACCCACGGTCACGAGGACGCTGTCTTGCGTTCGCACCGCTGGCGTAACGCCGAGAACTCAGCTGCCTATCTTCTCCCCCACCTGCGTGCTGGCGACCGTCTCCTCGATGTCGGCTGCGGGCCGGGAACGCTCACCGTTGACCTCGCCCGCGCGGTCTCGCCCGGAGAAGTCGTCGGGATCGACATCGCCGAGTCTGTGATCGCGGAGCCCTCCGCCCAGGCCGACGCGGCGGGAGTCGCGAACGTCTCGTTTTTGACGGGGCGACTTCAGGGATGCCGGAATCGAACCTGAGAGCTTCGATGTCGTCCATGCCCACCAGGTGCTCCAGCATCTGTCTGATCCCGTCGGCGCAATAGCGGCCATGGCTGGACTTGCCCGTAGGGGCGGGGTCATCGCCGCACGCGACGGGGATTATGGGGCCTTTACCTGGTGGCCCGCCAGTCGCGGCCTCGAGCGCTGGCGGGAGGTCTACTCAGCAGTCGCCCGCCGCAACGCGGGCGAGCCGAACGCGGGGCGCTTCCTGCTCAGCTGGGCACGAGCCGCGGGATGGTCGGACCCTGTCTACAGCTCCTCGACGTGGACCTTCGCTACGGCCGAGGGAAGGACATGGTGGTCACAGCTATGGGCCGAGCGTTGCACGACCTCCTCTTTCGCCCGGCAAGCGGTCGAATACGCTATCGCCACCCTCGAGGAGCTGGAGGTCCTGGGTGGTGAATGGCGGGCCTGGGCCGAAGATCCAGGCGGGGTCTTCATCGTCGTGCACGCTGAGGTGATCGGTCACCGCTGAGGATCACTACGACTACTAAGAAGCGGTGACCCGCCAGGGAACTCAGTAGGTGGCGCGGCCTCCGCTGATGTCATACACGGCCCCGGTCGAGAAGCTGCACTTGTCTGAGCAGAGCCACGCGATCAGCTCGGCGACCTCTTCGGGCAGGCCAACGCGACGCATCGGGATCAAGCTCGTGATGTGGGCGAGAACGTCGGGATCAGTGCCGTCGTTGAAAGGTGTCCTAATCACCGCGGGCGCGATCACATTCACCAGCACCCCTGTTGTGGCGAGCTCCTTGCCCAACGATTTGGTCAAGGCGATCACCGCCGCTTTGGAGGCCGAATAGGCGGACAGGTTCGGGTTGCCATCTTTTCCGGCCATGCTCGCCACGTTGACTATGCGGCCCCAGCCCCGCTCGATCATCCCGGGGACGACCTGCCGGCACATGTTGAAGGTGCCTTTGACATTCACCTCGAAGGTCCTCGACCATTCGGTGTATTCGACGTGCCAGAGCGGCTTGTTAGGACCGACGATCCCCGCGGAGTTGACGAGTATGTCTATGGGCCCGACCCGTTCGATCATCTTGTCCACCGCATCGGCGTCGGTGATGTCTAGGACAAAGTCCGCCGTCGGCGCTGTATCGACAGTGAAGGTCTTGATCTCCTCGAGCGCGAGACGTTCTGCCGCCGCCTTGCCGATTCCGCTCTCGCCTCCGGTTATGACTGCGGTACGGACCATGAGACCTCCCTTTGCGTTGCCGTTTGCAATGAACTGATCCGCGAGAGCAGTCTGGCGACGAGCCAACGGGCTGTCCGAGTACAACGAGAAAGCCGGGTGACGCTGCTCGGCTTGCACGCGGTACAGGTGATTGCCTCGATCATGGCGGTGATCCCTGACCGCCGCGCCTCGTTATTTTTCCAACTATCGGACTATAGGTCTAGTATTAGGAACATGTTTGACGCTAGCGCCGGGACGCACATGGAAGGCCAAGCGTCGGTGAGAGCGTTGGTCGGTTCGGACCGGGTCCTCGCTGTGCTCGCCGAACTGGCCCAGTACCCCGAAGGTGTCGGGTTGGAGGAGCTCGCCCGCAGGGTTAGCAGCCCAAAGCCAACCGTCCATCGAGCACTGGCTTCGCTCCGCCGGGCCGGCTTTGCGGCCCAGAACCGTCGCGGTCATTACGTGCTCGGTGACGAGCTAATTCGCCTTGCCTTCTCGAATCACGCTGCGCGACCTGACCACCTGCGCGTCATGCCCATCTTGGAAGAACTTGCCGTCCGCTATGGCGAGACGGCGCACTTCGCAGTACTAGAAGGGCGCTCGGTCGTTTACCGCTCGAAGATCGATCCGGTCGCTGGTGCCGTCAAGCTCACCTCTGTGGTCGGAGGCAGAAATCCGGCCCACAGCACAGCTATCGGCAAGCTTCTCCTCTCCTACGAGCTTGCAGATGGCGACGTGGCCGCCTGGGTGAGCGCGGGCAGGGAATTGGAACAAAGAACCGACAAGACCAAGACGAGCGCCGCCGAGCTGCGCGCCGAGCTCGCGTTGATACGACAACGCGGCTACAGCACTGAGGAGGAGGAAAACGAGCTCGGCATCAGTTGTATCGCACTGCCTTTCTTCTTTGCCTCCACGGCCGTTCCAAGCGGAGCCATCAGCATCAGTGCTCTCATCTACCGCACTCCGCTGGAGCGACTCGTCGAAGACCTGCAGGCGATCCGGGCGATCATCAATCGCGTCCCGTTCGAGCCATGACCCGCACTTTGGGGCCGCTTGGGCGAATCTCTGATGCGATGGTCGAGCAACGGCAGCGCTGAGCTTCGAGCAGTCTCTAGCCGACGCGCAACGAAGCCATGCCACCGTCGACAGCGAGCATCGTGCCGGTTGTCGAGGCCGCCAGCGGGCTTGCGAGGTAGCAGATGGCGTTAGCAACCTCGAGAGCCGAGACAAGTCGACCCATCGGCTGGCGGGCGACGAGCGCGGCATGGGCCGCGGCTGGGTTTTGCTCGGCGTCGAGAAGGCGCCCGATCCATGGCGTGTCGGTCGTGCCGGGTAGCACCGCGTTGACGCGGATGTGATCTGAGAGGTAGTCGGCTGCCATGGCCCGAGTGAGCGACTCGATCGCTCCCTTGCTCGCCGAGTACAAGGCCCTGTTTGGGATGCCTGTCTCGGCCACGACTGAGCACGTGTTGACGATGGACGCAGCGCTCGAGGCCCGCAGGTACAAATGAGCGGCGCGACTCGTGCGCACAACACCGAGCACATTTATCTCGAAAACATCGCGCCATTCCTCGTCCGAATTCGCGCTCATTGTGCCGACGGCACCGATACCGGCATTGTTGACCAGCACATCGACACCACCCAGTTGCGACGCGACGTGATCGACTGCGCCGATCACCTGCTCGTCGTCTACGACATCGCAGAGCAAGGAAAGGTGCGCTTCGCCTTCTGGAAGGACCCGATCAAGCATCGCAACCTTGGCACCCCGCAGTCGCAAGAGCTCTGCCGTGGCGGCGCCTATGCCGCTCGCCGCACCGGTGACGACCGCCACCAGCCCTTCGAAATCGTTCGCATACGCTGTTGTGGTCACGGTCTGCTCCTATTTCAGTGAGACTCGCGCACTGTCCGGTCTCCGCTCGAGCCCACGAGGAAGTCGAGATCGGCCCCGGTGTCAGCCTGCATGACGTGGTCGACATAGAGCTTCGCCCACCCCCGCGTCGGCGCCGCATAGGCGGCTGTGCTCTGCGGGCTCGCCTCACGCTGCTGCAGTTGTTCCTCTGAGACCTCGAGACTCAAGGACCGGCCCTCGACGTCCAATCGGATGATGTCGCCGGTATGAACCAGCGCCAGCGGTCCGCCCGCTGCCGCCTCTGGGGCGACGTGCAGGATCACCGTCCCATAAGCAGTGCCGCTCATGCGGGCGTCGCTTATCCGCACCATGTCGCGAACTCCCTGCTCGAGCAACTTGCGCGGTAAGGGCATGTTCCCGACCTCGGGCATGCCCGGATATCCCCGCGGACCGCAACCACGAAGAACCAGTACCGAGTCCGCTGTCACCTCGAGATCGGGGTCATCGAGGCGTGCCCGCATATCTTCGATGCTTTCGAACACAACTGCCGGGCCACTGTGCCGCATCAGTTCGGCCGTAGCCGCAGCAGGCTTGATGATCGCGCCCCGGGGAGCGAGATTGCCGTGCAGGACGGCGATGCCGGCGTCGGTCATAAGCGGCGAGTCCCGCGGCAAGATCACGGTGTTGTCATAAACAGGCCGGCCGGTCAGATACTCGACAAAAGGGCGGCCGGTAACTGTGATCGGGCCGGGGTAAAGGAGGTCCTTTAGCTCCGAGAGCACAGCCAGGAGCCCGCCGGCACGATAGAGGTCGTCCATTAGGAACTCACCCGAAGGCTGCAAGTTGGCTAGCAACGGGACTCCGCTCCCGCAGCGATCGAAGTCGGAGAGACTCAGCTCGACGCCAAGGCGCCCGGCGATGGCGAGGAGGTGAATCACTGCGTTGGTCGAGCCACCGACAGCTGCCACGGCGACGATGGCGTTGAGGAACGATTCCCGAGTCATGATGTCGCCCGGCCTACGCCCGACGCGGACCATGTCGACGATGAGACGGCCTGTCTCCTGCGACATCGAGAGCAACCTCGAGTCCGGCGCCGGCGTTCCGGCCAGGCCGGGGATCGTCATTCCGATGGCCTCGGCAACCACCGCCATCGTCGAAGCCGTTCCCATCGTATTGCAATGACCCTTGCTCCGGATCATGGATCCCTCGGACTGGAGAAACTGTGCGCTCGTCATGGTGCCGGCACGAACCTCTTCACTGAGACGCCAGACATCGGTCGCACAGCCGAGCGCCTCCCCACGAAAGTGTCCCGTGAGCATCGGGCCACCGGGCACCACAACTGCGGGCAGGTTGACCGACGCCGCGGCCATGAGCAGAGCCGGAATGGTCTTGTCACACCCGCCCAACAGCACCAGACCGTCGATCGGGTTAGCCCGGAACATCTCCTCCATTGCCATCGCGGCCATGTTCCGCCACAGCATGGCGGTCGGCTTTACCTGTGTCTCTCCGAGGGAAACAACCGGAAGGTTGTAGGGCACGCCGCCGTTCTCGAGCACGCCGTGTTTAACGCTCTCGGCGACCTCGTCCAGGTGCATGTTGCAAGGCGTCAGATCAGAGGCCGTGTTGGCGATGGCAATCTGCGGTTTCCTAGCCTCGAGAGCGTCGTCCGGGAGACCTCTGCGCATCCAGGCACGGTGGATGTAGGAGTTCCGATCTTGGCCGGAGTACCACTCCGCACTTCGGAGATCATCCACTCCCACCCTCATTTCATTTATCGGAATACCATATTGCTATTCGGAATTACAGGTAGTATGTCACAGTAGGATACCTCCGAGAAGGAAAGGAAAACGCCCGTGCGACTTGCCCGAATTGGCGTGCCGGGAGCCGAAATACCAGGAGCTCTGGTCGACGGCGACCTGTTCGTCGACCTGTCCGATATCGTCGCCGATTTCGACGAGGCCTTCTTCGCTTCCGGCCAGATCCACGCCCTCGGCCCCGTGATCGCCGAGCGCGAGGCCGCCGGCCGGCTCGAGCCGATCGGCCCTCGCCGCGTCGGAGCGCCGATCGCGCGGCCGCACCAGATCCTGTGCATCGGCCTGAACTACAGCGATCACGCGGCAGAGACCGGGCAGGCCAGCCCGTCCGAACCCATTGTCTTCAACAAGGCGCCCAACACTCTCGTCGGCCCGAACGACGACATTCTCATCCCACGCAACGCCGTGAGAACCGACTGGGAGGTCGAGGTTGGCGTCGTTATCGCAAAGCGCTCCCTGTACCTTGCCGACGAAACCGAGGCGGCAGCCTCGATAGCCGGCTACGTGCTCGTCAATGACGTCAGCGAGCGGCAATGGCAGATGGAGCGTGGGGGTCAGTGGGTAAAGGGCAAGTCAGCCCCAACCTTCAACCCGGCAGGACCATGGCTGGCGACACCTAACGAGATTGTCGACGTACTCGATCTTGACCTCACCCTCGACGTCGACGGCAAGCGACGCCAGACCGGCTCGACATCGAAGATGCTCTTTTCTCCACTGTTCCTGGTTCACTACCTGAGCCAGTTCCTTGCCCTTGAACCAGGCGACCTCATCAACACAGGCACCCCTCCCGGTGTCGGAATGGGCCAGAAACCGCCCACCTACCTACATGGTGGCGAGACGATGACGCTCAGCGTCTCGGGCCTAGGGACCCAGACTCAGCGCGTCGTGGCGCAGGCGGCAGCCGAGACCTGATGCGCGCGCTCGTCGTCGACGGCCCGCGCAGCGCCTGGGTCAAGAACATAGCCACGCCCGTGCCAGATCAGGGACAACTACTGGTCGAGGTCGAACGTGTCGGAATCTGCGGAACAGACGTCGAGCTCTACAACGGCGAGATGGCCTACTTCGGACAAGGGCTCACCCACTTTCCCTTGCGTCTCGGTCACGAATGGACTGGCCGAGTCTCGACCGTAGGCCCCGACACCGATCCCGCCTGGGTCGGCAAACGCGTCACCGGGGACACGATGCTCGGCTGCGGAACCTGTCGGAGCTGCCTCGCCGGCAGACACCACGTCTGCCCCACCCGCAGCGAAGTCGGTATCACCGACGGCTGGCCTGGTGCGCTCGCCGAGCTGATGCTCGTCTCGGCTCGATTCGCGCTCGCCATCCCCGACAGCGTCAGCGTGACCGCTGCGGCAATGGTCGAACCCGGCGGCAACTCCCTTCGTGCTGTCGACGCGTGTTGCCTTTCATCCGGTGATCGTTTGCTGGTGCTCGGCTCCGGCACGATCGGGCTGTTGGCTGCTCAGATCGCTCTCGCGCGCGGACTGGACGTGCACGTCGCCGGAAGGCGGGCAAGCTCCCTCGAGCTGGCGCGCCAACTTGGCGTGCGGCACACTCACCAGATCTCGGAGGTGGCGAGAGGTTCCGGCCGACACTTCGACGCAGTTATCGACGCCAGCAGCATCGAAGCGATACCCTCGCTTGCTGTCGAGCTCGTGGAGTCTGCCGGCCGAGTCGTCTTCATCGGCCTGTCTTCGACGCCGAGCCTGGTCGACACCCGTCTACTGGCCTTGCGAGATGTGACAGCCGTCGGCGTCCTGTCAGCCTCTCCCGGACTAATAGGAGCGATCGAGCTCTTCGCCTCTGGGGCCGTCAACCCCGAACCACTTGTCAGCGAAGTGATTGGACTCGATGAAGTTGCGTCTCGTCTCGAGGGAAAGCGCGGTGAAACCTCGGGCATCGGGCCGAAGGTGCATGTTGATCCGCGCGAAGCGTCAACCAAGCGCCGCCCGAGGTGACCGCGCCGCAAGTCCGGAGACTTGCGGTTGAAACCAGTCCAGGAACGCCGAATGAGACTGGCTCGTTCGCACAGGACATAGCGCTTAGCGCTGCCGTAAGCCTGTTCGGCACTGCAGCGGGGAATGGCGTCGTCTCGTATCGGCCGATGGGTTGGAGCCGCCAAGCGCCTGAGGAGCGTTTCTTGAGCGGCGTGCACGGAGGTCGAATATTATGATTCGCTCATCGAAATGGGGGGACTAAATGCCGAAGTACCTGCTTGAAGTCGGCTACACACTCGAGGGTATACGAGGGCTCAAAGCAGAGGGCGGTTCAGCTCGTGTAGCGGCTGTCACCGCCGCGATAGAAGCGGCCAGTGGCAAGATCGAGTCGTTCTACTTCGCTTTCGGCGACAATGACGCTTACTTGATCGTCGACTACCCCGACGTCGCAACGGCCGCGGGCCTGGCGCTCAGCGTGACCGCCGCCGGTGGCGCCAAGGTCCGAACCGTTTCCCTCTTGACCCCAGCCGAGGTTGACGCAGGTGTCAAGATGCAGTCGTCGTACCGACCGCCTGGGGGCTGACAAGCTCGAGGGGCACGACGCCCGGTTTGTCCCGGGCGTCGTGTGCTAGTCCCAAATGACCGAGGCGCTGTCGCTAGAGCAGCGGGACTTCGAACGACGCGATGGGTGGTATCCCAACGAGGCGGACCTCACTCCACAACTCGTCGGTTCACCAAGCTTCGGGCAGCTATTCGCCACCCAGCTCAACGGTCAGATCTATGCGCAACCTCTTCTCGTCGGCAAGGTCCTGCTCGTGGCGACCGAGACCGACTGGATCTATGGCCTCAATCCTGTGTCCGGAGCGATCGAGTGGTCCCGCCAAATCGGCACGCCTTTCCTAGACAAGTCGCTGGGCTGTGCCGATTTGACCCCAGACCTCGGAGTGACCTCAACTCCCGCTGTCGACCCGACCACCGGCGTCGTATACATGGTTGACCAGGCATTTGCGGGCAAGCCGAGACACATCGGTTGGTTCATGGCCATCAATCCGGAAACGGGCGCCGAAATGCCTCACTTCCCAGTTGAGATCAAAGGTCCGGCCAGCAACAACCCGAACCAGCCCTTCACTCCCATAAAGGAACTGCAACGACCTGGCCTCTTGTTCCTCGGCGGAGTCGTCTACGCCGCGTGCGTCCTAAGCGCCGAACTGTGGGGATTGCCCCTAAGTGGACTCGAGACGGCCGCTTACCTGCTTGTGATCTTCTCGGTAGCAGTCATCATTCTTCGCTCCGACTGTGGCGTCCTCGGCCAAGTTTTCCACGCTTCGTATCTGGCGGCAGGCTTTACCTTCCTCGGGTTTGCCGGGTACGTCGCCGCTGCAGCCACACACTCGATCCCCGAGGCGATAACGTCCTCCTTCCTACTGCTGCTTGACCTCGGGGCTTTCTTAGTGTGGGGCTCGAACGTCAGCTATGTAAGCGACGTGTTGTGCCGCACGCGACACTCTCGGCCACAGCCCGTGGCTGATCCTGGCTACCAGCCGATGGTGTCACTGCATATCCCGGCCTACAACGAGCCCCCCGACCTTCTCATCAACACGATCAAAGCCGCCGAGCAGCTCGACTACCCGGACTTCGAGGTGGTAGTGATCGACAACAACACCTCGGATCCCTTGGTCTACGAGCCAGTCGAGGAGTACTGCCGCGACCGCGAGCGCGTGAAATTCGTTCATGTCGCACCCTGGCCGGGCTACAAGGCGGGCGCGTGCAACCTTGCGTTGCGGAGTTACACAGACCCGCGGGCCGAGATCGTCGGCTTGATCGATGCGGACGACATAGTCCAGCCGTACTACCTGCGCGAGACCGTCTCTTAGTTCTCCGACGCGCAGCTCGGATTCATCCAGACCTTCGAAGGTAATCGTGACTACGAAGGAAGTGCTTACTACACGGCCTGCGTCGACTCCTACCAGGCCTTCTATATGGCCATCATGTCCTCGCGAAATGAGAGGGACTCGATTCCATTCGTTGGCACCATGGGCCTGTTCCGCAGGAGCGCGCTCGTCGGCATCGGTGGCTGGAACGAGTGGTGCATCAGCGAGGACACCGAGGCGTCGGTGCGGATGGCGAAGACGGGCTGGGCCGGTCTCTACATACCGCGCTGTTTTGGGCGAGGCGTCGTGCCGCCTACCTACGCCGGGCTCAACACCCAGCGGCATCGCTGGTGCTTCGGCGCGATGCAGATCTTCCGGCTCCATTGGCGGAGCCTTATGCCCTGGGACCGCTCAGCTGACAACCACCTCTCGAGCAGCCAGCGCAGGGACTACCTGATGGGGTGCATGGGATGGACGAGAGACCTCATGATGTTCTTTTTCGCCCTTTTGCTGCTTGCCATCACCGGGCTGCGACTCGCGAACTCCCACTTTGCTATCACGCCCCTGGCCGGCGACAGGTCGCTGCTGCCGATGTCGCTCATCCTTATCGCCACGGTCTGCTCTGCATGATGTGGACCCTGCGCTATTGGACGACCATGTCGTATCGGCGCGCCTTGATGTGTCTCGTCATTAGTCTTTCTGCCGGTTGGATAACGGCCCTGGCATGCATCGAGGGTTCGGCACGAAAAGACGGCGTCTTCCTGAGGACCTCAAAGTCCGGGAGCACCCACCACCGAATCACCACGGCTCTCCGGTTGAGCCGACTGGAGATCCTCTTAGCAAGCGCCTTGTACGCGTCGGCCGGACTTCTCTCGACCCTCTCGCACCCACCTTTGTTGCTGATCTTCATCATCTCGCTTCAGGGCTCGGTGTACCTGTGTGCCCCGATTGCCGCGTTGTGGAACTTGCGTGCACAACGCGTGCCGGCGCTCACGTACCGGCGTCGCTTCGAGGAGCGGCGCCTTCACCATGCGCGCCGTCGGCGACCTTTGTCTCGAGTGCTGCGCCCGCTGACAGCGACGCTGCTCGCGTTGGGAGTCGGTGGAGTGACAAGCGCTTTCGTAGCGCCGGCAGCCTTGCTGCGCGCGCGACCGTGGTGCATCACAGAGCCATTTCTGTCCAGGCCCTGCTGTCTTCGTCACCAGACACCGAGGTCTATTTGAAGCTCGCGCCGGCCTTGTCGAAACAATCGCCCTACTATTCCGTGAGCTCGGTTGCGCTGTCCAAGCCCCAGTCTTTCTCGTCGACATCGCCAGTCGTGCTCAGTCTCGGCTTCGAGACCTCCGCGCTCGCGTTGCTCGACGAGGTCATTCGCGATGATCGCCCCGGAAGGGATATCTCCGCCCTTACGCTCGTTATCCGCAAACCAGGCTGGATCGGGCGGGCGGCCACGACCGAGGTGGCGGACACGTTCTATAAGGCTGCCGTCTCCTCATTCGACGATACCCTGTCAGGCTCACCGGCAGGCTACGTAACCTTCTCGCTATCGAGCCTCGGTCACGTGCTCACCGCCCCAAAGGATGTCGGGAGTCTGGGTCCGTTCCCCGAGGCACCGCGCTCGCTGAACGCGACCGACGCCTACGTGAATATGGGCCGCACCCCGTCAAAGCCGGGGGCCTACTACCCGGTGACCTTGGTCGGGCTCTCCCAGCCTGCGTCCTCTTCACCGACAGTGCGGGCTCAGCTCAACCTCAGCTTCGAGACCTCCTCGCTTGCCGTGCTCGATGAGGTCCTTCGCGATGGCGGTCCCGAAAGATCCCTCTCCAAACTCACCCTCGTCATAGGCAAGTCGACTCCGAGCGGCCGACCGGGGACGACGGAGTTGACCGCCACATTCACCAAGGCTGTCGTCTCCTCGTTCGATGAGACCCTGTCCGGCTCGCCGACGGGCAAGGTGACTCTTTCGGTCAAGTAGCGAAGGCTGGTCACTCGCTTGTCTTGTGGGCGCGGCCGATTGGACAGTTATCAGGTCGCACCCCTTGCTTGTCAACCCTGCTGGAGTGATCCACAACCAGCTCGAGAGAGCGTCGTCCTGACTGTAAGGCAGTAGGAGGAAAGCTTTAGCGAGAAGTAAGAAGACCCGGTGCCGGTCAGGGCTCCGTCCTGTGGGCCGAATTCCGTGCCGAAAGGTATTGAGTCGAGCCAGTAGCGTTTGGCGAAGTCGCTCCACCCATAGTTGTTCTGGAGCAGGCTACCCACAGCCGAGAGAACAGAGCCGAGATTGCCGCTCACGGTGCCCTTGGCGACGATGTCGGCCGCGTTCAGGACAACCCAGACAGCACCCCCCCAAGGCGCTGTCTGGCCTTTGGCGAAGATGTTGCTCGCGTAGATCGACCAGGCTTGTGTGTCAGGTCGGACGGCCCCAGCGATGGAGAACGGGATGCTTGCTGTCCCGACCTCCATACTCGCGGGCAACAGAGCCTTTTCGTCATAGTCCGTCCAGATCATCAATTCGAGGGTGCCATCGGTTCTGCAGGGCCTTTTCGTCGCAGACGGGTTGAGCCACAGGTCGTATGCGACGTCGTAAGTCACTTGTCCCGAATGCGCTGCGTAAGTCGTCGTACCGATGAAGTCGGGCGGGATCGCCTTTACCTGCATCGGGAGCCGCAAGATCTTGGACTCAGGTGGCGAGGTAGCTTCGTGGCACAAGTTGATGCCGTACAAGACGTTCGGGTAGCCGCGCACCCAGGTGTAAGCGCTCGGTGCGAGGCAGCTCGATTGCACGCAGGGCGGGGCACTGGGAAAGTCTCCCCGTACAAGCAACGCGCCGGGAGAGGTGACTGACATGCCGAGGGATCCGGCCGTCGTAGTTCCGCCGCCGAGGTTCCATTCGTCTCCGTTCAGCTGAGCCACGCCGAGGTCGGGGCCTGAGGGCTCGCAAGCATTGCGGGCAGACGGCCCGAATTGACATCGTGCCGTCCAGTCCCAGGCCTTACCGTTCGCGGCAGCATCGGGAAGTAGCAAGACTCCTGTGTGATCGGCACCGTCTTGTCCACAAGCGGCGAGCACCGGTGCGAGGACGCATAACGCTAACAGGAGCAGCCCCGGCCGCCGACTCCGGTGTTTGTGCCTTCTGCTGAGCTTCTTCGGGACCACTCAGTGGCTCCTCGTGGGCCGAGATACCTGAGAGCTTCTTGATCGCCTAAAAGAAGTGAAGATGCAGGTGACCATCACGCGCCACGACGGCGAATACCTTTCCGATGGTCGAGGACCTGGCGGCCGGGCCGAATACGCGCGAATCACACGAGTCGGAGCGATTGTCTCCCATGACGAAGTACCGGCCAAACGGGATCTTGATGCGGTGTATGGATGTCGAGCCCACCTGCCCGTAACTCAAGTCGTACCAGCCCGGCTCATGGAGTTGTTGCCCGTTTATGTAGATCCTGTTCTTGACCGACCAAATCGTGTCGCCCGGCACTCCGATCACGCGTTGCACGAGGTCCAGGCTCTGGTCCTTAGATGCCTTGCACGGGAAGACCTTTGGATGGCGAAAGACGACGATGTCTCCGAGATGAATCGGTCCCGCTAGGCGACTGGATTTCACCACCAGGATGCGATCGCCCACCTGGAGGGTCGGATTCATAGCGGCCGAAGGAACCGTGAAGGGTTGGACGACCGAGGCGCGGTAGGTCTAGACGATTTCGGTACCCGTTATTCCTCGCTTGCTTACCTACGTCAGTTCCCGCTTGACTTCGTCAAGATTGACAAATCGTTCGTCGACGATTTAGTCCTCGACGCAAAGGTACGTGCCATTGCCGGTGCCATCATTGTCCTATCGCATGCGCTCGACCTGACTGTCGTCGCCGAGGGGGTCGAGCTCCCGAGCCAGGGCCAGGTCCTCATAGACCTCGGCTGCGATCGGGCCCAAGGGTTCCTCTATGCCCGCTCTGGCCCTCCCGAAGACGTCGACGACCTCGTCCTCGCTTGGCCCTCCCAACCGCTGTAGGCCCTATAGACCTGTGGTCACGCCGCGCGCGTAATCCCTATCTAGTCTGTCGCTGCGTTTAGCGTCGACTAGCGGTGCGCAGCTGTGACGTTTGTCGTTTAGGGGATCGTCCCAAGCGATGTCGCGGCCGAGTGAAGCGCCTCGGGGCTTGTAGCGTGGCGGACCGAGACGATGAGGGAGGTCCTGAGCGTGCAACATAGCGTGGAGATCGAGACCGGAGACGGGACCTGCCCAGCCGCGCTGAGCATTCCCGAGGGTGACGGAGCTTGGCCAGCAGTGATCATGTTCCCGGACGCTGGCGGGATGCGCCCCACCATGCGCCAGATGGGTGAGCGGCTTTCCCGGCTTGGTTACATCGTCCTGGTGCCAGACTTCTACTACCGCAAGGGCCCATATGAGCCCTTCGACATGCGCAGCGCATTCCAGAACGCGGAGTCGAGGGATCGAATCATGGCATTGGCTCGGAGCTATAGCGCCGATATGGCTATTCGCGATGACCTTGCCTTCGTCGACTACCTGGACTCGTTGCCCGAGAGGAGTCCGGGCGGGATCGGAACGACCGGCTACTGCATGGGCGGTCGACTGTCGCTCATGGCGGCCGGATTTCTTGGCGGACGCATCGCGGCCGCGGCCTCTTTCCACGGCGGGAACCTTGCCAAAGAAGACGACCCCGACAGCCCCCACCACAAAGCGGGTGCCATCGAGGCAACCGTCTACGTGGCCGGAGCCGTGGAGGACCAGTCATTCACCGACGAGCAGAAGGACCGTCTCGAGACTGCCCTGACTAAGGCCGGTGTCGCCCATACGATCGAGACATATCCCGCTCACCACGGCTTTGCCGTCCCGGACAACGCCACTTACGACGAAGCTGCATCCGAGCGCCACTGGCAGGCCATGGAGAACCTCTTCGCTTCGGTGCTCCGATCCTGAGCTGGATGGCCAAGCTGGACTCAAAGGCGTTGACCGCACTATCGGAGGGTCTCCAGCCGCACAACCCGACCCGACGAGCCCGGCAGTGTGCCACTTGGCCTGACTCGAACCGGCGACGTGGGCTGGTGAAGCGACCTCGTGAGTCTTGGGAGTTCGCAACGCTTCGCCAAGTGACTGATCAACTGCCCGGACTCCAGTCGCGTACGACTAACAGCGACGGACTGAGACGTCGGACTCGATTGTTGGGAAATGAAAGGCACTTGGCCACCGAGGGCTCTGATTCAAGAGACTGTGACCATGCCTGCGCTAGGAAGAAGATCAGGAGACTCGTGACTCCGGGCGCAGAGACCTACGATCGTTATAATGTCTTCCGAAGGGGCCAGGTAACAAGATCCCCGGTCACGGAACCGAAGAAGGGGACAGCCATGAACGATCGCGAAGTGGGCGCTCAACGGCCGATTCTCAGCCGCCGGCGCTTCCTCTCCCTGACAGCCGCTTCCGCCGGTGCGATGGGGATTGCTGCCCTCGGCACTCCGTCAGAGGCTGAAGCCAGCTCGTCCGCGACGCTACGAGTGGGCTGGACCTCGCCGCCCGACGTAATGAATCCCTTCACTTTCACCTCGACAGCCTCCAACGAGATCCTATGGCTCATCTACGACACGCTGATGACCTACGACCTCGACCTCAAGCCGGTCCCCTCCCTGGCCACCAGCGAAGACATGAGCGCCGATGGCAAGGTATTCACCTATCGTCTGCGGCCCGAGGCGACCTGGCATGACGGTAAGCCGGTGACGGCGGCCGATGTCAAGTTCACCTACGACATGACGGCCTACCACAACCTTGGCCAGGCGGCCTGGGCCCTCGCCGACTACGACTCCTCGCGCGTCATCAACGACCACACCGTGGAGATCACGTACAAGTCGCCGCAGGCTTTCGACCCAGCCCTGGCCATCGCCATCGTGCCCCAGCACATCTGGGATTCGATGTCGCCGACCAAGATCGCGGGCTACGCCAACCCCCATCCGATCGGAAGCGGCCCGTTCACCTTTGACAAGTGGGTGTCCGGCCAGTACGTCCAGGTCGACCGCTACGCCAAGTGGTGGGGACGGCGCCCCGCAGCCGCCTCGATCATCTGGGTCCAGTACGACAACAGCGACGTCATGGTGCAGGCCCTCACCTCCGGACAAGTCGACATCTTGACGGAGGTACCCCCCATCCTTTTCGACGGGCTCACGCGTAATTCCGGCGTGAAGGCAGTAGAGATGGAATCGTTCTCCTTCCACCACATCGGCTTCAACGTCTCGTCCAACCCGAAGTCCGGCGGCAATCCGCTGCTGCGCGACGTCGAGATCCGCCGGGCCCTCCAGTATTCGCTTAACCGCGAACAGCTGGTGGCCCTCTGCCTCGCCGGCCGGGGCAGTCCCGGCAGCGTCCTGCTCCCGCCCTCCTTCGGTGCGTGGCAGGAGAAGATCCCGCTGGACCAGCAGTACAACGCGAACCCCGAGAAAGCCAAGTCGATTCTCGACGCGGCGGGTTACAAGATGGGACCGAACGGGGTCCGCCGGGACAAGCATGGGCGCCCACTCAGCTTCCGACTGATCGCAATCGAGACGACCGACGTGGACGTGGAGGCCGGGCAGGTCTTCGTAAAGGCGGCCGACGCGATCGGGGTCAAGCTGACCTTCAACACCCTCGACCCCACGACGTTGAGCAACATCGTCTACAACGCGGCGGCGCCCAATTGGGACATCTTCATCTGGGGCTGGGACTCGAACGTTCCCGACCCCGATTACCTGATGGGCATCGACTTGACCGACCAGATCGGCAGCAACAACGACGTCTACTACTCCAATCCCACCTACGATCGGCTTTGGATCGAGCAGTCGACGACGATAAACGCCGCCAAACGCCAAGAGATCGTCCACGAGATGCAGCAGATGTACTACGACGACGCCGCCTACTGCATCATGTGGTACCAGAGCAAGCTTCAGGCCTACAACACCGCTAACTGGACGGGCTGGACGCCCACGCGCGGCGGCATGATCTACAACTTCACGCGATACAACTACCTGCGCGTGACACCGGTCTAACCGGGTCCATCTGTCTGCCTCCCTCCGGTATGACCAGTGAGCGCGCGCTATCTGTTACGCAAGACCGCAACCCTGGCTCTGACGCTGTACCTTACTGTTTCGGCCAACTTCCTCCTCTTCCACGTCCTGCCCGGTAGTCCCGTCCAGCTCCTAGCCCGCTCCGGCCACTACACGGCCGCCGCGCGGGCTCAGCTGGTCAAGCTGTTCGGGCTGAACCACCCTCTGACGACCCAGTACGTCATATATCTGAACCACATGATCCATGGTGACCTGGGCTTCTCCTACGTGTACCGCCTTCCGGTGACCACGGTGATGGGCTCCGCGGTCGGCAACACTGTGCTACTGGTCGGCACCGCCACGCTGCTCACCATCGTGATCGGCGTGTGGTTCGGCGTGGTATCGGCGAAGCGGGCCAACTCGATACCGGACGCCTCAATCACGGTCATCAGCCTCGGACTGTGGTCCATGCCGGACTTCTTCACCGGGATGATCCTCATCTTCATCGCCGGTGTGTGGACCCACGCTCTACCGGTCTCGGGCATCGAGACGCCTGGCCTAGCCGCCGACACCTGGGGCCGCGTTCTCGACGTGGCGCGCCACCTCGTGCTGCCGGCCCTCACCCTGGTCCTAGTCAACGCCGCGGAGTTCTCCCTTATCACTCGAAACAGCCTGGTCGACGCGCTTACGGAGGACTACGTCCTCACCGCCCGGGCGAAGGGGCTCTCGCGTCGAACGATCGTGTGGCGCCATGCGCTGCGCAATGCTCTCCTGCCCATAACCACTGCGACGGCGCTCTACGTCGGGATGATCCTTGGAGGGGCCATCCAGGTCGAGACAGTCTTCTCATGGCCGGGCATGGGTCTTCTCATCTACGACTCGGTCGAGCAGCGCGACTACCCCGTCCTTGAAGGCTGCTTCCTCCTGTTCGCCCTGGCGGTAATCCTGACGAACTTCCTGAGCGACATCGTCTACCAGATGCTCGACGCCCGGGTGAGGCGGAACTGATGATCACCGCCGAGATTGTGCAGGAAACAGACGGCGAGTCGCGGCGCTCGCGGCCAGGACTCGCTCGGGAGCTTTGGCACGACCGTATGGGACGCGCGGGCATCGTCATGGCGATCGTGATGCTGCTCATCATCGGCGTGGGACCGGTGATCTTCCCCTTTAACGCCCAAGCTTTCGGCACCTCGGCGGCGTCTATTCTCCAGGGCCCCTCGCGCGCAGACTGGCTCGGCACCACAGAACTGGGCCAGGACGTCTTTCGTGAGTTCCTCGTAGGCGGGCGCATCTCGCTGTACGTAGGGATGTCAGCCACGATCATCGCCATCGTCTTGGGCGCGGGTCTCGGCCTGGTCTCGGGCTACTACGGCGGCTGGCGCGACACCGTGCTGATGCGCTTCACCGACTTCTTCCTCGTCCTGCCGACGCTGCCTTTGATCATCGTGCTGGCGGCCCTGTTCGGGCAGAGCATTCTGGTCACCAGCCTGGTCATCGGCCTCACCAGCTGGCCACAGACCGCCCGCATCATCCGCTCCCAGGTGCTCTCTCTGCGCGAGCGGCCGCTCGTGTTACGCATCCGCTCCATGGGCGCCCGGGACGTACGCATCATGGGCAAGCACATCCTGCCGAACGTCGCCCCGTTGATCCTGGCCAACCTCGTTCTCGTTCTCTCGGGCTCGATTCTGGCGCAGGCGGCCCTGGCCTTCCTAGGCCTCGGTGATCCCGTGCAGGTCTCCTGGGGAACCATGCTCCACAACGCGTTTGACTCGGGGGCCATGAGCGCCGGAGCGTGGTGGTACGTGCTCACCCCCGGTGCGGGCATCGTTGCGCTGGTGCTGGCCTTCTCGCTGATCGGTCATGCCTTGGACCGCGTTCTCAATCCCCTGCGACGAGGTCGAAGGTGAGTCTCCTGGCGATCCACGAACTGAGCGTCGACTACGCGCTCGGTGGGGGCTCGCTTCGCGCCGTCGACTCGGTCAGCCTGGAGGTGGAACAAGGCGAGTCCGTGGGTGTGGTGGGCGAGTCGGGTTGCGGCAAGACCACACTCGGATTGGCCATTCCCCTGCTGCTCCCAGACAACGCCACAATCCCCCAGGGCTCGATCAAATTGAACGGCGAAGAGCTGGTCGGGTTGTCCGAGGAGGCGATGCGAAAACATCGGTGGACCGATATCGCCTTCATCTTCCAGGGAGCGATGAACGCCCTCAACCCGGTACAGCGCGTCGACCGGCAGATCCGCGAAGCCATCCGCGCCCACGAGCCGAAGACCACCAAAGACGAGGCGGACGCCCGAGTACTCAGTCTCCTCGATCTTGTGGGCATCGCGCCCTCGCGCGCTCGCAGCTATCCCCATGAGTTCTCAGGCGGTATGCGCCAGAGGGCCATGATCGCCATGTCACTTGCGTGCCAACCATCGCTGCTCATTGCCGACGAGCCGACCACGGCCCTCGACGTGATCAGTCAGGCCCAGATCCTGGCGCTCCTCGCGTCACTGCAACGCCGCGAGTCACTCAGCTTGTTGATGATTTCCCACGACCTGGCGGCCATCAAGCGGGTGTGCGGGCGCCTCGTGGTCATGTACGCCGGCATCGTGGTCGAGTCCGGCCCCACGCGGTTCGTGCTGGGCCACGGCGTGCGCGACGCCCAAGCCGCTCACCCCTACACCCAAGCCCTCATCCGGTCCCATCCTGACCTCCAAGGCGAGCGGCAGCTAGCGGAGGGCCTCACGGGTCATCCACCGGACCTGTCGCGCCCACTGGTCGGCTGCCGCTTCGCCGAGCGATGCCCGAAGGCCGAGGACCGCTGCCGCACGATCGCGCCGACCCCGGTGACCCTGGGCCCGGGCCACCTCGCATCGTGTCACCTGCTGGAGGCAACATGAGCGGGTCCCCCGTCCTTGAGGTGCGCGACCTGGTCGTCCACTTCGAGACCCGACGCGGCTTTCGCCAGCGCACGACGGTGCGCGCTGTTGACGGCGTCTCCTTCGACATCTCGCAAGGCGAGATCCTCGCTCTCGTCGGTGAGTCGGGCTGCGGCAAGTCGACGATCGCCATGTCGGTGATGCGTCTCCTGGCGCCGACGAGTGGTCACATCCTGGTCGAGGGTCGAAACCTCGGATCGCTGAAGGGTCGAGAGTTGCGTCAAACCCGACAGCGGATCCAGATGATCTTCCAGGATCCCTTCGGCTCGCTGGACAGCCGGCAGACGGTCTACGAATCGGTAGCCGAACCCCTGGTGGTCCACGGACTCGGCCGACAGGCAGGCGAACGGCGGCGGCGGGTGCTAGCTGCCTTGGATCTGGCCCACCTGCGCCCGCCGGAACGCCTGGCTGCCAACTACCCCCACGAGCTCTCCGGGGGCCAGCGCCAGCGAGTGGCTATCGCTTCGGCAATGGTGCTCGAACCGGCGCTGGTAATCGCCGACGAACCTGTGTCGATGCTCGACGTGTCCGCCCGCGCCGGGATCCTGCGGCTGATGATGGACCTGCGCGACCGTACGGGCGTCTCCTACTTGTTCATCACCCATGAGCTCGCCGTCGCCTGGATGGTGGCCGACAGGCTCGCCGTGCTCTACCTGGGTCGGGTAGTCGAGATCGGTACCTCACCCGAGGTCGTTGCACACCCGTTGCATCCCTATACACGAGCCCTTCTGGAGGTGAGTGGCGACGACGACGAGCTCGGCGAGGGCGCAGTGCTGGCAGGTGAGACGCCTTCGGCCGCTCGCGTGCCAGAGGGCTGCCGCTTTCACCCACGCTGCCCGCGATATGTCGAGCGCGGCCAGCCGGAGGTGTGCCGCACGCAAGACCCGGCCCTTTGTGGGGTGGGCCGGGCCGCGCCGGAAGAACGCGAGCATCTCGTGGCGTGCCACTTCCCCGACACCGAGAACCGAGGAGCACCATGACCGTTACCCCCGACACCGCCGCCCAACTGATCGGCGACCTGGTGCTGCGCGAGTCCGTCACCCCGTGGCTGGTGCCCGGAGGCGCAGGAGAGGGCGCCGTCGTCGCCTACCTGGCCGACTGGCTCGCCGACCTGCCCCTAGAGGTGGAGATCACGGAGGTCGCGCCGGGCCGGCCCAACCTACTGGCGACCCTGCGTGGCACGGGCGGAGGTCCTTCACTGTGCCTCAATGCCCATACCGACACCGTCGGCTACGCCGGTTGGCCGGAGGAGGCGCTTGTACCCCGACGCGACGGCGACCGCCTCTACGGACTCGGTGCGGCCGACGACAAGGGGTGCTGCGCCGTCGCCCTCATGGTGCTGCGCGCCCTGGCTCTCGACGGCCCGTCCCTGCGCGGCGACCTCGTCTTGGCCTGCGTGGCCGACGAGGAGGGCGTCTCTCTCGGTTCAGAGCAGCTCGCGCGCGATCGGCGATTCGACTACGCGATCGTGCTCGAGGCAGATGCGCTGCCGCGCGTCGTCGTTGAGCACCAGGGATTCGGCTGGCTCGACATCGTCGTGCATGGGCGGGCGGCGCACGGCTCGGCGCCCGACGAGGGCGTCGACGCCATCTTGGGACTGGCCGAGGTGCTCACGCGGCTTCGAGCCTGGGACCGCGACCATTTCGCCACGCCGCCGCTTCCGCGCAACGGTAGGACGGTCTTTCACACCGGCGCTGTGCGCGGAGGGACGGACTACGCCACTTATCCGAGCGAAGCCACGGTGGGCATCGAGATCGGCACGCAGCCGGGCGAGACACTTGCGATCCGCGTCGCCGAGATCGAGGCCCTCATCGCTGAGGTCGCCGACGAGATGACCGGGATGCGCGGCGAGGTCGTCGTCCGCCTGGAGCGAGAGCCGTTCAAGGCCGCCGGTCACGAAGCGCTGTTGGCGGCGCTCGACCACGCCGCCATAAAGCGGCTGGGTCACCGCCTCGAGCCGGTGGGCCTGAACGCCTGGACCGACGCCGCCCTCCTGCAATCGGCCGGCACCCCCACGGTGATGTTCGGCCCCTTGGGCGGTAACCTCCACAGCCCCCACGAGTGGGTATCGCTCCCGGAGGTGGTAGCCACGGTCGACCTCGTGACAGCTGCCGCGACGACGCTGCTCAGATGACCGACCGCCTCCTCAGCGACGCCGCGGCAGCGACCCGGGACTGGCTCGCTCCCATGCTCGACGAGGCGCGCCGCTTCTACCCCGTCCCGGGAGGCGTCGTGTCAATAGCCGACCTCGACGGCGCAGTGACGAAGGTGGCGTTCGGCGAGGACGTCGCCGGGGTCCCCATGACCACCGACCGGGCCTTCGCAATCGGTTCCATCAGCAAGTTCTTCACCGCCCTCGTCGTCGACGCCGTCGTCCAGGAGGGGAAACTGCGCTTCGACGATCCGATCGGATCGCTCCTCACCTGGGCAGAGCTACCCGGTGAGTTGGGTGACATCCCATTGGCCGCGCTGCTCACCCACACGGGGGGCCTCCCGCTCGGCGGCGACGTCCTGCCCGACGACGCGGGCGAGATCGCGACAGCCCGCTGCCTAGAGCGAGCGGGCGCCGCGAGGCGCTTTCACTACTCCAACCTCGGTTATCTGATGCTCGGCGAGGCCGTTCTCGCCGCCACCGGGCGCCCTCTCGCCGACCACGTCGCCGCACGGCTCCTCTCGCCGCTCGGTTTGCACGCGGCCCGATCGCAGGCGACCCACGCGGAACGCGCGACGATGGCCACGGGCCACTGGTCAGTCCGCCCCGACCGCCCCTGGGTGCCCGGCGACGCGCTTGAGACCGCGCCCTTCTTCGAGCTCGACTCAGCGAGCGGCAACCTAACGGCGACAGTGGCCGATATGGACCGCTTCGGTGCTGCAGTTCTGTCGGCCCATGCAGGCGCACCGGCACCCGCCGGTTCTGCGCTCACCCCCGAGTCGCTGGCCCGTGCTGTCAGCGACCTCGCGCCCGGTGGCGAGCCCGTCTATGCGGTCCCCGGCATCCCTCCCGCCTCAAGCAGCCGCTACGGCCGCGGCATCAACGTGGAGGCGCTCGACGGATCCACCTGCCTGACGCACGGTGGAGGCATGGTCGGCTACTCCACTTTCTGGTTGGTCGACGTCGGGCGCGGCTTCGCCGTCACGGTGCTCACCAACGCGAACGGCAACTCCCCGGCTGCTCATCTCTTGGCCCGAGCTACGCACGCCGCCGTCGTCGGACACCTCTCCGCTGACGTGCCAACGATTACCCTTGACACGCGCGTCCACGGCCCCCTGGCCGGCGAAGGTCGCTTCATGGGACGAAACGGCGTGCTCGAGGTGCGCGGCGGGCGCGACGGCGCCCAGGTGCACCTGGCCGGCTCGCGCGGCACACTGTTCTTCCCACCCGGGGGCCGCACGGTATCGGACCACCCCCAGTTGCGCACGTTCCCTCTGGACTACGACCCGGACGATGACGCGTGGACCTGGGGTCGCCTCACATGGCGTCGCGACGGCGGGGCTGTCGACGAAGAACCCCCGCACCCGCTCGAGGGCCACTACCGCTCCTATTCACCGTGGTATCGCGAACTGCGCATCTATCGTCGCTCCGGGCGCCTCTACCTAGCGGCGGGCGACGATGTGGAGGCGCCCGCGGACGAGCTCGCCCTCGTCGAGCTGAGCGACGGCCGCTGGCGCGTCGGAGAGGATCCCTGGCTGCCCGAGCGGCTCGTTGTCGGACCGCTTCGTCACGGCAGTGTGGCCGTCATCACCCGTGACGCCTGCCCCTACTCAAGAGTTTTCAGTCCCTGAGTACCGTATGAAGCCACGTCGCTGAGCCGGGAGGAGTCGTCATCACCCTCTACGAAAAGACGATGGAGTTTGTGCGCCGGTTGATCGCCGACCGAGAGTTGGGCCCGGGCGACCAGCTCCCCAGTGAGGTCGAGATCGCCGCCATGGCGGGCGTCAGCCTCATGACCGTGCGCAGGGCGATGTCCGAGCTTGGCGCCGCGGGAACCCTCCAGCGCATCCAGGGCAAGGGAACCTTCGTCAGGTCCACTCGCATTCACGCCGAGTCCACCATCATGGGCGGCCTCAAGCAGACCCTGGCCCTACAGGGCGTCTCGCTACGCACATTGGTGATGTCCTTCGCCGAGGAGTCGGCGGACAAGGACGTGGCCGCCCGCCTGTCGATCCCGGCGGGCACTGCGGTGTGGCGGATCGTCCGGGTTCGCTTTGTCGACGACCGGCGCGCCGTGCGCGAGGTTGCTGTGATCCCGCGAATCCTCGCCCCCGATCTGGACGCCCGCTTCGCTCGGGAGGAACAGAGCCTCTACGAGGTGCTTGCACGGGACTACGGGCTCAACGAAACCAACGAGGAGCAGACTCTAATCGGCCGGCTTGCTACTCCTACCGAGGCCAGCGATTTGGCACTCGGCGTCGGGTCCTTCGTAGTGGAGATCACCGGCGTCTCAGGCTCCTCCAGCGGAACCGCCTTCGACTCGTTCACGATGGTCTTCGTGCCCAGCCTGTTCGCCTTCCGCCTGCGTTCAGCCCCGATGGCCGATCCCGTGGTCCTCTAGGTCGGCACGAGAGCCGCCTCGCTTAAGACCATCAAAATCGCTTACGCCGATGTTCAACGAGGTCGCCGAAGCTGCCCGGCGCTCGAGTATCTGGAAGGTATGAGACTCGAAGTCGCCTTGCTACTGCTTCGAGGCGCCAGCGACGCGTCGGTGGGGCTAACTGGACTCGAACCAGTGACCTCAGCATTATCAGTGCTGCGCTCTAACCAACTGAGCTATAGCCCCTCAAGGTGTTCTGCCCGTCATTCTTATCATGATGATCACCGCGTGGTGCCACTGCCGCGCCTCGCTGAGGGAGTGATCTCCTGAGCAGAGCGCGGCTGCGACAGGCCCGGCCGCGTTCCTACAACTACTAAGCGTCCACCCGCCGGTCTGAGTCCGGAGCTCGCGTCAGGATCGATCGCGGATCACTCAGACACTGCACCGCCGGACTCGCTCCAGACGCTGGCCTGTCCAGGCGTCGGCCCATCGAGTGGGCGGTAGTTGACTCCGATCGCCGCCAACCGGTCGAGATGCCGGGCAAGGCGCTGCTCGAACTCTTCATACGACTTGGGTTGCCCGGCGGTCTCGGTGCTCCAGACGATCTCGGCGAAGGCCGACAGTCGCGGGAAGTACAGGTACTCAGCGCGAACTGGCGTCGTCACGTACTCGGTCCAGAGCTGACACTGGGCCCCGAGCACTTGATGTCGCTGCTCGGGTTGCAGAGCTGCCGAGACCGGCTCGTACATATAGACCTTCTCGACATCTGTCGCACCAGGGCTGCCCTTTGGCTCTGCGGGATCCGAGGAGTACGGTCGGTCGAAATAGAGCCAATCTTGCGCGGCCATCACGACGCGATGCCCGGCACGCGCGGCTTTGACGGCGTCATCCTCGCCCCGCCACGACATCGCGATCGAACCCTCTGGGGCACCGCCTTCGAGAATCTCAGCCCACCCGACGAGCGTTCGTCCGCGCCTGGCGAGATGCTCAGCCATCCGGGCGGTGAACCAACCTTGGAGCTGTCGTAATTCGGTAAAGCCCTGCTCGTGCATGATCTGCTTCGCGCGAGGGCTCGTCGCCCACTCGACGGTCGGGCACTCGTCGCCGCCGACATGAAAGCACGTCCACGGGAAGATGTCGGCAACCTCGTCGATGACGTCGGTGCAAAAGCGGACCGTCTTCTCCTCGAGGTTGAGGATGTGATTGGAGACGCCCCAGGTCGTGCGGACCTGTAACCGTCTCCCCGTATTGCCAAGCTCGGGATATGCAGCGATCGCGGCCGCCATATGACCCGGCATGTCGATCTCAGGAAGTACGTTCACATGTCGTTCGGCCGCGAACCCAACGATCTCCTCGAGGTCCTCGCGGGTGTAGAACCCACCGTGCGGGATGCCGTCAAACAGTCCCTCTCCTTCACCACCAACGGAGGACTCCCTACGCCAAGCGCCGATCTCGGTGAGCAGTGGATAGCGCTCGATGGGGATCCGCCAACCTTGGTCATCGGTGAGGTGAAGATGCAAGACGTTGCACTTGTGCAGGGCGATCAGGTCGATCAACTTGAGGATGAAGGACTTAGGCATGAAGTGCCGACACACGTCGAGGTGTACACCACGCCAGGAAAATCGGGGCGCATCGAGGATCTCGGCTTCGAGAACGGGGATCGCGCCAGAGCGACCTGCCCGTCGAAACACCGAGTCGGGTAGCAATTGGCGAAGGGTCTGAAGCCCGTAAAACGCGCCCGCACCGCTCGGGGACGTGATGGCAACTCTGCCCCGGTTAGAACTGAGACGGTAGGCGTCGCGACGGGTCGCCGCGGGAATGAGGGCATCGAGGCCGTTCGGCAGGACTTCGAATTCACCGAGTCTCAGCTCGATCGTTGCTGCCCCGGGCCGCTCGGTCGCGGCGAGATTGACTACCCATCCCGTGGCGGCCTCAAGCACCTGGCGAAACCATCGAGCCTCCGCGACAAGTGCCGGTGCGTGTGCGATAAGGAGGCCGTCGGACAAAACTGCGCCGCTCACACCGTGCTGGCCCGTCGTGACGCTCAACGGGCGAGGAATGATTGAAACGGGCACTGCTGTCATCCGGTGGTCACCTGACCACGGGCTCTCGGGCCGACGGGGACGTCCCGCGGCCAGAACCGGCCTCGGACAGGGCAACGTGGCAGGCAGCGAATTGCAAGGGAGCAACCTCACCGAGGAGCGGTGTGATGTTCCGACAATCCTCTATGGCATAGGGACAGCGCGGCTCGAAGCGGCACCCGGGCGACGGGTTCACGACCTTTGGAGCCTCGCCTGCATCTGAGGTATCGGAGTCCTCCAGCGTCGCCTGGGGATCGGGCACGGCCGAGAGAAGGAGCTTGGTATAGGGATGGCGCGGCGCGCCAAGCAATTGCTCGGTCGGCCCTAGCTCGACGACATGGCCGGCATACATGACAATGACCCGGTCAGCGACGTAGCGGGCCGACGCGAGGTCGTGGGTGATGTAGAGGATGGACACGCCTTCGCGAGCACGTAGGTCGGCCATCATGTTGAGGACACCCACCCGGATGGATACGTCGAGCATTGAGACAGGCTCGTCGGCAAGTATCAGCTTCGGCCGCAATGCCAGAGCCTGAGCGAACCCGATCCGTTGTCTTTGTCCACCGCTCAACTCGTAGGGGTACTTGGAAAGCATGGTGGCCGCAGGGGTGAGACCGACGGCTTCCATTACCCGGACGGCCTCATCACGGCGCGCCGAGTGCGCGAGATCTGGCCGATGCAGAGTTATCGCCCGCAGGATTCCGTGCGAAACGCGAAAAGCCGGGTTAATCGAGCTGTACGGGTCTTGAAAGACCATCGGGACGTGGCCCCGGTACGCGAGCCTCTCGCTTCGCCCGCGGAGCGCGCTGATGGGTTTGCCCTCGAAGCGAATCTCTCCCGAAGTCGGCTTGTAAGTCAAGGCGAGCAACCTCGCGATGGTGCTCTTGCCACTTCCGCTCTCGCCGACTAGCGCGACGATCTCCTGCGGCGCGATCGCGAAGTTCACGTCGTCGACAGCGTGCAGCGTTCTTTTCTTCCAGAACCCGCCCAGAGAGAAGTGACGAGTCAGGCCGACCACTTCGAGCAGCGGACCACCTGGAGGCCACAATTCAGTCCCCTGTGACGCCGGTCGGTCGGACGTGTCCGCGCGCGCTGTGTCTGGGTCGCGGGCGGGATCAGGCGCGCGTCGCGCAGAACGGCCCGCCAGACTTATCTCCCTCGAGCCCGCGTCCTTGTACAACAGGCACCGGACGACAGAACCACCCCGCTCGTAAAGCGGCGGCTTCACCGAGGCGCACGCGGGCATGGCGTCGGCGCAGCGCGGTTGGAACCTGCAGCCCGGAGGCGGCGATGCCACATCAGGCGGTGACCCGGCGATACCGGTGAGTGCGATCTTCTCGCCCCGGACGGAGGGGAACGCCTCGAGGAGAGCGCGCGCGTAAGGGTGGCGAGGCATGCCAAACACCGCGGAGGTCGGGCCGAGCTCGGCAACTTGTCCCGCGTACATCACCATGAGCCGGTCCGAAAAGTGCCTAACAAGTGAGATGTCGTGGGTCACGAAGATCACCGCGAACCCGAGACGATCCTGCAAGTCCTTGATCTGGCGCATCAGTGAGCGCTGAGCCACCACGTCGAGAGCAGAGGTCGGCTCGTCCATGATCACGAGTTGCGGCGTGAACAGCAGGGCCATGGCGATCATGGATCGCTGACGCATCCCACCAGATAGCTGGTGCGGATAGCTGCCCAGGTGGACCGGATCGATCGAGACGAGCCTCAGGACCTCCGCCGAGCGTGCTGCGATTTCCTGCTTCGACATCGCAGAGTGCGCCCGGCACGCGTCGCGCATTTGCTCGGCCAGTGTCATGACTGGATTGAGGGCGTTCATGGCACTTTGCATGACTACCGAGAACTCTCGCCACCGCACGTGACGCAGTTGCTTACCGCTCATCTCGGCCATCTCGCGACCGCGAAAGACAACGCTCCCACCCGTGATTCCTGCATTCGGGTTGAGCAGTTGCGCGATAGCGAAAAGAAGGGTGGATTTCCCACAGCCGGACTCGCCCACCACTGCGAGGAACTCGCCGCTGTCGAGATCGAGATCCACGGAGTCGACAGCGACGACAGGCCCGGCGTCGCCCGCGTACGCAACAGAGAGTTGGCGAACCTCGAGCAGCCGCTCCACGGCGCCGGGGCGACTCGCGACGGGCCTGCCGGCCGCCGCAGGGCCGGCCGCTTGTGCAAGAGGATCCCTCTCGAGCTTGGCCACTAGCGGCCGCCGTGTGTGTTTCGTGGCGATGTCAAGTGGCCGCGCTCTCAGTTATGGCTTCGAAGACGCGCTCGGCCGAATGCACAAAGGGTGTGCGAGTCAAGCGACGCACCGGACGCAGCGCCGGGTTCGAAATCTCGTCGAAGGCATAGTTCAAGAACGCGAACGCCGCTCCGAGCAAAGCAATACAGACGCCCGGCATGATCGCCCAAAGTGGCATCCCTGCACCGAGTGCCTCGTTGTTCTGCGCCCAGTAGAGCATCGTGCCCCAGCTCATCGCGTTTGGGTCGCCGAGCCCGACAAACTGGAGGCCAGCAGCAGTCAGCACTGCAAACACCGCCGAGCCAAGGAACGTCGCAACTATGAGCGAAGTCAGGGTCGGCAGAATCTCGACCACGATGATGTAGAGACTACGCTCACCGCGAACTCGCGCCGCTTCAAGAAAGTCCCGGTGTCGCAAAGAGAGAACCTGCACGCGCAGCTGGCGGGCGCCGTAAGACCACCCAAGAGCACCGAGCACGATGATGATGTCCCCCAAACCCGCGCTGCGCAGGTAGGCGGCAATGACAATGATCAGCGGGAATATGGGGACGACGAGCAAAACATCGGTGACGAGGGAAAGCCCTCCGTCCGCGATGCCTCCGAGATAGGCCGCCGACACTCCGACTACTACAGCAACGAGAGTCGCCAAACCTCCCGCCGCGAAAGCGATGATGAGCGACTGTCGTGTACCCCAGATGAGCTGCGAGTAGATGTCCTGGCCCTGCGAGGTCGTACCGAGCCAGTGTGCTCCAGAGGGCGGCAGTGCCTGCACGAAGTTGATAGACATCGGGTTATATGGCGCGATCTGGCCCGGGAACACAGCGAGCACGACGAAAAACAGCAGCAGCAGCGCCCCGGCGGTCGCTTTGCGGTTGCGCCGGAGCATCCGCCAGAGCTTTGCTCGCGCGCCTCGTTTCGACATCTGCACGGCCCCGTTCATCCGATCGCCGCCCCGCAAGGCTGTGCCAGGTCCGCCACCTGTGGAATCTCTGTCCTTGGATTCCCGGGTCTTCATCGCTCGCGACCTACCCAAGCTCTCTCGTTCGGGGGTCGAGAAGTGCAGTGACGATGTCCGCCGCAAGCACGCTGAACAGCACCGCGACGGTGATGAGGAGGAAAAGGGCCTGCATAAGCGGATAATCGAGACCCCGCACTGCGGCGAGCAGCATGCTCCCGACACCCGGGTAGTTGAACACGTACTCAACGAGGATGGCGCCGGAGACGACGAAGCCGAGCGACATCGCGAATCCGGTCAGATTGGGAAGGATGGCATTTTTGCCTGCGTAGGTCCACATGACCCGCCACGGCTTAAGACCCTTCGCGCGAGCCATCCGAACGTAGTCCTCGGCCAGAACGGTGATCACGTTGTTCCTCATCGTGAGGATCCAGCCCCCGATCGAGGTGATGAGAATCGTCATGGCCGGCAAGAAGGCATGCTGCAACACGTCGGTAACGTAACCCCAGTCGAGCCCAGGAGAATCGCTGAGAAAGTTGTAGGCGCCTCCGTTCGGGAAGAGTCCGAGCCTTATGGAGAACACATATACGCCGAGCAGTGCGACCCAGAAGTATGGGAAAGCAGACGTGATCACGAAAATTGGTGGCAAGGCACTGTCAAGCCAGCTGCCCCGCCTCCAAGCGCTGACGAGGCCGATGAAGGTGCCCAAAATGAAGGCGATGACAGTCGTCACGCCGACGAGCCCAAGTGTCCACGGCAGAGCCTGGAACACCATGGTGTTCACCGGAGTACCGAAGCTCGTGGTGATCGAGATACCGAAGTTGAATGTCACCACGTGCTTCCAGTACTCGATGTACTGGGCGCCGAAGCTCTGGTTACCCCCACCTCCGAGCAGGACGGTCAACGCGCGTATCGCCTGCGGTCCGAGGTGGGGGTGTTGTGCCACCAGAGCCTGCACCGGATTACCGGGCATGAGCCGGGGAATCAGGAAGTTGAAGCTGACAGCCGCCCAGACCGTCACAACGAAGAACCCCAACCTTCGTAGGACGAATCTCACCCGGGCGCCTTCCTGTAATTCCCTGGCATAGGCCTCCTACTTATGGTAGAGGTGCAACAGCACGACGCCCCAGTCGGGCCAGGCGTACTGAGCCGGCTGCGCATAGGGGTCACTCTGCGTCACCCAACCTCCAATGTTCTGGGTGTCGTACTGGTACCAGTCGACCGCCTCTGTGACGGGGATCACCGGCACCTGCGAGAGCATTACCTCCTCGAGCTGATCGACGATCCTGTGCTGGACCGCCGTGCTTGTGGTGGCTGCGTACTCGTCGATGAGCGCATCGGTCGACTTGTTGATGTAGCGCTCCCAGTTGCTCGCCGCCGACGTGCCGATCGGTGCGGAGTTCGGGGAGTAGAGCAGTTGACGCAGCTCGTAGTACGGCCCGGGCCCGCTGCTGTCCCACTGGTAGGCGAGCTGGTAGTGGCCCTCGTAGAGGTCAGAAAGGAACGTGGTGTTCGACAGATTGTCCGGGGTGAGCTGGATGCCGACAGCCTTGAACTCGCTCTGGATCACGTTCACCGATGCGACCCAGTCTGAGAAACCACCATTGTTGATGATCGTGAATGCGAGCTGCTGGCCGTTCTTCTCGAAGATCCCGTTGCTGCCCTTCTTGAATCCTGCAGCCTTCAAGATGGACACGGCTTTGGCGGGGTCGTAGCTGTACGCGTTCCCGTACTTGGCTGCCAGGCTGGAGTCGTACCAGCTTGCGAAGGTTGGCTTCACGATGTCCGTCTGGTTCGACGGGGGCTCATAGCCGTACTCGCCGATCTTTGAAACTTGGGGACGATCGACCGCGTAGGCCATCGCTTCGCGCACGGCCACATTTGAGAGAATCGAGTTGGTCTGGTTTATGTAGATGTTGACGTTATAAACGGGCTCGAACCAGTAGTGGTAGTTCTTCGGATTCGCCGAGATGTAGAACTTCTGAATGTTCGGGATGAACTGCGAGCCCCACTGGTCCACACCGCTACGCAAGTCTTCGTTGGCAGGCGTGTTCGAAAGGTAGGACGGGAAGTTGACAGTCTCGATCTTCGGAAGCCCTGGCTGCCAGTAGTTGCTGTTCTTCGTGTACTGGATGTTGGCGCCGTCACAGCTGCTCATGACGTAAGGCCCGGTACCGATCGGATGAGGATCGAGGTAGGTGATCGGGTTCGAGACCGTGGACCAGATATGGGCTGGGACGATCGGCGTTTGGTCGGCGATGTAGTAGAAGTAAGGCACTGCCGGGGTCTTGAAATCGAAGACGACCTGGTCGGATCCCTTGAGGGCGACACTTTTCAGCACTGACCAGTCGGAGTTCAAGTCGAGTGCCGGGTTCTTCTTCAACAGGTTGAAGGTGTAGAGCACATCCTTCGCACTGAAAGCTTGGCCGTCGGACCATTTGACGCCCCTTCGGATCGTGAAGGTGAGCGTCTCGTCCTTGTTGCTCCAGGCCCATGCGGTTGCCAGCCACGGGGTCGCTTTCCCGTTCTCCAGGGCGTCTTGGTACACGAGTTCCTCGTAGACCGGCCCGAAGGAGTCGAACTCGTCCGAGGCGTTGTAGGGATTGAACTCGCAGGTCCACGTGACGCCGTACTCGTCTGAGATGTTGAGGGTGTTCGACGAGCCGCTCGCGGACTTAGCCGTGACCCTGCTGTTCAGGGACCTGGCGGTCACTTTGGTACTTTGAGGCTTGGCGGCGCTGCCATAGGCCGCCGTCGTGATGCCGATCGCGATCACCGCGCCCATAACAATGAGTCCCCATCCCCATTTCACCTTGCTCATTGATGCCTCCCTGCTTTGTCGGATCATCTGATGGTGTTGCTTGTCAATGTGCGGACTCGTCCTCGAGCCCATTTGGACCCCGAAATAGCGGCGCGACTTTCCCGATCGAGGTCCGGGGGGAACAAAGCGCGGGCTCTAGCGCTGTACCGGGCCAGGTTGCCTGCAAGCTCGGCGTGGTCGGAGGCGATCACAAGCACCATCCCAACGGGATGGTAGTTGCGTGTGATGAGGGATAACAGGGCTTCCTCTCGACCTTCTCGCTTCTGTCGAAGACGGGAGCGCCAGACAAATCCATGCTCCGCGTTCCGTGTCGGCGCGGCTCCTCCGCCGAGGTCTGTACCTGCGATGCCTGGTTGAGCCCGGTGTGACGGTCATGACCCAACCCGTCTCGCGGGATGCTCGCTAGTTGAGCGCTCTGTGCCAAACCGCCGTCACGAGCTCCAACGATCCGCTCGGCCGCGGCGGCAAGCGCCAGGTTGAGAGCTCCCACGAGCGGCGCGTCGAATGGATAGGCGCCTACGACCAGCTCAGGCGGAAAAGGCACTGCCTTCTCGAGGGCGCGCTGAAGCGACGGTCTGAGTCGTTCCCACGACCGCACGATTCCCCCTCCAACGGCGATTCGCGACGGATCGAGCGCGACCGCAAGGTTCGCCAGGTGGAAACCCAGCTCTTGCACGAACTGCTCCATGACCTCGCCCAACCTTGGATCGGCCAACTCGCCGGCGAATACTTCCGCCGCGCTCATCGCACGACCCGTCGTTCGCTCGCCTGCAGCCGCCAGTCCCATCCCGCTCACGACCTCCTCGAGCACCACGCGCTCGCTCAATCCGAGGTCACTGAGCTGACGGAGGTTGTAGCCGATCTCGCCGGCGGCGCCGTTGGCCCCTGAGACGACCTGTCCGCCGCAGACGATCGCTACGGCGAGCCCCGTACCGAGGTTGAGGTAGATCGCCGGATCGTGACCTACCAGAGCACCAGAGAAGGCCTCGGCTGCTGCCGCTGCCTTCACGTCGGTGCCGAGACGAACAGCGCTGCCTTCGAACATCGCGGCGAGCTCATGACCGAGTGCGAGCTCGCCCCATCCCAAGATGGCCGGGGCGAGGCCGACTCCCTGGGCCACGGGGATGCCGAATGTGCAGGCGCCGACCGCGACCAGCTGTCGCTCAGGGGCGACCTCTTCAAGCAAGGCGCACGCGGTCCTAAGGCCGTGATCGAGGTTCCACCGCGCTCCGAGCGCGGGATGCGTCTCGACTGTCCTGTCCGCGATGCGCTCGCCGGACAGATCCGCCACAGCCGCAGCGATCTTCGAGCCACCGAAGTCGAGGCCTAATACGACAGGCGCCCTCACGTCCTTCGTTGCCCCTTTGTCTCGCCCCCCCGGACACGCAACCAACTAATAGTAAAGTATCCTATTATTTCTCGTCTGGCAAGTAGTCTGTCAACATCGATGCCCATGGTGCCAAGACCGCGTCGTCGGATCGGGGAGAGCTAATGGCGCGTGCCATAAGTCAGCGTGCTGCTCGGCCCCAGCTCATGAGAGCGATGAACGAGCAGCTCTTGCTCGAACAGGTGCGCCAGGACGGTCCCTTTTCGCGAGCCGAACTGGCTCGGATATCCGGGCTCTCCAAACCCACTGTGGGACTTGCGCTTGCCAACCTCGAGCACGACGGGCTCGTGCGCGTCGCTGGTCAGCGCAGTGGAGTGCGCGGCCCTGCTGCGGTCCTATACGACATCCGCCCCGATGCCGGCTACGTGCTTGGGCTTGATATCGGTCGGGAGTTTGTTCGCGGAGCTTTAGCCGATCTCTCCGGCGCGGTCCGGGCAAAAGCTAATCAGAAGGCGCGCGCCACGACGGCCCAAGGTCGCTTGGCAGAGCTGGCTGCCCTCGGCGACGCCCTGACGGCCTCCGCTGGCCTCACCCGTGCCAAGGTGACCCAGACCGTGATCGGGAGCCCCGGCGTGTATGACGCCGAACGTGGTGCTCTCAGGATGGCTCGCAACCTTCCTGGGTGGGAGCAACCGATAGTGCTAACCGAGTTTCGGCGGCTGTTCGGGCGCGCCACTGTCGTCGAGAACGACGTCGACGCGGCCGCTCTCGCCGAGAGGGACCATGGCCATGGCAGCGGAGTCGGAACCTTCGCCTTCGTGTCGGTCGGGACAGGCGTAGGCATGGGCCTTGTCATCGACGGCAAGCTTCATCGAGGAGCCCACGGCGCCGCCGGTGAGATCGCCTACTTGCCGCTCTCGAACGGCGAGGTCGATATGGCCGAGTCGAGGCGCCGCGGAACTCTGGAAGCGGCTGCTTCAGCTTCCGCCGTCGTCCGAGCGGCAAAACGCGCGGGCGTCCGTGGCAACCTGTCCGCCCGGCGCATTTTCGTCGAGGCCGCCCAAGGCGACCTCGTCGCTCAGGCGATCGTACGGGCGGAAGCGACACTGATCGCAAAAGCACTTACCTCGATCATCGCGGTGATAGATCCAGAGCTAATTGTCCTCGGAGGCGGTGTCGGCCGGGCTCCGGGCTTTGCCGCTGAAGTGGGCACCGCCCTAGGAATGCTCGCTCCGGTCGTGCCTGAGATCCGTGTGAGCGCATTGGGCGACGACGCTGTCGTCGTTGGGTGTCTCGCGGCCGGTCTGGAGCGTGCTTGGCAACGGGTGCTGGAACGCTACTAAACCGTGCTTCAACCGCACAAACAAGCCGCCTGAGCTCCGATTGAACACCATCGAGCAGCTCAAAGTCATCGGGCGGACGGCTACGATGCCCGCGCGACCTCCCGACGGAAGGAGTCCTAGTCATGGGCGGTGAGACAGAACGTCGCCTTCTTTGTGTCGGGGCGCACCCTGATGACTGCGAGATTCAGGCCTCGGGTCTCGCCGCACTATGGACGAGCGCCGGAGGATGCGCCCGATTCGTGTCCATGACCGATGGCAGCGCGGGACACTATGCGCTCGCAGGCACGAAACTCGCCGAACTACGAGAAACCGAGGCGCGAGTCGGCGCCGAGGCAGTGGGCGCGGATTCCGTGGTTCTCGACAACCGGGATGGCGAGCTGCTTCCAAGTTTGGAGAATCGTCACAAGGTCATCAGAACAATTCGCGAGTTTCGGCCCGACCTCATCGTCTGCCACCGAATAAACGACTACCACCCGGACCACCGCTACACGGGCCAGATCGTGCAGGACGCCTGTTATCTCGTGATGGTACCGAACCTTGTGCCGGACGCCCCTGTTCCTGAGCACGAGCCGGTCGTGATGTTTATGTCCGACCAGTTCACCAAGCCAAATCCGTTCCATGCTGATCTGGTGTTCGACCTCGACTCGGTCATCGAGAAGAAGCTCGACTCCATCGCCAGTCATGGTTCGCAAATGCTGGAGTGGCTGCCCTGGATAGGGCGCTACCTTGACGAACTTCCCGCCGATGAAAACGAGCGAAGGGAGTACGCGCGCAACCGCGCGGCCTTGGCATGTGCCGCCGAGGCCGACCGCTTTCGAGCCGAGTTGGTCGCCAGGTACGGCGAGGAGCGCGGCCGACGCATTCGCTACGCCGAAACGTTCGAGATATCGGAATACGGGGCGCCGCTCACCGAAAACCTGTCTCGCTTGCTCTTTCCGTTCTGACGCAGGTGAGCGCGTCCGCGGCGGCTTTGCCGCGAACTTGCTCGGTGCTCGAAACGTGCCCACAACTCAAAAAGGGACCTCAACAAGGTCACGATTGCTTGAGTTGTCTGCGCGAATCGAAAACGAGCGGGCCTGACCATGAAGCGTCTCACCGGACACGATCCGCTAAAGGTCCAGCCAGCCTGTCCGTGTCCGCCAATGTCCTCCGGCCTTGAGGTGCGCCACGACGGACTTCTCCAAGCTCGTCCTTTGCGGCAAGGCGTCTAGATGATCTGATGCATCAGGCTTTCGAAAGACGAACTCGAGGATCTCCTTGTCGTCTTCGATGCCCCCGGGCACGAGCTGAAACCGCCGTTGAAAGCTGACGATGTTCGACTCAGCTGGTAGCCAAGCGGCTAGCTGCTCATCGAGCAACCAAGACCAGCACGTGGCCAGGCGTCGTTTCTGGCTCACCAGAGGGAAGTACTCCGAGAAGAAGGCCCTGGCCATCTCGAACGAGTGATTACAAGCCGCTGGCGTGAGGGGACCTGACTCGGGAATGTGGACGCCCACGCAAAGGTCCCCGGGCTCGAAGCCTTCGCCTCGCTGCTGCGCTTGCTTCGCCGGATACCACGGCGGGCTGATGTCCGCGACCCCGAGACGGAACCAGTTGTACTGCAAACGTCCGAGGTCAAAGACCTCAGCGCGAAGGCACAGTGCCACCCACCAGGGGGCATCTACACCTGTGGCGCCGTAGGTGCGTCGGTGAATTGCCATGTGTCGTCCGAGGTCGGCCATTGAAGCCCAGGAGATCTCCTCCGGTATGCCACGCGAGCGGTGCCAGGCGAGCGTATGCGGCATGGTCGCGAGGAACAGGTGCGCCATGAAGCAGCGTTGCCGGGACGGGTATGCCTCCTCGCTGCCGACCCAGCCTGGCCAGCCGAGGTGCGGCGTGTCCGGTGTCCCCATTGCCTTTGTGATGAGGTGACTCGAGCGTTCCAGCAACCACCACCATTCAGGCGAGCCCGCCGGCGACGGCAGCGTGGTCGCTACCTCGTTGGCGTCTCGATCGGGCACGCCCAGGCGACTGAGCAGAGCCTTTGTCTCCTCTGTAGAAGGAAGGACCACCCGGTAGGGCGGCTTGCCCACCGAAGCTAGGTTGTCTGCCCACCTCGTCGCCCCTTCGTCAAGGCCAAGGGCTTTGACGACTGAGGCTGCCACGTTGAGGTTCGGCGCGACAGTCACAGCTGGACTCACACCGTGGGCGTCGGGTGGCCAATCGGTCGTTAGCTGATCGGTAGTCTCGGCTGAACCTCGGGGATCTCGGTCTCTTGAGGAACCTTTGTCACTGCCGCGACTGTCTGGCCGTCGTCGAGGTTCATGACTCGGACCCCGGTTGCGTCGCGGCCCTGAGCTGCGATCTCCCGCACTGCGATGCGGATCATCACGCCCGCCGAGGACACCACGATGATCTCGTCCTCGAGCGATGCCATGAGGGCCGCTACGACAGCCCCTCGGCGCTGGGTGAGCTTGATGCCCCGCACGCCCTGGCCGCCTCGGGTCTGAGAGTTGAAGTGGTCGAGCTTGGTGCGCTTGCCGTAGCCGGCGTCGGTGACGATGAGCAGGTCCACACCCTCGCGAGCCACATCGCAGGACACGACCTCATCACCGGCCCGCAGCCGCATCCCGCGTACACCGGCGGTACTGCGGCCCATCGGGCGAACCTCGGACTCCGCGAACCGAATAGCGGTGCCGTGCTTGGACACCATGAGCAGGTCGTCGTCCCCCCCGGTCCGTACGACTCGGACGAGCTCGTCACCTTCGTTCAAATTGATCGCAATGAAACCCTCTCGCCGTGACTTGTCGTACTCGGAGAAGGCGGTCTTTTTGACCTGGCCTGTCTTGGTGGCGAACACGAGATACTCGTCGGCATCGAAGGTTCGCGTCTCAACTATCGCCTGGATGCTCTCTCCGGGCTCGAGCGGCAGGAGGTTGACGATCGGCGTCCCGCGGGCGTTTCGCTCCTTGACGGGGACTTCGTGAGCCCTGAGCCGGTAGACCTTGCCCCGGTTGGAGAACAGGAGCAGGTGCGAGTGCGCAGTTGTGTGGAGGACTTGGTCGATGAGGTCCTCCTCTTTCAGTTTCGTGCCCTGCACCCCGCGCCCGCCGCGCGCCTGAGCCCGGAAAGCGTCGGCCTGGACGGCTTTGATGTAGCCGGCGTGGGTTAGGGTGACGACGATCTCCTCGTCTTCGATGAGATCTTCCACGAACAGTTCGCCTGGGTCGTGCACGATGCGGGTCCGCCGCGGTTCTGCATGCTGATGCTTGATCGCCTCGAGCTCGGTGGAGATCACAGCGCGAAGCCGTACAGGATCCCCGAGGATGGACTCGAGCTCCGCGATGGTCTCTCGCAACTGGGCCATCTCGGTCTCGAGCTCGCTGCGCCCGAGCCTCGTCAGGCGCCCCAGTGTCATGTCCAAAATGTGGTTCGCCTGTTCCTCGCTGAAGGAGAACGGCTCTTGCATCAAGTTGAGGCGTGCCTCTGGTCGGTCGGCGGATGCGCGGATCGTCGCGATCACCGCGTCGAGCATCTCGATCGCACGCAGAAGGCCCTCGACGATGTGCGCCCTGGCCAAGGCCTTGCGCAGGCGAAATTGCGAGCGCCTCGTGACGACCTCAACCTGGTGCGCGACATAGGCCGTAAGGGCCTGGGAAAGGTTCAACAACCGTGGCACACTGTCGACGAGGGCGAGAACGTGCACGCCGAAGGTGGTCTGCAACGGAGTGTGCTTATAGAGGTTGTTCAGCACAACGTTGGCGTTCGCATCGCGCTTTAGGGTGATGACCAGGCGGGAGACCCGTCCAGCAGAGTCGTTCTGAACGCTGCTGATACCTGTGAGGTCCCCGGAGTCGATCGCATCTGCGATCTTCATCTCGATGCCAGCGACAGATGTCTGATACGGAATCTCGGTGACGATGATCTGGTCAGCACCTGAGCGTGACTCAGTTATCTCGGCCACAGCCCGCATCTTCACCGAGCCGCGCCCGGTCCGATAGGCATCGATCAGCCCGGCGCGCCCCAAGATGAGGGCACCGGTCGGGAAGTCAGGGCCTTTGACAAAATGCATCAGCTCGTCAGGCGTGGCTTCGGGATGCTCGAGCAGATGAAGCGTTGCGTCAATGACCTCGCCGAGATTGTGGGGCGGGATGTTGGTAGCCATCCCGACAGCAATGCCCTGCGAGCCATTGACCAATAGGTTCGGGAAACGAGCAGGCAAAACAACGGGCTGCACTTCGTTGCCGTCGTAATTCGGGATGAAGTCGACCGTTCCCTCGTCGATGCCGTCCAGGAGCGCGAGCGCGAGAGGGGCGAGCCGGCACTCGGTGTAACGCATGGCTGCCGGGCCGGCGTCGGGTCCTGGGGCCCCGAAGTTCCCGTGCCCGTCGATAAGTGGGTGGCGCAAGCTGAAGTCTTGCGCCATCCGGGCCAAGGCGTCGTAGATCGCCAGGTCGCCGTGGGGGTGGAAGCGGCCCATGACATCGCCGACGACCTTGGCACACTTAGCATGCGGGCGGTCAGGGCGAAGCCCGGTGTCCGACATCCCGTAAAGGATCCGACGGTGAACGGGTTTCAAGCCATCGCGGACGTCGGGGAGCGCCCTTGAGACGATGACCGACATTGAGTATTCGAGGAAGGATCGCTCCATCTCCTCTTGGATCTCGATCGGCTCGATCGCTCCGACCACCGCGCCGCTGTCGCCGGAGGTGTCCGAGTTGCCCCCGTTGCTCCCGTTGCCTCGTGCCATGAACTGCACTGCCTCCGCTACTCGTGTTCAGAATTTGGCGCTGGTCCGCCGCGCCAAGGCGGCTGCGCCCAGGATCAGATGTCCAGGAATCGCACGTCTTTTGCGTGCGTCTGGATATAGGTGCGCCGAACATCCACGTCGTCACCCATGAGGATCGAGCAGATGTCGTCCGCGATCGACGCCTGATCCATCGTCACCTGCAGCAGGGACCTGAGACTGGGGTCGATCGTCGTGTCCCGAAGCTCGGTGAAGTCCATCTCACCAAGGCCCTTGAGGCGCTGGAACTCCTTGGTGTGGTTCGGGTGTTCCGCCAAGAACCGTGCCCGCTCCACGTCGTCTTTCAAATAGACCTTGGAGTTACCGACGAGGGTGGAATACAGGGGCGGCTGAGCGACATAGACATGGCCGGCCTCGATGAGTGCCTTCATCTGGCGCATGAAGAAGGTCAGCAGCAACGTGCGTATGTGCGAGCCGTCCACGTCCGCGTCGGCAAGGAGGATGACCTTGTGGTAGCGAATCTTCTCGAGGTCGAAGTCGTCCGCCACGCCTGCGCCGATCGCCAGAATCAGCGCTTGGACCTCGGCGTTCTTCAACATCTTGTCGACCCGGGCTTTCTCGACATTCAAGATCTTGCCCCGGATCGGCAAAATCGCCTGTGTGCGCGGGTTGCGAGCGTCTTGGGCCGTGCCTAGGGCCGAGAGGCCTTCGACGATGAACAGCTCGGACTCGCGCGGGTCGCGCGACGAACAGTCGACGAGCTTGCCCGGAAGTCCGGCGCCATCGAGGGCGTTCTTGCGCCGGGTTAGGTCGCGGGCTTGGCGGGCGGCGACGCGGGCGCGCTGGGCCAGCAAGGCCTTCTGCACAATCTGACCCGCTTCCTTGGGGTTCTCCTCCATCCATTCAGCAAGCTTGTCGTTCGTTGCCTTCTCGACAAGTGAGCGAATGGAGACGTTGCCAAGTTTGGCCTTTGTCTGTCCTTCGAATTGGGGATTAGTCAGTCTCACAGACACGATCGCAGTGAGACCTTCTCGAATGTCCTCGCCGGTGAGGTTGTCCGCTGACTCCTTCACGAGATTGCGTAAACGGGCATATTTGTTGACGACGTTCGTGAGTCCTTTTTTGAAGCCCTCCTCGTGCATCCCGCCGTCCCCGGTCGCGATGCCGTTCGCGTACGAGTAGATGCTCTCGTAGTACCCGGTGTTCCACTGCAGAGCGACCTCGACCTCTTGCTCCGGCTCTGCTTGAACGAAGGAGGCAACCTTACGGAAGAGCGACTCCTTAGAAGTGTTGAGGTGTTTTACGTAGTCGATGATCCCGCCGGTGTAGCGGTAGGTTTCCTCGGCGATGTGCTCGGGTCGTTCATCTTTAAGGCGAATGTCGAGGCCTTTGTTGAGAAAGGCCATGACCTGTAGTCGCTCCAGAACCGTCTGGGCCCTGAACTCAGTTTCCTCGAATATCGTCGCGTCCGGCCAGAAAGTGACCGTAGTGCCCGTTCGTCCCCGAGGCGAGGGACCGACGACCTCGAGCGGACCTTCCGGCCTGCCTCCGTCAACGAACTCGATCCGATGCCGCTGACCGGCTCGGTCGATCTCCAGCACGAGCCGGGTCGACAGAGCGTTCACGACCGACACACCCACCCCGTGCAGACCGCCGGAGACCTTGTAGCCACCTCCGCCAAACTTTCCGCCGGCATGAAGGACCGTGAGCACGACCTCGGCCGCGGTCTTGTCCGGGTAGCCAGGGATCGGATCGACTGGAATTCCTCGCCCGTTATCGACCACCTTGCAACCGCCGTTGGCGAGCAAGGTCACGTCGATGCGGGTGCAAAAACCTGCCATTGCCTCGTCGACAGCGTTGTCCACAACCTCCCAGACCAGATGATGAAGTCCGGTGGGACCCGTCGAGCCGATGAACATACCTGGCCGCAGGCGAACGGGCTCGAGGCCCTCGAGCACAGTGATGTCCTCCGCCTCGTAGGAAGCGGGCGTCACCGGCATAGATACCACGTTGTCGTACTCCTTCTTGTGATCCAGATCGCCGGGTCGGTCGGCCTCATCCTCATAACCGCTGTCCAAGCCCATGGGCGCGACCTTCCAACGATGGCGGGCGAACCAGGCCGGAGATGGACCCTTTACCGATGCGGGTACGGCTCCCGACGATGTGTCCAGTCTACCTGCGCGAGGCGGGCTCCACACGAACGCTGAGGCGCTTCGGAGCCATTTCCCCGAGCTGTTCGGCAAGACGACTCAGCACCGCCGAACCGGCTAGCTCGAGCTCGGTCGCCCAGGCCGGGTGGTCGACCGACACGACGAGCTCGCCAGCGCGCACGAGCTGCGGACGCACCTGACGGGCGATCTCGGGTCCGACGACCTCTTCCCAGCAGCTCGCGACGCGACCAAGAACCAGTGCGTCTTCCATGCCACGTTGGTGAAGCAAGTGATCGAGGGCGTCCCCGATCGCCACCGCCTCGGCGGCTCCGTTGTCATCTGAAAACTGGCTGGTGCACCCGCCGGGGACCTCTGAGGCCCCCGTCCATCCGCGCTTCACTGTTTGAGCCTACCGTTGGCGAGCTTGACGACGAGCTTGGGTGAAGCGCCTGGTGGCAACTCGCCAGCGGTCGTCAAAAGTGCCTGGCCGAGGGGCAATTCACCAACTAGGGCCCGAGCGGTGGCATCGTCGAGCTCAGAGAAGGCGTCGTCGAGGAGCAGCACCGGTGCTGCTCCGGTGATCGTCGTCATAAGACGATGGCTCGCGAGACGTAGAGCGAGGGCAACACAGCGCTGGCGACCCTGGGAAAGCCGGGTGCGGGCGTCGAGTCCGCCCGCCTCGAGTTCGAGCTCGTCGCGCTGCGGGCCGACTGTGGTGGTCGCGCGGCGGAGATCTTCACGACGCGAAGCAGCAATGGCATCACCCAAGGGCCCTTCCCATGACCGGACATAGCGCATGTTGAAGATCCCCGCTCCGCCGGCGAGAACAGCAAAGGCTTCGGCTGCATGGGGCAAGAGAGCCTCGACCAGTTCCGCGCGCGAGGTGGCAAGCCGTTCGCCGATCAGCGACAGCCTGTCATCCCAGACATCAAGCGTCGTCGCCGCCTCAGAGTCGAGCCGGCCGGCTAGCTGGCGCAGCAAGGCGTTGCGATGCCTGAGTACCCGCTCGAGGGCGGCACGGTCGGTTCCGAGGCGGGGATGTGACTTTGCGAGCACGTCGTCGAGAAAGTCGCGCCGACCACTGGGCGAGCCTTTGACCAATCCGAGGTCGTCCGGGGTGAACAACGTCGTCCGCAGTACTTCGAGCAGGCCCCGCGTGCCGGGCACCCTTTGGGCATTGTGCCAGGCCCGGTCACGACGCCCAGGCAGGACATTGATCTCGATCTCGACCTTGCGCGTGCCCGCCAGCACGTCACAGCGCAGCTTGGCCTCCGCACAGCCCTGTCTTACGACGGCCTCCCGGGGTGCTCCCCGAAAAGACTGCAGCGTCGAACAGTAGACGACGGCCTCGAGAAGGCTCGTCTTCCCAGCGCCGTTCTCACCCTGCACGACGGTCAGTCCGTCGAGCGACGGACGAAGCTCGATGGATTCGATGTTGCGGAAATCGTGCAGCTCGAGCCGCACGATTTCCGTCTCGTCCATGTTGATACCTGTACGGCTCAGGACACCTTCACAGGCATGAGCAGGTAGCGATACTCGTCCTCGCCGTCGCCTCGCACCAAAGCCGGCTTGCCGGGATCGTTCACTTCCAAGATCAAGGTGTCCGCGCGAACCGCTTCGACCCCGTCCAAGAGGTACGTCGGGTTGAAGGCCACAGTGAGGTCGTCGCCTTGAAAGTCTCCTTCAACGCTTTCTTCAGCCCTGCCGCTCTCAGGAGTGAGGACCGTCAGATCGACACCACCGTCATGAAGCGCGAGACGTACTGGGGTCGTGGCATCCTTGGTGTCTCTCACTACGAGACGGACCCGGCGCAACGCGGCCTCAAGGTCATCGCGCGGCACCCGCAAGTGGTAGGTGTAAGAAGCCGGGATCAGTCGCTCGACCTCTGGGAATTGACCGCGGAGGAGCCGCGTCGTTATTCGGACATCGTCGAGTTCGAACACGGCATCGAGCTCGCTGTAGCGGAACGCGATCTTTCGGTTGTCGTCACTTTTGGCTCCAGCCGCGAGACGTTGCACCTCGGCAAGCGCCTTGGCGGGAACAAGAACCTGGCGACCGGGCTCGACGACTGTCATGCCAGCAAAGTCGCGAAAGGCCAAACGGTACGAATCTGTGGCGATGAGCCTCAGTCCGTCCTCGGTGGCCACCATCAAAACTCCTGTAAGTTGTGGCGCTCTCGAGTCGTCGACAAGAGCCGCCCTAACGACTTGGCGAAGACCATCAGCGAACACTGCTCCGGGGATCTCGATCGCCTCTTGCTCGGGCACACCAAGACGCGTGATCTCAGCACCCAAGGCGACCCGGACGACGAACTCTGCCCGTCCCGATGAAAAACGGACCTCCTCGTCGCCAGCGACGACCGAAACAGCTCCGGGTTCGAACGAGCGCACTATGTCAACAACAAGGCGTGACGGCACGAGCACAGAACCATCGGACTCACCCGCGACCTCACAGCAAGCCTCTATGACGAGATCCGGATCGGATCCGCACACATCCAGCTGCTTTCCACGCAACAAGAGGCGTAGCCCGACGACGCCAAAGCTGGGTCCAGAACGGGCGCTCGTTGCCCTCGATGCGGTTACGAGGGTTTCCAGAAGGGTGTCACGATCAGCTCGGAACTTCACGGAATGCTCTACTCCTTTCTAATTAGAAGAAAAAAGACAACAGGAGTAGTAGGTGCTGGGGATTGTTGATAACCCAGACTTCTTCCTGTTGGAGAGGGTCGCGCCCTCGACGGAGTTATCCTCCGATCGCACAGCCCGTTGTCGACGGCCGGGGGTGCCTGGGGACAGACGAATGGTCATCCCCTATCAGCTCGAGCGTTATCCACAGATCATAAACCGTTCTTGATCTGGACGCTGAGCTCGGTGACCTGGTCGTATACCTGCCGGCGTTCCTTCATCAGGGCCGAGATCTTCTCAACCGCGTGTATCACCGTGGTGTGGTCGCGGTCGCCGAACTCGCGGCCTATGGCGGGGTAGCTGAAATCGGTGAGCTCACGAAACAGGTACATGGCGATCTGGCGCGCGATCACAAGCGGCCGTCTCCGGCTCGGCCCGATGAGCTCGTCGACGCTGAAGCCGAAATGACGCGCGCTTATCTCGATGATCTGTTGGGAGGTGATCTGGCGTGGTTGTTTGGAGGCTACGAAGTCCGCCAGGACAGACTCGGCCAGATCTCGGGTTAGAAGTTGTCTGTTCAAGCTGGCATAGGCAGTCACGCGAATGAGGGCACCTTCGAGCTCGCGAATGTTCTCCTTGACTTTGGTGGCGATGAAGTCGAGAACGTCGTCTCCGACAACGGCGTGCTCGTGCTCAGCCTTGGTACGCAGAATGGCGATGCGGGTCTCGAGCTCGGGGGGCTGGATGTCGGTTGTGAGCCCTGACAGCAGCCGGCTCCGAAGCCGGTCTTCGAGCGTCGCGATTGCCCGCGGAGCACGATCGGAGGTCAGCACGATCTGCTTCGAGGAGCCGTAGAGCGAGTTAAAAGTGTGGAACAGCTCTTCTTGCAGGGACTCCTTTTTGTCCATGAACTGGACGTCGTCGATGAGGAGCAGGTCGCATTCTCTGTATCGCCTGCGGAAGGCGCCCATGTCGTCTTTCGCGCGCAGTGTTTCGACGAATTCGTTCATGAAGGTCTCAGTCGACACATAGCGCACACGCATGCGGGGGAAATTCTCGTGCACGTAGTTGCCGACAGCCTGTAACAAGTGTGTCTTTCCGAGCCCAGCGGCGCCATAGACGAACAACGGGTTGTACGAACGCGCTGGAGCTTCCGCCACAGAGAGCGCGGCAGCGTGCGCGAAGCGATTCGAGGGTCCGGTGACGAAGGTCTCGAACGTGTACTTCGGGTTCAGTGGGACGTCATCGGCTCCAGGGACGTCCCGGGGACGCCCGAAGACGGGTTTGCCGTTCTGCTGGGGCATGCTCACACCCAGCATGTCGGGATCGGCGCGCCTTGGTGCTTCTCTCGCTATCTCTTCGGGTCCAGGGTCATCTATTTGGACATCGAAGCGAAATTGGACCTCTTTGCCGGAGCTGTCGAGGAGCGCGTCGTGGACGAGCCCGTGAAACCGTCCCTCGAGGCGGTCCCGAACCACTCCACTCGGCACCGCAAGCACCAACGTCCCATTTGCGACTGCCACCGGGCGGATCGCCGAGAACCAAGCTCGCCACGTCGCCTCGGACACCTGCGAGCGCAAGGAGTCCGAGCAGTCATTCCACAGTTGCTGTGCTTCTGTCACCAGCTCGAGCCCTCCGGTCGAGAAGTTCTCCACACCAGCATCCACAGGTGTGGACGGCGGGGCGAGCTCGCAGGGTGTGTCGGAATCGTACAGCGCCGGGACAGCGCTTGCCTCCGGGCAACCGCTTGGCCGGCAGACCCATCGTGCGCTAAATTACCCGGGCCGGTCCCTGCCGTCTGGTGGACCCGTGTTTTCGCGCGCCAGATGCAGAAACTTGTCTTGGCGGGTCGATTGCACCTGCTTCACCGGCCCACCGCCGCGTCGGGAGATACCCCGGACGTGCGGCACCGGATCGAACGAAACGAGGCTGAGATGAAGCGGACGTTCCAACCAAACACCCGTAAGAGGGCGAAAAGACATGGATTTCGGCACCGGATGTCGACACGCGCCGGGCGAGCCGTGTTGAAGGCACGCCGTCTTCGCGGGCGGGCTCGGCTGTCGGCCTGAGCCACGCTGCGGCACGTAATCGACTCCTGACGAAAATGGGCACCGCGATGCCAGATCTCACCGGACATGCTCGCGGACCGCGCCCTCACCCGGTGCAAGGACGAACGGTGTTCACCCAGCTAAGGCGCTCGAAGTGCCGGTCGCGATCGGGACCGTTGAGGGTACAGTTCGTTCCTGCACTACAGACCGATGATCTTCGCAGAGTTGCCTTCGCGATTCCCCGCAAGGTGGGTACCGCCGTCGAGCGCAATCGGGTCCGTCGGCGCTTGCGCGCGATTGTGGCCGAGGCGACAGTGCTGATTCCCGCGGGCGCGTACCTGATAGGCACCGAGCAGGGCGTTCGCGATCTTTCGTTCCAAGAGCTCGAGGCAAGGATGATCGAAGCAATGCAGCGGGCGAGCCAGGTGGCGGCTCGATGAGAGACGTCCGGAGCGGGCCGACTCCGATGGCAAAGGTGCTCCTATCGTTCGTACGCCTTTACCAGGGACTCCGTGCGGGAAGACCATCGCCGTGCCACTTCGTCCCTTCTTGCTCGAGTTACGCACTCGAGGCGATCGAGCTGCATGGAGCGGGTCGCGGGACCTGGTTGGCGTTCAGGCGCATCACGCGGTGTCGTCCCTTCGGCAGCCGGGGCTTCGACCCCGTCCCGAGCTGAGGCCAGAGATGCTTTTCGCTTCGTCTGCCGCCACCCATACGGCCAAAGCCGGTAGCTCCATCATCGGCACGGCCCTGCACCCGATTTTCGTCCTTGTCGGGTACGTTCTCGCCTTTTTCTACGGACTGATTCCGAACTACGGCGTCGCGATCGCACTTCTCACGGTCGCGGTGATGATCGTTGTGTTCCCTCTCACTCGCGCCAGCGCCCGCTCGATGATGCGGATGCAGCTGCTGGCGCCGGAGATGAAGAAGATCCAAAACCGTTACAAGCCCAAGCCCGGGACTCCGACGGCCGAACGCCAAGAGCTGCGCCAGAAGATGAACGAGGAGGTGATGGCGCTCTACCGGGAGAACGGGGTGAACCCAACCGGCGGCTGCCTGCCGATGTTCCTCCAGTTCCCGATCCTGATCGTTCTCTACGACGTTGTACGGGGCCTTTCCAAAGTCGCCGACCTGCTCAACTCCAAGGGACAGAAGATCTACGTCCACGGCGTCCTGCAGACCAAACCCACCCCTCAGAACATCCCAGTCACGAGCCGGATGTACAAAGATTTGGTCGCGGCCCATGGGCAGATGCATTTTCTTGGGATCAACCTCGCGGACTCGGTGCGCACCCACCAGCCACACCTCGTCGATGTCATCCCCTACGCACTGCTGGTGCTCATCGCGGTGGGACTCCAGTACGTGTCGATCTGGCAGGTCACAACGCGAAACCCCGCCGCCGCGGCGTCCAACCAGCAGATGCAGCAGATGCAGAAGTACATGCCTCTCATCTTCCTGGTGCTCTACATAGCGCTTCCTGCGGGTGTGGGCGTCTACTTCATCGTGTCGAGCTTGTTCCGTGTGGGCCAGCAGGAATGGATGTACAAACACGACCCGACAATCACCGCAGCCATTCGGGAGCTCACAGCTCGCAAGAGTTCTGACCCTCCACCGGGTCCCGGAAATGATGACAAGAGCGCGGGAGGACCGCGCCCAAGCTCTAGCGGCAAAGGTTTCCTAGCTCGTATGCGTGACGCGGCCGCCACTGCTAGTGGAACAGAGCCCGACGAGGAAGCGCCACCCTCGCCGAAGCCCAGGTCAAGCGGCACGTCCGGGCGGGGCACCGCGAACGGGGCGAAGCCGGCGACGAACCAGAACGGCTCGCGCAACGGTTCGAGCGCGAAGCGGCCAACGTCGCAGCGGCCATCCGGCACCGCCTCGGGAAACGCTGGCAAGTCTCAACCACGCTCCAGGGACAAGCGTCCGCGGAGGGGCCGATAGTCCGTGGAATGGGTCGAGACGATTGGGAAGACGGTGGAGGAAGCAGTGGAGGCGGCGCTAGAGCAGCTCGGCGTCGCCGAGAAGGATGCAGAGATCGTTGTCGTGGAGGAGCCGAAGTCCGGAATGTTCGGATTGAGGCGAAGCAGCGCTCGCATCCGGGCAAGGGTGCGCCCGGTCCAACCGCGGGCTAAAAGGCCCTCTCACCGGCCGCGCACGGGTGCAGGCACGAGCGAGCGGGGCCATCGCCGTCAGGGCGAACGTCCTGAGAGCCCGCCGCGCAAGTCGGCGGCGAAGGCTGATGCAACCGAGCCTCGCGCCAAGCCCGCCGGCAGTGCGGCACGGTCGCAGCGCGGCCAAGCCCGCCAAGGATCTCAGAATGGCTCGAAGCTTGCTCGCTCACGGGATGGAAGCGAAAGCGACGAGCCAGTCGAAACAGCCGAATCCACGGGCAGTCGTGCCGGTGGAGCTCGGCGTCGTTCGCGGGGACGAGGACGCGGGGGTCGCGACCAGGTAACCACTGCAGGGGAGTCTTTCGTTGAGACTTCAGTCGGCGCCGGTCGCAGGACGGGATCACCTAAGGAGGCGGAAATGAGCATCGAGACTCAGCAACAGCTCGCAACCGATTTCGTCAAGGAAGTTGTGGCCCGGTTCGGGATCGAAGCCACCACGAGCTCGCGCCGGAGCGAGGACGATGGCATCTACATAACCGTCGAAGGCGAGAACCTCGGTCTACTGGTCGGTCCCAAGGGTGCGACGGTGGAGGCTTTGCAGGAACTGACGCGCACTGTTGTGCAGCGGCACACCGATGAGCACACGAGCAGGATCGTCGTCGATGTGGGCGGCTATCGCGAACGCAGGGCCGCAGCTCTGCGCCAGTTCGTAACTGAAGCGGGTGCCGATGTACTGCGCACCGGGGTACCCGAGGCGCTTGAGCCGATGTCCCCGTCGGACCGAAAGGTGGTCCATGACACCGTCAACGAGATCGAGGGACTGGAAACCACCTCCGAAGGAGTCGAGCCACGCCGCTACGTCGTGATCCGACCGACCTCGGTGACCGAGACGTCCGATGGCTCCGACGATTCCAAACCAACAGATGAGTCCGAGGACAACACGGCTGAGCCGGCGGATCTGAGCTGAGCAGCATCCCACGGCAAAGATCAGACATAGGTAGCTCGAGCACGACCAGGCCGTTCCCGTGATCGGGGAGGGTCCCAAGCTCCGGCTCGAAGCCGTGCTTATGCAGGCGCGACAGAGATCCCTGGTCGGTGGATTACCGATTCCCACCCAGATTGCACACTCGCTCGGTTTTCTGCGGGCCTTGTCATTAGAGACGGTGGATTCTCCTGTTCTCGAGCTCGGATCTGGTGGAGGGTTGCCCGGGCTCGTCATGGCCCTGGAGGACCAGGAACTCCGCCTGATCCTCGTGGACTCAGCCCGGAGATCCGTCGAGTTCCTGCGGTGGGCCGTCGATGAGTTGGAGATCGCCTCCAGAGTCGAGATCGTTCACTCTAGGGCGGAGCAGGTCGGCAGAGACCCGCGTTATAGGGAGGGTTTCTCTGCGGTGCTCGCGAGAAGCTTCGGGCCCCCAGCTGTCACTGCAGAGTGCGCGGCACCTCTGTTGCGTGTCGGTGGCCGGCTGATCGTGTCCGAGCCGCCAGCCAAAGCAATAGGACGCGCTAGCGTCGACGCCGACCTGCCCGCGGCGGAACGGTGGCCGGCCGAAGGTTGCGCGGAGCTCGGGCTGGTACCGGAGCTGGCCTTGCGCGATCCTTTCGCCTTTGCCGTGCTGCGCCAGGTTTCCCGATGTCCCGACCGGTATCCGCGCAGGACTGGCATCCCAGCCAAACGCCCCCTGTTTTCCTGACGCGACTTTTCGGCCTCCTCGCCCCGATACTGTATGGCGATGTCAGAAGCAGATTTCGAACTTGTCTGCGAGATTGAACCACCGACTCGACCAGACCTCAAACACGTGAGGCACCAGATCGGAGTCCTGAGCTCGATCGCCGGCTCGTTCCTGATACCTGACAATCACATCGGCCGGGCGACTGTTTCGAGCGTCGCTGTGGCGCATGAAGTCGAGGAAATGGGCGGCCGTTCGATCGCTTGCTTGAATGCCCGCGATCGCAATCTGCTTGGCTTTCAGCGAGACCTGTTGACTGCGGAAGCTTACGGGGTTGACCAGTTTCTCCTCGTGCGCGGGGATGATCCCCGTGTTGGGGGTCGCACGAGTGAGTTAACGGTCCAGACCATGCTGCGCGAGGCTCGAACCTTCGACCAAACGACCGAGCGCCCTGGAGGCCGAAAGCTGCGTCTTGGTGCGGTGGCGGGACTCGGCCCGCTGCCAGACTGGAAGCATGAGGTCGACTTCCTCTTCTTGCAGGTGAGCTTCTCGATCGAGGCACTCGTTCGTTGGCGTGAACGAGTTCAAGTCGATACAGACGTCTACGCAGGGGTCATTGTCTTGGCCAGCTCAGGCATGGCTCGCGGGCTAGCAAGCACGATCCCCGCGATAGACATTCCCAGCCAACTCGTCAACCAGGTGGACAGTGACCCGCGGGCAGGGATCGAGGCTGCATGTGAGCTAGTTATGTCCATACGCGCCTCGGGAGCCTTTCAAGGCGTGCACCTGATCCCCGTGTCACGCTATCGACCCGTAGCAGCCCGCCTCGAACAACTGCTGGGCCATGTCTGATCATCGCCCCAAGCTTGAAACACCCCCAGAAAATCAATAGTTCCGTCAAGGTGGGCGCGTTATGCTCCCGGTTGAGCCCCCAACTGCTCCTTCGACGCGATGACGTCCAGTCGTTCGGCTCGCAAATGTTTCACGTGGAACAGTCCCCTTGAACCGAAGGTGTGATGAACGACCCAGAGGACGAAGACCAAGACGGTGTAGCCGAGTCGGAGCCGCCGTCATCTGAGGTGGGCGTAGGAGAAGTCGGTACCAAACTTGTACGCCCGCTCCCCAGAGTGATCGCAGTCGCCAACCAAAAAGGTGGCGTTGGAAAGACGACGACGACTGTAAACCTGGGCGCTTCACTTGCAGATCTCGGATACAGGGTCTTGATCGTGGATCTCGACCCGCAAGGCAACGCTACGACCGGGCTTGGCATCGAGGCTCGTAATTTCGATCACTCGATGTATGACGTACTTCTTCGTGACGTGCCGCTTGAGGATTGCGTGGAGCCGACCAATATCAAGAACCTGTTTCTTGCCCCTGCAACAATCGACTTGGCCGGCGCCGAGATCGAACTCGTCTCGACCTTCTCCAGGGAGTTGCGCCTGAAGCGAGTACTCGCCCCCGTCAGAGAGGACTTCGGGTACATCCTCATCGACTGTCCTCCCTCGTTAGGCCTTATCACTGTGAATGCCCTCGCGGCTGCGAGCGAGGTGCTGGTGCCGATCCAGTGTGAGTACTACGCCCTCGAGGGTCTCGGCCAGCTGCTCAGGAACGTCGAACTCGTCAGGGCCAACCTCAACCCCGAGCTCGAGGTCTCCGCCATGGTGCTAACCATGTACGACTCGAGGACGAGATTAGCTGATCACGTCATTGCCGAGGTGAGGACACATTTCGGAGACGCCGTCTGCAAGAACGTTATTCCCCGCACAGTGCGCATCTCGGAATCACCTTCGTTCGGGGAACCGATTACCGTGCACTCGCCAACATCGAGGGGCGCCATCGCGTACCGTGAACTGGCCAAGGAGGTGAGCGGTGGCCCGGCGTAGTGGTTTGGGCAAGGGACTTGGTGCACTTATCCCCTCGAGTCCGGTCACGTCGACGGGGTCCATGCTCAGGGAGCTTCCGCTTGCCCGTATCCGGCCGAACCCGTTTCAACCCCGCAACCAGTTCGGAGAGCAGGGGCTTTCGGCGCTCGTCGACTCGATCAAGGCCGTCGGCATCCTCCAGCCCGTGCTCGTTCGAGAAGTCGGTCCCGAGGAATACGAGCTGATCGCGGGTGAGCGCCGCTTTCGTGCGGCCCGGCGAGCTGGCCTCCAGTCCATTCCAGCGCTAGTACATCAGGCAGACGACGCCATGAGCCTCGAGGAGGCCCTGGTAGAGAACTTGCACCGTGAGGACCTCAACCCTCTCGATGAAGCGGGCGCCTACCAGCAGCTGATCGAGGAGTTCAACCTGACACACGAAGAGGTTGCGCGCAGGGTGGGGCGGTCCCGGGCAGCTGTCACCAACGCTCTGCGGCTCTTCCAGCTGCCGCCGACGGTCCAGCGTTATGTGCGTGACGGCCAGCTCAGTGCCGGGCACGCCCGGACACTGCTCGCCACACCCGATCGGATCGTGCAGGAGAGGCTGGCGGGCGAAGCGGTCCATCGAGGGCTTTCCGTTCGTACCCTCGAGGAATTAGTTCGCGAGGCAGTACGGGAAGCCCAGGCGGAAGAGGGTGCAACGGAAGCTGAGAGCCATGACGCCACGGCGGCGGGAGGCGCTGGCGCTGTTACGAGGCCTGGCCACTCACTGCGACCTCCGGGCGTACACGATCTCGAGGAGCTCCTCGAGGAGCGCCTGAACACGCGCGTCAAGGTTGACATGGGGGGGAAACGGGGCAAACTCGTCATCGAATTCGCCACCTTGGACGACCTCGAGCGGATCTACCGCGTCATCATTGGAGAGACCTTTACCTGAGGTCCACAGCTGAGTGGACAAAAGGTGGAGAACCGCACTTGTCCACAACCATTTGTGACTGTGCTCACAAGTCGTAGGAAATAACTCAAAACGCCTTTGCCCTGTTCAGAGGCACTTTAGCGGTCATTCGCGCTGGTCGAGTTTACTTTGACGTTACCTTCTCGACCTCTACTGTTGGTCCAAGTTGATCCACAACCTGTGCATGAGGTTGTGGACACTCTCACTCCCTGCTGATGGTCAGCCACTGCTCCAGGGCCTCTTGCACAGCGTCTGCGAGTCGCGTGGTCTTCATTGCGACCCGATCTGGAGCGCCTAGCTCCAGCACGACAGCCGGCATGGCGGTGCGGCGCAAGATCACGTCGGCCATGCCGTGGGCGCCGGCGTTGCGCAACCCGAGCCGTGTGGAGGAGATGTCCACGAGCAGTTCAGCAAGCTGGCGGCTGGCGGCTGACTCATATCGGAAGCCCCGGTAGAAATACGTGGCGACTGACTCGTGGCTCGGCTCGAGCCGTAGGCCGATGTAGCAATCGACCTTTGAGGCGTTCGCCATGACTGCCTGGGCGAACGGATCCGGTTCGTGCAGCTCCAGACAGCGCGCTCCGGCAGTGACAAGCCCGCGGTGAACTGCCGCAACTCCCGTTGCAAAGCCGCCCTCCTCGCCCACAGCGATTTGCTTACAGCTGAGGGTGGCCGGGTCGAAGCTCAGCCGGAGCTGCTCGCGCAGAGGTGAGACGAGATCGGCGCCGCCTCGCACGGGTTCGACTCGCGTGAGCTCAAAGAGCGTGACGGGGCCGCAGATGCCGTCTGTGACGAGGCCAGCGTTGCGTTGGAATTCAGCGAGCGCTACGTGCGTAGTGTCGCCGAAGATCCCATCAACGCCACCGGGGTCGAACCCGAGGCCGCTCAGCCTGCGTTGGACTTCGGCGACGTCATCTCCTTGCAGCATTGGGGCGCGTCTGTACAACAGGCGGTCACCTAGGCGAAAGCCCGCCTCGACCAGGCTCGACCACGTCTGACGGCCGCAGATGCCGTCGACGCGAAGGCCGCGTTGAGATTGGAACTCCTGAACCGCAAGAGCAGTGCCCGAGCCGTATTCACCCGAGGGATCGTTGCTGCTGTCGAAGCCGAGCCTCCGCAGCCGTTCCTGCAGGTCCGCGACGGCCTCTCCGGAGTCGCCTTCGCGAAGTGGGAGGACGTCCCGCTTACCGAAAGCGGCCCCTGCATGGCTCATGACGACCAGCCCTGCAACTGTCCGATCATCTCGCACATGGTAGGAGACGACGGGCTCTGCCCGATAGCGCCTATCGTTAAATACGCGCCCCGGGCCCTGGTTTTAGAGGTGAGGCTCGAACTCCGAGAGAATCTGGGTCTTGCTCCGCGCGCCCACGATGCGGGCCTGAGCCTGGCCGTCTTTGAAAAGTAACAGCGTCGGGATGCTCATCACTTGGAAGCGTTGCGCTGTACGGGGATTATCGTCCACGTTCAGCTTTGCGATCTTGAGCTTGCCGGCGTGAGCGGACGCGATCTCATCAAGGATGGGGGCGACCATTTTGCAAGGGCCACACCACTCTGCCCAGAAGTCCACGACTACCGGAATGTCCGAGAGGCCGACCGCCTCGTCGAAATCGTCGTCGCTGACCGTGATGACCTCGCTCATATCAATTCTCCCTTTCGTCAGTTCTCGCCTAGCGACGACAGGTACCGCTCGGCGTCGATCGCGGCCATGCAGCCCGAACCAGCCGCAGTGATGGCCTGCCTGTACACGTGGTCCTGGACGTCACCACACGCGAAGACGCCGGGAACGCTCGTCTTGGTCCCATCGTGGGTGACGAGGTAGCCGGCCTGGTCTATCTCCAGCTGGCCGGCGAACAGCTCCGTACTTGGGGCATGGCCGATGGCGACAAAGACACCGTCGGCAGCGATCTCGGACTCCTCGGCTGTGTTGACATCTCTTAGCTTTATACCGCTCA
>JBEKVJ010000011.1:0-93500 GCA_049514105.1 Acidimicrobiales bacterium
CGGGTATCACTGGGGTTCTCTACACGTGGCTTAGAGATATCACAGTTCCTATCGCGCGAGAGGGGCGAACGGGTGCTGACTCGTATACCCCGCTCGACGAACTGGCCGGCTCCTCTCCTCTCGGAGCGAAGGATCTGTTGGTTACCTGCGCGAATCCCTTTTGGGGTGAAGACGTCTGGGAAAGCGTGCCCCCGATCTCAATTGTCGGGCTGACACCTGGGCACTCGCTCGGTGATGTCGCACGCGCCATCTTGGAATGCATTTGCTACGCGGTGCGGGGGAATCTGGACGCGCTCGAGGCGAGCCTCGGGTGCCCGAGTCGCCGAGTCGTCTTTACCGGCGGTACCAGCCGGAGTCCACTTGCCGCACAGATGCTCGCCGACGTGCTCGGTCGTCCCGTGTGGGTTGCAGAGGTCCGCGAACCCTCAGCGCTGGCAGGCGCGATGCTCGTTTTGGGTGAGAAGGTAACGGGAACGTCTCATCACAAGCTCTACGAGCCAGATTCCTCGCGTCACGACTCCTACAAAGTCCATGGTGAGCGTTACCGTGGCCTATTCGCGCGGCTGCAGGAGGCTTTCGCGTGACACTCGCCCTTGTCACGACCGCCTTAACTCCGCCGGCACTTGCTGCGTTCGAGAAGGACCTTGGCTGGCAGGTGATGAACTCTCATGGCCCGGAATTGCTGAACGGCGAAGGATTCGATCCTGCAGCCGTTGGAGCGCTCGTAGTCGAGTCCGAGCTCATCGACAGCGATGTGCTGGACCGCTTCCCGACGCTGAGCGTCATCGGGTGTGTACGCGGAAGTCCCGTCAACGTCGATGCCGAGGAGGCGACCAGGCGGGGCGTCGTCGTCCTCAACGCGCCGGCTCGCAATGCGGACTCGGTAGCGGACCTCGTGCTCGGACTGACGCTGAGCGTGCTTCGCCATATCGCAAGTACCCACCATCTCATCGTGTCGCGCGCTCTGACAGAAGAACGCGCCGAGGACAGACACCGCAAGGACGTCGTCTGGCGGCCAAGCGACCCAGCAGCCCCTGTGCCCTATCGGGTCTACAAAGGTCCAGAGCTCGCGACCTTGACCCTCGGTCTGCTCGGGTTCGGGGCGATTGGTCGGCGCGTGTGTTCAAGGGCGGTTGCGCTCGGGATGTCCGTGCTGGCGTACGACCCCTTCGTGCCGGAGCTCGATCTCGCCACCGCAGGAGCGGACGCTGTCGCCTTTGATGAGCTATTCGTGCGCTCGGACGTCCTGTCATTGCACGCCCCACCGCAGCAGGGCCAACCGCTTGTTGGTGAGCGTGAACTTGCGCTCATGAAGCCGACGGCCTATGTGATAAATACCGCACGCGCGAGCATCCTCGACTACCCGGCCCTGGCGCGGGCTCTTAATGAGGGGAAGCTGGCGGGAGCCGGGCTCGATGTCTTCCCGGACGAGCCGCTTTCGTCGAGCAGCCCGTTCCTCGAGATGGCGAACGTCACCCTCACCCCACATATCGCCGGTGCCTCGAGCAACGTCGTCGAGCACCATTCAGAGATCCTGCTTGCGAGCCTGCTTGCCCTCGCACAGGGGCATCCTGAAGCCGCCTATATCAGGAATCCCGAGGTCCTTGTGCGCTGGGCGGATGGAATCCCGCCGGCCTTGTCAGAGGGTCGGTCCTCACTCGGCAAATCACCGCTAAGCGCACAGCGGCTCTTGGGAAGGAGGGATGATGAGGCGAACGCCTGACGGTTGCTCGTCGCGATGGCACCACGTTCGTATCGGCCACGTCTCCCAGGACTGCGCCCCGAGGGCGCCTAAGCAGCCTTCTGCGACGAGCCGTCCCGTCGTGTCGAAAATGCTGACACGAAGTCTGCACAGACTCGACCTTCGACCAGGCGGGACGAAAGGCAAGCATCGAGTAGGTCACTCAAACCATGTCTATTGGCAAAAGACACACATCTACAAGGAGAGTGCCTGATGGACGTTCGCTCTATCGAAGGCTCAAAGCCGCTCGTGGAACACAACGGTACGGTGCCGGTCTGGTATCTCTATGGACCCCAGGAACTTCGGCAGGCGACTGAGGGCGGGTTCCTTGAGCTCGTGAACGAGTTCGAGGTCGCCGGCGGCGGCTACGTGTATCCGCACGCTCACCCGACGCACGAGTTCTACTACGTGACTTCCGGCCGTGGCGTAATGACTGTGGGGGAGGAAGACCGGGAAGTCCAGCAGGGAGACCTCGTTTACATCCCGCCAGACGTGGTTCACAGCCTTAGGCCTGTCAGCGAAAACGCGCCGATCCATTGCTTTTGTTTTGCGATCGGCGTGCAAGGCATCAGCAGTGTCGACTACTCGACTCACGAGTGAGACGGTTAGCTGCGCGTGACCTGGTGATGGTGTCCGGCTACCGGCAAGCCGGGACAATACCCGGGAGCACGAGGTCCGCGCCAAGAAGTGCTCGTCGCGCCGGACATTTTCGCCTCGGAGTTTGGGGTGGGGCGTGCCGAACAGGTCCCAACACTGCGAAAGGATAAGGATGGAACGCCAGATACCGCTGATCATCACCGCGACCCCCAATAACTGCTGGCTTCATCCAGAGGTGCCGTATCCCCGGACTCCTGAGGAAGTGGGGCGCGAGGCGCGGCTTTGTCGCGAAGCAGGGGCGTCCATCTTGCACCTGCACTCGGTGGACTGGTCGGCGGATGTCGCTGCTATCCGCGCCATGTCAGACATGATCGTCCAATGTGGGATGTCCAGCTTGCCAATTCCGGAGCGCATGGAGATCTTTCGTCTCCGCAGCGACATGATCTCCATTATCACGAGTCACCACGACGAGGCGTTCACCGATGTAGACACCCATGCGCTCCACACGCGAGAAGAGCTGGTGGACTACGCGCGGCTGTCAGCAGAGTACGGTGTCAAGCTCGAGTTCGAGACGTGGCACACGGGCTCGATCTGGAACCTCCGGTATCTGATCGACAGAAAGGTGATCGAGCCTCCCTATTTCACAAGCCTTTTCTTCGGCTGGCCGGGAGGTTCGTGGTCCCCGCCGACAGTCGAGGAGTATCTGTATCGGCGCCGCTACCTTCCCGAATCATCGATCGCCACGGTGAGCATCATGGACGAGCGCCAAATCGACATCCTGGCCGCGGCGATCCTCGCTGGTGACCATATTCGCGTCGGCACGGAGGACTACCCCTTCGACCGCCATGGCTCGGTCGCACAAGCCCACGATCTTGTAGCCGAAGCGGTCGAATTGGCGAAGGCCCTGGGCCGTCCCGTCGCGACACCAGACGCGGCGCGCGAAATCATCTTCCCGAGGTCTTAGGTCGCCGGACCACTCCAGAGCAGAGAGGTTGGAATGGGTCACCAGGAGATAAGCGTGAAGTCGAGTCCGGTGCCCTCGGGCGCGTACTCGCAAGGGATTGTCGCGGGTGGTCTGCTGTTCGTGGCGGGTGTCGGTCCCTACGATCCGGTGACGCGTGCCATCGTAGGTTCGACCGTTGAAGAGCAGACAGTTCAGACGATCGAGAACATACGAGCCATTCTCATTGGTGCAGGGCTGGCCCTCCAAGATGTGGTCAACAGCACCGTCTACCTGTCGGACATGTCCCGCGACTGGTTCGCGTTCGACAAGACCTACAGGCAGTTCTTCTCGCCGCCATTTCCTGCTCGGACCGCAGTCGGCGCAACGTTGAAAGGAATACTCGTCGAGATAGCCGTGATGGCAGCGTTGCGTCCCACCAAACAAGCGGGTGGTCACAACGACTGAAGTGCGTACCTACAGCGTGGCACGCATTGCAGGCATCCCCAAGTGCGTTCGGACTGCTGGACGAGACGGCACGAGATGAGGCGCGCCATGCGACAGGATTCATCGGGCAGTGCGAGCACCTGCGAGTGTCACAGGTGATCGCGATAACCGCGCCCGGCGTGCTCGGAATCACCTCACCGGCACTGACGATGGGCCGAGGCGCGCCACAGGCGGTCCGACTCGTCCGCTCAGGCGCGGCCGGCGTCTCGGTTGGTACCTGGATCCAAGCCCTGGTTCTCGCTGAGCTGTGGAGCGCGTACGGGTTTCTCGCTCACGTACAGGCCGAGGTCGTCACAAACATACCTGGTGGAGTGCTCGCGATTGTGATCGTGGTGCTGGTGGGCCGCCGCACGAGCACGACCTTGAGGGTGCTGACACTCACCACGGTCCTAGGAGCTGTCGCCTCGACGCTGATCGTATTGAGCGTTGTCTCCAGGGCTCAGTGGATTGTTTCTGTTCCTGCCGTCGTCGGTGCTGTCGGCCTCTACCTTCCCCAGCTCATCAAGTTGATCCGGTATACAGAGGTGGCTGGAGTATCGCTCATGAGCTGGGTGATTGCCTTTTTCGCCACAGGAAGCTGGACGGCGTACGGCATCGTGATACATAAGTTGCCGGTTGTTCTGCCCAACGTTGTCATGATTCCGAGTGCCCTTGGCATTGTGGTTCGGGTATGCCTGCTGCGCAGACGCAGCGAGACGGTGAGAGTGGCAGCGTTGCCTGTCGACGGGAGTGCGTGATGCGCCGCTTCGTGCGCACGCTACCGGGGATGCACCGTCTGGTCGGTCCCCGACATGACTGCGCTCGGGTCCCGACGGTCTATGGCGTCGCGACCGACACTCGGCGCCTCGTCTCGAGATCACTCCGAGAGTGGCCGCCCACTGTGGGCAGCAGTCGTCCGCCACCCAAGCGCTGCAATGAGAACATGAGGTAGATCGTCCAGAAATGACTAGCGCCCGACTGGCCAATGACCCGGGCGAGATCAAAGACTCGTGAGCACGATAACGAGTCCCGGAAAATTAGGGGGAGGAGGTCCAGGAAAGTGACCGTATCATGGGAAATGGAAAGGCGCGACGCAGACGAACTCGCGGCACTCGGCACGGCGACCCTCGGAGAGAGCGGGGCGACTGGTCTCAACGGCGCGATCCGGCCGATGTGGCACAATGCCTTCTTCGCTGGCCCGGCCTTTACGGTGGCGTGTGCTGCGGCCGACAACCTCGCGATCCACCAAGGCGTTGCAGTCGCACCGCGCGGATCGGTGCTCGCGGTCTCCTTAGCGGACAGTACCCAACGCGGGTACTGGGGTGAGGTGCTTACCATCGCGGCCGAAACAGCGGGCATCGTCGCACTGGTGATTGACGGGTCTGTTCGTGATCTGTCGGCTCTGGAGCGGCACAAATTCCCTGTGTTTGCACGCGGCGTTGCTCTGCCGGGCGCGACGAAGCACGGACCGGGCTCAGTGGGACAGCCGATCGTGCTCGGAGGCGTGATCATCGACACAGGCGACTGGGTGGTCGGCGACGCCGACGGTGTCGTCGCGATCAAGGCGGCCGACATCGCTGCTTGTCTGGAGGCTGCACGAGAGCGCGCGGCCAAAGAAGCCAGGTTCTTCGAGCAGCTGCGAGCGGGCGCGACCACCGTCGAGCTCCTCGGGCTCGACGTGAGCTCGATCGGGTGAGGCGGTTCGGTCCCTGCGCTTTGACCCAGTTGCCGCTAGTCAAAGACCGTTGCCCTATAGAGGAGACATTGATTGAGAGCGACCTGGGGCGCTAGCGGACTAGAACGCCATTTGGAGCCCTCGATTTGGTGCTCGATCCGGTGAAGCGTGCCTGGGTTGAAGTGACCATGCGGCTCGTAATGTGCCAAGGCCCATTAAACAGTGCCTCTAGACATTTGCCGAAGGCATACTGTACATTTAGCGGTGCGGCATTGGGGAAAAGGACGAATAATGGATAATATTGAGCTGCGCCTGGACGCGGTGCCTTTGGATGCCACAGTCTGGTCGCCCTTCGGTTGGCTTCCCGTGCAGGACACCGATTCGCGCGACGGCGAGTCCCGTCTGTTCTTTGAGTGGAACGACGTTCACCTGAACCTGATCGGTCACGCTGCGGACGAGGTCAGCCACACCGAACGGGGCCTTAGGTGCGAGATGCTGTTCCGTCATCTCACGCACACCCAAGCGATTCTGGTCCTGAATTGTCCTGCGGTGATGGCCGTTGCCCCGGCGGGATGCACATTCGAGAGCCGGGGCGATCTTGAAGAGGTGAAAGCTTTCCTTCTCCAGCCCCAGGACTCCTTTGTGCTCGATCGCGGTACATGGCACTGGGGGCCGTTCCCCGTGGGTCAGCCGCGCGTCGAGTTGTACAACGTCCAGGGCTTGCGTTACTCAGAGGACAACGATTGTGCGACGCTCGCGAATCTTGGGGCGAGCATCGAGGTTTTGACCCGATAGTCGGTGCGGTTTCTTGCACCTGTGGATCGAGCGCGAAGGGGGGCCTGGATCACAGAGCCAGCGCCTAACGAACAATGGCCGTGGCCAAATGCTGAGCCGTGGTAGGCCCCAGCGAGGACTGTGATCTTTGTATTGCGGAGCAGCGGTGGGCGCGTCGAGGCGCGCCTCGGTTACACCGCGGCGCGGTGTGTGCACCAGGAAGCGAAAGGAACTGCACGGCAGTGGAGATGGAGAAGGAAGACGTGGATGTTTGAACAGGCAGGAAGACTTGACACTCAGGGTTTCGACAAGGCGCGACTCGCGAGTCTGATGGGCAGGGCGGGACTTGCGGCAGCGGTGGTCACCGGGTCTGAGAACGTCTTCTACCTGACGGGATACCCGACCTTGCCCACGAGCGGGAACCCGATCCTGTACTCGCTCAAGAACATCCTTCCCTTTGCCGTCGTGGTCGAGCGCGACGGGACTCGTCACCTTGTCTGTTGGGGTTTCTCGCTCCAGGACGTGGACATCGATGTGGAAGACGTGGTCCGATTCAACAGCGCCCAAGAAGCGGAGGAAGCAGTTGACCGTGTTGTCGGCGAGGTGCTTTCCGCGCACAGTGGCGACCCCGCCCGCATTGGCGTCGAGAGCACGGCGCCCTACGGGTTGACCACCCGACTCGTTCGCCTCGTAGGTGGCTCCCAGGTTGTCCAGGTGATGGACGAGGTGCTGCTCGAGCTCCGTAGGAAGAAGACGGAGGCAGAGGTGGAGCTCTTGCGTCGGAGCGTCCAGATCGCGGAAGGGGCGATCGAGAAGGTGTTCGCAATGCTCAAGGTCGGTTGCTCGCGTCTCGATGCGATCCGCCTTGCGAAGTCGACAGTGCTCGAGCTCGGAGGTGACGGGGTCGGCCATGTCACGATGTCCTTCGGGCACGCAAACCCTGAGATCGCCATAGACGAGCGACTTCGCGAAGGGGACCTCGTTGTCGTCGACGTCGGGGCGAAGCTAGCTGGGTACACCTCGGACGCGCGTCGTTACGGTTTTGTCGGGGAGATCCCCAAAGGGGTGCTCCATGCGCACGCAACGATGGTGGACATCGTCGCGGAGGTGGCGGCGCAGATGAGGCCGGGCACGAGTTTCGCGAAACTCATGAAGGCGGGGTACGACGGATTCGACCGTGCGGGCCTTGCGGCACTCGGCCGTTTCAACCACGTGGGGCACGGGATCGGACTCGAGACGGAGGAGGAATGGATCGATGACGACCCGAATCGAGTGATCGAGGAGGGAATGGTTGTCGCCATTGAGCTGTACACGATCGCGACGCCATTTGGTCAGATAGGCGACGAGGAGACGTACGCGATTCGCGCCCACGGACCGGAACGCCTGTCGATGCTCGACACCCACGTGCGTCGGGTGTGATCCACAACTGTTCCGAGTGAGGTCAAAAGTCGGGGCTCTTGCCGCGTGAGTCTTTGGCTGGAGCGGCCAGTTTGAGGCAGGGGCTGTCTTGGGTTTCAGGTGAGGACAGGTAACAGCGACGGGACGGGGTGGACAATGAGACAGCTTGAGATGACTATCGCCGGTCGATCGGTGCCGGGAACCGCTTTCTTTGACGTGGAGAATCCTGCCACTGGAGAGATCTACGGGCAGGCTCCGGAGTGTACGCCGGCGGAGTTGGACAAGGCTATGAATGCTGCGGAAGCTGCGTTCGGATCCTGGAGAGAAGACGACAAGTCGCGCCGTGCAGGACTGCTTGGGGCAGCCGACGCCATCGAAGGCTCCCTCGAGGAGCTTGCCTCGCTGATCACCCATGAGCAGGGCAAACCGCTGGCCGAGTCGCGCTCGGAGCTCGCGGATGCGATGTCGGACCTGAGGTACTACGCGCACCTCGAGCTTCCCCGCGAGATCATCCGGGACGACGAACGTGCCCTGGTCGAAGTGGTTCGCAAGCCGGTGGGACCCGTTGCGGCAATCACGCCTTGGAACTTCCCTTTGGGCACTGCCGTGGTGAAGTTGGCCCCGGCACTTGCGGCCGGTTGCACGGTGGTTCTCAAGCCCTCTCCACTGACTCCGCTGGCCTGTTTGCGCTTCGGGGAGCTTGTGCGGGAACTGTTTCCCGCCGGGGTGCTCAACATCGTCTCCGGCGGGAACGATCTCGGCGCCGCGATGTCCGAGCATCCGGTCCCGAGGCAGATCAGTTTCACTGGCTCGGTAGCAACAGGTAAGAAGATCTCACTGGCGGCGGCGCCGGATCTGAAGCGAGTGACTCTGGAGCTTGGCGGCAACGATCCGGCAATTCTCCTCGACGATGTCGACCCGGAAGAAACTGCTGAGTCGATCTTCGCCAACGCCTTTGTCAACTGCGGGCAGGTGTGCGTGGCAATCAAACGCGTCTATGTACCCGAGCGCTTGTATGGCGAGGTGGTTGACGCTCTGGTCGTGAGGGCTAAGGCGGCGAGCATCGGCGACGGATCACTCGAAGGGGTCGATCTCGGACCGCTTACGAGCACGACGCAACTGGACCGCGTCGCTGGTCTTGTCGAGGATGCGGTCGCGCAAGGCGCCAAATTGGCCACAGGGGGCCGTCGGATCGACGGACCCGGCCATTTCTACGAGCCGACGATTCTGACCGGGTTGGACGACGGTGTTCGGATCGTCGATGAGGAGCAGTTCGGGCCCGCGCTGCCCGTCATGAGCTACCGCGACATCGATGAGGTGATCGAGAGGGCGAACCGGACCCATTTTGGTCTAGGGGCTTCGGTGTGGACGAGAGACGCCGCACGGGGCAATTCCGTGGCACGCCGCATGGATGCCGGCACCGCGTGGGTCAACACTCACCAATCCGCGGTCCCAGGTCAGCCTTTCGGCGGTGTCAAGTGGAGCGGGATCGGTCTCGAGGGAGGCCCATGGGGTCTCATCGCGTTCACCGATGTCCAGGCCCTGTACACCGCGAATCGTTAGACGACCCGTCCCCACTGGGTGATCTTGTGACAGGCGAGTTCTGCTTGGTGCAGGCAATGAAGCTCCGGCTACGGTTTTGTCGGAGGTGAGAACAGCGGCGGCTCGTTCTGGAGGAACCGGGGACCTAGGACCTTTTGAAGGGTGCATACCCCTTTTATGGTCAGCGCCGCTGCCGCATCTACTCCACGTCCGGAACCATTCAGGTGTCGCTGGCGTGCGGGACGTCGAAGGGGCGGTAGCGGAGGCACTAGAGCCAGTTTGCGCTGCTCTCTCGCCGGGTTCCTCTGTCGCCGTGACCGCCGGCAGCAGAGGGATTGCAGGTTTGCAGACGATCTATCGCGCCGTGGGCCGGGTGCTGACGGAGGCCGGAGGCCGTCCCTTCCTCGTGGCCGCGATGGGTTCACATGGCAATGGCACCGCCACCGGTCGCCGTGGCGTGCTGGCGAGTCTCGGGCTGCGCGAAGAGACCGTGGGGATGCGTATCGTTTCGACGGACGACCTCGTCGAGATCGGCAAGCTTGCTCATGGCCCGGTGATGATCGCCCGGGCGGCGGTCGAGGCGGACCATATTCTCGCTGTCAATCGGGTTAAACCCCATACGGACTTCCACGGGACGATCGAGAGCGGTCTCGCGAAGATCCTTGCCATCGGCCTCGGGAATCAGCCGGGCGCGGCCGCAGTCCATGGGGGCGGTCCCGAGCAGATGACCTCGACGATCGTCGCTATTTCCGACATGCTCATCGGGAGCGGCAAGGTCATCGGGGGTCTTGGCGTGCTCGAGAATAGCCAGCACGAAGTGGCGCAGCTCACCTTCGTCCCTCCCGCGGGGATCGGACACGGTGCCGAGTCCGAGCTCCTCGAACAGGCAAGGGCGACGATGGGCATGCTCCCGTTCGATGACCTCGACGTACTCGTCATCAGCGAAATCGGAAAGGAGATCTCGGGCGCGGGCGCGGATCCCAACGTCATCGGCCGCATGAGGATCGAAGGCACCCGGGAGCCGGACATCCCGAGGATTGCGGTGCTTGTAGCGCTCGGCCTCTCCGAGGCGACCGCAGGTAACGGCTTTGGTCTTGGTCTCGCCGACCTCACGACACTTCGCGCGATCGGCCAGCTCGATCTTGAGAAGACATATCTGAACGCCCTCACGGCCGGTCGCGGAGGCATCCGCAGAGCTGCGCTTCCGATCGCCTTGGCAACAGATCGTGACGCGATCTGTGCGGCGCTCGCCGCGTGCGGCGAGCGGCGGGTTGAGCATCGTCGGCTCGCGTGCATAAAGAGCACGATCGCGCTGTCTGAGCTTCTCGTCTCCGAATCGCTCCGCGATGAAGTTGAGGCGAACCCGTGCCTTGAACTAGTCCACGAGCCGGGCCCTATGTCTTTCAGCGCTGATGGCAGCTTGACTAGCTGGAACGACGTCGCGTCCCGATCGCCAAGCAAGCATTAGATGAGCTGACGAAACCGGTGCCCGTCGCTGGACTACTTCGACTTCTCCTCCCCGGAGTCAAAGGACTTTGAAGGACCGACGGGACTAGCGCTCGCAGGAGGACGGTCACCGCGTTGCAATCGGTCGTTGCGTTGCGCGCGGGTAGTCGGTCAAGACGATCGAGGTGGCGATGCCCGGGCCTGTAAGCATCTGACTCGATGGAGGGACAAGCCCCTCGTCCGAACTTGCAAGGCTGAGGAGCGCACCGGGAGCGCCCCGAGCCCTCCCCATGCCGCCGCGTCGGTGTCCAGAGCGCACAAAGTCCGAGGTCAACCCCACTGAGCTGCGAGCCGATACTAAATCTATGACTTCGGGGTTCATGACTGCCTCCTTAGCCGTCGGCTGGCACTCGCACGAGGGCCGCGCGGAGTCGGAGACGCGAGCGCCCCGAGGGTGCGGCTTGAATCGGGAGAAGCCGGGCTCGGTTGACCTATGTCGGCTCCAGCGGGCCACTCTGTGCGGTCGTGCGAGGGTGTCGTGATCGCGCCCGGTGGAGCGGCCGAGGCTCTCGAGGAGAGCGAGGCCCGCCTCCAGGCTCTCTTGTCCTCCCTCGACGACCTCGTGTTCGAGCTCGATGAGAAAGGTACCTATCTCGAGATCTGGACGGCGAACGATGCCTTGCTGGTCGTGCCACGCGACCAGCTGCTCGGTCGAACGCACCGTGAGGCACTCGGCGAGGAGATAGGCCTCGGCTTGGCCAAGGTCATGGCTCAGGTGCTGGAGACCGGGCGCCCGAAGGTCTGGGAGTACAAGCTCGAAGTACCGGCCGGCATGAGGTCCTTCCAGGCCAGGGTTGCACAGATCTCGGGTCCACCGGGCGCTTTGAGCAGGTTCTGCCTACTTGTTCGCGACATCACCGAGCAGAAAGCCGCCGAGCAGGCTCGCGACGAAGCCGAGGCGAAGATCCGCCATCAGGCCCTCTACGACGGGCTTACCGGCCTTCCGAACCGGGTCCTGTTCCACGACAGGGTGGAGCACGCCCTTGCGCGGGCGCGGCGCAGGCACGAGGAACTCACCGTTTTGATGCTCGATCTCGACCGGTTCAAGGAGATCAACGACACCTTGGGCCACGCGGCGGGTGACGAGGTGCTGAGGGAAGTTGCCCGGCGCCTGTCGAAAGTGACAAGAGACGAGGACTCGATCGCGCGCCTTGGCGGAGACGAGTTCTCGATCCTGCTGCAGAACGCTTCGGAGACCTATGCCGTCGCGATCGCGTCAAGACTGTCGAGTTGTCTCGAGGACCCAGTCGTCGTCGACGACCTGCCGCTGCGCGTAGACGTCAGCGTGGGCCTTGCATCTTTCCCGAGAGACGGAAGAAGTGCTGACCTCCTGCTTCAGCACGCGGACGTTGCCATGTACGCCGCCAAGACGGTGAGCGCCGGGTTCGCCATCTACGACCGCTGCGTCGACCCGCACTCACCTGACCGGCTCTTGCTGATCGGAGAGCTGCTCGGGGCGCTGCAACGAGGAGAGCTCGTCCTCTACTACCAACCACAGCTCAGTCTGTCAACGGGCGAGATCACCGCCGTCGAGGGCCTCATCCGCTGGCAGCATCCCGAGCGCGGCCTGATCTCGCCGGACGAGTTCATTCCGCTAGTCCAAGAGACCGGCCTCATCAAGCCTCTCACGCACTTCGTGCTCGACAAGGCGCTTTCACAGTGCCGCGCCTGGATGGACCAGGGCCGGCCGATGAGGGTGTCTGTGAACCTGGCGATGCGCAACCTCATCGATGCCGATCTTCCGAGCGAGGTCGCGGAACTGCTCAGGTTGAACGGGGTTCCCGCCGAGCTCCTAGTCCTTGAGATAACGGAGAGCGCAGTGATCTCTGACCCGCTTCGGACCGAAGCCGTCCTCTCGCGACTCGCGAACATGGGCGTCCGCTTGTCTGTCGACGACTTCGGCACGGGTTACTCCTCGCTCACGTACCTGACTCGCCTGCCGATCGACGAGATCAAGATCGACCGATCTTTCGTGACGACCATGAGCAGCTCCCCTGACAAGGAGGTCGTCGTCCGCTCGACGATCGATCTCGCCCTCAACCTCGGCAAACAGGTCGTCGCGGAGGGTGTCGAGACCGCCGGTGTGCTGCAGCGCCTCGAAGATCTCGGGTGTCACCTTGCGCAGGGATACTACGTGAGCAGGCCTTTGCCGATCGCCGAGCTCGATGCTTGGCTGGCCAAATCGGAGAGCTTCTCAACGACCTGACCGCGCCAGGCGCCGGGGTCCAGCTTTGGAGTCGCGAGAACCTATCGGACTGGCGCCGACCGCAGCTCGCTAAGCCTGCGGCGTGCCGGGCCCGCCAGCTCGCCAAGGCGGCGGTCCGGCACGAATCGTCTCGTCGGGAACGACCTCGCCACAAGCGCCCGCATCTCGTGCCGGTCGCCGAGCATGCCGCCAGCGCGCAACTGAACGAGGAGGTTGCCTATCGCCGAGGCCTCGACCGGCCCGGCGACCACATCTAGCCCTGTAGCAGCTGCGATCACCTCGAGGAACAGGTCGTTGGCGGCGCCCCCTCCGACGACATGGATCATGGCCACACTCCGACCCGAAAGGCGCTGGGCCTCTTCCACGGTCTCGGCCACTGCAAGCGCCATGGAGTCGACGACACAGCGCACGAGTTCGGCGTCGCTTTCCGGTACCGGCTCAGCGGACCTGGCCGCGGCGGCCCGGAGCCGAGCGGGCATGTCGCCCGGCTGAGCGAACTCGGGATCGGCCGTGTCGACGAGGGAGCGGAACGGGGGAACCTCGGCTGCCTCGCGAAGAAGGTCCGCGATGGTCCTCGCCTGCCCCGAGACCGCCCAGGTGGCCGCGCACTGCTGGAGCATCCAGTGCCCCATGGCGTTGCGCAAGAAGCGAACGGAGCCGTCGATGCCGAGCTCGTTGGAAAAGTTCGCCCGCCGGCTGTTCTCGTCGATCACAGGGGCTTCGAGCTCTAGACCGACGAGGGACCACGTCCCGCTCGAGACGTAGGCGAAGTCGTCCATCTCGGCCGGCACGGCTAGTACCGCCGAGGCGGTGTCATGGGAAGCAACCGCGACGACCGATACCGGCGAGCCGAGCTCGACCCCGGCCGCGGTCTCGGCCAGCACGGGCCCGACCATCTCTCCCGGCGATATCGCCGGCGCGAAGATGTCCTGTCGCAGGCCGAGTCGGGTCAGCATCGCGGAGGCCAGCTCTCCTGTTCGCACGTCTATGAGCTGGGTAGTAGAGGCGTTGGTCCGTTCGAAGCGACGCTGTCCGGTGAGGAAGTAGACCAGCAGGTCCGGGATCATAAGAAGATGGGACGCCGCGTTGTAAGCGGCGCCGTCCTTTTCGGCGAGCAGCTGGAAGACGGTGTTGAGCTCCAGCTCCTGGATGCCCGTGGCCTCGTATATGGCGGAACGGCCGACGAGCTGGGTGGCCTTGTCGAGCTGGCCCGAGGTCCGCGCGTCCCGGTAGTGGAAGGGCAGGCCGAGGAGGTGGCCCGCCGGGTCCAAAAGCCCGTAGTCCACGCCCCAGCTGTCGATGCCGACCCAGAGCGCGCTCGCGTCGTTCCGACGCGTAAGGCCGGCCAAGGTCTCGAGTATGAACTGGTGGATTCGCAGCACGTCCCAGTGCAGGCCGTCGGGCAGGCGCACTGGCCCGTTAGGGATACGGGCCACCTCCGAGGCGAAGAGGCGATCGTTGTCCAGACCGCCTTTGAACACGCGGGCGCTCGATGCCCCGAGGTCGACCGCAACATGAAGCCGGGCCGGCTTCATCGCGCCTCTGAGCTCGGCTGTGACCATCCACTCAACCACCAGGAGTTGCCGCTCATCTCAAGAACGCGGCCGCAACCCCAGCGTCAACGGGGATAAGGAGCCCGGTCGTGTGAGACAGCTCGGCGCTTGCGAGGACGAACACGGCGTTGGCGACATGCTCGGGCAGCACCTCGCGCTTGAGCAGGGTCCGCGAGGCGTAGTACTCGCCCAGCTTCTCCTCCGCCACGCCGTAGACCGCAGCGCGTTGTGCTCCCCAGCCCGAGGCGAAGATGCCCGAGCCACGCACGACGCCGTCGGGATTGACGCCGTTCACGCGGATGGCGTGCTCGCCGAGCTCGGCGGCCAATAGCCGCACCTGATGCGCCTGATCGGCCTTTGTAGAGCCGTAGGCGAGGTTGTTCGGGCCGGCGAACACGGCGTTCTTGCTCACGATGTAGACGATGTCCCCGCCCATCGCCTGGGGGACCATCACCCGGGCAGCTTCTCGCGAAACCAGGAAGGAACCCTTTGCCATGACGGCATGCTGGCGGTCCCAGTCGCTCACCGTTGTGTCCATCAAACTCTTGGATATCGACATGCCGGCGTTGTTGACCACGAGATCGACACCACCGAAGGCGAGAACGGCCGCCTGCATCGCCGTGGCCACTTCGGTCTCGGAGCTCACGTCGACGCCACACGCGACAGCGGCGTCGGCGTTTCCGATGCCCGAGGCCAGCGAAGCAGCCTTATTTGCATCTAGATCGGCGCAGACGACGCAAGCTCCCTCCGCCGCGAGCCGACGCGCCGTCGCCGCGCCGATGCCCGACCCGGCCCCGGTGACGAAGGCCACCCGAGTCGCCAGCGCCTTTTGGGGCCGCTGGCGGCGGAGCTTTTGTTCTTCGAGCTCCCAGTACTCGATGCGGAACTTCTCGGACTCCGGGATCGGCTCGTACACCGAGAGGGCCTCGGCTCCGCGCATCACGTTTATGGCGTTTATGTAGAACTCTCCGGCAACACGTGCCGTCTGTTTGTCGTGCCCGAAGCTGAACATGCCGACTCCGGGCACGAGGACGATGGCCGGGTCGGCGCCCCGCATCGGTGGGGAGTCGGCTGTTGCATATCTGTCGTAGTAGGCCCGGTACTCGGCCCTGTAGGCCTCGTGCAGCTCGCGAAGCCTGTTTAGTGCCCGCTCTGTCGGTGTTCCGGCGGGCAGGTCGAGCACCATCGGCCTCACCTTGGTGCGCAAGAAGTGGTCCGGGCACGAGGTGCCCTTTGAAACAAGGTGCCCGTGACGCTCGCGTGCGAGGAAGTCGAGCACGACCTCGCTGTCGTCGTAGTGGCCGACCTGGCGGGCATCGGTGCTCGAGAGTCCCCTCAGCACAGGGAAGAGCGCGGCCGCTCGGGCATGTCGCTCCGCTTTTGGCAGAGGGGCATTGGCAGCCACGATCGAGCCGAAGGGTTCCGCGCGTCCGTTGGCGTCTATATAGCTCTGGGCGGTGCGGATGATCTCGAGCGAGCGGGCCTCGCACTCCTGGCTCGTTGCCCCCCAAGCCGTGATCCCATGTCCTCCGAGGACGACACCGATCGCTTCGGGGTGTCTGGCGGCCACCGCGGCGATGTCGAGGCCGAGCTGGAAGCCGGGGCGCCGCCAAGGAACCCAGAGGACGCGTTCGCCGAAGCACGCCCGCGTTAGTGCCTCGCCGTCAAGCGCGGTTGCAAAGGCGATTCCGGCATCTGGGTGGAGGTGGTCGACGTTCGCTGAGGACACAAGGGCGTGCATGGCGGTGTCGATCGACGGTGCAGCGCCGCCCCGGCCGTGCAGGCAGAAGTCGAACGCGGCGACCATCTCGTCCTCGTGCTCTTCTCCGGGGTAGACCTCGACGAGGGCCCGCAGGCGGTCCAGTCTCAGCACGGCAAGGCTCGCTTCGCTGAGGGTTCCGAGGTCCCCGCCGGACCCCTTTACCCACATCAGCTCGACCTGGTTGCCGGTCACGGGGTCAGTGGCCGTGGCCTTGATGGAGGTGTTGCCGCCGGCGTAGTTGGTGTTGGCGGGATCGGCGCCCAGGCGGTGCGAGCGCTCGAGCAGTTCGCCTACCGACGAGGTCCTCGGGCCTGTCACCACCTTCTCAGTTGCCCCAGCCGACCGCTCCGCCGACGGAACGCTGCGTGCGGACCCGCTCGCCATGGCCCGAACGGGCATAGGCGCCAAGTGGGTCAGGGTCGAGTCCCATGTCCTCGCGCATCTCTGCCAACAAGGGTCGCACATCGGTGGAGAAGGCGTCGACCAGGACACTGTTGGCTCCGAGCACGTCGCCTCCGGCCTGCGCGGCCATGAGCGCGTCGAGATCAACGAGCAACGCCTTTGCCGTGGCTTCTTGGACGTTCATCACCGAACGGATCTCAGCTGGCACCTTCTCCTCGATGTTGTGGCACTGATCGAGCATAAAGGCGACGCCCGATCCCTGGAGATGCGCGTCGACGGTAACGATCTCGAGGAGGATGCGGAACAGCTGGTAGGGGTCGGCAGCACCGACGAGGAGGTCGTCGTCGGCGTAGAAGCGGCTGTTGAAGTGAAACCCGCCGAGGCGGCCGAGCCTCAACAGACAGGCGACGATGAACTCGATGTTCGTCCCAGGGGCGTGATGCCCGGTGTCGACGAGGACGTTCGCCTTCTCGCCTAGTGCCAGGCACTGCACGAGCGAGGTGCCCCAGTCGGGCACGTCCATGGTGTAAAAGCTCGGCTCGAAGAGCTTGTACTCGAGGAGCATCCCGATTCCGGCGGGCAAGGCGGCGTAGACGGCGCCCAGAGCCTCGGCGAGTCGATCCTGGCGGGCCTTGATGTCGTCCTGGCCCGGGTAATTGGTGCCGTCCGCGAACCACAGGCTCACCGCGGGCGAGCCGGTGGCCTCGGCGATCTCGACACACTCGAGCAAATGGTCCGTCGCCTTGCGGCGGATCGTCGGATCGGGGTTGCAGACGCTGCCGAGGCGGTACTCGTCCTCCTGGAAGACGTTCGGATTGATCGCCCCGATGCGAAGGCCGGCATCAGCGGCGTGCTTGGCGAGCTTGCCGTAGTCGTCCACCTTGTCCCAGGGGATATGCAGTGCGACCGAAGGTGCGACGCCTGTCAGGCGGTTGACGAGGGCAGCGTCGTCGATCTTCTCATAAGGATCCCGGGCGGCACCCGGGTTCTTGAACACCTTAAAGCGCGTTCCGGTGTTGCCGTACGCCCACGACGGCGTCTCGAGCCATTGCTGACGCAGGGCTTGTTTGATCTCACTTCTCGATCTCATCAGAACCTTTCCTCATTTCTTGGTTGTCGCGTCCGCAAGTCCCGCTCGAACATGGGCTCGGCTAGTCGATGTGGAAGATCTCCAGCAGCGGGCGCATCGACCGGTCGGGCTGGCTGCCCTCGATTCCCTGGAAGAAGCTGGTCATATCTTCTTGCCAGCGCGCGTTCACGTCCAACCGGCCCATAGCTGCCAGCGAGGCCTCGAAGTCCTCGCACTCGAGATAGCCCGTGAGCAGCCCGTCCTCGGCGAGGAACAACGAGTAGTTCCTCCAGCCGGTTTCCCGGAGGGCTTCTTTCATCTCGGGCCATACGGCCAGGTGCCTCTGGCGGTATTCCTCGACGCGCTCAGGCCGGATCTGGAGATGAAAGCAGATTCTTTGCATCCAATGGCTCGCAGTCGTTCTGAGCTAGCCCCGGGGAGCCGATCAGTGTCCGGCCCCCCGGGGCTTAGCGTTGCAGTGCCTAGAAGTTGAACTGGTTGATGTTCGCCTTGTTGAATATGAAGGGCTTTCCAAGAAGGATCGTGTGCCCTGACAACACCGTGTACTTGCCGAGCTTGCCGGCAGTGAAGCTCTGACCCGTCTTGTTCGTGATCGCGCCAGAGGCAAGCTCAACAGCCGCGTACGCAGCCAGGTACCCGAGGTCGGCCGGGTTCCACAGCTCGAACTCCTTGACGGTCCCATCGGCCACATACTTCTTCATCTCGTCTGGTGTGCCAAGACCGGTGAGCATGACCTTGCCGCGGTAGTGCGCGGTGTCGAGGACAGCTGCCGCCGCAGCTATGCCGACGGTCGTGGGCGAGATGATGCCCTTGAGGTCCGGGTAGCGCGAGAGCAGGCCCTGGGTCACCGTGGTGGAGGTGGCGGTGTCATCGTTGCCGTAGACGACGGGCTCGAGCGTGATCTTCGGGTACTTCTTCAGCTCTACCTTCATCCAGCTGATCCAGGTGTTCTGGTTCGTGTCGGAGGCAGAGGCGGAGACGATCCCGATCTCGCCGGTGTCGTGGATCTCACTCGCGATTATGTCGACCTCTGACTCGCCGAGACCTTCCGCCGTTGCCTGGTTGACGAAAAGCGTCCGGCAGGCCGGGGCGTCGGAGTCGTAGGTGACAACGACGATGCCATCCTTCATGGCCTTGTTGAGCGTCGGGCACAGTGCCGACGGGTCGGTGGCCGAGACGATGAGGGCGTTGGCACCCTTGGTGATGTCCGCCTGGATGATAGGTATTTGCGACGCCGGCGTATCTGTTGTTCCGCTCGTCTCCGCGCCGACCTCGCCGAGGGTCTTCAATGCCGCGAGTGCTCCACCGCTCTTAACGCTGTCAGCGGTAGTGAAGTACGAGTTCCCGAGGTTCTTCGGAATGACGAAGACCTTGAGGCTCTTCTTCAGCGCCGACGTGCCGGCCTGCGCGCTCGGAGCGAGGCTCAACGTCGTCGTGATTAGTGCAGCCGCGACCATACCCGCCACGGTTGCCTTTCTCTTCAGGTTGTTTACCAACATGGTCGTTTCTTAGGTCCTTTCAATTAGTCGAGCCTGCAACGAAAACTGCTCTTCACACCCCCTTCCTTTTAGAACTGACCCACGATGGCGACGAGCGCCTAGGTCGCGAAACCCGCCCGCGAAGAACGCCAAAGTGAACGAGCCAAAGGACACAGCACTCAGCGGCTCGAGAGACTGCGTCGGAGAGAAAGCGCTCATGCCGGCATCACAAAGAATCGGACAGGAGAACCACGCGGGTCCTCGACAGCCGGCGCGCTTTGAGCCACTGCAGTCACGCGGGCTTCGCGCTCAATGCGCATTGGCCTCAGCCTCCGAAATCAATTTCCCCCCCGCTCCGACCGGCCACCCACTGAAAGCGGGGATCGCCGACCAATCTCAATGACCGTTCCTGAATCGATTCAAAATAGGCTTCTCGGTTATGTTAAGGGCACGTCTGTCGACTGTCAAGAGCTAAATAGTTAAGGTCGTTCGAGCATCTGGTTCGTGTCTGTACCAGGTGTTGCGCGCCATCACATAGGGCCGTGACCGAGCGCATTGAATGTCAGTGCACTTCACAATCTTCTCTGTCGCGCGCGGCCGGTAATAGCGTCGCAGCAGGCCTAGATCGCCTTGCTCCATCCGCTCGCTCTTGCGACCTCGACCATCTCCTCTTCGACATCTGCTGGGACGAGGTCCGGCTCGCCCAGCTGAAGCGCAAGAGCCAGGTAATAGACGCGGGCAGCCTGTTCGGCGGCGATGCAGCGGTCGAGGGCGACTTCGAGGTCACCCCCGACGCAGAACAGGCCGTGGTTCTTCCAGACGACCCCGAACCGGTCGCCCATCGCATCGAGCGAGGCCGAGGCGAAGGTGTTCGTTCCGCTGCGCAGGGAGGGCCCAGCTGCCAGCCCGCGACCTCCGAACAAATAGACGAAGTTGCCGAGGATGTTAGGCACCGGACGGTTCAGCGCGTAGAGCGTGTTGACATAGGTTGGCTCCACGTGCACGCAGGCCCCTACCTCGCTGTAGCGGCGGTAGGCGAGCGCATGCACGTCTGCCTCACTCGAGGACTCGTGCTCTCCGTGCAGTTTGTGGCCGTCGAGCTCGACGAGGACGAGATCCTCGGGGGTGATCTCGGCGTACGGGATCCCATGTGGAGTTATCATGAAAAGGTTCTCGCCGGGTATACGGACACTGAAGTTGCCCTGCGCGTTCTGTACCAAGCCGAGCGCCTCAGCTCGCCTCGTAGCGGCCACAATCTTGCGGCTTATCGCTATCTCTCGAACCGTCAATCTATTCGCCTCCTAAGTAGATGTTGCGTCGTATTTGGGCTGCTCCATTGACCTCTTGGAGCGACCGCGTCTCTCACCGGCAGGCTGGCGGCGCTGTTCTCCTCCACTAGGGAGCGTTTGAAACGTGGCGGCGGGCCTTGTGGCCGCGCAGGCGATCGACGAACGTTCCTCCGTTCGGCAAAAGGACGCTCCCGAGCAGGAGGCCTCCGGTCACGATGCCAGTCGCGTCCTCGGGGAAGTTGGTTAGCAAAAGGGCATTTTGCAGGCTGCAGAAGACGATCACGGCCAGGAACACCCCGAAGAGGGTGCCTTTTCCACCGAAGATCGAGACACCACCGAGCAAGACGACGGCGATGACCGAAAGCACCAGGCCGGAGCCGTTGTCGAACTCCGCTGTGGATAGGCGGAATGTGTAGAGGACCCCGGCGAGGGCTCCGATGAGACCGGAGATCATGTAAAGCACGGTCTTCACGCGCTTTACGCGGATGCCAGCGTAGAGGGCAGCCTCCTTGTTCCAGCCGATGGCGAACAGGGAGCGGCCGAACGGCGTCGCGTGCATTAAGGCGCCGAAGGCGATCGCGAGCACGAGGAAGATAACCGCAGACCAGGAGAGATCCGTGTGAGGAAACGCGTTCACGCCGATGTTGGTGTACCCGGTGGGGAAGTTCGAGACGATTGTCGACCCGAGGATGATCTCGGCTATGCCTGCGTACAGCGTCATCGTCCCGATCGTCACGGCCAGGGATGGCAACCCGAGGCGGGTCACCAAGAACCCGTTGAAGGCGCCGAGGATTACGCCAATGAACAGTACGAAGACGATGATCGCCGGCATGGGCCATCCGTGCAGCCACAAGTAGCCTAAGAGGCTGCTCGAAAGCCCGAGGGTGGAGGCGATGGAGAGGTCGATCTCGCCAGCGATGATGATCAGGGTCATCGGCAAGGTCATGATGGCGACCTCGCCGTTGGCGAGCCCGATGTTGAAGATGTTGGATCCGGTCAGAAACTGCGAGGAGACGCTCACTCCGAAAAGCAACGTCGCCGCCAAGGCGATGACGAGGGCGGTCTCCCAGCGCACGAGCGAGCGGAGTCGCTCGGGAACGGACCTGTGCTGCTCGGCCAGGAGCGGCGAAGGATCAAAAAGGGCGACCTCGGCCGGCGCCTCGGGCGCGCCAGGGCTCGTCGCGCTGTCAGGTCGCACGCTCGAGGCTCCTCTTGCGCAGTGCAGAGGTGAGGCTCGCGGCAATCCCGTGGTCGAGCGAGATTGCCGCGATCAATAACAGGCCCGCGATCGCCTCGTCCCAGAACGACGAGATCCCGAGCACGTAAAGCGCCTGGTTGATTGTGGCGAGCAGAAGCGCCCCGAAAGCGGCGCCGACCACCGTCCCGCTTCCTCCGAAGATCGCGACCCCCCCGACGACGACGGCGGCCACGACCTGGAGCTCGTAGCCCGTGCCTGCGGTCGAGTCGATCGTGCCGTAGTTGGACGCCCAGAGCACACCGGCGATGCCGGCAATGCCCCCGCTCAAGACGAAGGCCGTGAAGATCCGCTTGCCGGTCGGGATGCCGGCTAGCTGGGCGGCCTCTGGGTTCGAGCCTATGGCGTAGAGCTCCCGGCCGGAACGGAACGATCGCAGGTAGTAGGCGCCGAGCCCGATCACAGCCGCGACCACGATTGCGAGGTAGGGGACCGGGCCGAAACTGGAGCTGGCGATGGCGAGAAAGCCGCTCGGCAGTGAGCTCGCGACCACCATGCCGCCGCCCACGACGATGATGTCGAAGCCGCGGATGACATACAGCGTCGCCAGGGTGACCACAAGAGAGGGCACCCGCCCCACCGCGATGATGGCACCGTTTATGACGCCACATGCCAGTCCGATCCCGAGGCCAGCCGCAAAAACTCCGACGATGGGGATCCCGTGCGCGCGGGTGAACAGGTCAGAGGAAAGATACGCGGACAATCCGAGCACGGACCCGACCGAGAGGTCGATGTTCCTCGCCACCACGACCATCGTCTCGCCGAGGGCCAACAAGGCGTAGATCGTGGCGTTGGTGAATATGAACTTGATGTTCTGGCTGTCGACAAATCGCGGCTGTATGGCGGCGGTGACGCCTACGAACACCAAGAGCACGGCAATGATCCCGAATTCGCGGATCTTGAACACGAGGTCCGCGAGCCGGCGCGAGCTCGAGCTTTCGTCCGCGGTCGTGGATACGATGACCTCCGCCGGCGCGCTCACGGGACAACCATCTGTGCCTGGCCGGTCGCGGCCGCGACGATCGACTCCTCGGAAGCCTCCTGGTGGAAGAACTCGGCGACGAGGCGCCCCTCGCGCATGACGAGGACGCGGTCGGCCACCCGGAGCACCTCGGGGAGCTCCGAGGAGATCATGAGGACGGCGATGCCCTCCTGGGCGAGCTCGACGAGGAGCCGGTGGACCTCGCTCTTGGTCGCGACGTCGATGCCGCGCGTCGGCTCGTCGACGATGAGCAGCCGTGGCCTGCGGCTCAGCCACTTCGCGAGGACTGACTTTTGCTGGTTTCCCCCAGAGAGCGTCGAGACCTGGCTGGAAAGCCGGGCGTACTTGATGCGTAGGCGCGTCGCCCACTCTCCTGCCAGCTTGTGCTCGGCCGCACGCCTGACAAAGCCGAAACGTGACAGCCGACCGAGCGAGGCGAGGGCGATGTTGCCCCCGATCGAAAGCTCCATCACGAGGCCCTGTAGGCGCCTGTCCTCCGGCACGAGGCCGACCCCGGCCGCCATAGCGGCGGCAGAGGCGCCCTTTTTGAGGCGTTCCCCGCCGACATAGACCGCACCGGCGTCGTAACGGTCGATGCCGAATATGGCTCGGGCGACCTCGCTGCGGCCCGAGCCCACGAGGCCGGCGAGGGCGACGATCTCGCCGCTTCGAACCTCGAAGGAGATGTCGACGAAGACCCCTTCGCGGGTGAGTCGTTCGACTTTGAGAACGACCTCGCCGCGCTCTATGACACCTGCCTGTTCACGTTCGACGACGTCACGACCCACCATGGCCCGCACGAGGTCGTCAGGGCTGAGGCCTTCCAAGGGGCGCGAGAGGACGCGCATGCCGTCGCGCATGACCGTTACCCGCTGACAGATGGCGAACACCTCGTTGAGCCGATGAGAGATGAACAGCACCGCGGCTCCCGAAGCCCGCAAGGTCTCGACGACCCGGAAGAGCCGTTGAACCTCGTAAGCCGATAGAGCCGCGGTCGGCTCGTCCATCACGATGACCCTGGCGTCGAGCGAGAGCGCCTTGGCAATCTCGACAATCTGCTGGTCGGCGATCGACAGTCCACGGGCGATGCGCTCGGGGTCGAGCCGCACCCCGAGAGGGGCGAGCAGTTCCAGGACCCGACGGTGCATCGCCTTGCGGTCGATCCGCCGTGCGCTGCGAAGCGGTTGGCGTCCGATGAACACGTTCTCGGCAACAGTGAGGTCGGGGAACAATGAGGGTTCTTGATAGATGACTGCGATTCCGGCGTCGCGCGCCGCGGCTGGACTTGCGATCACGACCTCTTTACCGTCGATCCGCAAGTTCCCCTGATCTGGCTGGTAGACCCCGGCGAGGATCTTCACCATCGTCGACTTGCCGGCGCCGTTCTCGCCGACAAGGGCATGAGTCTCACCGGTGAACAGCTCGAGTGAGCCGTCACCGAGGGCGCGCACCGCACCGAAGGACTTGGCGACACGGTCCATGACCAAAAGTGGGTTGAGCGCTTCGCCCGGCGTCTTGGTACCGTCGCCGACTCGGTTGGCGCCGGAGGCGTCGTTCACGCCGAGCTCCTGCCAAAAGGCGCCGGGCGACGGGTCGTCAGCTCTCTCGGAGTCGGGTCAATTGAGCCGTCTTCCCGGTCAGCGCTCATCGGCATCGGCTCTGAACTCCATTCCCATCCGCTCGATCGGTGACCCCAATCGTGGCACGGTCCCCGATTAACCACTTCGCGCCTGAATCGATTCAAAATGGGCTTCGGGTTATGCTAAGGCGATGCCCGCGGACTGTCAAGGGTCAGCCGACCGCACCTCAGTTGCTTGGCGCGGAAGGGTGACGATCAGCGAGGTTGCCCGCCTTGCTCAGGTCTCGGTGGGCACGGTGTCCAATGTTTTGAACAACCCCGCCGCCGTTTCTCCCCTGACCCGCACACGGGTCCTAAAGGCGATAGACGAGACCGGATTCGTCCGCTCCAAGGCGGCCCATCAGCTTCGTGTCGGCAAGAGCCTCACGGTCGGTATCGTTCTGCTCGACATCGCGAACCCGTTCTTTGCCGAGATGGTGAGAGGTGCCGAGCGGGTGCTGCGGGACAAGGGCTACGTGCTCATGGTCTGCTCGAGCGACGAGTCGACCGATCGAGGAGCATCGCGTCGACGGGCTCCTGATCACCCCGGCCGAGGCGGACCTCTCTCAGCTGAGCGTGCTGGCGGCGCACGGCATCCCGACCGTGCTGCTCGATCGCGACGGCGAGGCAAGCTCGTTGTGCTCGGCGACCGTCGACGACGTGCGCGGCGGCGAGCTGGCAGCGGGCCACCTTTTCGGTCTCGGTCACAAGACGATCGCTTTCGTCAACGGTCCCTTGTCGATCCGCCAGTGCGCCGACCGGCGCGAGGGGGCGAAAAAGGCGCTCCGACGTGCCCGGCGTCGCAAGGAGGCGACTCTTGCCGAGATCAGTGTCAGCGCGCTCGTAGTCGACCATGGTGAGGCAGCAGTCGCGGCTGTCCTTAGCGCGAAGCCGAGGCCGACTGCTGTCATGTGCGCGAACGACCTGCTCGCCCTCGGCGTGTTGCGCGGCCTTGCCGAGCGCGGGGTCGGCGTTCCCGAGGAGATCGCCGTGGTCGGTTATGACGACGTGACGTTCGCCTCGATGCTCTCGCCCGCGCTCACCTCGGTGCGTCAGCCGAAATACGAGCTTGGCGCGACAGCTGCCGAGCTCTTGCTGGAAGAGGTGCTCGGCTCCGAGCACGAGCATCGCTCGGTTCGTTTCGAGCCCGAGCTCATCGTTCGAGCCTCCAGCGGCGGCCCGCTCAGCTGAGGGAGAGCTCTCTTGCTTTGCAGGCTCAGGGCGGGTCATGCAGCCCACTTGGTCGCACGGGCCGTTTCGCGTTCTCGCGCTGACCGGCTGGTCGCTCAGAGATCAGCCAGCCTTGTCGAGGAGGCGATCCGGCGTCATTAGGAGACGGTGGCGACGGGACCGGGCGGATCAGCTAGCTGGCCGTGAGCGCGTCGAGCAGGGCGGGCAACGAGAGTGTTGCCACCCTTATGGCCGAGTCGCCGATGCCATAGGGAAGCACGAGGGTGTCGCCATGCACCAGCGATCCGCAGGAGTAGACCACGTTGGGTACGTAGCCGTCCTGCTCGTCGGGCGCCGGGCTTAGGAGAGGCTCACGGAGCTTGCCGATGATCTTGGTCGGGTCGTGGAGGTCCAAGAGCACAGCTCCGATCCTGTAGGTCCGCATCGGGCCGACGCCATGGGTGAGCGCGAGCCAGCCGGCCTCGGTCTCGATCGGCGAACCGCAGTTGCCGAGCTGGAGCACTTCCCAGGTCCAGGTCGGCACCTGGTAGGGCTGGGGGGCCTCCCATCGGTGCAGGTCGTCGGAGAACACGACCGTGTTTGTCTCGTAGCCCGAGCGCGACAGAGCCGCGAAGCGGCCCCCGACGCGTCGGGGGAACAGCGCGAGTCCCTTGTCGGCATCGAGGCCCACAACAGGAGAGGCGGTGAAGGAGAGAAAGTCTGTCGTCTCGAGAAGTTGCTGGACGACATCGACGCCGTCATAGGCCGTGTAGGTGCCGTAGTAGGTCGTGATCCCGTCGCGGTGCTCGAAACGCACGAACCGGGCGTCCTCCATGCCGTTGCGTTCGGCGCCCATGGCGGGCATCAGGACCCGTTCGGACAACGAGGTATCGGATGGGAAACGCACGACGTAGCTCCGCTCCGCGATCTGGTGCATCAGCGAGATGAGCGTGCCGTCCTGACGGTGGGTCATCAACTGGGTCCGGAGGCGGCCCAGTCGCTTCTCGAGATCGGGATGGCTGAACTGCTCGCCCAGAGCACCGAGGACGTAGTCTGCTGTTTCCCCGTCGCCGCGCAGGCGGTGAAGCTCGCTGCGGAACACCCCCGCGTCGAGCATTACAGATTCGGTGGCGCCCCTTGTCGCGAATCGCGGTGCGGGATCGATGCTGACATTGTCGTGCTCGTCGATGGTTCCGGTCCGGAACTCGATTGAGGACCGGTGCCCCTCGCCGATCGCCCGGACGCTCATCACAAAGCGGAGGCTGCCTTGCGACACTCCGGACTGGTCGGGATGGGCCACCATCGAGGGGTTGCACAGCGCCGCACCTTCGAGCGCGTATTCGCTGGTGAATGTTGCACCGAGCAGGAGCTGGCGAGTCTCGGAGAGCTTGCAGTGAGGATCGAGGCGCTCGGTGAGCTCCTCGGCGTGGTGCCGGAAGGTTCCTATGAGGTCGCGGTGGCGGTTGGCAAAGCGAGCCGTTACGTCGTCGAGGGAACGCTGCACCTCCTCGTCGTCCAACGCCAGGATGCGGTTCACCACCGCCGATGTCCGAGGCTGCTCCCGGTTCAACCCCTCGGCTCCGGGCACGAACAGCATCGTTACGACCCTGCTCGGGTCCGCGGCGAGGCGCTGGCGGCTACGCCTCACGCCGCCGGAGATCTCCGAGCTCGTCGAGATCACCGTCTTGCCATCGCGAGCCGGCGCGCGTGTTGCAACGTCGCGAGCAGAGCCAGTGTCGACTCCGCGCCCTGGTTGAGATTCGGGCCGGTCGGAGTGAGGCCGTCGAAGCCACCACCGGTGCCGGGGTCCCACATGACGTCATGGCAGTCGTTGTCACCGAGGAACCACGCTTCTGCGGCGGCTAGACCGTCGAGCCAACACCGCTCGCCGTCGAGGGAGGCAGCCCGGGCACAGGCATCAGCAAGTGCGGCCACCTCAATGGGCTGTTGGTCAAAAGCCGGCCGGCGGTCTCCAGGTCCCGAGCCCCCCACGGGCGTAACCGACAGATGACCGCCCACAGTTTCGTACCCGAGCAGCCACGCCAGAAGATCGAGGCCTTGTTGGAGCAATCTCGGTCGGTCCAAGGCCGCACCGGCGGCGATCATCGCCTCGGGCACGACCGCGTTCGCATACCTAAGGCGAGCCTCCGGCCAGGGCCAGGTGCCATCTGCGGAAGGTTTAGCCATTCCGTCGGCCGCGTCCGCCAACAAACTGTGCGCCACTCGGTTATGAGGGTTGACGGCCAGGAGCTCGGCTGCGCCGATAGCGGCGAAGGCCATCGCACGCCCGTGGGGCGAACGCCGCGCGGCCGCCCGCTCGAACTGCACGGTCGCCGCCACGCGCAACCAGACGTCGTCGCTGTGAGACACGGCGGTGCCGAGGCCCCAGATGCTCCTGCCCCAGCAGTCCTCGAGCGTCGGGGCGTCCTTCCAGCGACCCTTGCGGTCGAGCCGGTTCCGGTAGGCGCCATCGGGGCCTTGGGCGTCGGTCAGGAACAAAAGACTCGTTCTTGCGAGCTCGAGAACTTCGGGCACAGAGGGTTCACGTGCAGCCACGACGAGGACCCGGGCGACGTCGTCGGTGCAGTAGCCGTGCTCGGGTCGCGCCTCGGCGTACAGGGCGTGCTCGAAAGTGCCCCGAGCGTCGGTCATCTTGAGCAGGTGGTCGAACTTGGGCGCAACGGCGCCGGTCATACCAGTGCCGGATGCTTGCTGAGGAGTCGGTTCGCAAGCCCCAGGTACGCGCCGGCGACCACAGACCAGGCCATCGATGGCGCCAGTCTCGACGCCTCTGCGGCCATGGACTGCGCGAGCCCGGGCTCGGAGAGGACGCGACGCAGCGCTGACACGAGCGCTTCGGGGTTGTCGTGCTCGACGACGATGCCTGCACCACTCGCGAGCAGCTCGACGGCGTGGGGAAACGCCGTGGCAATGACCGGCCTGCCTGCTGCGATGGCATCGACGAGCACTCCGGAGGTGACCTGGTCCGCGGTGTCGTAGGGAAGTACGACAACGGCGCAGGACTGGATGAGCGCCGTCAAGGAGGCGACGTCGCGGTAGGTGGCGTCAAATGACACCGATTCTGCGACCCCGTTGCGCAGGGCCTGCTCGATCCGGGCGTTGCGGTAGGCCTCGCCGTCCGCGGCGAGCACGCGGGGATGAGTTTGGCCCGCCACGAGGTAGCGGGGCCGCGAGGCGAGGCGATGCACCGATGCCATTGCGTCGATCACGCGCTCTATGCCCTTGCCCGGCCCGATCAGACCCCAGGTCAAGATGGTCGGCCGACTCGACTGGTCCTGGCTCACGCCACGGCTCGGCACGACTGCGCCGTGGGGGATCGTCGTGACGATCGATGGATCGACGTCGAATACCCGGCAGAGCCGTTCTTGGGCGGCCCCGGACATGACGATCACCTGGTCAGCGACCGAAGCCACCGTCTCGAGAACGGAGCGCTGGTGTGTTGTCGGGTGGCCGAGGATCGTGTGGGCGATCACGACCGACGGGACATCAAGGCCCTCGAGCACCTCGATCACCTCGTCCCCATCGGGTCCGCCGTACAGGCCGTACTCGTGCTGCACGATCGCCACGTCGTAGCGATTTAGCTGCTCAGAGGCTGCTGCAACGGAGTGGGGCGAGCCGTTCTCGAGCTCTCCGACAACCGCCATGTCGAAGGCGGGCGATCCGTCCGCCACCCGCACGATGCCCGTCTCGGCGCCATTGGCCACAAGGCCCCTGCGCAAAGCGGCGCTAAAGGTCGCGATCCCGCACGCGGTAGGCGGATAGGTGCTGAGAATCCCGAAAGACGGGGCATGCAGGCGGTTGGCGCCGAAGCGAGGGACGGGTGAAACTAGGGCGCGCACAGGACTCCTCGAGGTTTGCTAGGTCGAGGCGACGAACCTGCACGGGGCGATTTGGGTGGTCCGAAGCGACCGTCCTGCCCAAGCGAGGCGACTCTTCCAGAAGGGAACTAGTGTCGCCAAGTTTACCGCGAAACCCCCGAGACCCGATCGCGGTGGGAGCGAGCGGATTCGCCTGGCTTCAAACTCTGGCGTGTCAGGACGGCTTTGGAGCACCTTGTGCGTAGATAGCATCCCTGGCGGCCAGCGGGTACGGGTTCTCGTCGTCGGGCGGATAGGGGTGTTCTTCGAGGTGGCTCAACAGCTTTGCCAGGCTCGCCTCGGCGACACAGACCACACTGTCCGCGGCACCGTAGTAGACGTGCAGGGTGTCACCGTCCTCGCGCAGCACCCAACCACAGGGAAACACCACGTCGGGCACGTCTCCCGCGCGCTCATAGGACTCTTGGGGACCGAATACCCACTCGTTGCCGCGAGCGATGATCTTGCTCGGGTCGTCCTTGTCGGCCAGAGCCAGGCCGAGCCGGTAGATCGACCCTGACGCGGTGACCCGGACGGCGTGGTAGCAGAGCAGCCAACCGTCGCTGGTGAGAAGCGGCGGGGGGCCGAGCCCGACCTTGTTCGAGTCCCACCAGCCGCCGTGACGTGCCGCCAGAAGCACGCGCGAGTCGCCCCAGTGGCGAAGATCGGGGCTGTAGGAGATCCAGATGTGGGCACCCAGGGCTGCCATCGCCGGCGCAGGACGGTGGATGAGCGCCCAGCGCCCGTCGAAGGTCGTCGGGAAGAGAGCCGCGTCCTTGTCCTCGGGCGGCTGGAGAACGCCCATTCGCTCCCATCGTACGAAGTCACGGGTCCTAGCCAGACAGACGAGCGGACCGGCAGTCGAGTACCCGACATAGACGACGAAGTAGTCCTCGCCGACACGGGTGATGCGCGGGTCCTCGATCCCCCAGTGCTCCTCGAAGCCGTTCGACGCAGGCTCGAGGCCCCGCACCGGGTCGATCTCCCATCCAGTCAGGCCGTCTTCGCTGGTCGCAACAACGAGCGAAGACAGCCCTGTGCGGTACTCGACGCGCAAAAGCAGCAGTGTCCGGCCGTCGATGACGGTGGCACCGGGATTGAGCACGGCGTTGACCATCTTCGGGAAGTCGTGCGGGCGCAGGATGGGGTTGCCTGAATACCTCGCCAGCAGTTCGCGAGGATCCGCTCGGTCACTCATCGGTACCCACCGCCTGACTGATCTGGCCTGCTCGTCGCGTGTCGACACCACAGGTGTTAGCACGCAAGTGGCTGGCGAAGGACGCGTTCTGGCGTGGCATTGGACTGCCGATGCGTGCTCGAGCGAAATCGGCAGCATTTCCCACCCGGGGAGCGATCCAGCGCCTTAGCCAATGCGTGCGCTAACACGCCTCACGAGCGACCCGTTGACTCGCCAGGCTGGGGGCCCGCGATCAGAGGACTTTGGACAAAAAGGCCCGGGTGCGCTCGTGTTTCGGGTTTGCAATGACCTCTTTAGGCACGCCGGCTTCCACTACGACACCCTCGTCCATGAACACCAGTGTGTCGCCGACTTCGCGGGCGAAGCCGATTTCGTGGGTGACCACGATCATCGTCATCCCATCTTCGGCAAGGGCCCGCATCACATCTAGCACCTCGCCGACGAGCTCGGGGTCCAGTGCGCTCGTGGGCTCGTCGAACAGCATGAGCTTCGGCTGCATGGCGAGTGCCCGGGCGATCGCCACTCGCTGCTGCTGGCCACCTGAGAGCTGGTTGGGGTAGGCGTCGACCTTGGTCGAGAGTCCCACTCGCTCGAGGAGGGCCTGGGCCCGCTTCTCGACTTCTAGCTTCGGCTCTTTTTTTACGAGCACGGGTGCCGCGGCGACATTCTCGAATGCGGTCATGTGCGGGAAAAGGTTGAAGCGCTGGAAGACCATGCCGATCTCGGTACGCCGTCGGCAGACCTCGCTCTCGCGAAGCTCGTGGAGGCGTCCGCCCCGCTCCTCGTAGCCGACGAGCTCGCCGTCGACGTACAGCCGGCCCGCGTTGATCTTCTCCAGGTGGTTGACACATCGAAGGAAGGTCGACTTCCCCGAGCCCGATGGACCGAGCAGGCACATCACCTCACGGGGCGCGACCTCGAGGGTTATCCCCTTTAGCACCTCGAGAACGCCGTAGCGCTTGTGAACCGCCTCCGCCTTTACCATCGCGGTTGGCATCTACTGCCCCCCGCCTGGGTTTGCCGTAAAGGGGATACGACGAAGTGTCGTGAGGTTGCGCCGCAGACGCTGCATCGGCGTGAGTGGCAGCGCATAGGAGCTGCCGCGGGCGTAGTAGCGCTCGACGTAGAACTGGCCCATTGTGAACAGCGTCGTGAGGAACAGGTACCAGAAACTCGCCATGATGTAGAGCGGGATGATCTCAAAGGTGCGGTTCTGGATGTTCTGGGTCTGGAACAACAGCTCGGCGTAGGTGACGACGACTGCGAGCGACGAGGTCTTGAGCATGGAGATCGTTTCGTTGCCCGTGGGCGGCACGATGACCCGCATAGCCTGGGGCAGCACGATCCGCCGCATCAGAGTCGGACGCCGCATGCCGAGCGACTGGGCAGCTTCGAACTGGCCGTGGTCGACAGAGATGATCCCCGCTCGGACGATCTCGGCGTAATAAGCACCTTCGTTGAGCCCGAGACCGAGGAGGGCCGCCACGAGCGGGGTGACGATCGTGTTGGTGCTCCAGCTCCCGAACATGTGCCCGAAGGGGATCCCGAGGCCGATCCTCGGTTGAAGTACCGAGACGTTGTACCAAAACAGGAGTTGAACATAGACCGGCGTACCTCTGAAGAACCATATGTAAAGCCACGCCGCTCCTGACAGGATCGGGTTGGGCGACAAGCGCATGACGGCGAAGAGAACTCCGAGGATGATCCCAATGGCCATGGCCATAAAGGTGAGCTCGATGGTTTTCTCTACGCCTGAGAGAACCGGCCCGGCGAAGAAGTACTGGCCGACCGCTCCCCAGCCGAAGCCGGGATTGGTGACCATGTCGTGGACGAGCATCGAGGCCAGCAGGAGCAGGACGGCCGTCATTACCCACCGCGCCGGATGGCGCAGGGGCACGGCCCGGATCTCCTCTGGAGCGTGCCCCTCGCTGCTTTCGATACTCATGGGCTCGCCTCCGCTCGGTGAGCCGTGCTTCGCCTAGGTGAGGATCTGCGGGTTGTTGATGGCGCCCGCCTGCACACCCCACTTGGCGAGGATCTTGGCATAGATGCCGTCTTTCATGAGGTCCTTGACTGCAGCCAATGTCGCCTTGTCGAGTGTCGACTTCTTCGAGAACGCGAAGCCGTAAGGGGCGACCTCGAAGGCGGAGCCGTCAAGTTTGAAGGTGCCCTTTGAGAGCTGGACGATGTAACCGGCGACCTGGGAGTCGGCAAAGCCGATCAGGGCACGTCCACTCGTGACGGCGAGATTGGCCTCGCTCTGGGTTGAGAACGGCAGCACGGTGTCAGGCACCTTGTGGTCCTTCTTGCAGGTCGCCTCGGTGTTCACGGCGTCTGTCTGTTCACTGGTCCCGCTCTCGACTGAGACGGTGCGCCCGCACAACGAGAGGAGACCATTGAGCTTCACAGTGCTTGAGGACTTGACGTAGTAAGCCTCGCCGGCTTGGAAGTAGGTGACGAAGTTGACCTTCTGCTCGCGCGAGGCCTCGACGGTGAACGACGAGTTGCCGACGTCGTAGCGGCCACCTTGGATGCCGGCGATGATCGTGTCAAAAGTGGCGTTGACGCCTCGCCATTTGACGCCCATGATCGCCCCGAGAGCAACGTTGAAGTCGGCGTCCATGCCGATGATCGTCGTGCCGTTGGCGGCCACGAACTCATCGGGCGGGTAGGTGGCGTCCATGGCGGCCGACACGAACCCCTGCTTTTTGATGCTGGCAGGCACCAGCGCCGCGACCTTGGGGTCCTTTGGCGGGGTCGGGATGGTTACCGCGCTGTGGGCCGGCCGACTCGCAGCAGCGAAGGCCGTCGTCGTTGTGCCGGCGATGAGAGCCGTACCCGCGAGCAGGGCTGAGACGGAGACCGCCTTGAACCTACGGAGGCTGTGTGGCGAATGGTGGACGATGTTCATCTGTGCTTCCTCCCCGTCCTCGATTGCGTTGTCATTCTCGTGTTGCGAAAACCCCAGGTGAAATGTTGTCCGGACCTTATTACATCGCACCAGGTGTGTGTCGAGTTCGAGACGATGGCGTTTCTATTCGTCGTGCTCAGCGGGGCCCACCGCAGTGGTGGCGACGGGAATGGTACGCCGCGGGGATCCTTAGTCGTCAGGCGGCCCGAGGCTCGTGCGGTCCATGAACGGGCACGGATCGGGGGCGTCCTCGGGCCACCCGACGACAGATGTACGGAGCCCGCTGGGCGCGCGGTTGGCCCGGGCTGTGCGTAGTCCTACTTGAGGAGGTCGAGGGTGTTCGTGGCGTCATCGACGAAGTAGACGTCCTTGCCCCCCGGTTGTACCGCCAGCCCGAACAGCGCCCCTGCGCCGGCCGGTGAGCCGGAACTGTCGACCATTGGCCACTCGGGCCGTGTGCCGGCGAGTGTCGACTCGACGAGCTGGCCGTTGCCACCGTTCGCGCTTATGAGATCGCCGTTGCGAGCCTCGACAAGCCCCAAGGGGCCGTTCAGGAACTGGCCGGAGGACACGGTCCTTCCGATTCCGGCACTCGTGTCACGGAACAGCCCGTTGTCGATTGCAGCAATTCGATTGGAGAGGGTGTCAGCGACATAGACGGTCCCGTTCGGTCCGAGAGCCAGGCTGTCGGGCCGATGACGAGGGCGTTAGGGTCCGTCTTTTCCTTGAATCCGGAGGCGATGACCGTCCGTTGCAGCACCGTCGGTGGTGAGGTTGTCAGGTCCAGGACCAGTCGCACGACGTCTCCGCCCCGGACAATTGAGCCCCGGCCGGCGACGGTGTCGTTGAGCACGTTCGTCAGCAACAGTGAAGCGAAGCCTCCGCCGTCGTAGGAGGCCATGTCCCACGGGCCGTTGATGTTGGCACCGCGTATCGTCTCGACCAGTCGGCCGTGGCTGTTGAGGACATAGAGGGCCCCGGCCTTAGCAGTCCTGGCGTTGCCATCTGTCGTCGGCAGACTGCCGACGACCACGTAGCCGTCAGCAAACACGCTGAGCGCGGTCGTCAGCCCGACCGGGCCCTTGGTCTGCTCGGCGAGGTTGGCGAACAAGCTTGCTGTGCCCGATGGTGAGATCTCCATGATCGTGGCACCGGTCCCCTGCAGGTTGTGAGAGTTGTTGAAGTTGGAGACGAGCACGTCTCCGGCCACAAGGCCGCCGACGGTTGCCGGTACGACCGCGAGACCGTATGGGTTGACATCGCCGTTGGTCGGAACGGTGGAGGCCACCTGGCAGACGGTTTTGAGTCCCCCCAAGAGTCCACCGCTTCCTGCTACTGCTGCCGGGTGGCAGTGAGACAGTCGCGAGGCCCGCATCGCGGTGGTCGATGTGCTCGTCGCTGAGGCCGGCGATGTGCTCGTCAAAGCCGCGATGAGCAGGCCCCCACAGACCGCAGTCAAAGCGCCGTTAATGAAGCGGATCTGCACTGTTTTCACTTCTTTCCTCTCGTCTCGTGCCTGAGCGGCATCACGGGTCAATTGCTCGGCGGGCGAGGCGCCGGCTCCAAGAAACCAACTCGGTGCCCCACCGAAACACCCTTGTGCGAAGCGCGACCGCGGTGCGCGCCCCGTTGCGATGTCTTAGGTCCAAAGGCCCGATGCGGATTGCGGGCGAGTCGCCTTGATGCGACCGGGAGGCACCTGGTCGCGACGAGAGTCACGGCCATCGCATGCGCGTTGGCTCCCTCCGGCTGCGTTTTGGCCGTTAGGGCGAGCGATCGTGGGGCATGCTGCTTCTCGTGAGCGCATCGAGCACTGGTCCGGGAGCTCTGTCTTCAAGCGAGGAGACACGCCGTTTTTCCGGCGGCCTCGCAAGTCGCCTCGATTGCTTGCTGGCTGGCGCCGGGGTCGTCGGGTTGCTCGCGGCGGTGGTTGCAAGCCCTTCTGAGGCCAGCTCTGCGGCGTCTCAGGACTGGTCCCCGTTCGTGCTCGTGACCGGGCTCTTACTCATCGGGCTCGTCGTTGACGATGACGGCCTGTTCGCGGCTGCCGGGCACCAGCTCGCCCGCGTCGCGAGCAGCGGGGCGGTTCTTTTTGTCGGCGCCACCGTGATGGTCGCTGTCGTTACGGCCGTTTTGAACCTGGACACCTCGGTGGCGTTCCTCACCCCGGTGCTCGTCTACACCGCCAGGAGTCGGGGCGGGGGCGAAGCCCCGCTTGTTTACGGATGCCTGCTCTTCTCGAATGGGGGGTCACTGTTTCTCACCGGCTCGAACCTGACGAACCTGATCGTCCTCGGTCATCACCACATGAGCGGCGCCGGGTTCCTGGCCCGGATGTGGGCCCCAGCGCTGGCGGCGCTCGTGGTGACCGCTCTCGTGGTCGCTGTTTTCGAACGCCGGACGCTGCGGCTAAGCGCCGGGGAGCTGACGACGCCGACCAGGCCAAAGCTGGGCCTTGGACTTATCGCCGTCGTGCTCGCCACGGTGCTAGTGCTTGCTTTGGGCTCGCCGGCACTACCGGTCGCCATCGTCGGTGTCGTGGTCGTGGGTATCCGCCTTGCCGCCAAGAAGGAGCACCTCGGTCATGTGGCCGGGGTGCTCGGCGTGCCGGTGCTCGTCGGCCTTTTCGGTGTCGCCGTGGCTCTCGGCACCTTGGGCCGGGCATGGTCAGGGCCCGCCACGCTTTTGTCGCACCTGGACCCGTGGGGGACCGGTGCGCTCGCGGCCGCGAGCTCGGTGCTGGTCAACAACCTCCCTGCGGCGTCGCTGCTTTCCGCCCGTAGACCTGGCCACCCGTTCGCTCTGCTCGTCGGGCTCAATCTCGGTCCGAACCTGTTCGTGACCGGCTCTTTGGCATGGCTGCTGTGGCTGCGCACGGCGCGAGCTGCAGGAGCCGAGCCGTCCATAGCCAAGGCGAGCCGCATCGGAGTCGTCGCCGTCCCACTTTCCATGGCCGCCGCACTTGCCGTGCTGGTCCTCACAGGTGCGAGCTAGGGCGAGGCGCTGCGGCCGACCAGGCAAAATTGGTCCTGGCACCGCCCACAACGGGGGGGCGGCCATCGTGTCATCACAGGCAACGACCGGCGGCGTTGCGCCGCGCCGACGGCGAGTTGTGGGCTCGCCTGCGCCGCACCGGGGCGGTTACTGCCGCATCCGGCCAAGTGGCTGGAGCCTCGCCACGGGGAGCAGGATCACGCCCTCTTCAGGGTCGCCGACGGTGCTGAAGATGCCCTCGAGTGCAAATACACCGGTGAGCGCGGCGAGGGCCGCGTCCACGCGGTCGAGCGTTGCCAGCCTGGCGGGGTCCACTTCTTGCTGGCCGAGCACGTGGCGCCGAAACGCAAGTTTCGTCTCGTCCCGGTTGCGGAACCGGCCGGCCAAAAGCGCAGCTGAGGCCTCGGGGAACACCTCCGCCGCGGTGCCGGCGGCCGGAGCGCCGCGGAATGTCTGATAGGTCCCGGCGAGGGACCGGTAGACGGCCATGCCGACGCGCATCCAGCGGTAGAAGGGGTGCGGCCCGGGATCCGGCCCGGTGGCGAAGGCACTGATCCCGAGCCCTCTTAGCTCCCGTTCTGCCTCCCGGCTCCTGCCGGAGATCGACCAACTTGAAGGCGAGTCGATGCAAACGATCGCTGGCCTGAGCTCCTCGAGAACGATCCGGGCCGTGTCGGTGACGCTCAGGCGACCGGCGCTCGCGACGACCGACCGGTGGTTGTCGAGGGCTACGAGGTCCAGGCCCTTTTTTTCCTCGGCGACATCGATGCCGACCGCCAGCGCGCCCCAAGGAGAGCTTCGGACCACGGCCGGATAACCCATGGCCGTCATGGCACGAGATGGATCAGGAGCGCTACGAGGACCGGGCGACACGCTCGACGGCGGTGGCGACCGCCGGGACGACGCCCGGGTTGAATACCGTCGGCACGATGTAGGTAGCCGAGAGCTCCGACGCGCTGACCACGTCCGCGATCGCCTTTGCGGCTGCGATCTCGACCTCCTCGGTGACATGCTTGGCGCCGACGTCGAGCAGCCCCCTGAAGATGCCCGGAAAGGCGAGCACGTTGTTGATCTGGTTGGGCTCGTCGCTCCTTCCCGTTGCCACGATCGCGGCGTAGCGGCGTGCGAGCACCGGGTCCACCTCGGGGTCAGGGTTGGCAAGGGCGAAGACGATCGAGTCGGGAGCTAGGGCCTTTAGGTGCTCCTCGGTCACAAGGTCGGGACCCGAGACCCCGATCAGCACGTCGGCACCGGCCATCGCGTCCATGAGGCTGCCGGTCCGATTCTCGTTGTTGGTATGCGCAGCGAGCCAACGACGGGGCTCGTCGAGGCGCGGGTCGTCTTTGGCGATGATCCCGTTCCGGTTGACCCCGATGACGTCGCCGACTCCTTCGGCAAGCAGCAGCTTGGTGATGGCGACACCGGCAGCACCGACTCCGAGGACGACGACACGGATCTCGCTCATCGCCTTGCCGACGACGCGCAACGCGTTCAGCAGGGCTGCGAAGACGACAGTCGCCGTGCCGTGCTGGTCGTCATGGAAGACGGGGATGTCGAGGGCCTCGCGAAGGCGCGACTCCACCTCAAAACAACGTGGGGCCGAGATGTCCTCGAGGTTGATCCCGCCGTAGACGGGGGCGATGCACTCGACGATTCGCACGATCTCGTCCACGTCTTGTGTCGCGAGGCAAACGGGCCAGGCATCGACGCCCGCGAAGCGCTTGAAGAGGAGGGCTTTGCCTTCCATGACCGGGAGCGCAGCTGCGGGCCCGATGTTACCGAGGCCCAAGACGGCGGACCCGTCGGTCACCACAGCGACTGTGTTGCGCTTGATCGTCAGATTTCTCGCCACGCTCGGGTCGTTGGCGATCGCCATCGAGATGCGGGCGACGCCGGGCGTGTAGGCCATCGAAAGGTCATCACGGGTCTTGAGAGACACCTTGGCTTCGACGGCGATCGTCCCGCCAAGGTGGAGAAGGAAGGTCCTGTCGCTCATGGCCAAGACGTGCGCCCCGGGGACTGCCTCAACTGAGTCCCGGAGTTTGGCGGAGTGCTCGTCGTTCACGGCATTGCACGTCAGGTCGATGACCATGCGGTTCTCGTTCGGCTCGACGACGTCGAGTGCCGTGACCGCTCCGCCGGCGTCGCCTACTGCCGTGGTGACTGCGCCGATGCCCGAGGGATGCTCGAGCTCTACGCGCATCGTCACCGAGTATGAGGCACTGGGAACGCTCATGGCAGCTAGAAATTCTATGCGGTGATCGCCGCTCGCGCCCTCGCAAGTCTCAGCTGGCCCCATCCTTCGGGGCCAGCCAGGACCGCAGGCTCGATTCTCGTCTCCGGGGTCGAGCCTGGCCCCAACGCCGTGCGGCGCGTGGGAGAAACAGGAGCCCTTTAGGCCCTCCCGGTAAGGTGGCTTGCGGAGGTGGACGGTGACGATCGCGTCGGGTGTCCGGGCTTGGCCCACGGAGCACGCCAGATGAGAGCCGTCGTCTACGACGCCCCCCGGCGTTTCGAGGTGCGCTCGGTGCCCACGCCTGAGCCCGGACCGGGAGAGGTCCGACTCGCGCTCGAAATGGCCGGGATGTGCGGGACTGACCTCCATATCCACGAGGGCGGCTTCTTTTCGCGCTACCCGTTGACGCCCGGGCACGAGATCCTCGGCCGGGTCGAGTCGCTGGGCGAGGCATCCGGTGCGCTGAGTATCGGGCAACTGGTCGCGGCCGACAACACGGTGCTGTGCGGGCACTGCCCGGCTTGCAAACGGGACGCACCGCTGTTTTGCGAGAACTTCTACTCCCTCGGGGTCAACGGGCCGGGGGCGTTCGCTGAATATGTGATCGTGCGGGCGGAGAAGTGTTTTTCCGCCGACGACCTGAGCCCGGCCACGGCAGTGATGACCGAGCCGACAGCGTGCGCTATCCACGGGATGGACGTGCTCGGTGCGCGGCCTGGATCGGACGTGCTCGTCTTCGGCGCCGGTCCAACCGGGCTCGTAGTGGCACAGCTGCTCGTTCATGGCGGCGCCGCGCGAGTCACCGTGGCAGCCCCGACGGAGTTCAAGCTGGCCCTCGCCCGCTCCTACGGGGTCGATGTCACTTTCAGGATCGACCGGTCGGACCCGGCTGCCTCGCTCGAAGGGTTGCGGAACAACGCCCCCGAGGGTTACGACATCGTCGTCGAGGCGACCGGTGCGGTGGCCGTCGGCGAAGTGTGCCTGTCGCTCACACGTGACGGCGGCACGGTCCTCGTCTATGGGATGACAGACGAGAAAGCGTTGTGGCCCTTTCACCCCTACGAGGTGTTCCGTCGCGAGCTGACAGTGAAGGGATCCTTCGCGCAGACCCATTGCTTTGACCGCGCCCTTGGCGTGCTCCGCTCTGGTCGCGTGCGCACCGAGGGCATCGTTACCCACGAGTTCGCCCTCGCAGATTACGACCGCGCCCTGGCGGCGTTGCAGGAGGACGCCTCTTGCATGAAGGCTGTGATTATTCCGTGAGGTGCCTTGATGCCCCAGAGCCCGAGAGGAAATGAGTACCGATGGAGCGCTTGTCGAACACCGCCGCTGTGCTCTACGCCCCGCACGATCTACGTGTGGAGGAACGACCTATGCCTGTCCCGGGCCCTCGCGAAGTCCTCGTCGAGATCGGGTCGGTCGGGATCTGTGGGTCGGATGTCCACTACTACGAGCACGGGCGCATAGGCGACTTCGTCGTCAGGGCCCCGCTCGTGCTCGGTCACGAGGCCTCAGGCATCGTCGTTGGCCGCGGGGCCTCGGCTGTAAAGCACGAGCTCGGACAACGCGTGGCCCTCGAGCCGGGCGTGCCGTGCGGCACATGCCGAGAATGTCGCACGGGCCATTACAACCTGTGCCGTGAGGTGGTCTTCTTCGCGACGCCACCGGTCGACGGGACGCTCACCCGCTTCGTGACTATCCACGAGGATTTCGCGTTCGCGCTGCCAAAAGGGGTCTCAGATGACGCCGGGGCACTTTGCGAACCTCTCTCGGTTGGGCTGTGGGCCTGCGCCAAGGCGAAGGTAGGTCTCGGGGCCCGTGTGGCGGTCGCGGGAGCGGGACCGATCGGCGCTGTCGTCACGCTCGTCGCCCGGGCGGCAGGTGCAAGCGAGGTGATCGTGAGCGACCCGGTGCCCGCGCGCCGGGCGCGCATATTGGCCATAGGAGCGACGGCGGTTATTGACACGACGACCTCGAGCCTCGAACAGGAGGCTTCGGACGCGGATGTGTTCATCGACTGTTCGGGCTCGCCGACCGCTGTCTTGGACGGGATCCGTTGTGTGCGTCCAGCCGGGGCCGCCGTGCTCGTGGGGATGTGCCCGTCATCGGAGCTCCCGATTCCGATCGCGGCCGTCCAGACTCGGGAGATCTCGCTCACAGGCACGTTCCGTTACGCCAACACCTACCCGCAGGCGATCGCCCTTTTGACATCGGGGGCGGTCGATGTCGAAGGCCTCGTCGACGCCCGCTTTTCTCTCGAGTCGAGCGAGGAAGCCCTTGGTGCCGCACGCAGGGACCCGTCGATCCTGAAGCCCCTCGTGCGTGTGGCGGCCTCATGAGCACATCGCTGACATCTGTTGTGCGCCGAAGGTTTGGGAGCAGGGACTGACCAGTGACTCCTTATGCGGGCATCGAGCTTGGTGGGACGAAGTGCGTCCTGGCGATCGGCGACGGCTCGGAGGACGGCTGGGTCGCCACCGTCATAGCGACGACCGATCCGGGAAGGACGATAAAGGCCGCGACCGAATGGTTCCGCGGCGCTCAAGGCGGCTCGAGCACCATGGTCTCGCTCGGGGTCGCCTGTTTCGGCCCCCTGGAGCCGGTGTCGGGCGTGATCGCGCGGGCGACGCCGAAGACCGCGTGGGCAAGCTGGCCAGTCAGGGAGAGCTTTGAGAAGGCCCTCGGAGTGCCGGTGAAGCTGGACACCGACGTCAACGCGGCCGCGCTCGCGGAGTGGTCCTGGGGAGCGGCGCAAGGATGCTCCGACATGCTCTATGTCACCGTCGGGACAGGGATCGGAGTCGGGGCCATAGCCAACGGCCTCCTCGTGCACGGGCGGTCACATCCCGAAATGGGGCACATGAGGTTCCCCCAGCACTCAAGCGATTGCGTACCGGGTGCTCCCGAGCAGATGTGGGGGGGTAACTGTCCCTTCCACGGCAATTGCTGGGAGGGACTGGCTTCGGGCCCCGCCAAGGAGAAGAGGGCAGAGCTCTGGGCCCTTGCCGGCTTGGAGCCGCCCGACGAGGCGTTGTTGGAGAGCGAGTACGTCTCGCTCGGCCTCGCGAATCTCATCTCTTCGTACCGGCCTCAGCGCGTCGTTCTCGGCGGTGGCGTTCTGCATGATCCGGCCCTCCTGCCGAGGATTCGTCAGAGGATGCCCGAGCTGCTCAACACGGCGTATTTCCCCGAGGCGCGCCATATCGAGGACCTTGTGGTCGCTCCGGCGCTTGGTGACGGCGCCGGTGTTGCCGGCGCCATCTTGCTAGCGGCACAGCTGCGGCCGGGGCGCCTCAAGTACCGTCCCATTACCAGGTTGAATCCCCAGATCCAGACAGCCCTGGCTCAGATCTAGAGTGGACTGCGCCCACCGCGACCGAGAACAAGACCATAGCGAGGGTCATGTCCTGACCGAGGATCAGCCCTATGTGTCTTGGACCCGGGCCTCATCCTGTGTCAGTAGTGTTGCCAAAGATGTCCCGATCCTCCAAGGCGCCCTGTTGTCGGGCATGTTCTTTAAGCGCGGCTCTGCTGGCGTCTCGCATGCGGCGCGGGTCGGTGATCTGAGCCTGTCATGACCCTCGCGACTGGGACCCAGCTGCTCGGCTCTGCCGCCCGAAAGGGGGTCGCGGTCGGCGCCTTCAACGTCGTTCTACTAGAGCACGCCGAGGCGTTCGTGGCCGCCGCCGATCGGGCCGACCTGCCAGTTGTGCTTCAGATCAGCGAGAACTGTGTTCACTACCACGGCGAGCTCGCACCATTGGCCGGTGCCACTCTTTGTCTCGCACGATCGGCAGCACAGCCGGTCTGCGTCCAGCTCGACCATGCCGTCTCCAGGTCGCTTGTGCGAGAGGCGGTCGAGCTAGGAGTGCCGTCGGTCATGTTCGACGGCTCACTGCTCGAGTACGCGACGAACCTCTCTGAGACAGCATCGGTGGCGCGCGAATGCCACGCTCGTGAGGTCTCGGTCGAGGCCGAACTGGGCGTGGTGGGCGGCAAAGGAGGTGTGCACGCCCCCGGGGCGAGGACTGATCCCGTGGAAGCGGCCGAGTTTGTCGCCGCGACAGGTGTCGACGCCCTGGCCGTGGCTGTCGGGACGGAGCACCGAATGACAGCGCGAGATGCGGTCGTGGACTTCGCCCTCATCGAACAGCTGCGCAGCGCGGTGCATTGCCCGCTTGTGTTGCACGGATCCTCGGGCGTCTCAGATGACGACCTCTCGCGTGCGGTGCGCGCAGGCATCTCCAAGGTCAACATCTCGACACACCTGAACTCGATCTTCACGGCCGCGGTTCGTGAGCAGCTAGGCCTCCAAAGCTCCGGCGTCGACCCGCGTGACTACATCGCAAGGGGCCGCGACGCGCTCTGCAGTGAGGCGGAGCGGCTCTTGAGGCTGCTCGCCGGAGAAGGATCGTTGCCTTGACGACTTATCGGCACGCGCCAGTCCCCGCAAAGGACCGTCCGCTTACGGCGAGATGAGCGACTCACAAATGAACGCACAACAGGACGCCACAGGCCCTTCGGGCCACCCGAGCTTCCGCCACCTGCTCGAGGAGACCGACCGTTTCGTCACAGCCGTCGAGCTAGTAACGAGCCGCGGATTGCTCTCCGATAAGGAGGGACAGCGCGTACTAACCCGGGCGCGGCTGTTAGCGGAGAGCCCGCGCATCGACGTCCTCTCGATCACCGACAACCCGGCCGGCAACGCCATGCTGGCTGCGGACACGCTCGGCACCGACCTCATGTCACACGGTCAGGAGGTGATAATCCATCTCGCCTGCAAGGACTGCAACCGCAACTCGCTCCAGAGCCGGGGCTGGAATCTCGCCTCGGAGGGCTTCGACAACATCTTGGCCCTGTCAGGGGACTACCCGAGCCCGGGCTATGCAGGCATGGCCCGGCCGAGCTTCGACATCGACTCGGTCGGGCTCCTCGCGATGTACGAGGCCATGAACAAGGGACTTTACGACGAGCGCACAGGTCGCAAGATGCAGCCGACGAGCTTCTTCCTCGGCGCTGTCGTCACCAACCATAAGCGCCACGAACGCGAGCTCGTCCCCCAGTACCTAAAGCTCCGGCGCAAGATCGAGACCGGGGCACGCTTTGTCATCAACCAGGTCGGCTACGACGTTCGTAAGGACGACGAGTTGCTGCGCTGGATGGCCATGAGCGGGCTCGCTGTGCCCGTCATCGCGAACGTCTACATCTTGTCCAAACAAGCGGCACGGACATTTAACGCCGGGAGGATCCCCGGCGTCGTGGTGACCGACGAGCTCCTGGCTCTTTGCGAGCGCTACGGGGCATCACCCGACAAGGGTCGCTCGTTCTTTTTGGAGCTGGCGGCAAAACAGGTCGCTGTCTCTAGGGGCCTCGGGTTTCGCGGTGCCTATCTCGGCGGCAGGTTAGAGCCGTCCGACTGCGAAGACATCCTCACCAAGGCCGACAGCTTCGCAGTTGGGGACTGGAAGGAATTCGCAAAACAGATCCAGTTCGCCTACCCGGACGAGTTCTACTACTTCGAGCGCGACGCGACTTCTGGCCTGTCGTCCTCGGAGGTAAACCGCGCCTATGTCGCCTCTCGTACACCCGAGGCGCGCCGAGCGGCCCGGGCAAAGGTCCCGGTCGCCTACCGCTCGAGCCGTCTCGCCCACCGGGTCGTGTTCGACCCGAAAGCGCCCCTGTTCGGCCTGGCTGGCAAGTTCTATGCCGGCGTCGAGGCCTGTGGGCGCCCGGCCCTGAACTTGTTGCACCTCGCCGAGCACACCGCGAAGAAGCCCCTCTTTGACTGCCAGGACTGTGGTGACTGCTCTCTGGCGGAGATCGCCTATCTGTGCCCTGAGTCCCAGTGCGCGAAGAACCAGCGCAACGGGCCGTGCGGTGGGACCCGTGAGGGGCTTTGCGAGGTGTCCGACAAAGAGTGCATCTGGGCACGCGCCTATGAACGTCTGAAGCCCTACGGGGAGGAGGACACGATGCTCGAAGGCCCGGTCGTGTTCAACGACAACACCCTCCGCTCTACGAGTGCCTGGGCCAACACGTTCCTAGGGCGCGACCACACAGCCCGTGTTGGAGAAAACCTGCGATGAGCACGACAACACCGAGGTTCATCCTCATAGGTGAGAACATCCACACCACCCGCGTGCTTAACAGGAAGAACGAGCGGATCGCCCCGAACGAGAACGGCGAGGAGGGGATCACTTTTTCAAACGAGGACGGTGCTCTGTCTCACCTGCGCATCTCGGAGGTTGAAAAGGCCTCGCAGTCTTACGCAGAAGGACGCGTAAAGCACGTTCGCCTCGCCCTCGCCCTCGCCATGTCGCCGGAGGAACCTGACCGTTCCGTCGCCCTTTCCTACCTGCGGACCCTGGCCCAGCGTCAGGCCAAAGCCGGGGCGCATTTTCTCGATGTGAACGTCGACGAGTTCTCCAGCAAGCCAGCCGAACGGATCGAGGCGATGAGGTGGCTCGTCGGAATGCTCGCGCCGCTCACTGACGTCCCGCTCTCGGTCGACTCGTCCAATCTCGAGACCCTCCGTACCGGCGTCACGCTTGCAGCAGACGCCGCGGGCGCCCATGTCGGGCCGCCGATGCTCAACTCGGCTTCGCTCGAGCGCATCGAAGCCCTCGAGCTCGCAGCCGAGCTCAAGGCCCCCGTCGTAGTCACCGCCGCGGGTAGATCGGGGATGCCGACCAATGCCGAGGAACGTGTGAACAACGCCGCGCTGATCATTGACGCATCGCTCAAAGCCGGCATCGCTCTCGAGCAGATCTACCTCGACCCCCTCGTGTTCCCGATCGCGGTCAATCCCGGCTATGGGCGTCACTGTCTTGACGCGATCGCCGAGGTGCGCCGCCGTTTCGGGCCCGAGATCCACATCACCGGCGGCATGAGCAACGTCAGCTTTGGGCTCCCCAACCGTCGGCTCTTGAACGACGCCTTCTTGGTGCTCGCAATCGAGGCCGGCGCCGACAGCGGCATCGTCGATCCGACGGCGGTCAACATCGCGCGGGCCCTCGCCGCGCCGCGAACCTCACGCCCGTTCCAGCTCGCGACCGACGTCCTTACCGGTGCCGACAGCGAATGCCGCATCTACATGAAAGCCCATCGGGCCGGCGAGCTCGTGGCTTCGCCGTCCTGAGGGAACCGGCCGGGGCGTGTCTGTGCCGGGGCGGCGAGTTTCGGTCTGCGCAAGCCCCAATGTTGACCCCGAGAGGGATCGAGCTCAGCTGTGGGCTGAGAGGTGTTCTTGTCGGTAGCGGCAGGTCTCGGCCATTGAGCAGTAGTCGCATGACTCGCCAGCATGGTCAACCTCCGGGCCGATGCCGATCACCATCGAGGTCGACTTTCTCGGCAGCATCATGAACCCTTTGGTCAAGGAGACCCCCGCCGACGCCCCGTCCACGAGCGCGAAGATCTGACTCTGACCGCTCGCGACGGGCCAGCCCACAAGACCAGGACTGAGCGGAATCGTTGTCCTCACGCCTTGAGCATCGGCCTCGGCGTCCACGCGGGCGCACATCGCCGAGGCGACGAGGTCGACCGCGGCCGAGCCGAAGGCGTCGAGAGCCATACTGAGAGCCGGGTCCTCGGCGAAACACCTAGAGACGGCTTGCTCCAGTTCAGGCCCGATGCTGCAGACGGCCGCTACGACGGACTTGGCGGCGTGCAAATGCTCGGCCACAAGCGGCCCGGAAAGCTGGCCGTTTGGTTCCAGCAACACGCGCTCGTGGCGGAACTCGCGTACCGCAAGCACAGCGGACACAACGACGGGTCGTAGCCGCCGGGCACCTTCGGTGACTGCCTGTTGGGCGATGCGGACAGCGGACGATCCGCGACGGCGCACGGCTTCGGGGTCAGCGCCTTGTGCCCTCAGCACCATGTCTACATCGGGGCACAGGTTCCATGAGCGATCCAGGTTCAGGCGGCAAGCACCTCTTTTACCAATCGGACCGCGCTGGAGGCGTCCTCCGCGTAGCCGTCCGCGCCGATCTCATCGGCGTAGCTCTTGGTGATCGGCGCTCCGCCGATGATGATGCGGACCTGGTCGCGCAGTCCCGCCGCTGTGATGGCCTCGATGGCGCTCTGCATGTTCGTCATTGTCGTGGTCAAAAGGGCCGACATCGCCAGCACCTTTGCCCCGTTGTGGATCGCCTCGATGAACCTCTCTGCAGGGACGTCTACGCCAAGGTCGACGACCTCGTAGCCGGAGCCCTCCAGCATCATCGCGACGAGGTTCTTTCCGATGTCGTGCAGATCACCTTCGGTGGTTCCGATCGCGACCTTGCCGCTCGACGCGACGCCCTCGCTAACGAGGTGCGGCTTGAGCACAGCCAAGGCCGCGTTCATCGCTCTCGCCGCTACGAGCATCTCCGGCACGAAGATCTCCCCGTTCTCGTAGAGCTGACCCACCTCTGCCATTCCCGCGATCAAGCCCTCGTGCAGCAATGTCCCCGCGTCGATGCCATCGGCCAGACCCTGGCTCACTGCGGCGACTGCCTGTTTCGAGTCCCCGTCAACCATCGCCGCACGAATTTCCTCGAATATCCCCATGGATTGTGCTACCCCGTTCTCTCAGATGGTTGCTCTACTACCGACGACACGCGAGAAGAAAAGGTCGTCTTCGTGCCACGCGGCAAAGTCGGCCGCGAGCTCAATCCTGGCCGGCTTTGTCTGTGATCCCCGCCGAGTCGAAGGTGGCCATCTCGCGAAGGATCTTTGCTGCCGCCTGCACTATCGGGACCGCTAGCGCACCGCCACTGCCCTCGCCGAGGCGAAGCTCCAACTCGAGTACGGGTGTCAGGCCCAGATTGGCCAAACCGACCGCAGCACCGGGCTCGCTCGAGCGGTGCCCGGCGATCAGGTATTGCCCCGACAGGGGGGCGAAGGCCGCGGCCACGAGCGCGGCTGCGACGGCGATTACCCCGTCGATGATCACCGGCACGCGCGCCGCAGCTCCGGCGACGATATAGCCGGCGAGAGCTGCGATCTCCAGGCCGCCGACTTCTGCGATGACCGAGAGAGGGTCGGCGTCGCTTGACAGGCGTCCGAGCGCCGTCTCGATCACCTTGGTCTTGTGGTCCAACATTGCATCGTCGATGCCGGTCCCCCGCCCGGTGACCTGGCGCGGGCTGGTGCCGGTCAGAGCCGCGATGAGAGCGGCCGATGGGGTCGTGTTGCCAATCCCCATGTCGCCGGTAACTAGCATCCTCGCACCCCTTTTGACCGCTTCGGCTCCGATCTCGGCGCCCACCTCGAGCGCGGCCAACGCCTGCTCCTCGGTCATCGCCGGCCCGGTGGCCAGATTGGCGGTACCTCGCGCCACGTTGCGGCAGAACAGGTCGGTCGACTCGGTGGGGATCGGGTTGGCGACACCGACGTCGACCACCACGACCGTGGCGCCGACGTGACGGGCGAGGACGTTTATCGCGGCCCCGCCGGCGCAGAAATTCGCGACCATCTGCGCTGTGACCTCCGACGGCCACGGTGTTACACCGGCCTCGACGACCCCGTGGTCACCGGCGAACACGGCGACTGTGACGGGCTCTGGGACCGGAGGCGGGCAGGTGCGGGCGATCCCTGACAGTTGGATGCCAAGGGTCTCGAGTCGTCCCAGTGAGCCCTGTGGCTTGGTGAGACGATCCTGCAGTTGTGCCGCCGCTTGAGCGGCGGCGGTGTCCAGTGATTCGAGGCTTTCTGCGAGCGTGGCGAACAGCTCCTGGTTCACGTGCACCTCTTCTTGTCGATCGTGCTCGCGTAGGCCTATCTCTAATCGCGAGAGAGGCCATGCTCGCGCGCAGCCCATCTTCCCGCATCGGTCCTTGCTCGGCACAAATGGGCCGAGCGGGACCGCCAGTTTTCCTCCCATGCCGACCACCTGCATGAAAGGCGAGACTGCCGGCGAACGATGATCGAAGGCTTGCCGTCACCGGCTCGGCTGGCCTAGGGTCGCATCAGCACCCAGCTGGCACAGCGAAGTCCGGTGAGAATCCGGCGCTGTCCCGCAACTGACGTTCCTCATCCTGCGAGCATCGAGGCGAGAGGACGAGCCAGGTCGCCTGGCCAGTTGGACGCGATCACGCACGTCGAGGTGAACGGGCGGTCGCAGGGGAAGTCCCTGTCTCCAGACACGAGTCCTCGACCAGAGGAGGAGTGCCATGAGACCAACTGTGATCAAGACTGCAGCCCTGCTCTTACTCGTCGCGTTCTTAGGCGCGTGCGGGACGACGGCCGCGGCGCCGAAAGCGACAAAGCCGAGCGGTGGGGCCTTTCCCGTCTCGGTGACGAGCGCCGCCGGCACCGTGCGCATCGCCCAGCGCCCGACGCGGATCTTGTGCCTTTCCCCGAGCGCGACCCAGATGCTCTACGCGATCGGGGCGGGTCACCAGGTCGTCGGGGTGGACAAGTACTCGTGGTACCCGGCCGACGCCCCTCGCACGGACTTCACCGGCTACGAGTCGAGCGCAGAGGACTACCTTTCAAAGCGCCCGGACCTCGTCATCCTCTCCACTGACACGACCGACCTCGTCGCCCAGCTGAAGACGCTCCACGTCCCGACGCTCCTCTTGCCAGCGGTGACGACCATCGCCGGTGTGGACCGACAAATCGACGAGCTCGGCGCTGCGACCGGCCATGTCGCCGAAGCCGGGAGGACGGTCTCGGCGATCGCGGCGGACCTCGACAAGGTCGCGCACCCTGTTGGTTCGAGGGCGCGAGGCCGGACCTACTACATCGAGTTCGACCCGACGCTTTACAGCGCGACCTCCAAGACGTTCATCGGAGCTCTGTTCTCCCGTTTCGGGATGGTCGACATCGCTGACCCGGCTGGTCGGCACGGGAGCAGCTACCCCCAGCTCTCGGCCGAGTACCTCATAAAGACGAACCCGGACTACGTCTTTCTCGCCGACACGGTCTGTTGTGGCCAGAGCGCCATGACGTTCGCGAAGCGGCCGGGGTTCTCGACCCTGCGAGCCGTGCGTCTCGGCCACGTCTTTACGGTCAACGACTCGGTCGCATCTGAATGGGGTCCTCACAGCCTCGAGACGTTCTTCTCGGTGATCGTGAACGCGCTGACCGGTAAGCAGAGCTGATGCGCGCCGTGGTCGTCACCGGTGAGTCGCGCCGGTTCGCCAGGGCCGGGCTCTTCCGCAGACCGGGCAGGGAGCTGCCTTCGACACTCAGGCTGTTCGAGGACGGGGGCGAGGGAGAGCCGACGATCTTGCCTACTCGCCTTCGTGGCTTTCACGTGGTCCTAGGTGTTTGCTTTCTCGTTGGTGCCGCAGTCGTTTCGCTCCTGATCGGCCCTGCCGACCTCTCTCCTGGGTCCGTGCTGAAAGAGGTCGTGAGCCGGATCCCGTTTGTCCCGGTCCACTCGGGTCTCTCGGCGACAGGTGTAGCCGTCGTCTGGCAGCTTCGTATCCCGCGCATCGTCCTCGGCGGGCTCGTCGGGTCGATGCTCGCCCTGGCGGGCTCCTCGTACCAAGGTGTCTTCCACAATCCGCTCGCTGACCCCTACCTGCTCGGCGTGGCTTCGGGGGCAGGGCTCGGGGCGACGCTCGCGGTCGTGGAGATACCCCATCTTGTGGCCTGGTCGATAAACCCCGTCCCGGTTGCGGCCTTCATCGGCGCAGTGGTGGCCGTGAGCGCCACCTTCGCTCTCGGGCGGTCGGCGAACCGCGCTCGCAACGCCACGAGCCTCGTGCTGGCCGGGATAGCTGTCGGGGCGTTCTTCACCGCAGTGCAGACCTTTCTCCTCCAGCAGCAGAACCCGCAGGTACTGGCAGAGGTCTACGACTGGATCCTCGGAGGACTCTCCACCGCCGGCTGGACGCAGGTCGAGCTCATCTTGCCCTACCTAGCCGTTTCGATGGTCGTGCTGCTTGCCTGCAGGCGCCTGCTCGACGCGCTCAGCGTGGGCGACGACGAGGCGAACAGCCTCGGGGTGCGGGCCGATCGCATCCGTCTCGTGATCGTTGCCGCGGCGACTCTCGGGACCGCCGCTGCGGTCTCGGTGAGCGGTCTGATCGGTTTTGTCGGGATCATCGTCCCGCATACGATCCGGCTCATCGCCGGCCCTAGCTATCAGCGCATATTGCCGTTGTCGGTCCTCTTCGGGGCAGGTTTTCTGATCCTGGCGGACCTCTTGGCGCGCACGGTGCTGTCGCCGAGCGAGATCCCGCTCGGGGTCGTCACGGCCTTTCTGGGCGCTCCCTTTTTCCTGATCGTGCTGCGACAGGCTAGGACCTTCTCGTGATACTCGAGATCGAGAGCGTCTCGGTGGCCCTCGATGGCACGACCGTGCTCGAGTCCGTCTCGGCGGAGGTGGACCAGGGCAGCTGGCTCGGCGTCGTCGGGCCGAACGGAGCGGGCAAGACGACCCTCTTGCGGGCCGTCGTCGGCCTTGTCGGCTACGAAGGCCAGATTCGCGTAGCCGGGCGCATCCCGAATGTCGCGAGGCGGCGCGAGGTGGCGCGCCTCGTCGCGTACGTGCCGCAGCGTCCCGTGATACCCGCGGCGATGTCGGTCATCGACTACATCATGCTCGGCCGCTCCGCCCACCACTCCTACCTCGGGGCTCCGACGCGTCGGGACCGGCGCGTTGTCGCTGCCGTGCTGGAACGACTCGATCTCGCCTCGCTCGCCGGGCGGGCCCTCGGTCAGGTCTCAGGTGGGGAGTGCCAACGCGTCGTGCTCGCGCGGGCGCTCGCCCAGGAGGCTCCCGTGCTGGTCATGGACGAGCCCACCGCCTCGCTCGATCTGGGCCACGGTCAACTCGTATTGGAACTTGCCGACGAACTGCGTCGAGAGAAGTCGCTGTGCGTGCTGTGCGCTTTGCACGACCTCACCTTCGCCGCGCAGTACTCCGACCGAATTCTCGTTCTCGCCGACGGACGTCCGGTTGCGATCGGGAGCGCCTCAGAAGTGCTGACGCAAGGTTTCGTCGAGGCGACTTTCGAAGCGTCGGTCGAGATCCTGGACGGCCAGAGTGGCGTCGCCGTCACCCCGGTGCGGCCGAGCCACAAGGACATCTCGGCTCTGGCGCTCAGGCGGTTGGAAGCGTGAGTTGGATCGAGACGACAGGACGCTTGCGATGACCGAACCACCGGTCGCGCGACCCCAACGGACGACAAGGCGGCCCGCGTCGCTCGTGGTCGTGAACACCGGCGACGGCAAGGGAAAGACGACCGCGGCCATGGGCACGGTGCTGCGCGCGCTCGATCGCGGGTGGCGCGTCAGTGTTGTCCAGTTCGTGAAGTCCGGGCGCTGGGCCTCAGGAGAGGCGCGCCTTTTGAGCGAACTGGGCGCCGAGTGGCACGTGATGGGCGACGGGTTCACCTGGGACAGCGCGGACCTCGCGCGCTCCGCGGAGCTGGCTCGCGCCGCCTGGGAGCTTGCTCGTGAGGCAATCGCGTCAGGCGACTTCGACCTCGTATTGCTCGACGAGGTCACCTACCCCGTCAATTGGGAGTGGATCGAGGAGACAGAGGTGATCGAGGCCGTCTCCGACAGGCCAGCCAAGGTCAACGTCATCCTCACCGGCCGCGACGCCCCCTCTGGCCTCGTCGCGATCGCAGACACGGTGAGCGAGATGCGCAACGTGAAACACGCCTTCGACGCTGGTCTAAGTGCCATAAGGGGCATCGACTTCTGATGCTGACGCTCTTGGTTGGTGGAGCCCGGAGCGGCAAGTCCGCCCTCGCCATCGAAATGGCGGGCCATGCGGGCCTGCCCGTCAGTTTCATCGCTACCGCGGAGGCACTCGACTCAGAGTTCGCCGAGCGCATCGCGCGCCACAGGGCCGAGCGACCGGAGCACTGGGAGACGATCGAGGAGCCGGTCGAGCTCGAGCGCGCACTCGCAAGGACAGCCGATGGCACTGTAGTGGTCGTGGACTGTCTCACCTTGTGGGTGTCCAATCTGTTCGGTCGCGGCCTTGAGGACGAGGACGAGATCGTCGCCAGGGCGACTCGCTTCGCGGCCAGCGCCCATGAACGCCGCAGTCGGGTTGTCGTCGTCTCGAATGAGGTCGGCTCGGGCATAGTCCCCGCCGATGCGCTCTCTCGCCGGTACCGTGACGTACTCGGCCGGGTCAATGCCACCTTCGCCACCCATGCCGACGAGGCGTACCTCGTCGTCGCCGGCCGCTTGCTCGCCCTTAGCGCAGCGGAACCGCCGAAAGGACCGACATGACCCCAGCACCGTCGTGGGCCGGGCGCATCGGCGCGTTGCGACAAGCAGCTTGTTTCCTGACGCCCTTTGTGCCCGGGCAGGGCCGTCCTACGCCTGAGGCCATGACGTACTTTCCTGTCGTCGGTGCCGGCCTCGGTTTTGTCACCGGAGGCATCTGGTGTCGTGCCCGGCGGTCACTTGCCCCACTTCCCGCCGCTGTCGTCGTCGTGGCCGCTGACGCCGTGCTGACCGGCGCCTTGCACCTCGACGGCGTAGCTGACAGCGCCGACGGTCTGTTCGCCCACCGGCCCGCGAAGGACCGTCTCGCGATCATGGAGGAGCCGGAGATCGGTACCTTCGGGACAGTCGCGCTCGGCATCACGCTTCTAGCGCGCACCAGCGCCTTTGCGGCGATCGAGCCCTCGCCCGCGCTCGTGGCGGCACTGTGGAGCTGTTCGCGCTCTTTGATGGTGATCGGGAGCCGGACTGTTCCCTACGCCCGAGACGAAGGTCTCGCGACCGCTTTTCTCGCCCGCGAGGAGGGTCCCCCCGACAAGGTGCTCTATGCAGCCGTTGCAGGGGTCGCCCTTTCGGCGCTGGCCGCGTGGCTAACCGACGGCAGGCGGGGCCTCGGCAGCGTCTTAGGCGGAACCGTCGCAGGAGCCGTCGTCCTCGGCTTCGCGCGGCGACGCCTGGGCGGTTTCACAGGCGACGTCCTCGGAGCGGCCGGGGTTAGCTGTGAGACGGTGGGACTCATTCTCCTGGCGCTGAGATGAAACGACCGCCCAGTGCCGTCGCCACTACCGCATGCGGGAGCTGTCAGCCTGTCGGCTGTACCTGGCCCTGGAGCCGGACGGCCCGGCGCGCCAGCCAGGCGCCCGCCGTCTCGGCGACCAGGTAGATCAGCGCGCTTACGAAAAAGCCCAGGAAGTACCCGAGGCTGCTCCCGGCGAAGATCCCGCGGGCGATCGGGCCGGTGAACAACGGCGAAGCCGTGCAACAAAGGCCGAGTACCGACCCGATGACCCAAGCCAACACGGCCGAGAGGCGAGGCCCTGCGGTGAGGCCCCCATTGGCCCAGCCCTGGGCGTAACGGCGGCGGCGAAGGGCCATGTCCACTACCAAGACGGCAGCCCAGGTTGCGATCGGACAGGCGAGGAGCTCGACGAAGCTGACGAACGGCCCTAAGAAGCCCTGACGGACAACGGTGAAAAATGATCCGGCGAGCACGACGACAGCCGCGTCGATGAGCACAGTTCTCGAGCGCCGCACTCGCACCCCGAGCACGAGCAGGCCGAGCCCCGAGGAGTAAAGAGCCATCACCATCTGGGAGACAAGGCCCACAAGCGCCGCGAGCAGATAGGGGATCTCCATCCACGAGGGCAGGATCGACCCGATCGCCGCCACCGGGTTGGCGGCGTCGGCGAGGCCCGGGATCGTGCTGGCGAGCATGACGCCGACGACGACGAGGATGCCGAGGGGCACCGTGGCGCCAAAACTCGTCCACAGCACGACCTTGCGGGCCGACGCGGCCCTCGGTAGGTACCGGGTGTAATCGGCGCTCAGGTTCGCCCAGCTGATGCCACCGCTCGCAACGACGATGCTAAGGGCGCTCAACAAGGCGAGATACGAGCCGGGGCGCCCACCGAGCAGGCTCGACCAGTGGGCGCGCCTGACGAGCACGGGACAGATCGCGAGCGTGAGGATTCCGAAGGTCCAAGCGACAAAGCGCTGCACGGCGACGATGGTGGCATGGCCGAAGCGGCCGAGGGCCAGCGACACCGACGCCACGGCGACCAGGCAGCCCACGGTCAGCGCGTCCGCTGCAGGCAGATGGAACGACTTCTCCACGAGCGCTTCGAGGGCGTCGGCGGCGACGACGGCGGTCACCGTCTCCCAGCCGACCAGGCTCAGCCAGCTGACCACGGCAGGGCCTATGTTGCCCCGTCTCCCAAAGCAGATCCTCGACAGGACCAGCATCGGCGCCCCAGTTTTGACACCCGCGACCCCGAGCACTCCGACAAGCAGGAACGAGAGCACGGATCCCACGATGGCAACGGCAATGCCTTGGACAAGATCAAGCCCGAAAGTCGCGATGATCGCCCCGTAGACGATGCCGATGATGCCAAGATTCGCCGCCAGCCAGACCCAGAACAACTCCGCCGGCCGGCCGTGGCGCTCCTCGTCGGGCACAGGGTCGAGACCACGGGCCTCTACGGAGAAGGGCCGGTCCGAGCCGGGACCGGCTTTGCGCGAACGCGCATGCGCAGACATCGAAGAAGGCCTCCGCTTTCTTCTCGTCCGCCCGGTCCAAGGGCAGATTGCCACTCGCGAGGCCGGTCTCCTGGCTCCCGGATCCCCGCTCCTCCCCGCCTTCCCATGCCTAGGCACAGTGGCACTTTGGGGAGAGCTCCCCGGTCACAGTGGCGGGCCCACGCCGGAGTTTCACCGGCTTCCCGATTCTCCTCGCAAAGACTGGACATCTCCCCGAGGCACCTCGCGACCTTTCGAGAGAACCTACCACCGCTTGGCGAAGTTGCGCCCGCTCCTTGGCCTTCGCACACCGCAGTGCGACTGCGACTGCTGTCCTGCTCCACAGCTGAGTGACCGATATCGAACCCTTGCCCGATTGCTCTCCGCCACAAAACTTGGTAGCCGGGGGCCATAACTGCGGGCCAGCAATGAGAGGTCGGTCAAAGTGCCGTGCCGGCCCGTCGTCCATCGGAGCTACCCACGTCGGACCTTACGTGACGGCGAAAGGTGCTTTCCTGAAAGGTGACAGCGCAGCCACCGCCAATGTGTGGATTGAGCCCCACCGACGGCGAACGGGCGTCAGTGGGTCCGTTTGAAATCTGTGATAGGCGCTCAACTGGTTGGGCTGGCTCACTAGGCGTAGCCATGAAGCGCCCGGAAGCTCACCTGCAACGCCTGGTACGACTCAGCACGCCTGGCGACTCCTGTTGTGTGTGGCCATAGGAGTTCTCCGGTACGCCCGTTCCTCATTCGTGGCCACAGCGACGTTGTCCGTTTCGTTCCTGATGCCGTAACGGCGGTCCTAATCATCGTGGTGCTGATCGGGGTTCCCCGGAGACCTCGACGTGGGGCTCGACCGTGGTCCTGACGATTTCAAACTGACCCACTTCCGAACGGGCGCGCCCGTGAGCTTTCTGAAAAGCTGGGCCCGATGAAGATCGCGTTGTTCATCACCTGCTTCAACGATGCGATCTACCCCGAGACGGGCCGTGCCGTAGTAGCGGTCCTGGAGCGGCTCGGGCACGAGGTCGTGTTCCCCGATTCGCAGACCTGCTGCGGTCAGATGCACATAAACACCGGCTATAGGACCGAGGCACTAGCCCTGGCGCGTTATTTCGTAGAGGTCTTCTCGCCCTATGAGGCAGTGGTGGCCCCCTCGGCATCGTGTGTGGGTACCGTCGTCGACTCCTACGCCAACCTGGCCGAAGAGGAGGGGGATGCTGGGCTCTCGACAGCGGTGAGCGCGCTTGCACCTCGGGTGTACGAGCTCAGTCAGCTGCTCGTCGACAAGCTCGGGGTCACCGAGGTGGGCGCCTGCTTTCCGCACCGGGTTGCTTACCATCCCACTTGCCATTCTCTGCGCGTTCTCCATGTCAAAGACCAGCCCCTGCAGTTGTTGCGCGCTGTCGAGGGCCTCGAGCTCGTCGAGTTCGATGAAGCCACCTCTTGTTGCGGCTTTGGCGGCACCTTCGCGCTGAAGAACGCCGACACTTCGGTGGCGATGCTCGCCGACAAGATGGCGGCCGTGCGGGCGAGCGGGGCCGAAGTGCTCTGCGCACTCGACAACTCCTGTCTGACCCATATTGGCGGTGGGGCGTCGCGTCTTGGCTCGGGCCTGCGGACGATGCACATTGCCGAGATCCTCGCCTCCCGCGACGGTGGAGGCCGAGGGTGACGAGCGACTTCAGGGATTCGCTCCCCTTTCCGCGGGCATCCGCGCGCACGCTCGCCGACGGGCAGCTGCGGGTGAACCTGCGCCGAGCGACCAAGACCATTCGGGAAAAGCGCGAGCGGCTCGTAGCCGAGATGGAGGACTTCGAGGAATTGCGCGTCGCCGCGGCCGGGATCAAGGACGATGCCCTCGGTCGTCTCGACGACCTGCTCGAGGAGCTGGAGGCGAATGTGACCGCGGCCGGGGGACAGGTCCACTTCGCCCGGGACGCGGCCGAGGCAAACCGGATCGTCGTTGGCCTTGTCGAGAAGACCGGCGTGCGAGAGGTCGTGAAGGTCAAGTCGATGACCACCGTCGAGATAAGGCTCAACGAAGCGCTCGCGGCGGCAGGCATCCAAGCCACCGAGACCGACCTGGCGGAGCTCATCGTCCAGCTCGGCGAGGACCTTCCGAGCCACATCGTCGTGCCTGCGATCCACCGCAACCGCACCGAGATCCGCTCGATCTTCCTCGAGCACATGGGAGAGCACGGCCTTGCCGCCCCGAAGGGCCTCAGCAACGAGCCGGCCGACCTCGCCTCCGCGGCGCGGGCGCATCTGCGCGAGCGCTTCCTGCACGCCAAGGTCGCCATCTCGGGCGCGAACTACGCCGTCGCTGAGAGCGGAGCGCTCGTCGTCGTGGAGTCGGAAGGCAACGGCCGGATGTGCCTGACGCTGCCGGAAACCCTGATCTCTGTCGTCGGCATCGAGAAGGTGATCAGACGGTTTTCGGATCTCGAGGTGTTCTTCCAGCTACTCGCCCGTTCGGCGACCGGTGAGCGGATGAGCCCGTATACATCGATCTGGAGCGGTGTCACCGAAGGGGATGGGCCGTCACAGTTCCATCTCGTCCTGCTCGACAACGGCCGCAGCGCCTCGCTCGCCGACCGGGTCGGGCGCCAGGCGCTCCGTTGCATTCGCTGCGCGGCGTGCCTCAATGTTTGCCCGGTCTACGAACGCGTCGGCGGACACGCCTATGGTTCGGTTTACCCGGGACCGATCGGCGCAGTCATCGCACCCCAGCTGACCGGGGTCGCCACTGACCCGGTAGCTGCTGCACTGCCCTTTGCCTCCACGCTCTGCGGCGCCTGCTTCGAAGTCTGCCCCGTACGCATCGATATCCCTCGCCTGCTCGTGCACCTGCGCGCACGCTCGGTCGACCACAAGCTCGAGAAAGGGCCGAGCCTCGAGGGGATCTCCATGGCCGGCGCTGGCGTGGTCCTTTCCTCGCCCCGTCGTCTCGACATGGCCGAGCGCAGCGCTGGGCGCCTGACAGGAGTTCTCTTCCCAAAAGGCAGGATCCGGTGGCTGCCCTGGCCGCTCAGCCGCTGGACCATGGCACGTGACGCCCCGGTCCTCGCCGGTCAGTCCTTCCGCGAGTGGTGGCGGACCGAACGACCCGTCTCTCCGCCTGATGTCGCGAGCCAAGCTGGACCACGATCTCCCGCGACGGCTCGTTCGCGCCCGGATGGCGCCGGGCTCGGTTTCTCGCACCTGTTGGGTGCTGTGCTTCCGGTCTCGCTCAGGGCTGGACACGCGAGATCACAGGTGCCAGCTGAGGTGCCGGCGCCAGATGGGCCGGACTCAGGGCGCGAGGCGGTGCTGGGGGCCGTGCGCCGGGCTCTGGGTTCTGCTCCGATGCCGGATGCCCCCATCGTGCGTGCCTATCGCCAGGCCGGTCAGGGCGTTGTCGGAGACCTCCTGCAGCTTTTCGTCGCGCGGGCCAGCTATTACAGGGCCGAAGTCACCTGGGCCGAGCAGGGCGCCGTGGCATCCGAGGTCGCAGCTGTGCTTGGCCGCCACGGCGACCGCAGGGTCCTCGTGCCGGCCGATCTGGCGGAGGACCACATGCCTCAGGGGCCCGACCTGTTTGTCGAGCGCGACTCGGCCTCGCTCGGCACGCTCGAGATCGACACCTTCGATGCCGGTGTCACGACATGTGCAGTGGCCATCGCGGACACGGGCACGGTCGTCCTCGACGGCGGCCCGGGACAGGGCCGGCGTGTCCTGTCGCTCGTTCCGGACCATCTCGTCGTCGTCGTGCAAGCGGGACAGGTGGTCGCCGGGGTACCTGAGGCTTTCACAAAGCTGTCCTCGAAGTCCGATCAGACCTGGATCTCCGGTCCCTCGGCCACTGTCGACATCGAGCTCACCCGCGTCGAAGGTGTGCACGGGCCGCGCAAGTTGGACATCATTCTTGTCCGGGACGACAAAGCGCCCGGGAAGAGGCCCGCGCAATCCGAGTCGGAGAAACAGAGCAAGGAACAAGGCGTTAGTTAGGTCACAACGGCAAGATGCTTGGGAGACCGACAAGGTCCACAAGCGGAGAGGGGACTGTCATGTCACAAGCAGAACTACGTCGCTACCAGATGTTCATCGACGGGGACTTGGTCGATGCCGACAAGACGTTCTCGGTCGTCAACCCGTCAACAACAGAGGTGATCTCCGAGGTCCCGAGCGGCACCGCAGCCGATGTCAATGCCGCGGTAGACGCCGCTGGGCGCGCACAGCAACAATGGCGCAAGCTGCCGGCGATCGTCCGTGCCGGCCACCTGAAAGAGATCGCCCAGCTGCTGCGCAACAACCGCGACGAGCTGGCCGCAGTCATCACCGAGGAACAGGGAAAGATCCTCTCCCTGGCCGAGGTGGAGGTGGACTTCTCCGCCGACTACATGGACTACATGGCCGAATTCGCCCGTCGCTACGAGGGCGAGATAGTTCAAAGCGATCGCCCCGGCGAGAACATCCTCGTCTACAAGCTGCCGATCGGTGTCGTTGCCGGCGTGCTCCCCTGGAACTTCCCCTTCTTCTTGATAGTGAGGAAGATGGCCCCGGCGCTTGTCACCGGGAACACGATCGTCATAAAGCCCAGCAGCGACACGCCGAACAACGCCTGTGCCTTTGCGAAGCTCGTTGCCGAGTCATCGCTGCCCAAGGGTGTCTTCAACCTGGTTACCGGTCCCGGATCGGTGGTCGGCAACACCCTGGCCAGTCACCCCAAGGTGGACATGGTCAGCCTCACCGGGAGCGTGGAAGCCGGTGCGGCGGTCATGCACGCGGCCGCGGACAACATCACCAAGGTCTCCTTGGAGCTCGGGGGGAAGGCACCGGCCATCGTGATGCCCGATGCGGACCTCGATCTCGCCGTGCGCTCGATCCGGGCGTCGCGCATTATCAACACAGGCCAGGTCTGCAACTGTGCCGAGCGGGCCTACATCCACGAATCAATTGCCTCCGAGTTCATCGACAGGTTTGTCGCCGCGATGGAACAGACCGTGGTCGGCGACCCCTTCGACCCCAAAGTGGAGATGGGCCCGCTCGTGAGCGAGCGGCAGCTCGAGCTCGTCGACGCTGCCGTGCAGCGGGCGATCGGCGACGGCAGCAAGCTCGTGACCGGCGGCGAGCGCTATGTGGGCCGGACCGGGTACTACTACCCGCCGACGGTGCTCACCAACTGTGACCAAAAGAGCGACATCATGCAGAAGGAGATCTTCGGGCCGGTGTTGCCGATAATGACCTTCAATGACCTCGATGAGGCGATAGAGCTCGCCAACGACTGCGAATACGGCCTCACCTCGTCCATCTACACCCGCAGCATGGACGTCATGATGCGGGCGTGCAACGAGATCCGCTTCGGAGAGACTTACGTCAACCGTGAGAACTTCGAGGCCATGCAGGGGTTCCACGCGGGCTGGCGCAAGTCGGGCATCGGTGGAGCGGACGGAAAGCACGGATTGGAGGAGTACCTGCAGACCCACGTGGTCTACGTGGACTACGACATCGCGCAGAAATAGCGATCCGAACACCTAACTCCCTCGGACCGAGGTACGGGTGCTCCAGGTAGTAACCATCGGAGAGATCCTCGTCGAGATCATGGCGGAGGAGCGCGGGCCCGGCTTTCGCGAGCCCGTCCGTCTTCGTGGGCCCTATCCGAGCGGCGCCCCGGCGATCTTCATCGACCAGGTGGCCAAACTCGGTCAGCCCTGTCGCATCATCAGTTGCGTCGGCGAGGACGACTTCGCTTGGGTGAACCTGGAACGACTCGAGCGCGACGGCGTCGACGTAGGTGGGGTGGAACGTCGGTCCGACCAGGTGACTGGTAGTGCGTTCGTCCGCTATCGCAACGACGGAGATCGTGACTTCGTCTTCAACATCAAAAACAGCGCTTGTGGTCAGTTGCGCTGGACAAACACAACTGCGGAACTGCTAGCCGAGTGTGCCCATCTGCACGTCTCGGGCGCGTCACTGTTCTCACCTGCGATCGTCGAGATGATGGCGAAGGCAATCGCGACGGTGAAGGGCAACGGCGGCACGATCTCGTTCGACCCGAACATCCGCAAGGAGGTGACAAACGACCCACAAGTGCGAGCCGCTCTTAGCGCGGCGTTGGCCGCCTGTGACATCTTCCTCCCGAGCGGCGAAGAATTGACGCTGCTCACTCGGGCCACGACGGAGCAGGCGGCGATCGAGGAGATCCTCGGTCTCGGAGTCACTGCGATCGTGGTGAAGAACGGAGCGCAGGGATGTAGCTACCACGACGCCGACGGGAGCCGGAACGCACCGGGGTATACGGTCGAAGAGCTTGATCCGACCGGTGCCGGCGACTGTTTCGGCGCCACGTTCATTACCTGCCGGCTTCAGGGTCTGAGCGTGGAGGAATGCCTCGACTACGCCAACGCTGCCGGTGCGCGGGCCGTGGGCATCAAAGGCCCGATGGAGGGCAACTCGAGCTTTGCCCAGCTCGACGCCCTGCGATCAGGTGCTCGGGCACCGTCGCGCGGCCGCTGGAGGTCATTGGTCTCACGAGCTCCCGGGGCTGCAGAAGATGTGTCGGTCGGGATCACCTCTGTCTGTTCTGCGCATCCGATGGTCGTCGAGGCGGCCCTGTGCCAAGCTCGTCGAGGCGAAACGGCAGTACTCATTGAGGCGACGTGTAACCAGGTCAACCACCAAGGCGGCTACACGGGTCTCAGCCCGGCAGCGTTTCGTGACCAGGTGTACGCGATAGCCGACCAAGTCGGCCTTCCGCGCGAACTGGTAGTCCTCGGCGGTGACCACCTCGGTCCCAACCCGTGGCGACACCTGGGATTCGAGGCTGCCATGGCACAAGCCGAGCAGATGGTGGCCGCCTTCGTAGCCGCTGGTTTCGAGAAGATCCACCTTGACACCTCCATGGGTTGTAAGGGCGAGCCCGACCACCTGCCCGACGCGATCACCGCCGCGCGCGCGGCGCGCCTGGCAGCGGTGGCCGAAGCCACCGCAACCGGAGCCCAAAGCGCACCTCGCTATGTCATCGGCACAGAGGTTCCGGTTCCAGGCGGCGCCGCGGAGGAGATCGAACACATCGAGCTGACCCGGCCGGAGGCTGTGGCCGCCACTTTCGACGCGCACCGGCTGGCCTTTGCGGCAGCCGGTACCGGGTCCGCCTTCGAACGAGTACTTGCTTTGGTGGTCCAGCCCGGAGTCGAGTTCGACGACAGCAAGGTCGTCGTATACGAGCCCGACCGAGCCGCCGATCTCAGCGCGGCGTTGGAGGCGATGCCGGAACTGGTCTTCGAGGCACACTCCACGGACTATCAACCCGTCGAGAGCCTGGCGAGGCTCGTGAGGGACGGTTTCGCGATCTTGAAGGTCGGCCCCGCCCTCACCTTTGCTTTGCGCGAGGCCCTCTACGGGCTCGACCAGATCGCGACGGCTCTTGATCCCAACTGGCAGGAGCACTCGCTGCTGGCAACGATGGAGACCGAGATGCTCGCGAACCCCCGGTACTGGGAGCGGTATTACCGGGGTGACCCGGACCGCCAACGGCTTCTACGCCACTTCAGCTACAGCGACCGTATTCGCTACTACTGGGGTTTTGCGACGGTTCGGGCTGCAGTCGAAAGACTCTTTGACCGCCTTCAGGCCTTCGACATTCCAGAGCCCCTGATCAGCCAATACCTTCCCCGGCTCGAGGCACGCGTGGCGGGTGGCATGCTCGACCCGGCTCCGCGCGAACTCGCGCTTCAGGCGGTTGGCGATGTGCTGGATTGCTACGGCGCGGCATGCGGCCCAAAGAGCACCGTGAGAGCCTTGTTCCCTGAATTCGGCTCGTGCTGATTGCCGTCGGCTTGGGTCGCACCACTCTCGAGGTACTAGGAAACCATGACTACGAAAACGAAACGGCGACGCGTCTATGTCAGTTCGACTGACGTAGTCGAGCTGACAACCGAAGCAGTGCCACAACTGGGTCTCGGCGAGGCACTCGTTGAGATGTCGGTGTCGGGGGTGTGCGGCTCGGACAAGGCGGCCGTCCATGGTGAGCACGCCTTCTTGAAGCCACCTTTCTATCCCGGCCACGAGGTGGTTGGCGTGGTTGGCGCGCTAGCCGAGGACGTGGGCAACCTCGAGATCGGCGACAGGGTCACCATCGAGCCGACACTGCCTTGCGGGCATTGCAAGCGGTGTCGTACCGGCAGAGACAACCTGTGCGAGAACCTGCAGTTCTTCGGGTGCGGGTACAAAGAAGGTGGGATGGCGGACGTCTTCTCGGCACCAGCCGCGCGTCTGCACAAAATCCCCAAGGACTTCACCGACTACCAGGCGGCCCTCATCGAGCCTCTCGCGACGCCGGTGCACGCCATGCGGCTGGCAGGAGATCTCACGGGGGCGAAGGTTGCCATTCTCGGCTCGGGCACCATAGGTCTTTTGGCTCTGACCGCCGCCCGCCGCGCCGGCGCCGCCACGATCGTGAGCACGGACCCTTTGGCCTCCAAACGCGAGCTGGCCCTCGCACTCGGCGCCGACGCAGTCATAGACGCCGGTCGAGACGACCTCGCCAAAGCGGTGAGAGGCGAGCTTGGCGAGAGCGCGGATTTTGTCTTCGATTGCGTGGCATACGAGGCGACACTCGCTCAAGCCATAGAGATGGCCGTCAAAGGTGGGACAGTGGTGGTCCTCGGTGGCGCGCGCAAGTCCGCCTCTGTCGACCTGCCTGTGATCCAGGAGTTCCAAGTCCGCATCCAGGGAGCCGCCACCTACCGCTGGGAGGACTTTGACGACGCCACTGCCATCATCGGCGGCGACGCCTTCGACGCCAACCGGTTCATCACGGCCACTTTTCCCCTTTCCAGCGCGGCGGCGGCCTTTGCCGCCATTTCCTCAGGAGCCGAAGTCAAGATCCTTGTTGTGGCCGATTCACGCACCGGCTGAAGCCGGGTTCTATTCATGTCCGCCGTGCTCGTGGCAAAGTCGGTGGCAGATGCTCGGCCCGGCTCGAGCTGGGGGTTTCCGCCGCCATGTCCGCGTGGCTGATGGGGTCGTGACCGCGACTTTGCACGCTCTGCTCGCCGACGACGAGAGTCCGCTCAGCGGTACTCCTGTGATCTGTTCGACTCCGAGTACCCTCTCGCACCGCCTGTGGGCCCTTGACATTCTGCCTACCAGTAGGTAAGTCAAACGTCGGGTCAGAGGAACACGAGGGCATCACGAGAGGGGGGCTTGGGCCATGCATCCGACGGAGCATCGCAGTTTTGCCGCCGCGGACGAGGTACCTGCGTTCGCAAACAGAGGCGTGGAGATCCTGAAAATAGGCGGCGCCAATACCGAGGGCTGTCTTCCGCCTCACCCCCAGTACCACCCAAGCGCCCAACTCGCGATCTGTATGGACGACGGCAACGTGTTCGTCGCAGCGCCGGGAGACATAATGTCCCCGCCGATTGGCCATCCCGCCTCGGTCGCCACCGATGAACCCGTCGGGACTGTCGGCCGGTTCGCCCCGAGCAACGACGCAAGGTAGCGACGTGGATACCTATCTGGACGCCCTCGCGGTAGTAGAGAGATTCGGCGCAGCGTGGGGAGATCACGATCTCGAGGCCACCTTGGCGCTTGTCACTGACGATTGTGTCTTCGACTCCACCGGACCCGCCCCAGATGGGGTCCGCCACGTGGGCCGGGACGCCCTTCGAGGTGCTTGGCAGCCGATCTTCGAGGACAGCAACGCCACCTTCGAAGCGGAGGAGACCTTCTGCGCCCATGACCGCGTCGTACAACTGTGGCGGTACACCTGGGCGGATGGACACGTTCGGGGCGTGGATGTCTTTCGGGTGCGAGACGGAAAGGTCGCCGAGAAGCTCTCGTATGTGAAGGGCTGAGCCGCAAGGCGAGGAGGCATTGGTGGCGCGCCGACCGGGTTTGCCGTCAGAGCCAAGGAGTTGCCCAAATGCCGCGCCCACGAGCGCGCAGTGTGGCGCCTGCCAGATCAACAGAACAGTGAACGGTCAGTCGCTATGCACACCGGCAGCCTCGTGCGCCAGCCCCCACTTTCGGGCTACTCGGCGGGTTCTTCGTCTATGTGTTGCGGCTGTCCGTAGCCGGCGAACTTGTGCGCGACATGCTCCATCTCGTCGTCGCTCAACACGGTCGGGGTCCCAATGCACTCGGCGCGCCAGAGCAGCTCGGCTGTGTACTCGACAGAGTGCGCGACATTCAACGCCTTCGCGGCTGTGGTGCCGACCGCGATCACGCCGTGGTTCTGCAATAGGACTGCATTTCGGCTTCCTAGAGCGTCGATGCAGCACTCTCCGAGCTCTTTGGTGCCGTAAGTCCGGTACGGAGCGACCTCGATACGTGGTCCGGCGAAAGCGAGCACGTAGTGGACAGCTGAGATCGGCCGGTTCAAAACGGCGAAGGTTGTCGCGAAGCGCGAGTGAGTGTGGACGACGCTGCGCACGTCTCGACGCGAGCGGTATACCTGCAGGTGCATCTGAAGCTCGCTCGTCGGCAGGTAGTCGCCGGCGATGAGATTGCCGTCGAGGTCGACGATGGGCAGATGGGAAGCATCCAGCTCCGAGTAGGGCACACCGGTAGGCGTGACGAGCGCATACTGGCGCGATTCGTCGATGCAGCTGACATTGCCTGCGGTGTCCTCAACGAGTCCGCTGAACTCCATCTCCTGGGCTGTCTCGACGATCGTCTTGCCCAGATCCTGAAGGGCTCGCAGCTCTTTGAGGTTCAACTCGACTCCTTCGCTCGTGCGACACTCCAGCTCACCGCGCCAATTGCACCCATCAAGCACGGTAATGCCTATCCCGAAAGCGAGTCCAGAAACCGAACGGGCGAGGCGGCCAGCGACGCCGAAGTGGAGAGGACCGTGCTTGTCGTACGCCCGGTCTGTCAGATCAGGCCGATTTTGGGAACTTGCCGACGGAGCTAGACGAGAGAAACTGGGCCTCAAGACTGTTATGACAGGTCATAAATTGTAACAGGCGACCACCAATAGCGTGCCCGGATGCACCAGTCGGCGGTCTGCACGCCCAAGCAGAACAACTGCAAAGATTGCGCCTGTTTCTTGCGGCGCTCTCACGATGACAAGGAGGCGAGGGACGAAAACAGCGGTATCTGCCGGGTGCTCGCGAGGCCGAAATGGTAGAGGTGAAGCTCGTCGGCAGCGCTCACGAGGCGTTTCGCGTGCTCGTCGAAACCTGCTGTTCTAATCGGCCCGAGGAGGTTCACATAAGCGGCCGTGGCGACATGGCTGGGGACCGACGAGCGTGTGGCGGCGATCAGTGCTGGGGTCCCCGGATCGGTCGGCTCTACTGGGACGAGCACGCAGTGCGCCATCTTCGCCGATTCCAGCGTCAACCCCGGCGAAGCTCCAGTGGCCCACGGGGCGCCTTGCGCGTGCAGCGTGATCCGCAAGGAGGCGTTAAGGTCCGAGACCTCGCTCAACACCTCCGTGAGCAGTGAGTCGGTGTGGCGCTGTCGTTGCGCAAGCAGCTGGCCGGCGAGCGGAGTCCCGAGCAGGTCCTCGGGCGTCGCCGTGGCACCCTCACGCATGGCCGCGTCTGATGCCTCCCGCAGTGCCAGTTGCGTGGCGTCCGGGTCGAGGCCGCGCAGGCTCCATCCCCGTTTGCAGGCGTCGCAGCAACAGATGGAAAGGATCGTTTCGCAAAGGGCCGTGTAGGCACCTGCGCTCTTGTCGTGGTGGCCGCCGTGCACGGCGCCGAGCTGGCCGTAGGCCTCGATCGAGATGCCCTCGAGGGGAAGCTCACGCACCGCCTGGGCGGCGAGCAGGGCGGCATAGTCTCGCACCTCCTCGTTGGTGGGGCAGAGGGCCCACTCGTATCTGTCCCCGAAACAGTTCCGCACTACCAGGTCAGGATGTTCGCGCCCGAGAGTGCTGTTGTGGGTGAGAACGACCCAGGCGCTGACTCGCAGGCCGCCGGCATCGAGCGCACGGACCGCACGATCGAAGGAATCCGCGAACCCGGTCCACGGTGCAAAGCGCGGGACGAGCCGTCGGGCGGCCCACACCTCGCCCCGGACCGGGCGGTAAAGCGCAGCTGTCTCGGCCAGGACGAACCTGTGCGCGGGATGCCGCGGGGTCGCAGCCCGAACGCTGTGATAGGCAGCGGCGACACACACTTGGCCGATCCCAGCACTAACGAGCCGTGGGACGAGGTCGGGGTCGCCGAGGACATCCCAGGGGTACAGGTAGGCAAATACCCGAGATTCGAGAGAGAGCGCGCCGGTTGTGCGCAGGATCGGCTTGTCTCTGCTTCCCATGGCCTGTCCCCTTGAAGCTGCTGGAAAGTACATAGTACATTATGTGCTGTGTATGACACGCTGGTTACCGGTGAGCTGGACGCGGCTGTGCAGCCGCGCCTCGGGTCTCGGGGCGACCTGATCGCCAACGAGATCAAAAGAGCAATCCTCACCGGCCGCTACAAGCCAGGAGACCCCCTCGTCGAAAAGGCGATCGCCGAGGAGCTGGGCACATCGAAGACCCCAGTGCGCGATGCCCTGAAGGCTCTGAGCGGGACAGGACTTGTGAGCTCGAGCAGCCACCGGGGCACCTCGGTCAGGGTCGTCGATGCCGCAATGGCGCTCGCCGTTTGTGACATCCGGCTTCTGCTCGAGCCCGAGGCGGTGCGGCGATCGGTCGTTCGTGGCCTCGACGCCGCAGCTTTCGACGCCGCCTTTCGCCGCATGGTCACCGCCGAGGCGGGCGGGGACGTCTATGAGCGCAGCCTTGCCAATCGGGCCTTTCACCGCCAGCTCTACGCGCGTTGCGCGAATCCCGTCCTTGTCGATGTGCTCGACGGCCTGACCGAGCTCAACGCCCTCATAAGTGTCACGGTCTGGGAGCAGGCGGGGAGTTTTGTCGGGGAGGCAGCCGAGCATCGCAAGATCGCAAAGGCCGCGCTCTCCGGGCAGGCGGAGGTTGCGGCTGATCGCCTGCGAGGCCACATCGAGGTGTTCCAGCAACGCGTCCTCGAAGCCCTGGGCGGGTCTTGATGAGAGTCTTGGACCACAAGAGCGATGTTCACGAAGAGAAATGGGAAAGGGAATGAACTTCCAGCAGCAGGAGAATCCTCTGAGCACAGTGGTCGCCGTGCCGACAACGCCGTTCGTGCCCGACGGAGGAATCGACGAGGGGGCCTATCAAAAGATCATCCGACGTCTTGTCGAGGCGGGGATCACCACGATCACGCCGAACGGCAACACGGGGGAGTTCTACGCTCTCACTCCCTCTGAGGCCAAGGTAGTGACACTGCTCGCTCTCGAGGCGGTCGACCCTGAGACGACGGTCATGGTCGGGGTCGGGCACGATGTCGTCTCGGCCCGCGAGGCGGCCAGGCACGCGCAGGCTGCCGGCGCCGCCATGGTCATGGTCCACCAGCCCGTTCATCCCTATGTCTCGGTGGAGGGCTGGATCGAGTACCACCGCGAGATCGCGAGCGACGTGCCCGAGCTCGGAGTCGTCCTTTATGTGCGCAACGAGGCGATACCCGGCTCGGCCTTTGCCCGTCTCGGGGAGCTCTGTCCGAACGTGATCGGCGTGAAGTACGCCGTGGCGAACCCCGTGCACTTCGCCGCTGTCGCCTCTGACGCTGGGGCCGGGCGTTTTTGCTGGGTGGCCGGCGCGGCCGAGCTGCACGCCCCCGGGTACTTCGCCGTGGGGGCGACAGGGTTCACCTCAGGTTTGGCGAACGTGGACCCGTCGACCTCGCTGCGGCTGTGGCAGGGCCTCGTCGACGGAGACCCGGATCTTGTGACCGAGACGTGGCACAGGGTCAGGCCCTTCGAGGAGATGCGGGCCGCGAACGCCAGCGCCAACAACGTCTCGGTTGTGAAAGAGGCCCTTTGCCAGCTCGGCATATGTGCGCGGGACATAAGACCCCCGAGCTCGCTTTTGTCAGCCAAGCTGCGGTCGCAGGTCACCCAGATCCTCGTGAGCTGGGGGATGCTCGCATGACCGGCGAACCCGCAGAACTGCGTTCCAGCCGGTGGTTCGAGGGCGATGGCCTGCGGGCGTTCAGCCACCGCTCACGTGCCCGCCAGCTCGGGATCGGCGCAGAAGAGCTCGCTGGGAAGCCCTTGATAGGGATCCTCAACACCTGGAGCGAGATCAACCCCTGCCACATGCACCTTCGCGAGCGCGCTCAGGCCGTCAAACGCGGCGTCTGGGAGGCCGGCGGGTACCCGGTCGAGATGCCCGTCGCTACCCTTTCGGAGACCTTTCAAAAGCCGACTCCCATGTTGTACCGGAACCTGTTGGCGATGGACACCGAGGAGATACTGCGCTCTTACCCCTTCGACGGGGCCGTGCTGATGGGCGGCTGTGACAAGTCGACGCCGGCCCTTTTGATGGGGGCAGCGAGCGTCCACAGGCCGGTCATCTATGTGCCGGCGGGCCCAATGCTCACCGGCCACTGGCGCGGTGAGGAGCTGGGGAGCGGCACCGACATGTGGCGTTACTGGGACGAGAAGCGAGCCGGGACCATCACCGAGGCCGAGTGGGGGACCCTCGAGGCCGCCATGGCGCGCTCGCCCGGCCAGTGCATGACAATGGGCACGGCCTCGACGATGACCGCGGCCGCCGAGGCGCTCGGGCTCTGCCTGCCGGGCGCCTCGTCCATCCCGGCCGTCGACTCGGCCCATCACCGTATGGCCTCCGCCAGCGGCTCACGCATCGTCGAGATGGTGCGCGAGAACCTCAAGATCTCCGACATCGCCGATCGGCGCGCTTTCCTCGACGCCGTCAGCGTCGTCCTCGCTCTCGGTGGGTCGACCAACGCCGTCATTCATCTCATCGCCATGGCGGGACGTTGTCGTGTGGAGCTGGACCTGGACGACTTCGACCGGCTCTCGCGCCTGACGCCGGTGCTCGCCAACATACGTCCCGGCGGGGAGTACCTGATGGAGGACTTCTATTACGCCGGAGGACTTCGCGCCCTCATGGCCCAGATCCGAGACCTCCTCCACCTCGAGCGAATGACGGTCAGCGGACACAGCCTCGGAGAGAACATCGCCGAGGCAGCGGTGCATGACGAGCGCGTGATCAGGACTCGGGACAACCCGATCTCGGCGCATGGCGGTCTCGCCATCCTGCGCGGCAACCTGGCACCGGACGGTGCGGTCATAAAGGACATCGCCGCCTCCCCACACCTATTGGCTCACACGGGGCCTGCGGTCGTGTTCGAGGACTACAGGGATATGCAAAGGCGCGTCAACGAGCCGGACCTCGAGGTCAGCGCAGATTCGGTCCTCGTGCTGCGCCACGCCGGCCCCCAAGGCGGCCCGGGCATGCCCGAGTACGGGATGTTGCCGATACCGGACAAGTTGCTTCGCGCGGGCGTGCGCGACATGGTCCGCATATCGGACGCCAGGATGAGCGGTACGAGCTACGGCACCTGTGTCTTGCACGTGGCCCCGGAGTCGTTTGTGGGCGGACCCCTCGCACTTGTGCAAGATGGCGACATGATCACCCTGGACGTCTCCGAGCGCATGCTCAGCCTCGAGGTGGACCCAGACGAGCTGGCACGTCGACAAAAGGCGTGGGTCCCTCCGGAAAAGCTCTTCGAGCGCGGCTATGGGGCGCTGTACAGCGAGCACATCGGCCAGGCCGACAAGGGTTGCGACTTCGACTTCCTCGCCCGCAGTGGAGCCGGCGTGGAGCCCGACGCAGGGTGACAGTGGTACGCGCCCTCGTCATCACCGGGGCTGCGGGTCGGCTCGGCACCTACTTGCGCTCCTCGCTCGGCGACCTCGCCGAGTCGGCACGCCTCGTCGATATCGTCGCGCCGGCGCCGCCAGCCAACGGCGAGCCAGTCACGATCTACCAGGGCTCGGTCACCGACCCGGACCTGCTCGACCGAGCCTTCGATGGAGCCGAAGCTGTCGTCCACCTCGGGGGCTACCCAGGCGACGCGCCATGGCCGGAGCTGTCCATGGTCAACATCGGCGGCACCCGCGAGGTGCTCGAAGCTGCGCTTCGTCACGGCGTCAAGCGCCTCGTCGTGGCCAGCAGCAACCATGCCGTGGGCTTCCAGGTCCGTGGACCGGAACCGCTCGCCGACGACGTGGCTCCGATGCCGGACAGCCTCTACGGCGTAACCAAGGCAGCCGGCGAGGCCCTTTGCCGGTTCTACAGCCTGCAGCACGGATTAGACGTCGTCTGCCTGCGCATCGGGTCGTGCTTCGATGCCCCCACCAACCGCCGCATGCTCTCTACCTGGCTCTCCCCAGCCGACTTCGTGCGTCTGACCGAAGCGGCGCTGACGGCACCGACGCCAGGCTTCCGTCTCGTGTGGGGTGTGTCGGCGAACACGCGCAGGTGGTGGTCCACAACGGGCGGCGAAGCTCTAGGCTTTAGACCGGAGGACAACGCCGAGCGCTTCGCCGAGCTGTATCCCGGAAGCACCCCCGAGCCCGAGAACGTCGGGGGCGTCACTATCTAAAGACAGCGCGGACTCGTCGGCCAACGGCGCCAAGCACGGCATGCACAGCCGAATTCCAAGAGAGTCTCTCCAAGGAGTCGTCGTGACTGACATCGACACCCATCCTTCCCAGACTTCGTTCCTCGAGGTTTCCGACATCGTTGAGCGGGCCGTCATCGCTGCTCCGGCCTGGCGAGAGTTCGAGCCCTCAGCGCGCGCCGCGATGCTGCGCGCCGTCGCAGACCGCCTGGACCCCTCGGCTGACGAATTGGTCCTTCTGGCGATGAGCGAAACCCATCTCGGTGAGGCGCGCCTTCGTGGCGAGCTTGCCCGTACGACCTTCCAACTGCGCTTCCTCGCCGGGGTGATCGAGGAGGGCGACCAACTTCAGGCCTGCATCGACAAGCCAGACGCGAGCTGGCCGCCGGGCGCCCGCCCCGACCTCCGCCGCTGGCTCAGGCCGATTGGTCCGGTCGCCGTGTTTGCCGCCAGCAACTTCCCCTTCGCCTTCAGCGTCGCCGGCGGCGACTCGGCCTCGGCGCTCGCAGCCGGCTGCCCGGTCGTTGTAAAGGCCCATCCGGGCCATCGTCGGCTCTCGACCCGCTGCGCGGAGTTGGTGGTGCGCGCCCTGCATGACGCCGGTGCCCCCGAAGGTACCTTCGCCCTGGTCGAGGGAGACGAAGCCGGGCGCAGGCTTGTCACCCACCCCAACATCGCCGCTGTCGCCTTCACCGGCTCGTCGCGGGTGGGGCGGATGCTCTTCGACCTCGCAGTCGGGCGCGTCAAGCCCATTCCCTTCTACGGCGAGCTTGGGAGTGTGAACCCCGTGTTCGTCACTCGGGGGGCCGCGACCGGACGCTTGGAAGAGATCCTCTCGGGATATGTCGCGTCGTTCAGCCTCGGCGCCGGGCAGTTCTGCACCCAGCCCGGGATCCTTCTCTTGCCCCAGGGCGCCCTCGACCGTCAGCGGCTTCGCTCCCTCGTTGCCGCGCAGGCACCTGCTCAGCTCCTGAACGACAGGATTGACGCCGCCTACCAGGAGGGCCTCGAGGCTCTGCGGATCCGCCCGAGCATCGAGGTGATCGCGGCTGGTTCCAGGCACCCCGACGGTACGACCACGCCCACCTTGCTCCGCACGACAGCGGAGGAGCTGGTCGCGGATGCCGAGCACCTTCTCGCCGAGTGTTTCGGCCCCGTCTCGCTCGTGGCCGAGTACGAGGAGGAGGACGAGCTGATCGCGGTTGCGCATGCGATCGAGGGTCAGCTCACCGCGACGGTGCACGGCGAGAGCGACGAGGCCGTCGTCCCGCTGCTCATCGACACTCTCGCCGAGAAGACCGGCCGGGTGATATGGAACGGGTGGCCGACCGGAGTCTCGGTGACCTGGGCGATGCAGCACGGTGGCCCCTACCCCGCTACGACCTCCCCATTGCACACCTCGGTCGGCGCCGCCGCGATCGGCCGGTTCCTGAGGCCCGTGGCCTACCAGGACGTCCCGGACCACCTCCTGCCGGCGGGACTGCGCGATGCCAACCCGCTCGGGCTCGCGCGCCGCGTCGACGGCCAACACGTCCGGGGCACCTCGTCGAGTTGACCGGGCGGACTCATGGGTGGGGGGCCATCTCCGCGGGGGAAGTGACGGGGCGGTCCTTGCCGGCGAGATAGCCCGCGCCCGCCTGGGCTACCAGCAGGCCGAGCAGGACACTCAGGGGGAGAGTCCAGTCGTGGGCGAGGTCGTAAAGGGCGCCGAGCAGTGTCGGCCCGATCGCGGCGATGAGGTATCCGACACCCTGGGCCATTCCCGAAAGCGCCATGGCCTCGTGCTGGTTCGACGATCTGAGCACGATCACCATCAGTGCCAGGCTGATGGTCGCTCCCTGCCCACAGCCGAGAAGCACTGCCCAGAGCACGTCGAGGTGGTGCGGGTCAACCAGGAGCCCCGTCATTGCCAGGGCGGCGAGTACTGCAGCCCCAACCACCGTGATGCGGATGCCGATCCGGTGCGCGATCGAGGGAGTAACGAGCGCGGAGACGATCGCGCAGGTGTTGACGCCAGCTAGCAGCAGCCCGGCGGTCACGACCGGGACGCCCCTGTCGTGGAACACCGTCGGTAGCCAGGCGAGGGTCGCATAGAACTCCAACGCTTGCACGCCCAAGTACACAGTCACTGCCCATGCGACCGGGCTCTTCCAAAGCGCCATTGTCGTCCCGCCCAGGTCCATGACCTCGGCGACCGGTCGGGCGTGTGAGCGAAGTGGAACGAGCACGCCGATCGCGACGAGTACGGGCAGTGCCCAGGCTCCGGTAGCGATTCGCCAGTTCCCGCCGAGCGCCCGCGAAAGAGGCGCCGTCGTGGCAGCCGCGAGGGCAGCGCCTGCGCTGAGCATGGCTGTGTAAAGGCCAGTCATAAGGCTGACTTGCCCAGGGAAGTCGCGCTTGACGATGCCGGGCATGAGGACGTTCGCGATCGCGATCGGAATGCCGATCAACAAGGTGCCTATGAACAAGCCCGCATAGCCGGTCGAGCGGACGATGATCCCGAGGAAGAGCACGAACAGACAGCCGAGGAGGACCGCGCCTGTACCGCGACGGCGCACGAGGCGGGGAGCGATAGGAGCCAGCAGTCCGAAGCAAATGAGCGGCAGCGTCGTCAAGAGGCCGGCCCCGGCGGCCGACAGGCCGGTCGAGCGGCGGACGGCACCGAGGACCGGGGCAAGAGCGCTCATCGAGGGACGCAGATTCAACGACACGAGGAGCAGGCCTGCGCCGAGAAGCAGACGGCGTCGGTGTGTTTCCGCCGCCGCCATCTCACCCACCTCTGGCCTGCTCAGCTAGCACCCGAGCGACGTCTCGGCCCGCATCGCTGCAACACCCACCACAGACGCTGGCTAGCACGCTGTGTGCGAGAGCGGGTCGAGACGATCTCACGCGACGCCAGCGGTTGTTGCCGGGGCCGATTGTCGTGACGACGCCCCGTCGGTCCTCAGTCCTGGTTCGACGAGGGCTCCTTCAGCTCGATCTCGACGAACACGGCTTCGGCGCTGGTCGTGTTGGTCACATCGTGAGCCGCCCCGGCGCTGCGGAAGTACGGGACACCGAGCTCCTGGGTCATCGCGCTCAGCTCGCCGGTAGGACTTGTGACAGCGAAGATTCCACCCGTCACCGGGACGACCACGTAATCGAGCCCGTGGCGGTGCTGTCCGGTCGAGTCGCCCGAGCCGAAGCTCCAGACCGTTATACGTACGCGCTGATTGTCGACAATCTGTTCCGATCGTGCTTGTGCCACGCACTGTCCTCCTCGATTCACGTCTACAAAAGTGCCGGATCCCCGTGCGGGGCACCGTGGTCCCGAGAGCACCTGTCGCAGGCAAGCGACCCCCGGGCGGAGGCCCGTAACGGCTGCCCACCGTAGCTGACAGCGCGCCGGACCTGATCTGGGAGAACAGTTCTTGACAGGGAAGATACCTGCGCATACGGTTCCAAAAACGATACCGAAAACGTTACCGGGATTGGCTGACGACGCAGGGATCAAAGCTCACCGAGCGCGCGTCCGGCGTCGGGATGGCCGCTAGGAGGTGCCCTATGTTGAAGGGAGTCCGGCGCGAGGAGGCCGCGGTTTACCACCTTCCCGGCCGTGACTGGCTTTTGTGTGTTGGCCCCGAGAACACAGACGCCAGGGGACTGACCCTCGGAGTGGCCGTGTTCCCAGAGGGCTCCTCGCCACCGGGACACGTGCACGAGGCGGCTGAGGAGGTCATCTACATCGTCTCCGGCCACGGAGAGCTGGTTACGCCGGAGGGCACCGAGAAGCTCGAGCCCGGCACGGCGGTCTACATACCGATCGGGCTACAGCACGCGACCGTCTCGCAGGGGCCGGGGCCACTCGAGCTCATCTCGGCGTTCTCGCCTCCGGTCGTGCCCGGCTCCTACGAGAAGGGCACCGGGTGAGCGAAGAGCTCTCCCTCGAGGAGTTGTGTGGTCTCGCCCGGCGCGCCCGACGTGAGATTGTGGCTGCGATCGCACACGCCAAGGGCGGTCATGTGGGCGGACCCCTGTCGGCAGTTGAGTTGCTGACGGCACTGTACTTTCGGGTCTTGCGGGTCCGGCCAAACGAGCCCGATTGGTCCGGCCGAGACCGGTTCATCCTCTCCAAAGGGCACTGCTCAATCGCCCTGTACGCCGTGCTCGCCCTACGCGGGTACTTCGCGGTAGAGGAGCTGAGCAGTTTCGACGCCATCGACTCGCGCCTCCAAGGCCACCCTGACATGACGCTTCTCCCGGGCTTGGACATGTCGACGGGATCATTGGGGCTCGGCTTTGGTGCTGGCGTCGGGATCGCGCTCGGCGCCAAGCTGTCAGGCCAGAGGTTCAGCACCTTCGTCATGGTCGGCGATGGCGAGTGCAACGAGGGGGCGATCTGGGAAGGCGCGCACGTCGCGCAGCGCTACGAGCTGGACAACCTCGTTGCGGTGGTCGACCAGAACAAGCTCCAGCAGTTCTGCTGGCGTGACAACACCTCGGTGGAGAGAGTGGCCCTCCCCCCTTACGCGGGCAACCAGCTCGCGCAGCGCTGGGGCGCTTTCGGCTGGCAGGTCCTCGAGGTGGACGGCCACGACATGGCGGCAGTCATCGAGACGCTGGAGACCTCCCGCGAGCTCAAAGGCGCGCCAGTCGCTGTCGTGGCCCACACGGTGAAGGGCAAGGGCGTGTCCTTTATGGAGAACGACTACTCCTGGCACAGCAGGGTGCCGACCGGCGAGGAGCTCCTACAGGCAGTTGAAGAGCTGGCGGATCCGGTCGCCGCCTCACGCGTGCGCTGAGATGACCCTTTCGCTCGGGGCACCACAACGCCAGGCATTCGGCGAGGCATTGGCAGCCTTGGCCGACGACGACGCGCGCATCCTCGTGCTCGACGGTGACGTGGGCAACTCGACCGGCGCCGGTATCTTCGAGGACGCTCATCCGGACCGCTACGTCCAGACAGGCATCGCCGAGCAGAACATGGTCGCGATGGCGGCTGGACTGGCGACTCTCGGGTTCGTCCCCTTTGTCACGACGTTTTCCTGCTTTGCAGTCGCCCGGGCACTGGACTCGGTCAGGGTTCTCGTCGCCCAGCCCGGTCTCAACGTCAAGTTGATCGGCGGGTACGCAGGGCTTCTCACCGGGATGACCGGCAAGACGCACCAGATGTTCAACGACATCGCAATCATGCGAAGCCTTCCGAACATGATGGTTTTCGCCCCGGCCGACGAGGTGGAGGCTCGCCAGATAATTGGCGCCGTCGCCGCGGCCGACGGGCCCGCCTACGTGCAGATCACCCGGGAGCCGGGAGCGGTCCTTTTCGGTGAGGACTACCACTTCGAGATTGGCCGGGCAGTTATGGTGCGCGAGGGCGCCGATGCCACGCTCGTCTCGAGCGGAGGAGAGTCGGTTCGGGTCTACGAGGCGGCGGAGATTCTCTCTGGCCGTGGCATCGAGGTGGGCGTGCTCCATGTCCCCACGATCAAGCCGATGGACGACGACGCTCTTGTTGGCGCAGCAAGGAGCTCCGGCTTCATCATCACCATCGAGGAACAGAGCGTTCTCGGGGGCCTCGGCGGGGCCGTCGCAGAGATCTTGAGCGACCGCCTCCCGGTCACGGTAAAGCGTCTCGGCATAAGCGACTGCTTTGGTGAAAGTGGCCCCAATGACCTCTTGTTGGACAAGTACAGGTTGTCCGCCACTCGTGTCGCCGAAGACGTCGAGGCGCTTTTGGGAGAGCGGGGGGCTCCGCAGCCTCGACCGGAAGGGGGGACGCGTGGGTGAGCGCGAAGGGCGATCGTTGGTCGCGATCGTGACTGGGTCAGCCAGTGGGATCGGGCGGGAGGCCGCAATACGCCTGGCGACAGACGGCTTCTCGGTGGCATGCCTGGACATCGACGAAGCCGGAGCAACGAGCACCTCCGAGGAAATACGCAGGCGCGGCGGCACAGGTCTCGGACGCAAGCTTGAAGTTTCCTCCGAGTCGGAGGTGGCCGCGACGTTCTGCGAGGTCTGCGCAGAGCTGGGCGATCTGCGCGCCCTCGTCCATTCCGCCGGCATCTTGCATGTCGAACCAGCACTCGATCTCGGCGCACAAGCCTGGCGTGAGGTGCTCGAGGTCAACCTCACGGGCACGTTCCTGTGTGACCAGGCGGCCGCCCGGCTCATGGTCGCAGGCTGCAACGGTGGACGGATCGTCAATATCGCCTCGGTCCACTCTCAGGCTCCTGGGCAGGGCTTGGCCGCGTACGACGCCAGCAAGGGCGGAATCTGGATGCTGACTCGCAATCTCGCCCTCGAACTTGCGCCGCACGCCATAACGGTCAATGCGATCGGACCCGGTCTAGTGCTCAACACGAGGCTCGGTGGAGGGACCTCGCAGGACTACGTCGACTCGGTAGTGCCAACCATCCCGCTCGGGCGCGCAGGCGAGCCGGACGACATCGCCGGGCCGGTGTCGTTCCTGTGCTCGAGCGACTCGGCATACATGACGGGGGCGATGTTGTTCGTCGACGGCGGCATGCTGCTCACGGCGCACACATGAAGCGATGAGCTGGAGAATCGGCATCGTGGAAGTCGGGGTCATTCCCCGCCTCCCTCTCAAGATGTACCTGCCGGATGCCTCGTCTGATGTTCTGATCGACCCGCCTTGCTACTGCTACCTCGTTTCCGACGGCGAGCGGAACGTACTCGTCGACAGTGGACCAGACCAGGTTCTGTCCACCGCGGCGGGGCTCGAGGTCGTTGGCGACACTTCGGGCCTCCTGGCGGAGGGACTCAAAGCATGCGGAGTGGGGCCGACTGAGGTCGACTGCATCGTGCACACGCATCTGCATTACGACCACATGCAGAACGATCTTATGTTTCCGAACGCTGTCGTGTATGTCCAAAAGACCGAGGTCGAATGGGCGACCGGTCCTGACTGTGGCCGTTTCTATCTTGGAGTCGGAGAGCTCGTGAGGGCCCTAGGCGACAGGTTGCACAAGCTCGAAGGTGACGCCCAGCTCTTTGCTGGCCTGGGCGTCGTGCTCAACGGGGGCCACACCCCGGGTCATCAGTCGGTAATCATCGAGTCCGCAGACAACGCCGTCTGCCTCTGCGGTGACATCGTCTCGCTGTTTGCGAACGTCGAGGTCGTGGGGTCGGTCTGTCCGAACGTCGACGAGACGGCCTCCTTCCTCGATCGGGCCCGAACTGCTCAATGGGAGATGGTTCCGAGCCACGACCCCGAGCTTCGTCGCCACAGGTGGTACATCAGCCCAGGTGACGACAGCTCCGCGGCCGGCGGAGGAAGGAGGGGAGGCGAACTTCCATGAACTCGCACACCGATGAGAACACCAGGGAAACCGTCGATTTGCTCGTACTCGGCGGGGACGTCGTCACAATGGGCGCCGACCGCAGGGTTATACGCGCTGGGGCAGTGGCGGTCCGCGAAGGCACGATCGCCTGGGTGGGCACGACCGCAGAAGCGCGCTGGCGCTTTGGGGCGGTCCGGACCATCGAGGCGACGGATCGAATCATGCTCCCCGGACTCGTCGACACCCACTTCCACACGGGCCAGCAGTTGCTGCGCGGCAAGATCACTGAGCTTGCCCGTCGGCGCCAGCTCAAGCTGCCCATCTGGCGTAACTATCTGATCCCGTTTGAGTCGGTGCTCACAGAAGAGGACATGTATCTGTCCGCCCAGGTCGCCTATGCGAACCTGCTGCGCGTGGGCACGACCTGTTTCTCTGACGCCGGGGGCCCGCATCCCAATGAGATGGCCCGCGCTGCGATGGAGCTTGGCATCCGTGGCCTGGTCGCACAGTCCACCATGGACATTGGCGAGGGGCTCCCGCCCTCGATGAGATTCAGCACTCAGGAAGCGATCGACCGGAACGTCTCGCTGATCAAGACCTGGGGCGTTTCGGCTGTCGAGAAACGGGTAGGCGCTTGGCTGTCGCTGCGGCAGCTCCTCGTGTGCAGCCGAGAGCTGTGGGAGGCGTTCCGCGATCTGTCGGACGAGTCAGGCTCGCGAGTTCATATCCATCTCGCAGAAGGGACCTACGAGGTGGAGTACGCGGCCGAATACTGGGGCAAGCGTCCCGCCGAGTACCTTGAGCATCTACGTTTTCTGGGTCCTCGAGTGCATGCTGCACACTCGATCCTGTTGTCGGCCGACGAGATCGATCTGTATGCCGAGCGAAGCGTGAGTGTGGCCCACTGCCCCCTCGGCAACTTCATAATCGGCCCCCCCAAGGTGCCCGAAATGCGCCGCCGCTCGATTCGTGTCGGTCTCGGCACCGACGGCGCGGCGACCGGCAGCCTGGACCTGTTCGAGGCAATGCGGGTCTCCTTTGTCGCCCTTCAGAGCAACTTCGGTACCCCTTGGCACGACCGCGCGGCCCTGTCGCTCGAGGATCTCTTGGAGATGGCGACACTAGGAGGTGCAAAGGCGCTCGGTATGGGCGACCACATCGGCAGCCTCGAAGTCGGCAAGCGGGCCGATCTGGTGATAGCCAACCCCGGCCACTGGGACATGCAGCCGGTCTACGACCCGATGTTCGCGGCCTCACGCTCTCTCACGGGCAGAGACGTGGAGACAGTCGTCGTAGACGGGAAGGTTGTCGTCGAAAGCGGTGTCGTCTCGAGCGTGGATGAGGCAGAGCTGCGAGCACGCCTGGCCGAGCGCTGGCCCGTGATCATGGGCCGGTTCGAATCGACAACCAGCTAAGGCGGCGGCGACGATGTGCGCGGGAGTGGCAGAGAAGACAATTGAGGAGTACGAGGCGAAGACCCCGGCGTCTCGGGCCTACTTCGAGAAGTTCTGTCGTCACCTGCCGGGCGGTGAGACCCGCTCGGTGACTCACTACGACCCATACCCGGTCGTGCTTGCCGACGGCCACGGTGCCCTCGTGCGCGATGTGGACGGCAATGAGTACATCGACGTCCTCAACAATTACACCTCGCTTGTCCATGGCCATGGGTTCGGGCCGATCACCGAGGCAGTGCGGGCCATGCTTCCCACAGGCACCGTCTTCCCAGCCCCGACGACCGCCCTGTTGGACCTCGCTTCGACGCTGACCGGGCGCTACCCGGCTGCTAAACGGGTGCGGTTCGCGAACTCGGGGACCGAGGCCAGCCTGCTGGCGACGCGCATCACACGCGCCGCCACGGGGCGCCGCCGCCTCGTGGTCTTCGGGGGCGGCTATCACGGAAGTATCCCGGAATTCCTAGATAGTGGCGGAGACATCTTGACCGTTCCCTACAACGACTTCGAGCGGACCTTGGACGCGATCGACTCCTCCGTCGCGGCCGTTTTTGTCGAGCCTTTCTTGGGCAGCGGCGGGGTGATCCCTGCTGCGCCCGGCTTCATGCAGGCGATCGAGAATCGCGCTCATGCTGTCGGCTGCCTTTTCGTCCTCGACGAGGTGCAGTCGTTGCGCAACGCTTTCCACGGAACGCACTCAGAGCTCAGCCTCGAGCCCGACCTGCTCTTGATGGGCAAAGTCATTGGGGGTGGCTTCCCAGTAGGTGCGCTCGGCGGCGGGGCGCCGCTCATGGACCTCACGAGTGCGAATGCCGGGGGACCCCTCTCGCACTCCGGCAGTTTCAACGGCAACGTCGTAACGATGCGCGCCGGGGTCGCGAGCCTGCGGGCCCTCGATGAGGAGGCCATCTCGCTGCTGAACAGACGGGCTGGCTGGCTCTCCAAGGAGATCGTGTTGGCTGCGCGACGGGTCGGGATCCCTGCATCGGTGACACGTGCCGGCTCGATCCTTCAGGTGCATATGATCGAACAACCGCCCGGCACACATGAGGCAACCAGGGCCGTCCCAGCTACCTGGGTGGCCCAGTTGCATCTCGCACTGTTGCTCGAGGGCGTCTATGCAGCGCCGCGCGGCATGCTCAATCTGTCCACCGCCTTGGACGACGACCGTCTCGCGGCGGTCGCCAGGGCCTACGAGAACGCCTTTGCCCGGGTACTTCCCGTAGTGAAAGCGGAGCAGTCAGTCGGGGCTGCATCGAGGTGATGCCGTGACGAGCGTGCAGGAGAGCAGTCCAGAACAGGTTTGTTCCCTTAGCGAACCTGATCGTCTGATCAAACCGGATCTTGGTATCGAGGCCCCCATCTTCGTGCGTGGCGAAGGGGTAGAACTTATCGACGACAAAGGTCGCTGCTACCTTGACGCCGCCTCCGGCGTTGGCGTCACCTCGCTCGGCTATGGCGTGACCGAGGTCATCGAGGCGATGCGGGCGCAGGCCGAACAGCTTTGCTACCTGCATGCCCTGCGTTTCGAAGCGCCGCCCACCCGAGAGCTCGCCGACCTTGTCGCCGCGGTGACTCCCGGCGATCTGAACCACGTCTTTTTTGTCTCGGGCGGTTCGGAAGCGAACGAGAGCGCCTTCAAGTTCGCCCGCCAGTACTGGCTCGAGCGTGGCGAGCCAGGACGCTGGAAAGTTGTCGGCCGATGGCCAAGTTTCCACGGCAACACCTTGGCGACGCTCTCGGCCGGATGGCATGTCGCCCGCCGGAGGCGAAATGCGCCCTTGTTGCTTGGGTTCCCGCACGTCGAGACCCCGAATTGCTACCGGGGCTGTGGACACTGCCGTGGAGCGGGCGGTTGCACATTGGCCTGTGCCCGCGAGCTCGAGCGTACCTTGATCGAGGTTGGCCCCGAGACGGTAGCGGCCTTCATCGCCGAGCCCGTCGTCGGAGCGGCCGCGGGTGGGCTCGTGCCTCCCCCGGAGTACTTCCCAACAATTCGCGAGATCTGTGACCACTACGGCATCTTGTTCATCGCCGACGAGGTGATCACAGGCTTTGGCCGACTAGGTTCATGGTTCGGAGTGGAGCACTTCGATGTCCAGCCCGACATCCTCGTATTCGCGAAGGGCATCGCCGCTGGTTACGCGCCTCTCGGCGGGTTCGCGACGCGGGCCTCGCTGATAGAGCCGTTTCTCAAGGGCTCTGGTCGCTTCGAGCACAACTTCACCTATGCCGGGCATCCGATATCGGCTGCCGTCGGTGCAGCAGTCGTGAAGATCCTGCGGAGGGATCGGCTCGTCGAACGGGTCGCGCGGCTCGAGCAGCGGTTCTTCGAATCCCTCCGGGACCACCTCGGCGGCCAGGCGATCGTCGGCGACGTGCGTGGCATGGGATTTCTTGCCGGAGTCGAGCTGGTCGCAGACCGGACCGGCAAACTCCCGTTTCCCCCGCAGGCGGGGATCTCTTCGCGGGCCGCCTCCTATTGCCTCGAGGCGGGCGTCATCGTCTACCCCTGCGCCGGTGGCGTCGACGGCGACTCAGGCGACTACCTGCTAGTCATGCCACCTTTCGTGACGAGCGAGGACGAACTCGACGAGATGGCGACTCGGATAGGTCGGGCCCTCATCCGGCTTAGCGGTGATTTGACATGAACGGGCCCAGGACGAGAACTGGAGGCACAGCGAGGTGCTCCCCGCGGAGAAGGGCGTCACGGCGACTCACATATGGCATGTGCACTGACGCTGCGCGACTCATCGAATGGAGAGCGCGGGCCCGAATCGACGCGCTCGGCAAGACTGCTCATTCGCGCGTTAGCGGCGAACATCCAGGACTCTCGCAGCCCGCGCGCCAACACCGAGCGCGCCTTCGTCCGGTGTCGTGGACAGTGGTCGGCAAAACGAACAGCCGAGATCGCCCCACGAGAACGCCGTTGGAAAAGAGCGTCGGTCGTGACTAGGGAATTGCTCAGCCGGGGGCCGACAATTGTCGACGTTGCCCGGGCGGCAGGCGTGTCAGTCTCAACGGTGTCACGAGTGATGCGGGATCACGTTGACGTCAAAGCCGCGACCCGAGCCCGCGTACGTGAGGCGATCGATCTTCTCAATTACAGGCCCTCGCCCATAGCGAGGGCGCTGGTGTCAGGACAGAGCCGTCTACTGACACTGCTCGTAAGTGACATCACCAACCCCTTCTATCCTCAGCTCGCAAAGAGTGTGGAACAGGAGGCAAAGCTGAAGGGCTACGCGGTCGTTATCTGCAACACCGAGGACCGCACGGCCGAGACTCGTCGGTATGTCGAACGACTCCTGCGCCAAGGTCTCGAGGGAGTTATCCACGCCTCTGTTGCTCGGGACGAGCAGGTGCTGTTGTCGCTGATGGCTGACGAACGCCGAATCGTGTTCACGAACCGTCGGCCCGGTCACTCCGCGCTGAGCTATGTCGTGTCCGATAACGAGGCAGGCGCGGCTGAACTGACGAAGCACCTGCTTTCGCTCGGTCATCGTCGCATCGGTTTCATCACCGGCCCCAGGTACGCGCGCAACGCCATGGAGCGTCTGAAAGGCTTTCGCCATGCAATGAAAGGTGTTGCGGATACTGAATTGCTAGTCGCCGAAGGCGACTTCTCCGTCGAGAGCGGCCGCGAGGCGGTGCTGGAGTGGCTAAGGAACCAAGATGCCCCGACGGCGATGATCGCGGTCAACGATTCGGTCGCGCTCGGGGCTCTCGGGGCGCTCGCCGACAGCCGGCTGCGCGTCCCCGAAGACGTCGCGCTTGCCGGTTTCGATGGGACTCAGCTCTCCGCTTCGCCGCTACTTAGCCTTACGACGGTGGACCAGCACATCGAGAGTTTGGGCCGCCGTTCGGTGCAGATCCTCTTGGACCAGCTCGCCTCGGCCAGTAGGTTCGAACCCATCCACGAGGTGCTGCCGACCCAACTGCTTATGCGCGGCAGCACTCTGGGCGAAGCCGCGAGGCTGCAGCCGCGTGACCTGGCCGCAGTATCGCAATGAGAATCAGCCCGGCGGCACCGCAATGCTCTTGAGCTCGACGGGCCCGAGTCTTGCGATGATCTCGTCCACAGCGCCCGCGAGAGGCAACGACGGTGTCGCACCCGGCACGCCCACCGCCAACGCGCCTGCTCCCGTTGCTTTCACAAGACCCACCTCGAGGTCCTCGCCACGAGCTAGCGAGCTCGCGAAGGTGCCGCAGAAGGCGTCGCCTGCAGCCACCGTGTCGACGACTGGCACGGACAGGGAGGGGACCTCGAGGGTGCGCTCACGGTCGACAAAGATGGCGCCCTTGGCGCCCAGGGTCACGATTACTGCCCTACAGCCGCGGCGCCTCAGTTCCTTCGCCGCCTTCACGGCCCCACTGAGGTCATCTATTTTCATTTGTGTCAGCGTTGCCGCCTCCACCTCGTTAGGAATGCAGAAGTCGACCATCGACAGCAGCTCGTCGTCCAACTCCAGCGCCGGGGCCGGGTTGAGAACAGTTGTCGTCCCAGCCCGTCGAGCGATGCCGAGTGCCGCCTTTACGACCTCGAGGCGGATCTCGAGCTGGACGAGCATGACGGCGGCATCTCCGATGAGCGTTGCCGCCTGCTCGAGGTGCACGGTCGTCATGGAATGGTTCGACCGGGGGACGATGATGATGAAGTTCTGGCCGGTCGAGTCGACGGTGATGTGTGCTATCCCGGTGGCAATCTGCGGGTCGGCGGTCAAATGAGAGACATCGACACCCTCGGCGATCAGTTGCGCCCGGATCACGTCGCCGAAGCCATCGGAACCGACCCTCCCCACCATCGCTGTGGTCACGCCCTGGCGCGCGCAGGTCACGGCCTGATTGTTCCCCTTGCCTCCGGGCACCATCGTGAACCCTCTCCCGATCACGGTCTCGCCCGGTGACGGCAATGAGGCCGTCTGCGCGGTGAGATCCATGGAGAGACTTCCAACCACTGCAACCTGTGTCATATCCTGCCCACCCATCTCAGCTGTCGAACGCCATCAATCACGCCCGCTGTCTTCTCAGAGCGTTGCACACGTCCTAGTTCGCCGGGTTTGCCTCTTTCACCGGCTGTCACAGAGTAGTAAAGTAACCTAGTCTGAACACGGCATGTCAGGCACGTTTCTCTATCCCTTATCTTGCTTGCGAAGGTGGTCGCAATGGCTGTTTCACGTCGGGAATTCTTGGTACGTTCCGGCAAGGCTGCCGGACTAATCACTGCCTCGGGTGTGCTGGGCTCGTTCCTGGAGTCCGTCGCCGCCTCACCGGGCGCCGGTGCCACGGAAAGGGCGCTAACGCCAGTCACATATCAGCTTGGCTGGATCGCGAACGTCGAGAACGGCGGCGAGTTCGTGGCCGACTCACGGGGTTACTTCGCCGACGAGGGCATTGACATCACGATCGTGCCTGGCGGGCCGACTACGACGGTCGAGCCACTCGTCATTGCTGGTAGGTGTCTCGTGGGCCTTTCGGAGACGGACACGACCTCCCAAGCGATCCTGCACGGTGGGGCGCTTAAGACGATCGGTGCGACACTGCAGATCACTCCATTGGCTGTTGCATCCTTGGCTAAGAAGCCGATCTACAACCCGAAGGAGCTCTACGGCAAGAAGTTCGGCGTCCAGGCATTCCAGGACCAGGTTGTGGATGGTTTCTTCAAGATGTTGAAGCTCGACATTGACAAGGTGACGCTGGTTCCGGCGTCAGGCGACCCTTCGATCCTCCCCGCGGGCGAAGTCGATGCTTTGCTGGTGCTGCTCGATAATGAGCCCATCACGCTTGCGCTCGATGGCGTGAAGACTCACACGTTCAGCTTCTACGAGTACGGCTGGAACGTCTTCGGTGACACCTTGGAGGTGTCCGACGCCTCATTGAAGAACGCCAAGACGCGTGACCTGCTTGTCCGCACGGTCCGCGCGGTTGTGCGTGGTTGGCAAAACGCGATAGCTAACCCCACACAGACCGTGAATTGGGTCGTTGACGACTACGGCAAGAATCTCAAGTTGAACAAGCGCCAGCAGCTGCTCGAGTTGGAAGCCCTTTCGAACGTCATCGCCACGCCCTACACCAAGGCAAATGGATTGCTGAAGATGAGTCCGGAGGACATGGAGATCAACATCAAGTCGATCCGTTCCGAAGGGATACTGGGCGTGAGCGAGTCGATGCTTTTCGACACGAGCATCCTTGAGGAAGCCTTCGACGGCAAGACCAGGATCACCTGAGCCTGGCAGGTTGCCGGCTTGTATGGAGCACGGCTAAACGAGTCCCACGGTCAGGGGTCCGCGCCCGGTCTGCAAGGCCAGAGTGCGGCCCTGACCGGGCTCGAACTTACTTGTCTCCGAGCGCCGAGGCGCCCTTCGCCGGGAGCGGAGGTCACCTAGAGTCCTCTACAAGAAGCAATGAGAAACAGCAGCAATTGACTTTCGTTTCTGTGCGCGAGCAGTAGTACCTATGGGAGGTGCCCAGTGGCCGAGACCGAAGCCCCGAAACCGGAAGGGCGGGGCAGGGTCCCCGCCTTCACCGAGGACCCTTGGACGAGGGTCATGAGCGTGCACGGGCTGCCCGGCGACGAGCTGCGCTCCGCGTTGCAGAAGTCGATCCGCCGTGGCCTGCTCGAAAATGCCCTCCTCGTCGGCTACGAGTTGTTCCAGACTGGTCCCGAGGCCGAGCGACTGCTCTGGGAGCGGCTCCAGATCATCTCGGTTGAGGACGTGGGTTTCGGGCGAGCGGACGCGCCGATCCTCCTCGATGCCTTGCATCGCATGCACGAACAGTTCGCATGGCCCGGTGGCGAGCGCTTCCTGTTCGCCGCCCACGCCATTCGTCTCCTTGCCACGAGCCCGAAGGACCGCACGACCGACGAGCTTGTCAACTGGATCTCGCACCTGGCAGATGATGAAGGCCTGCGCCCTGAGATCATGGACGTAGCCCTCGATGTCCACACCCGCAGAGGTCAGCTCATGGGACGTGGCCTTCGGCACTTCCTTGGTGAGGGTGCCCTAGTCGAGAACGAGATGCCGGACCGCGACCTGACCTACCGCCGTCGGCTGCTGGCTCTCCACGGCATCACCGGGGAGGGTGCGTGAGCCACTTCGGTGAGCGGGCAAGTGATCAGGGCGCGACTGTGGACAAGGCGGCGACTGCTCGGGCGCGCGGCGTCGACATCGTCGTCGACAAGGTGGACAAGGTCTTCAAGATCGGGCGTACCACCCTTGAAGCTCTGCACGACGTCAGCTTGAAGGCTGAGCCCGGATCGTTCACTGCGCTGCTCGGCTCATCTGGATGTGGCAAGTCGACTTTGCTGCGCATACTCGCCGATTTGGAGGTCCCAAGCTCAGGCTCGGTGCTCGTAGGCGGGAGCCGCCCGCACGAGCTGCGCATGGCTCACCGCCTGGGTGTGGCCTTCCAGGACGCCGCGCTGCTGCCTTGGCGATCGGTCACCACCAACATCGGACTGCCCGCGGAGATAGCCCACATGTCGCTTGACCGCTCGACGATCCCGGACCTCGTGAAGCTCGTCGGACTGGAGGGCTTCGAAGGTGCCCGACCTGCTCAGCTATCCGGTGGGATGCGCCAGCGCGTGGCTATCGCCCGAACGCTGCTGCTGGACCCCGATCTCTTGCTGCTCGACGAGCCCTTCGGCGCTCTCGACGAGATGACCCGCCAACGCTTGAACCTGGAGCTGCAGCGCATCTGGCTCGCCCGCAAGACCACCACCCTCCTTGTCACGCACTCGATCCCGGAAGCGGTGTTCCTCTCTGACCGCGTCCTTGTGATGACCAAGCGGCCCGGCCACATCGAGTACAGCGTGGAGGTGGACATCGAGCGTCCTCGCACTCTCGAAGTCCTGCGGACCCCAGAGTTCCACGCTCACTGCGACCGTCTGAGTGACTTGCTCTTCACCCAGCGGAGCGACGCGGCCGAGACAACATGAGCGTCGGTGCTCGGTTGCGCGTAGCTTCCTTTCGCTCAGGAAGGTGGCTCGGCGGCCTCGTGGGTGTCGTGGGCGTTCTCGTCATCTGGGAGGTCGCCGCCCTCTTGCTGAGCGGCAAGCACATACTTCCGACGCCTCCCCAGGTGATTGGTGAGATGTGGGACGACAAGGGCTACTACTGGCCCAACATGCTCGTCACACTGCGGGAGGCGGGCAAGGGGTACCTGGCCGGCAACCTCATCGCGATCGTGCTGGCCGTGGTATTCATCCAAGTGCCGTTCATCGAGAGACTTTTGATGCGCCTGGCGATCGCCAGCTACTGCGTGCCGCTCGTGGCGATCGCGCCGATCCTGATCGTCACAACCTCAGGCGATACGCCCAAGGCCGCCCTTGCCGCGATCACGGTACTCTTCACAACACTCATCGCGACATTGCTGGGTCTGCGTTCCGTAGATAAGTCCGCCTTGGACCTTGTCAAGTCCTGTGGCGGCGGCTCGTGGATGACACTTCGTAAGGTCAGATTTCAAGCGGCGCTCCCGAGCATTTTCGCCGGACTGCGCATTGCAGCTCCCTCCGCGCTTCTCGGGGCCATCATCGGCGAGTACCTCGGTGCGAACTCGGGGCTCGGAGCTCTCCTGCTCCAGTCCCAGGACTCCTTCCAGGTAACAGAGACCTGGGGATTGGCCGTGTTCATTGCCGCGGTGGCAGGGCTCGCGTATGCCGTCACATCCGTCGCGGCGAGGCTGTTGCTTCCCTGGGCTGGCAAGGGTGCGACAGTCGTGGTTGGCACGGCCGAGGCCCGCGACACGAGTCGGTCGATCATCGTGAGAGCTTCTATTGCGACTTGGTACCTCGTGCTGTCGGTGGCGCTGATCATCGGGCTTTGGTACGGCGTGATCCGTTTGTTCAACCTGAACGACTTCTTCGCAAAGACCCCAGCAAATGTCTGGAGCTTCTTCTTCACTGGGCCGACGGCTCGCGCCGATCGCGACCAGATCTGGGGCCTTCTCGGCCAAACAATCGATGACGCTATTTACGGATATATCACGGGGACTGTCGTCGCCATAATGGTCGCAATTGGTGTAGTAGCTAAGCGGTCGATAGAACAAACATTGATGCCAATCGCGATCGCCTTGCGTTCGGTGCCGCTCGTAGCCATGACTCCTTTCATAATGCTCGTTTTCCACCGCGGAGCGATCGGCACTTCAGTGGTTGTGGGGATCGTCGTCTTCTTCCCGACGTTGGTCAATCTCATAATCGGCATGCGGACAGCTCCCGAACAGGCGATCGACATGGTTGCCTCCTACGGGGGATCGACGGGCACATCCATTCGAAAGGTCCGGTTCCCCTACGCCCTGCCGGCGTTGTTCGCTTCTGCTCGTATCGCCGTCCCCGCCGCAATCGCCGGTGCAACACTCGCGGAATGGCTCGCCACCGGAAGGGGCCTCGGGAACCTCATCGTCGTCTCGTACGCGGACTCCAACTTCGATACCCTCTGGGCCTCCGCGGTTGTGATAGTCGCCATCGCAGTAGCCGTTTACGCACTTGTCGGCATGCTCGAAGTTGTCGTGCGCAGCAGGTTCGGCCCCGCACCCGAATCGGACTGAGACGGTCCGCGCTACTGCGGGAGCTCGGGTTGGCGGGCCACCGGTTTTAGCTACTCGCACCAAGCGGTGGGCACGCGCCGCGCCGTGGCTGGGCTGGACAACGAGACATGTTGTAAAGCCCTATGCAGCACCGACTATTTGAGAATCAAACCCGTCTTAGTTCGCTGGTCTTTACGATCCCAGGAGGGGAGCTATGGCTCCCTGCCACTCGCGCGAGATGCGTCGATGCGCGATCAATGCGTCTTGTAGCTTGTCCGACTGCGGGACGCCATCTCTGACGAGCACTCGTCCGTTCACGATTGTGTGGCGGGCGCGAACCGGTCCGCAGCGCAAGAAGCCTTCGACGAGATCTGTATGCACTCCAGCGAAGGCCACCTCGTCGAGGCTCCACACCACGACGTCGCCTGGCGCCCCCGGTCGTAGTGTGCCGAGGCCGTCTTCGCGCCCGAGACAGGCGGCCGAACCCTCCGTGGCGATCTTGAGGACGTCCCGGGCGGTCATGGATCTCGGCCCTTCCTTGATCCGGGCCAGCAGCAAGGCGGTACGGGCCTCGAGCCAGAGCGACATATGGTCGGCTGAGGAGGAGCCGTCACAGCCGAGGCCCACCCTCGCGCCCGCGTCCCTGAGGGCCCGCACGGGCGCGATCGACTTGCTATAGAGCGAGTTCGCGCTTGGACAGTGGGCGACGCCGGTGTGCCAGCTGCCGAGACGGGCCACCTCTTTGTCCGTTGGATACACACAATGGGCCACCCATGCGCGGTCGCTGCCCCATCCGACCTCCTCGAAATGTTCTATCGAGGAGCGCCCGAAGGTGCTTTGGCAATAGGACATCTCTCCGAGGTCTTCCACCAAGTGCGTGTGAAGACGGACCTCCAGCCGTTCGGCGAGCTCGGCCGTCTGGCGCATGAGGTTGGGAGTGACCGAGAAAGGCGAGCATGGAGCGAGGGCGATGCGCAACATAGAGTTCGGGCCTGGGTCGTGATATGTCTTAACCAGCCGCTCGGAGTCGGCAAGGATCTCATCGTCGTCTTGGACGACCTCGTCGGGAGGCAGCCCGCCGTCCTTGAGCGACAGGCTCATTGAGCCGCGAGTGGGATGGAAGCGGAATCCCAGGTCAGAAGCTGCCTTGATCTCAGCGTCGATCAGGTTCGGCCGTGGGTGCACATATAGGTGGTCGGTCGTCGTGGTACACCCTCCGAGCGCCAGCTCGGTCAGTCCTACCACGGTCGAGACGTAGACGGCTTCCTCGTCGATTCGAGACCAGATCCCATAGAGGGTCGTCAGCCAATCCCAGAAATCGACGTTGATGATGGGCGCGAACGAACGCGTCAGGTTCTGGTAGATGTGGTGATGGGTGTTTATTAGCCCCGGGGTGACTAGTGACCCGCGGGCCGATATGACCTCCGTGGCCGGAGGCTCTGTCCCTGGCCTGCCGACAGCGGTGACCAGACCGCGGTCGATGCCCACCCAGCCTCCGGGTATCTCCTCGCCCGTCATCGTCACAAGGACGTCTGCGTCCCGCACGAGCAGGTCCGCGCCACCGGGATAAACCGTCGCGCTCATGCGACTCTCCTTCTCGCGTCGGTCGGACCGGAGCTCGTGAGCGAGCGCATACAGTCACTCGGCGCTTCAGGAGCAACTCTACATACGAGTCTTCGATACAGGCATTGGGAGTCATCGACACTCAAGCGCAGCATCCCAACAGGCGACGATTTTCAACACGGTCACAGAACACAAGGAGTACGGTTTGCGGCAGCGGTCACGAGGAACTTGCTGGGCTTACTCCAATAGTCCAGCCGCCTTTCTTAGGCGAGGGGCAAGACCAGTCCCCGTCGAGTTTGCGCGGCCGACACCGGTTTCCGCGACAAGTGCCATAGGAGGTCGTTTGAGACACCGCCGAATCGGATCAATGCAGGTGAGCGAACTTGGCTTTGGCGCCTGTCTGCTCTCCAACGAAGGCCGGCCCGATCAAGCCCTGGCGATCGCCACCATCCATGCCGCGCTCGACCTAGGGGTCACCTTGATCGACACCGCGGACGCCTACGCGCTCTCGGACGAGGATTTCGGCCACAACGAGCTGCTTGTCCGCCGTGCCCTGTCGAGCTACGGATCCGGAGCCGGTGAGGTTCTGGTAGCCACCAAGGGTGGTCACACGCGCGAGGGAACAGCGTGGGGGATCGACGGCCGCCCCGAGCGCTTGAAGCGGGCATGTCGCGAATCGCTCCGTCGTCTCGGAGTCGAGGCGATCGGTCTCTACCAATTGCACTGGCCCGATCCGGCGGTTCCCTACGCCGAGAGTGTCGGTGCCTTGCGCGACCTCCTCGACGACGGCCTGGTCCAAATGGTCGGCATTTCGAATGCGGACTCGTCGCTCATCGCCGTCGCGTTGGACGTGCTGGGAGGGCGTCTTGCGTCTGTTCAGAACGAGCTTTCGATTTCCGCGCGCGAGAGCGAGTCCGAGGCGGCGCTTTGTGCCGAACGCGGTGTCGCCTTCCTTGCCTACCAGCCCCTCGGAGGTCGCGCCCTTGCCTCAGGCCTCGGCGCGCGGCATCCCTTGTTGAAGCAGGTCGCCGACAGACACGGCCTGTCACCCCAACGCGTCGCTCTGGCTTGGTTGCTGGCGAAGGCACCAACCCTGATCCCCATCCCCGGGGCACGCAGGCCGGCCACGATCGTGGACTCGCTGTTGGCGGAGACCACCGTATTAACGCCCGACGATATCGAGATGCTTGACCACGCTTAGTCCCGGTTTCTCCTGGACTTGGCCAGCTCCCGCGCCTGCGCGAAACCGCCGCCCCACACCTCGAAGGGAGGAAGATCCAAGGCCGAGTCGAGGATCTGATTCAGGCAGAGGATCAAGAAACTCCGCTTTGTTGCGAAGAAGAGGGGTCAGTGCATGATCGCGCCACCGGCGACGTTGATGTCCTGTCCGGTGATGTTGTCGGCTGCGTGCGAACACAGGAACATCACTACCTCGACGACGTCGGACTCGGTCACCGTGCGCTTGAACGCGGTCTCCCCGGTCATTTTTGCTCGCAGCTCCTCCGCGGTGAGGCCGCGCTCTTTGGCCATCGAGGAGAAGACGCCTTTGAGTCGCGCGTTCTCCACAAGCCACGGCGAGATCAGATTCACGCTGATCCCAGCCGGACCCACTTCGTGGGCGAGCGTCCGGGTGAGGCCGACTACTCCGATCTTTGCGGCAGCGTAGGCGGATCTGTTCGGGAGGGGCTGTTTGCCCGCCGCCGATCCGATGTTGACGATCTTGCCGTGTGCCGATCGCTCCAGATATGGCAGGGCAGCTTTGCAGGCGAGGAACACACCCGTCAGGTTGACCGCGAGCGTCTCGTTCCACTGTTCGAGGGTGAGATCGACAAGTGGTGCCGTAGGCCCGGGGATGCCGGCGTTGTTCACCAGTATGTCGAGGACCTTTCGCGATCCTGCCGCGAGTGCCATAAGGCTTTCGACGTGGACTGGATCGGTGATGTCACCGATGCAGTATTCGGCAGAACCGCCTTCGTCAGTAATTGCCTTGCAGACCGCTTTTAGCGTAGCGGCGCGGCGCCCGTTCACGACGACGTGTGCACCGCTTCTTGCCAACCCCATGGCGATGGCGGCGCCGATTCCCTGCCCCCCGCCGGTGACGACGGCCGATGCCCCAACGAAGCGGTCACCTAC
>JBEKVJ010000012.1:0-61495 GCA_049514105.1 Acidimicrobiales bacterium
CGCCGGCCAGTCGAAGCCGTCCGCCCAGTAGGCGACGAGCTCGCGCAGGTAGGCGAGGTCGGTCCCGAGCGACCACCCGGCCTCCTCGGGCGCGTCCGGCCAACGAGTCGCGCGCAGCCGCGAGCGGAGGTCCTCGAGCACCGCGGGGGCGGTCTGCGGGATGAACGGCTCCGGGTGGGGCGGGGCGTCCGGCATGGGACTCACCGTACAGACCGCGCCGCGCTACCCCACGAACGTGTTGAGCAGGCGCCCAAGCCAGCCGCCGGCGTACCGAAGCGCGCCGCCTGGGCGGTCGTCGCCGGCCTGGCACCCTGTGCGTAACGTGTGATGCCCGGACGCCCCTTGCTGTGACACCGATGCAAGCCGTCAGCGCAGGTCCTAGACGTGCCCCGAGGTCGATCCTGCCGATCGCCCGCTTCCTAGTGCCTCACGCGTGCCTCACGCGTGCCTCACGCGCGGGCTAACAGCAAGACGCCGGAGGAGACAGGGGTGACGGAGCCACCACATGCTCGGCCGTCGACGAGATGAGCACGCCGGTTCGCGTAGTATCCGCGAGTGATGGCGACGTATGTCTACGTGGACGCCCTCAATTTCTACTACGGCGCGCTCGAAGGAACTCCGTACAAGTGGCTCGATTACGAGGCGATTGCCCGAATCCTGGTGCCTTATGACCAGATCGGCAAGATTCGCTACTTCACCGCCAACGTGAAACCCCGTGGTCCTGGTGACAAAGCTCATGAGCGACAGGCGGCCTATCTGCGGGCTCTTGATTCCAATCCCCTTGTCGACATTGTTCGCGGGTACTTTCGCCAGGACAGCAAGTGGCGAGCCTTAGACGAAAAGAGGAATCGGCCGAGAGACTTGTTCCGCCCAGACTTGCGCCCGCGCTTCCTGATCACGATCATGCTGACGGAGGCCAAACGGCGCCGGACGAAGCATCACACTCTCGCCCGGGTCATTGTTCCGGAAGAGAAGGGATCGGACGTCAGCCTTGGTTCATACCTGGTCTATGACGCCCTGAAGCATCACTTCGACAAGGCGCTAGTGCTCAGCAACGACTCTGACCTCAAGGACGCTGTCAAGCTCGCCGTATCGGAAGGGCTGCCCGTCGGCATCGTCAACCCCCATAAAGTTCCGACCAGCGCGGCCCTGAAGCGGGAGGCGACTTTTGAAATCCCGTTCCGGCACGAGGTGCTCGCGAGGTGCCAGCTTCCGAACGTTGTCGTGGGCCGGAACGGGAAGCAAGTACGAAAGCCCGTCGAGTGGTAGAAACACAGAGGCCCGCCTCTCGGCGGGCCTCGGACCCAAACGTCGAAGCGTCTGGGTGGGTGCTTTCAGTATAGCCGACTATACGATCTAGGTATAGCCCCCTATACGGCACTCAGGCGCTAGCCCGTTCCATTCGTGCCCGTTGTCGTTCGTCAGTTCCAGCCCAGATTCCGCCCAGGTCCGGCGATTCGATGGCGGAGGCCAGACCTCCTTCGTACCAGCGACCAGCTGGAATCAGGTCGCCGAGTTGGAGGGCTCCGACACCGCTGCCAACGATGACTTCGGCTGCTCGGTGGCCATCTCGGGCTCGACCGCCGTCGTCGGTGCAGATGGCCAGAACGGTCGCCAGTGCCGGCCTTGCGATCGCGGATAGCCAGAGGGCCGGCGTCGGCGACGAGATCGTGACCCGCCAGAACAACCGATTGCTGACGACAGGCAGGAGCTGGGTGAAGAACAGCGACCGCTTAGTCGTCGCCGCGACCAACCCCGATGGATCCATGGCCGTGCGCCGCGTCTCCGGTGGCACCGAGGTGATGCTGCCGGCGGACTACGTCGCCAAGCACGTCGAGCTCGGCTACGCGACGACCAGCTACCGCAGCCAAGGCCGCACGGTCGACACGACGCACTCGCTGGTGTCGCCGACCACGACCCGCGAGATGCTGTACGTCGTCGCGACGCGCGGGCGCGAGTCAAACATGATCTATGACACCGCGTTTGATCCAGATCCCCCGACCGGCCACTACGGCACGGTCGCACTGCAGAGCGCGGGCGCCGTGCTCGCCGGCGTGTTCGCGAACGAGGGCGCGGACCTCTCCGCACACGAAACCCTCGAAAGAACGCAGCGCCAGGAAGAAGACTTCAGCGTCCTCGCCGCCGAGTACGAGACTCTCGCTCGCGTCGCTCAGCAGCAACGCTGGGACGAGTTGCTCGATCGGTCAGGACTCGGCTCCCGTCACCTCGAGCAGGTTCGCCAAAGCGCCGCCTACGGCCCACTGCTCGCAGCGCTTCGAGACGCGGAGTCGCGCGGTCTCGACGTGGAAGGTGTTTTCCCGAAACTCGTCATCGCCCGGGCGCTCGATGACGCCGAAGATCCTGCGGCGGTCATGCACGGCCGAGTGGATCGTTGGACCGAAGCAGCCAGCTCGAAGCGCCTGGCGGCATCGAACCTCATCGCAGGGCTCATCCCGCGCGCGGTCCGCGTCACCGACCCCGACATGGTTCGGGCCCTCGACGAGCGGGACCAGGCGATGCAGCGCCGTGCGCGAGACCTCGCCGTGCAGGCCGTCGAACGTGGGCAGGTATGGGTGCGACTGCTCGGTACGCTGCCCAATGATCCAGCCACGCGCGAGCGGTGGATGGTGGCCGTCTCGACCGTCGCCGCCTACCGGGACCGCTGGAACATCGACAACGACCACAAACCTCTCGGTTCCGACGGAGCGGTCAAGGCGATCGAGGGACTCAGCCATCGCAAGCGTGCCCAAGCGGCCATCCAGCGGGCGCTCAGCCTTTCCGAGGGTGGAGGCATTAGCAGTCCACAACCTATGGCCGCTCCCGTTGAGCCCAGTCAGGAGCGGTCCGAATCGATTGCGATGTAACCAGGCCCCCATGCGTTGACGTCGCGTTGACGCGCGAGCTGGACCACTGCCGACACTACGACGAAGCCGAGTCGCATCAGGTGCGAGTCGAACTCCCGCCAGCCCTTCAGGCTGTCGACAAGGCGTCATAGAGCGATCTCAACCCCAGCTGTTCGTCCACCCGCGCCAGCGTGGTTCTGGCACCGTCTGGCGGCTCGGGCGACTAGTAGGAAGCCTCGGGCAACTTCATCAAGGTTGTACAGCCATCCTCATACCGTACAAGCGGATGAGCCGCGCGCACCCGAGTCACCGCCTCCTGGGCGCAGACTGCCGAGCGAGCAGGCAACATAGCGAGATGCGGATAACTCGAATCGCGGCACGCGGCATCCTCTCCTTCGAAGACCTCGACCTACCGTTCGACAAAAGACTTACCGTCATCGTTGGACCTAACGGCTCAGGGAAGAGCAATCTGGGCAAGATTCTTGAGCTTGGCCGACGCGCTGTCGAGAGCGCCGACCGAACTTCACCGCAGCTCGAGGAGATGCTCGCGACGTTTCTCGCAGGCCGCCGATCCGAACTTCCTGCAGATGGTCTCGAAGCGCGGGTTGGCTTTGAACTCAACAACGTCTTCGAACAATCACTCCTGGTTGCGTTTGTTCAGGCGTCTGCCGCGGCGGCGCTGGTCGGCAACAACGTTGGCTTCGACTCAACGACGATCGAAGGGTGGGTCGACAGACAGATTTCACTCAAGAAGTTATCCCCGTTGTTCCACGGTGATATTGTCGCTTCTCATCGCGGCACCCCTGACTCTCAATGGCAGGTGGCGATCGAGTTCGACATCCCGAGCCGCGGACGACGGCGACAGAAGTACCGCTGGGTACTCCGCGGTCCACTCGCTGATTCGATTGTCGCCGTGGACGATCTACACACACCAAATCTTTTCGGGCAACAGCTAGCAGATCGCTTACGTGGGCGCTCTCAGCCCCAGCAAGGGCCACCTGCCGCACCGGGAGGAGTATTCGCACTCTCGCGGCTCCTTCCGAGGGCTCGTACCAACGTCTTCTGTTCGTTGGACTTGGGCAGAACTCCCCCTCTGCAAGCGAGCAGGAAGTTCGCCGAGATGATTGGGATCAGTCCGCTCGGCGAGCCAGAGCCCATTCACCACTTCGGATTTGGACGAGTGATAGCGACTGTGTTGCGCTTGGGCTTGATCCAAACAAGTGACACGCGCCTAATCCCTGGCCAATCGTTCAGTTGGCAGACGACGGGACAACAGCTGCGTCGCGGTGCAGAAGGAAATCTCGCCGAAATGCTCCTGCTCCTGAAGAATGCGCCCTCGAGTCAGCGTGGCCGATACGACGAAGTGAGACGTCGTTTTTGGGAATTCACCAACGGCCGACAGATGGACGTCGTGGCGACTGCTGTCTCTCCTCCAGCCTCAGCAGATGGTGGCGACACACAGGGCCTCTACTTGAAGCCCCAGGTGTTCGTGAGTATTGATCCAACCGATGTCAACGATCTCGGTCCGATCGCACAGGTTCCGATTGAGTTCGCCGGCGCGGGGGCATCTGAAGCACTCCTACTCGCGAGCGTCCTCGGCTCACAAGCAACAGACACCGTGGCGTTGGACGAACCAGCCGTAGCGCTAAGTCCCACGCTGCAACGGCGCGTCAAGAATCACCTGCAGGCGAGCGCAGCCCAGTTCATCATCATCACGCACTCACCTTATTTCCTGCCTCTTGGAATCGACCAGAAGAACGTCCGAATCGTGCGACTAGAGCGCGAGACCGGATCAGCAACACATCCATGGGTGATTGACTCGGCGCTGCTGGGGAAGCTGTCCAAGAAGCTGGTAGCAAAGGGCAATGAACTCATTCCTTTTGCCTGGAGGGTCGTTCTCTGCGAAGGCGAAACGGATGTGGAAGCCGTTCGATTGCTCGCCGAACGGATCCATCTTGACCTGGATTTCCTGAACATCGCTGTGATCGATTGCGGCAGCCGGGACAATTTGCCCGACTACATCGCGTTCTGCGGAGCGCTAGGCATCGCGTCTCTCGCCTTGATGGATGGAGACTCGTCCAAGGCTGCACGAGACGAGTCCGTCAGAGGAAACGCCCAAGCAGTTCGGGACGCTGTCAAGAAGGCTCCACGCGGAAAGCTTGTGGAGTTTTCCGAAGATATCGAGACGACGCTCGGTGTGAAAAAGCAGCGCGTGTCCTTGGTCCCGGCCGCTATTGCGATGCTGGACCTCGAAGGAACGTGCCCAGACGAAATCGTCGATCTCATCATGATGCTACGACAGCTTGCCCAATAGGAGCGGGCAGCAGGCCGTAGTTCTGCCGTCAGGCTAGGCGACCATCGCGGTAGCACTCCGCGCCGCTCTCGTATTGACGTCCCAGGACCTCTTTCACGGAGCCGTTCGCGATCCTGAACAGCTTGATGTCACACATCACTCCGCCTCCTCGACATCGATATTCACGCCAATGCCCTGCAGGGACTCGGCCAGCTCCATGAATTCGGCAAGCGCAACCTCGAGGTCCTCGACGATCTCGGCAGCAATTACCCCGGGCGGCGGAAGATTGTCGGTGTCTTCAAGGCTCTCGTCACGCAGCCAGAAGATGTCAAGGCTGGCCTTATCGCGGGCAATCAGCTCTTCGTAGGTGAACCGGCGGAACCGCTCGCTTTCCAGCCGTTTGCCTCGCTTGTCGGCCTGGTAGCACTCGACGAAGTCGTCGAGGTCGGCACGGGTGAGCGTGTTGGTCTTCAAGGTGAAGTGTTTGTTGGTTCGCAGGTCATATATCCACAGCTCTCTGGTCCTAGGAGTGTCGGAACCGGGCTTGCGGTCGAAGAACAACACGTTGGCCTTCACTCCCTGCGCGTAGAAGATCCCGGTCGGTAGGCGCAACAGGGTGTGAGCGTCGCACTCGTGCAGCAGCCGGCGACGAATAGTCTCGCCCGCCCCGCCCTCGAAGAGCACGTTGTCGGGAACGACCACTGCCGCGGTGCCTCCGACTTTCAACAAGGACTTGACATGCTGGACGAAATTGAGCTGCTTGTTGGATGTCGACGCCCAGAAGTCATCGCGGACCACGGTCAGGCTCTGGTGCTCAGCCTTGCCTTCGCTGTTCACGATCGTGACCGACGACTTCTTCCCGAACGGCGGATTGGTGAGCACCATGTCGAACCGCTCGCCCGGGTCAGCCCGTAGCGCATCGTCAACGTGGATGGGGCTGTGGGAGTCGGGACTCTCAATGCCGTGCAGCAAGAGATTCATGGCGCACAGCCGGGCGGTGTTGTCGACAATCTCCCACCCCGTGAAAAGCCCGGAGCGCAGGTGGCGCTTCTGATCGGGGTCGAGGTTCGGATTGTGGCAAAGGATGTAGTCGTAGGCGGCAAGGAAGAATCCTCCGGTGCCGCACGCCGGGTCTGATATCCGCATGTCGGGGCTCGGCTGCATCACCTCGACAATCGCCGCGATCAGCGCTCGTGGCGTGAAGTACTGCCCCGCGCCCGACTTGGTGTCGGCCGCGTTCTTCTCCAACAGGCCCTCGTAGGCGTCGCCCTTCACATCCGCGTCGAGGCTCATCCATTGCTCATTGCCGATCAGGTCTTTGATGAGACGTTCCAGTTTGGCCGGGTCCTGGATGCGGTTCTGTGCCTTTCGGAAGATGACCCCGAGCATGTCGTCGCCCTTGCCGAGCTGACTGAGGATGGCGATGTAGTGCGCCTCCAGACTCTCGCCCTTCAGATCTAACAAGGAGGGCCAGTCGTAGCCCTCTGGCACGATCCCCTCGATGTCGTATCGGCGCTGTTCGTCGGCCATCTTCAGGAACAGGAGGTAGGTGAGTTGCTCCACGTAGTCGCCGTACGACAGCCCGTCATCCCGAAGGATGTTGCAGTAGTTCCACAACTTGTCGACGATCACCTTGGCGTCACTCACGATACCTTCCTCTCGTCTTCGTCGGGGTCGCCGAGAGCCGTTCTGCTCTCATCCGGCCAAGTAACACCGATGTCGGCTCTTCATCCGGGTCCTGCGGGACGAGCTGACCGGAGAAGGCCGCGGCGAGGATCGAACGGCGGAGCGCTTGAGCACGAGAGGCTGAACGGACGAACGCTGCAGAGAGGACTTCAACAAAGGATTCCTGTGAGCCGATCTGATCGAGGAATCGATGTTGGTCAGCCACCGGAGGCACCGGAATCTCGAGTGTACGAAGATCCTCCTGTGGGAAGTGGCCAATGGCCACTCCCGACAGGTGTTGCTCCAGCCGCCGGGTTTCCGCGAGGTACCTCAGGTACTGGACAAGGAACTCGGGCACGAGTTCGTCGCCTGTTCTGACGCGATGCAGAGCCTTCTGATAACAGCACTCCTGCAACTCGCCGCGCCAGATTGCAGTCCGGCCGACGCCAGCTCCACCCTCACAGATCAGAACGTCGCCCTCGACGAGCCTGAATCTGTCGCGTTCCGCGTCCGAGAAGTCCATTACCGCGACTTCGGAGAGATCGACCGATCCCCAACGGACGTTCCGGTTCCTCAGGTACGGAGTCGACCCGGTACCGGTTCTCGACTTTGCTGAGAGCATCTTGCCCAGCTGGGTGTGAGCAACCGAACCCAGCGGTCTTCGGGGCCATGGTTGGCGAAATGCTGTTGCCCGCGCCGACGCCGGGAGCCAATCGACTCTGGCTGCCGCAGATCGCAGTGCGACCTCGGCGGCATCGAGGCGGGAGAGATGCTCCTCGAACGCAGCGACAATCCGCTCTTGCTCAGCCGTGGGAGGGATTGCCAATTCGACACGTCGCGCGAGCGTCTGCGCCGAGATGCTCGCCTGGTTCACATGGTTTGTGATCAGGTGGCTCAGCTGGCCTGTCATCCAGAGAAAGTGAAGCTGCGCGGCCACGAAGGCCGGCACAACGCCGTACTCGGTGCGAACCCGAGTCATATGGTTTGAGAAGGCGAACTCACCTGAGTCCTGACGAAACAGTGCTGTCTTCCCTACAAGTACTGAGCTATTCGTGTTGTTGAAGAGGACGTCGCCCGGTGCGAGACGGCGCTCGTCGACCCCGGGGTCGACGTACTTGACCTCCTCGAGATTGATAGCGCCGAGACGGCTGACATTCATGGGCCGCAGGTGAGGGATCCCGGAGCCGACGGCGTTGTGCTTCCCACTCGCGAAGCCGCTACGCACATCGCAGGCGACGTCGCCAACGGGCGTCCACTCCCATCCCGGAGGTAGCGGCCTCATGCCGCTACAACCGCCGTTAGCTCGGCGAGCAGGCCATCGAGGTCGTTACCAAACAGCTGCCTCGCTTTCCCGAGTCCGCCGTGCTGGCTGAAGGGCGCATCGAGCAGCTCCCTAGGTTCGATGGAGAGGCTGGCAGCGAGGTGGTCTCGGATGAGATGGAGCCAATCGAGTTGCTCTTGGGTGAAGGAATGCCCGGCGTTCCGTTGTTGGAGTAGCCAAGCCTCGAAATGCCTTTCTACGTGCTCGGGGAAAGGGACGAGCTCGCGCTCGTTGCCAAGTGCGAAGCGCACGAGCGAAACGATGTTCGTGAGCACGGTCCCGGCAGACCCCCGGACCTTTGATGCGTCGAGGGTCTCGTAGGCCTCCCACAAACGCTCTGGCGTCCAGCGGTGGGGTGGGCGGCCAATAGCCTCGGCCAGTTCCTTGATGTCCCGGTACGTGAGGCGCTTGGCGTAGGGCCTGTTGTAGAGCACCTGAAGGGCGGTGATCTCGTCCTTGTGCTCGTCGATGTAAGCCCTGAACGAGGCGATCGTCTCCGCTGCCCGGGCTCGCGCGTCGACCGCGAACTCAGCGCGCGTCACCCGGTCGATGCTGATCTCGTCAATCACCTGGTCGAAACGGCGCTGGATATTGATGAGCTGCTCGCGCAATTCGGGGTTGGCGGCGATCGGCTGCACGGCCTGGTCAAACAATTCTGCCTTGGCGTTGGCTAGGTCGATGTCGGTCGGCTTGGAGCTGCCGGTCACGATCCGGGCCGCAGCGAGTTGGCGATCTGGGTCGATCGCCTCGATCAGTCCGTGCTCGATCGACTTGAGCGATTGACCGGCCACCTCGGCGAGCTTCTCGCGATCGGCGGGGGCGATCCGACTGTCGATTCGAGCCAAGCGGGATGCGAGGGTGGATACCAGGTCCTCGCTTACTTGACCGAGGGCGACCTGCTGAAGCAACCTCTCCAGCGACACACCCCGCTTGCGCTCGAGCGGCGTGGTTTCGATGAGCTTGGTCTCGGTAACGCCCACCGCGTCGACCAGAACGAACCGATCCTTGTGCGCCGCATCGGGCGTGACCACCTGGAGATCGCTATCGGGAATGGTCCGGACGCCACGCCCCTTCATCTGCTCGAAGTAGTTGCGCGATCGCACCATGCGCATGAAGACCACCATCTCGATGGGCTTCACGTCGGTACCCGTGGCGATCATGTCGACGGTGACTGCGATGCGCGGGTAGTAACTCGTGCGGAAGTCCTGCAGGAGCTGCTCGGGCTTGTTGCCGTCGGAGGACTTGTAGGTGATCTTGGCGATCACGTCGTTGCCCTTGCCCAACTCCTCACGGGCGATGCGCACGATGTCCTCGGCGTGGGAATCATCTTTGGCGAAGATCAGCGTCTTGGGGATGTGCCGCAGTCGCCCGTGCTGGTCGAGCTCGCGATCGGGGAACATCGCTGGCAGGTTGTCGCGTAGCGCCCGGATGACCGTGCGGATCTGGTCCTTGGCGACGACCTTCTTGTCGAGCGCCTCAGCATCGTAGGTGAGGTCTTCGTCGACCTCCTCGAGACGCTCGGCACGGGTCTCGCGATCGCGAAACGTCGTCCAGTAACCCGCTTCGATCGTGGAACCCTCCTCACCGATGGCGGTGGAGAGTCGAAACACGTCGAAGTCGACGTTTACCCCGTCGGCGACAGCTTCGGGAAACCCATACTCCATAACGAGGTTCTGGTTGAAGAACCCGAAAGTCTGCTTGCCCGGCGTAGCCGTTAGCCCGATGAGAAAGGCGTCGAAGTACTCGAGGACCTGCCGCCAGACCCCGTAGATCGAGCGGTGGCACTCGTCGACGATGACCACGTCGAACATCTCGATGGGCAGCGCCGGGTTGTAGTCGACCTCGACTGGCCGCTCGGGGGCCAACTCGTAACCTGACTCCTCGTCGAGCTCTTCGGACAGCTCGGCTTCGCCGCGCAGAATCGAGTAGACGCGCTGGATCGTTCCGATACATACGCTCGCCACCGGATCAACCTCGTTGTGGGTCAGGTGCTGGACGTTGTACAACTCGGTGAACTTCCGTCCCGAACCGGGCACCTCGAACCCCTGAAACTCCTTGAGTGTTTGCTTGCCGAGGTTGGCCCGGTCAACCAAAAACAAGATTCGTTTCGCCTGAGCATGACGGATCAGCCGCTCGCTAATGTTCGCCGCCGCGAAGGTCTTGCCTGACCCGGTCGCCATCTGGATCAGCGCTCGCGAGTGATTGTCCTTGAGGGACATCTCCAGGTTCGTGATGGCCTCGAACTGTGCCTGACGGAGCTGGCCGTGGTCCTCGGTGACCTCGGGCATGTCGGGAATGCGAGCCCTTAGGGTGCCGCCCCCCTGGTTGATGTGGTCCTCGATCTGCCACTCGAGCGTCTCGGGCCGGTGAAACCAGAAGACACGGCGGGCGGTGGGCTCGGGGTCCATGCGACAGGTGAACCAGGTTTCGTCACCGGTCGACTCGTAGCCGTACTGCAAGCGCCCGTCGATCAGGAATGACGGCAGTGCCTCGGGGACGTTCGCCTGATACTTCACCGTCTGCCACTCGACACCTGACAGTGTCGTCCCCTTCTTCTTTGCCTCGATTACTCCGACCGCTTGGCGGTTCACAAACAGCACGTAATCAGCCGGGCCAGCGTTGGTAACCAACTCTCGCACTGCCACTCCTGTGCCGGCATGAAGGTTGACGGACCTGTAGTCCTGCACCTCCCAGCCAGCGGCGGTCAGCATGGCGTCGATGCGCTGCCGGGCCTTCTGTTCAGGGTATATGTAGGAGTCGTCCACCGGGTTCATGGGCCTCCGAGGCTCCGCACCACAGTACGTCATTGGCCCTGACAGTCGGCGTGAATCGGGACGCCCCGAATATCCTCCGAAGGCCTCGGGGCCGTTCGCGTACCCGTCTCTTGTCGCCACGACAGACGCGCCGGGCGATCAACCAGGCGGGGAACGGCCAAGATCGTCAGCAGTCGAGCGTGGCAGACCAGCAGGGACGAACACGATCCACTTGCCGACGCTCGCGTCCCAGTCCTGCCCGTACGGGCGAACGCCTACGACAGTGACGACCTCGTGGTTAGGCAGCCGCACGACGATACGCTGAGCGCCGTCTAACTCCCTCATCAGCTCACGATCAGTCGCCCCGTCGCTCTCGGGAACGATCTTGCCTTCAGCGTCCTGGCGGGCACCGAAGGCATTCACCCTGCGGATGCTCGGGGATTCCGCTACGAGTTCCAGTTGGGTCCCGACGCGTTCGACGGAAGCAATGCGATAACAGGGCGGCGCTGGAGGCCTCATCCATGAGACGAGGAGGAGGGCGTCGACCGGCTCTTGCTTCTGCAGCTCGCCCATAACCAAGCCCGACGCGTGGTCGCAGTATGCGCGAGCAAACGCTTCGACGCAGTCATCGCCTTCGGTCGTCGTGATCCTCGCGGCTTCTAACCCCAAGTCCTCCAGATGAGACCTGACACCCTTTGGCCTCGGGTTGACAATCTCAATGGGCACGTCGCTCGAAAGCAGCGCCTGAGAGAGCATGCCAGCGACCACCGTGTCGGCACGCGGGAGCGAGTAACCGACGATCCAGACTCGGGTAGCTCTCCGCAGCGACTCGAAGGCTAATTGCCAATGCCCTCCGGTCACGGGATTTCGGTAGTAGGTCGATTTCCCGGACAGGGGCGGCACTATGAACCGCTCCTTGCCAAAGACGTCGTTTGTCGGAGGGAAGCGGCTGCCCAGTGGCGGAGTGCCGAATCGAGTAAGCGTCTCGCTGCGATTGATCGTCGCACCTGTCGCATCTCCTGGTACCCAGTACCAATCAAGGGAACCGTGCAACTTGAGCAGCCGAAATGTCTTCGACGGTACAAATACGCCTCGCGAAGCGATGGCAGACGCAGTGCGGGGCGGCTGATCGTCGAGCACGTCAAGGCCCTCGACTCTCAACCAGTCAGGGTCCCAGAGATCGTGGGTCCTCACGGCCACCTCGATCATCGTGTCAAAGTTCAGGCTCACGACGGTTGCCCGTCGACAATGGACGGCGCTAAGGAGTTCATAGAGCCAGGGTGGTGCAGGCGCTTCGAATGCCAGCGTCTCGCGCTCGACGAGAACTGACGCGATCCCGTCCAACACTCGGGCGAACAAGGCTCGATTGCTGATGTTCTCAGGCTCACGAAGGTGCGGCTGATCCTCAGCAAGCGAAGAGAGCCACGTTTCGAACGTGCCATCTCTGAATCCTCGGGGAGGTATCCTCCTGTCACTTTGCGCGCCCGCTGCAGCCACGGCCAGATTGCCGAGTTCATCGCCTAGAGGGAGGGCATCCGAAATCGCGCGGGAGAAGCCGGCACCGACGATGATCACCTCCATTCAGGGCCTCTTTTCAAGTCGATCGCGGCAAGATCGGTCGCGGCAGCCGGAACTTCGGTTGTCGGGAGGGCGCCGCGGCGAGCCGTCTTGAAAACGCGGAGATCACGCGGTGGCCAGGTGACTCGTCTGGTTTCGATTAAAGCGCCGCTGTCATCGGACACGGTTCCTCCTCGATCGGCGTCAGCCGTCAGCCACGTTTTCGGACGCTACTCCCGGATGCGCGTGGGCGATTATCGGACTCAGCTGACGAGGGCGCGAGACTTGTGTGGTGGAGACCATCGGTCCTTCGAGCGAGGACGAGATGGTGGCTGCGTTCCTGCGGGCGGAGATCGAAGGGTCCCGCTACGAATCCCAGGTTACAACGCGCATGAGACAGCTCGGAGTAACGCAGACCATGGTCGAAGAGCCGGACCTGGCCAGTGACGCGGAAAACGAACTGAGGTCGAGGCTTCTCACGGCGTATCGAGGCTGGCGAGTTGATCGACTCCTTTTTGAGGGGTGGCCCAACGGACTTGTGTGGAGCCGGGCGGCGCTTGAACCGGCCGACGCCCCACACATTTGGTATGCGAATGCCCCGGAGTGGACGGAGCTCTCTCGTGGAACATGGAGGGCGGCTGAGGGTGCTAGGCGCGTCGCGGCGCGAGATCCCTCGCTAATCGGTTGGCGCCCCGAGACCCTTGAGGCGATCAAAGGCATCTGTGCCGCCATCGAAACCGGCAAGTCTTTTCCGCCCGTCATCGCTATTGGAGTGCCGAGCGGGCGAATCATCATGCTCGTGGAGGGGCACGCGCGAATGACCGCGTATCTGTCTGTTGGTCTGCCAGATCGACTTGAGATCCTCTACGGAGCCGCACCCCTTACACAGCTACAACCTTGGGGGTGGTGCCCGCCGAGCCTGCGCTAGGCAATAGTGAAACAACGAGCCGAACAACTGCAGGCCTGACTGCTGAGCGAAGCCCGGCGGTACCGAATGAGATGGGGCGAACGGGATGGCCTCGCCGCTCTCGAACTCGGCGAGGACTGCGCGCATGCTCTCGGTGTCGGGGAAATCCCACCAGACCATGTCGCCGGGCTCCGGGGTGTTCGTCGCGCCGCCGCAGCCGCCTCCGCTTTCGGGAATCGGTGTCGCTCACCGGCGTCAGCTCCGTAGCGGCCCAGTCGACTCGACACCGACTGACACTCGACGAGATCTGCGGATCCGGGCGCACCGCGAGATCCCTCGCATCCCGCAGTTGTCTCGCGGTCGTCGCCGTTCACGCTTGTTCGTCAGCATGTGGATAGCTCGATGACGTGTCCTGCTTGTCAATGGTCAAGTTGCAGTCCCCGCTCATCCGTTCCGGTTCGCCGACGTTCGGCCGGTCGCCTTCCCAAGCTGAGATGCAGCCGTCGGTCGGTCCCCGAGGCTCATGCGACATCGCAGGGATCATCACTCGTTGCGCAGTGCTGCGCCGAGTCCTGCTCAGAGAGTTGTGAGGACTTCCCCTGTGCTGACTGGTAAAGGGCGTCTTCTCACGACTCACTACGAAACCGTCGCCAACCCATACATGCCGAGAAGACCAACTTCGCTGACGTCGATTCCTAGGTCGTTGTTCGCGCCCTGAAAGGTAGTTCCGTACGTGGACTGGAACCATTGGAGCACCGGCTGAAGCACCGCCGATGCGGCCTGTGCGCTACCACGATGAAGGGCGGCGTGGCAGGTCGGACAAAGAGGAACCATGTTCTGAGTGCGATCAAGGTTGATCTCGATGTCATCCTGGTTCGCCATCGGAACGATGTGGTGAACCTCCACGTACGGCTTGCCGTCCCGACCCTGAAACGAGCCACATGAGCCTTTGCCCACTACGCACTTGTGTCCAGTTAGACCCCGCACGTGCTCCGCGAGCTGGAGGGAACGCTGAAACGTAGAGCTAGAGCTCGAACCTGAGCCAGCTTCCATCGTGACGGGTCTGCGTGCGTTGAGCTCGTCGATCTCTCCCCTGGTTAGAGAAGCTGAAGTTGGCGGGGGTGTCGCTGCCGAGTTGTCCGCCACTCCCGGATACAGGAACGCGCGCGTGCTCCTGACCACAAGCATGTAATCGTCGAGCACGTGGTTGGAAACGAGGTTGTTGGCCCACTGGTCGGCCCTGGACGCCTGCGTACTCCGATTCAGTCCAGACTGTTCCGCATCGAAAATGTTGATGTCGAAATCCTCGAGTAGTTGTTGGGCTATCTGGGCCTTTGCGTCGGCTGCGGGAATCCCTTCTGGGTACCGCTCGACAAGCGCCCGGTAATAGGGCAGGAAGTACCACTGCTTTTCAGTGAGGAGCTTCTGCAGCTCCTGAGCGTTTGGAGCCATACGTGGACGATAGCGATGAGCGCCAAGCGCTGCCCAGGATCAGTGCAATGCGAATAGTGAGGCCTGGCGCGCTACGACGCGGCTCACGCCTACGTAGGGCTCCGTGATCCTCCGCACGACATCCTCCGGGCCAGCTACCAGGACGTATTCGAGGTTCCGAAGTCGGTTAACGGACCCCACCTTCTCCCCACTTGGGTTGTAGATCCCGATCTGGGCGCCGACGTAACGCTTCGAATCAAAGGCAAGCGTCTCCACGTAGCCATGAACCGAACACCACTCGACAAGCTCGTCTAGGGTGGCCCACGACTCATCGTTGTAAGACAGGATCACCACCCCGGCCCGCACCTGTTTAAGCACGTCGCGCAGCGCCAGTGGCATATCGCGCTTCTGGTTGAAGACGCTCTTGGTCGAGGGTTCTCTGGAGTCGATCCTCTTGCAGGCTACCCCGTAGTGCTCCGGAGCATCCCAGGCCACGAGAGTCTCCCAGACGTGGTAGTTCGTGAAGTAGCGATGCTGGTTGTAGGGAGGATCGAGGTAAGCCAAGTCGAACTCACCAAGCGAACCTACGAGCTGCGTGGCGTCCCCGCGAACGGCCCGGCCAGAACCGACGTAGAGCTCGGGCTTTCGGAGCTCGAGCGGATTGAACGAGCGCGGCGCCCACTCCTTGACGTAGGCCATCTGGAGGCCTGTGGTGGAGTCGACCCGGTCCGCGGCGTAGATGAGGCTGGTGAGCAGCAAGGGATAGAGCATTGAACCCTTGAAGTCGGTCTCAATTCGATCCCGAATGGCGTCGATCCGCTCCCCGTTGAAGGGCTGAAAGAACCGGGACTTCACGCAGAACGTCTCGGTGAAGTAGCCGGCATACCCTGGAAGGGCGTTGAGGAACTCGATTGCCTCTCGTAAGTCGTCCTTGTCCACCGCGCTGGCATCCGTAGCGACGTGGCACTGAGAAAAGACCTCGGAGTAGCGGGCAGTGTCGACGGCCGTCACGGTGGCACCCCGGCGCTTGAACTCCTGGGCAACCCGGGTGGTGCCAGTGAAGAGGTCCAGTGCCGTGCAAGCATCGCTTGAGGTCAGCATGTCACCGAGGACTGACACAAGCCGTCGTTTCGAGCCGATGTACTTGATGGGCACCCTTCGTCCTTCCGTCGAGTCAGAGACTGCCACGGAAGTGAAGCACGGAGGTGGATTGTTGAGCGAGCCCACAACCAGGGAGGATGGCCATCGACGCGATCCACACCGCCCACCACCAGGCACTACGCCCGCGTGTCCGTTCAGTCGGCAGTTTTGCGGCGCCGGCCCCCTCTTTCCCCGCCCAGGTGGTGGGCGCCGAGGGACTCGAACCTTGGTCCTTGAGCGGCACACCCCGAGCTATCGGAACTCCCTGCGACAAGCTGCGCCTTTGATGGCACGCTTGAAGAAGTTACCCCCGAGCACGCGCCGATGCTCACCCTCGACACAATCGTCCCGTGTGGCCGACCAGGCTGTGAGGTCCCGGCATCGGTCGTCGCCAAGGCGACCGGTTACTCGCTCGGTACCACCGCTGCACGCGCCGCGCTCGCACGCACCGACTAGGCGCACTACGCAGCTCTCAAGTCGTCCGGCACGACGTGAGCTCGAAAGCTCCGGCAGCCGTGACGAGTCCGTGCACGCAAGAGTCGCGTGTTCGCGAATACGCGGTTTATCGATTACGCGTCGTCACCGGTAGAATCGCGCGGCGGATGCTGGTCGCGAAGTCGGCCCCCTATCGCCTCGTCGACAGCGGGGCCGAAACGAATGAGACACCTACCACAGAGTGATCGTGGGTAACGGTCCCCTGGAGTGGAACGATTCCGCGGGTGTGCCAGAATCGGAGGAGCACATCGCCGCGCCACAGGGAGTCCACTCCATGACTGAGAAGACCGAACGGCCGAGCAACGACCAAGCTGCGCAGCAGGAACTAATCGAGACAGCGCGGTCGATGCCTGGCGTTGCAGAGGTGATGGATGTGTATGGTCAGCTCACGGCGTACACGCGGTACGTCGTCACGCACCCCAACCAAGTCCGCAACGCCACCGGGGGAAACGCCGGCTGAGATGCCAACCTGGGGCGAGCTTCTGGTCGAGCTGAGCGAGCCGGAAAACCGGCTCCCCAACGGCCTCCCCAACTGGGACGGCGTACGCCGGAAGTACCTCGTCGAGCTGTACGAGCTGACCAAACGCCCGACGATCCTCTATTACACGGATTGGTTCGGTAATCCGGGACCCGTCACCTCCATCACGCTTGAGGACATGCAGGCCATGATGGAGGTCTGCAAGGACCTTCCCGGCCCGTACCTCGACCTGATTTTGCACAGCCCCGGCGGAAGCCCCGAGGCAGCGGCCAGCATCGTCCGGTATCTCCGAAAGAAGTTCTCCGACATCCGGGTTTTCGTTCCGCTGGCGGCAATGTCGGCGGCCACGATGTGGGCGCTTGCCGCTAACCGCATCGTCATGGGCAAACACTCCCAGCTCGGCCCGATTGATCCGCAACTTGTTTCCGGTGCGTGGCAAGCCCCGGCGCGAGCCATCCTGCGCCAGTTCGCCCAAGCGAAGGAGGAGTGCAGGGACCCGGCGTTGCTTGGAGCGTGGATCCCCATCCTGCAGCAGTACGGTCCGGCGCTCATCGAACAATGCGGGGCAGCGGAAACGCTGGCGAAGAGGCTCGTGCAGGAGTGGTTGGAGCAATACATGTTCCAGCAGTACACGGACCGCGCCGAGCGTGCAGAGCGAGCTGCCAACTATTTCGCTGACTACGAAACGCACCAATCCCACGCTCTCGGCATCGATCGCGAAGATGCTCGCGCGCATGGCGTCATCGTCGACGACTTGGAATCCAGCCAGGAGCTGCAGGATGCAGTGCTCACCGTGCACCACGCCACCATGCACACGCTGCAAGGCCCTGCCGTCAAGATCGTCGAGAACCATCTCGGGCGCGCTTACGTGAAGGTGGCGCAGATGGTGGTCCAGATGCCAATGCCTGTGCCTGGTGCCGGCGGACCGCAGCTGCTCCCGCCGGAATCGGCGCCCGGTCCTTCCGCAGCACCGAGCCCGCGGTGATGACGCCGAGGGATTAAGTACAAGGCCGTGCACATCGTGGCAGTGTCGTCTCCCGATGAAATGATCTCCGTCTTTCTCAGGGCAGATCTGGACTCCTCGGAGGACAAAACAACAACACTTCGCAAAGCGCTGAGCAGACGGGACGTAAGCGCAGAGGTCCTCGACCCGGTTCGCGATGATCAAGCGGGTTCGTCCGGATCACCGGCGCTGCGCCAGTCCATTTTGATGGATTGTCATGGCCTCACCGTCGCAGGATTGTCACTGGAGACGATCGCATGGTCGTGGGCGCAGTTGGAGGACGACGATCCCTTGTTCCTCATGAACTACTGGCAGTTCGTCGAGTGGACGCATGGAACTTTGCGGCCGCGAGATGCCATCGAGGGATTCACGAGCAATCGTCATCTCGCTTCGATAATTGCACGCATAACAAGCGGTACAACCGTGCCGCCTTGCATCTGCGTTGCGACAGACGAGGGGAGCCCCGCAGTACTCCTGGACGGCAGTGGTCGCGCGACAGCGCTGGCCAACCTTGGGCGATACCCCACACCGATCGTGCTCGGAATCTCCCCCGGCGTAAGAAGCTGGAACTTCTATCCAGCCTCCGTGATTGCCGCGGAACGGAGGGACGAACGTACCAGTCGCGGTGGTCTTGAGTAGTCTGCATCGCAGTCGCGCTGATGGGAAAAAGAAGGTGCAGCTCGTTCCCAAACTGACCCGCCAGTGGCCTTCACTGACGATTCGGACAGCGGCACGGTGACCTTCTCTCATCGGAGCCAGCTCCCTGTGCGGCCTGCTTCGGAAGAGGATGAGTGACACCCAGCTGGCATGATGTCAGTCAATGGGCGAAGACGGACAGACCAGGATACGTCTCACCGCGCAGGCGGTGGTGTTTGTGTTGAAGCGCCACGCCGCGCGGGCCGGGCTCGCCCCCGAACAGGCAGCAGGTCACTCGCTGTCGGCCGGCCTTGCGACCTCAGCGGCTGCTGCCGGCGTTCCCGAGCGCGTCATCGCCGAGCAGACGAGCCATTGGGGCGCGGCGATGCTTCGCCGGTACATGCCCGAGGGCTCACTCCTCCGTGAGAACGCCGCCGGCGCGACTGGAATGTAGGGGAGGGAAGTGGCCCAACTCATCAAGCGCACTACCGCGACCGGTGAGAACCGCTACGACGTGCGGACCCGCATCGCCGGCCGGGTGGTCACCCGAACCTTCAAGCGCCGCAAGGATGCCGACGTCTACGCGAATACGACGGAGGCCGACAAGCTGCGCGGTGTCGTGGTGGACCCGAGGCGAGCCCGCGTCACGCTGAAGGAGTACGCCAGCGAGTGGCTCGCGCATCGCCCCGACCTTGCGGTGCGGACCCGCGAACTTTACGGCTGGCTCCTCGATCGACATATCCTGCCTACCTTCGGTGACATGGCCCTTGCCGATCTCTCACCTTCGGCAGTACGCGCCTGGCACGCTGCGCTTGCTGTAGATCGCCCGACAACCGCGGCGAAGGCGTACCGGCTCCTCTCGTCGATCCTGCGCACCGCGCTCACCGACGAGGTCATTACACGGAATCCCTGCCAGGTGAAGGGCGCTGCCGTGGAGAGGGCACCCGAACGCCCCGTCGTCAGCACCGCCGAGGTCGAGGCTCTGGCCGAGGCCATGCCCGAGCACCTCCGGGTCGCGGTGCTGCTCGCCGCCTGGTGCCAGCTCCGCCGTGGTGAGCTGCTCGGGCTGCGCCGGCGAGACATAGACATACTGCGGGGCGCCGTCTCGATAGTCGTCACTCGGACGACGACGATGGCAGGCAAGACGGTGGAGAAGGAACCGAAGACCGACGCGGGTCGCCGGACGGTTGCGATCCCGGGGAACATCCTCCCAGTGCTCGAGGACCACCTCGCTCACTATGTCGCTCTCGAGCCTGACGCGCTGGTGCTCCCAGTGACCTCGCGCGCGCTTGGGATCGGATGGGATAAGGCCCGGCTCCGCAGCGGCCGCCCCGATCTCCGCTTGCACGACCTTCGGCACTCCGGACTCACCTGGGCCGCAGCCACCGGCGCCAGCGTCGCCGAACTGATGCGCCGTGGCGGTCACGCGAGTCCTGCCGCTGCTTTGCGCTACCAGCACGCTACCGAGGACCGCGACCGGGCCCTTGCTGATGCACTGGCAGAGCTCGCACCCGTGACGCGCATCCACCCGCGCGATGCACGCGCGATGGAAGGTTCGGACAGTGCCCCAGACGCAAAACCAGCCGGGGCATAAACCCCGGCTGATCAGGTCTTTCTTCTAGAGCGGGCGACGAGAATCGAACTCGCGTTCTCAGCTTGGGAAGCTGATGTTCTGCCGCTGAACTACGCCCGCGGTGCGCCGCCAAGGTTAGCCGAGCACATCGAGCGGCCCCAAGGAAGTTATCGACTCGCTACACGCGCGTGCCGCTGCCCTTGACTATTCGCCGGATCCTCGCCAGAGCCTTCACCCCGCGGTTCACACGGCTGGATGGCCCGGGCATAGTAGCGAGATGACGTGGCCCCCAGTTCAGGGCAGCACAACGGCACACGTGATCGTTCCGGCACCTGCAAGAGGGCCCGGCAACTGGGCAGGCGCGCCGAGCGCCACGCTCGATGCACAAGGTGCCACAGTGCTCGCCTACCGGCTCCGCCTGGCTGCCGGTCGCGGCGTCGCCAACGTCGTCGCGCGGTCACTCGGCGGCGAGCGCTTCACGACGCTCGCGACGATGGACAAGGAGTGCTTCGGTGCGCTCTCGCTCGAGCGCCCCGCAATCGTGCGCACCGAAGAAGGCCGCTGGCGCCTTTACGTTTCTTGCGCTCTGGCGGGCAAGGCGTGGCGGGTCGACATGCTGGAAGCCGACGACCCGGCCGCCCTTCGCGAAGCGTCACCCCGGACTGTGTTTCCAGGCGACGAGTCGACCGCGATGAAAGATCCAGTTATTCGTCGAAGGAACGGGCAGTGGCAAGCCTGGCTGTGCTGTCACCCGCTCGAGGATCCTGGAGAGGAAGACCGGATGCGGACTGCGTATCTGACGAGCAACGACGGACTCGATTGGGACTACGTCGCTACGGCCCTCGAGGGTCGCAGAGGTTGCTGGGACGCCCGCGGGTCCCGTGTCACGGCAGTGTTGTCGAACGGGTGGGCAATCTACGACGGCCGAGCCACCAGGGAGGAGAACTTCTCGGAAAGCACGGGGATCGCCCGTCCCGTTGGGCAGTCGGGACAATTCGTCGCCGAAGGGGACGCGGCGGTCCTTGACGCACGGTATCTCGACGTCCTCGAAATGCCCGACGGCAGCTGCCAGGTCTTTTATGAGGCACCGCTCGAAGATGGCAGCCACGAGCTACGCAGCGAGGTCATCGACCGTGTGAACTGGCCTGTTTGAAAGCGAACTCTGTCGACAAGCGACCGGCTGAGAGACTGAAGCCATGTTGCGGATAGGCACCATCGTCATAAATGTTTCGGAGAGGCCAAGAGCTGCGGCGTTTTGGAGCGGCGCGCTCGGATACGCGCCCCGGGGCGACTGGAGCGCGAAGGACGAGTCGGCGGTGCTAGTCGCTCCTAGAAGTGAAGCGCCCGGGATCACCCTGGACGAGGACGACCACATGCATCTCGACCTCCACGTCGACAGCTTGGAGGAGCTGACAGCAGAGGTGGAACGGCTTGTGAGCCTCGGTGCTAAGCGGGTCGATTGGCCCTACCCAGATGGTGCGCGATTTGTGGTGCTTGCCGACACCGAAGACAATCTCTTCTGCGTCGTCAACGCCGGCGGCTAGAGCGAGCCCGCCGCTGCGACCAAGGCAGCCCCAATAACGCCGGCGTGGACCCCCAAGGCGGCGGGAAGCACCTCAAGGCCGCGGGTGTCGGTGGCGTAGATTTCCGGTCGCATGCTCTCGATGATTGCCTGCCTGAAACCGGGCGCGAGACCGAGCCCCCCGCCGATCACTACTGCCTCCGGATCAAGGGCGTTCACAAGACGGGCGATCTCGAGGCCGAGTGCCGCCGCCGCGGCGTCAACTATTGGCCGGTCGCTCTCTGAAGCGAGGACGTCCTCGGCACGCGACTTGTTGGCCTTGGAAGCTAACGCAGGCCCACTTGCCTTTGTCTCTACGAGGGGCGCGCCGGACACGATGGCATTGCCACGCGCTCCGCGCCACGGCCGCCCATCGACGACAAAGCAATGACTGACCCCGGTCCCGATGCTCACGTAAAGGAACGAGGACAGTCCCCGGCCAGCACCGAACCAGGACTCCGCAAGCGCACCTGCTCGTACGTCCGAATCGATGTACACCGGCGCGATCTCCGCCAGGGCCGCCTTCCAGCTTCCGTCTCGCCAGTCCCAACTCGCAGCACTTTGAATCTGCCCGTCCAGGGACACGAGCTCGGGCACTCCGATGCCGATTGCCGAAGGCTCGTGACCGGCAGCCACTGCTCTCGCTAGCTCGACACAGTCCCCGAGCACAGCGGCACCGCCGCGCTCTCGGCCGGTCGGGGCTTCGCGAGCTTCTACTATCCGACCGCTGTCCGGCTCGACGAGGGCCGCGGCGAGCTTCGTGCCGCCCACGTCAAGCCCAACGACGAGACTCACTCGAGATACGTCGGCGCAACGCCGAAAACAGCCCGCGCCGTAGCAGACCCGAAGTTGCGGAACTCATGTCGGCACCCGATCGGGAGATAGCACGCATCGTCCGGACCGAGCTCGAACACGCTGACCTTGTCGGCCTGCCATGCGCGCACCGTCAGCTCACCTTCGGTGACATAGACGATCTCGTCGCCGCCGTGGGCGTGGGCGGCGGCTGTCTGGCCCGGGTCGATCTCGAGGATCCCAGCCGTGAGATGCTCGGTGCTCGCGCACAGACCGACGAGAACGCCGAGGTCGCGACGCCAGACGATGTCGTGATCATTCACTCGGTGAAGGCTGGCCGGCACTTGACGCGCTGGGGTGAGCCCTCCCAGCCGTTCGTCCTGTGCATAAAGGGTGTTCTCGAGATACGGGCGCGTCTGGGCGTAGGCGCCGGATGATCCTGTCGAGGGGGGCGGGGCGAAGAGCTCGAGCACCCGCAAGGGGCCTTCCCCATGAGCAAAGGCGTGATGCCATGTGTCACGGCGGAAGAACACGCTTTCGCCGGCCGGGACACGGCAAACCTCGCCCGTCTCCGGATTGGCGATGGCCATGACGCCTTCCAGCACGTACAAAAGCTCGTCAGCCGCGAATATGGTCCGGTGGTCGGGCGAGTGGCGGAAGGACCCGTGCGGCTCCAGAGCGAACACGAGGGCATGGACGTACTGGCTCGAGACGTAGATCCAGTCAGCCACCTCCCCGGACTGGGTATCACCCCATATGTGGCGCACAGCCGACTGACGCGTGATGCACGCCGGCTCGTCGAATGTCGGTCTTGGCGATGCCCGGTACGAACCTGTCACCGCAGCTGTCGGGTCAGGTTTGGTCATAGCTTGTCGATCTTGGTGTCGTCTTGGTGATAGCGAAAGCCATCGATCCCGAGGCCACGCAGGCGCGCCAGCTCTCCGACGACGAGCTGGGCTGCGACCATCTCGAGGATGGCGCGAGACATCGGGGCGAGCTCGGAAATCCGCATCACCAAGAGGTCGTCGGCCTCGGCGACCTCGCCCGAGGTGACCAGCACCGTCGGGATTGCCTTCGAAGCGAGGAAGCGAGCCAGCGCCACCTCGCGATTGTTTCCGAACAGCATGCAGCCCGCCCTTGAACTGAGCGGCTCCATCGGGCCGTGCAGGTACTGGTATGTCTCGAAACTGGCGCTGCTCGTCCGTGTGGCCTCCCGGAAGATCAGGGCCGTTTCGCCCGCCGACGCGAGCGAGGCCCCGGTGCCGACGACGTCGAGGGAGCTGAGCGGGCCGAAGGTAGCAGCCACCTGCGCAGCTTTCTCAGAGAGCGATGAAAGGGTCTCCGCCACGCGCGCGGGCAGGACCGACCAGTCGTCCCCGTCGTCAACCCCGTCGATGGCGGTGGCCAGGAGACCGAAAGCCTGGAGGGTGGCGGTGTAGCCCACCGTGTAGACGGGGCTGTCCTCGCCGTGGGCGAGGTCGATCACGGCATCGATGACACCGCCGAAAGGAGCGCCCGGAGCGTTGGTCAAGCCCAGCCGGCTGCCTCGTGGAGCAAGCTGCGCGCCAGCAATCGTCTCCCGGCTTCGACCACCCTCCGAGACGAACACGTAACTGTCGGCAAAGTCGATCCCAGCGCCGAGCCCCATCATGTCGGAGGCGTCGAGCTTTATAGCGCGACGTCCGTGACGAACCAGGCGGTTCACGAACGCGACGCTCGCGTGCGCGCTCGCGCCCATCGAGCTGACGGCTAGCAGTCCGTTGCGCCATGGCGTCAGGTCGGTCTCTGCCAGGGCACTCGCCACGGCCTTGGCCGAGCTCTCGAGCCTCGCGCCCTGAGAACCAACTACCTCGTAGTAGTCCATCGTTGTCAGTTCATCCCTTCCTTGTCGAGCGAGTTGGCCAGAGCCAGGGCGCCGATCACCGGCGCACGGTCGAGCACCGTGGCGGTGAGCTCGGGGCAGGTCCGCCTGAGAGTGGCGAGGAACGCCTCGCGAAGCCTCGCCTGTGTCTGGATCACCCCGCCACCGGCGACCACGTGCTCGGTCACGATCCCCCGATTTATGAGCCGCTCTACGAGGGATGCGAGCTCATGGACCGCACCATCGATGACTGCGTTCGCGATCGCTGAGCCTTCGGCGGCGGCGTCGAACACCTCGCTTGCAAAGCGTCCCCACAAAGCGGCCGAATTCTGCCTGGTGAACGACATCGCGAGCTCCGGTCCATCTGTAGCGTCAAAGCAGGTCATCAACCGACGTCCGAGCTGATCGGGAGGCTCGCCACGGTCCATGGCCGACAGTACGGCGCGCACCGACTCCCGCATGATGCCAGAAGCCCCGCCTTCGTCACCGAGGACACGGCCCCATCCACCAGCTACCACCAGGCGACGTGCTGGGTCGCGCGCCACTGCGATCGACCCCGTGCCCGAGACCACTCCGATGGCCCCACGAAACCCCATGGCAAGGGGCATCAGCTCCGCGTCGTTCAACACCTGCACCGGTCCGTCCAGATGCTCGGCGAGGGCGCTCTCGAAGTCCAGGCACTGCTGGGTGTTGTCGCATCCGTGAGCACCAACTCCGAAGGGAAGTTTCCGGGCTCCCCCTCCGATGAGGTGATCCACCAGAGCGACGAGGTCTCCGGCATTTTTGACCGAGGAGACCGACCGCCACTGCAATGTAGGAACGGCCTCTTGTGTGATCAATCTGCCGCATCTTTCGAAAGCGACATGGGTCTTCGTGGCACCGATGTCGATGCCGACGACCGCTTCAGACATGCCCGGTGTCGTCATGGCGTCGAGACTGCGGACGCGAATACGGTTCCAAACCTGGCGAACAGCTTCGGGTCGAACATCATGGCGCCACTGCTACTCGACGACGGATCCGGCGAACATGCCCGAGATGAAACTTCGCTGCGCGAACAGATAGACGAGCACAACCGGAAGGGCCGTCAGGAGGCTTCCCGCCGCGAGTGCGCTGTAGTTGCCGAAGTGGGTTCCCTGGAACGCGGAAAGACCGATCGAGACCACATAGCGCGACGTGCTCGACTCCATCACGAGCGGGAGCAGGAAGGAGTTCCACGTCCACAAGAAGACAAGCGCCGTCATCGTCTTTATCGCCGGGGCCACGTTGGGCGCGAGCACCTTCCAGAGCAGCTGCCACTGGGAAGCGCCGTCAAGTGCGGCAGCCTCGCTCAAAGAGCGGGGCATGGAGGCAAACGCCGTCACCATCCAGAAGGTGCCGAAAGCAACCGACTGCGCGGCCTGGGGGAGGATCATCGCCCAGTAGGTGTTCAGGAAGTTCATGCTGTTCATCTGGTAGTACCAGGGCACGATGAGTGCCTCGGTGGGAAGCATGAACCCGAGGATCGCAACATAGAGCAACAGACGCGACCCGTACGGCCTGAGGACCGATATGCCAAAGGCCGCCAGCACCGAGATGACCGCAGAGATGGCGACGACCGCCACGGTCACGATGACGGTGTTCCACAAATAGGTGCGGAAGTCCCCCACCGTCCAGGCATAGGAGAAGCTCTGCCATGAAAGGGCATGGCTGAAGCTGATACCGATGGCGCCGAGGCTCATGGGCTCTAAGGCAGCGCTGAGCAGGGTCGCGAGCGGGTACAAGATGATCACGGAAACAACGAGGAGCACGATCCAGGTGAAGATCCGCTCCGAACGCGACAGCACTCAGTCTCTCCCTGCTAGAGAAGGGAGCTTCGCCGAGTCCGGGCTGCAGCCATCAAACAGGTCACCCCGTCGAGACACGGGGCCGCCCGCGAGCCGGCCGGTACTGGTCGGCTTCATACGGCCTTCCTTTCGAGGATGGCACGCACTCCGAATGTCAGTATGAAAGTGACGATGGCAAGCGAGATTCCAAGGGCGCTCGCGCCTCCGACGTCGCCGAGCTGGAAGGCGTCCCGGTAGACCAACAGACCCGGCGTTGTTGTCGCCGTCCCGGGCCCCCCGTTGGTGGCCTGGTAGATCAGGGGAAAGCTCTGTAGCGACGCGACGACACTGATCGTGATGGCCGCGCCGATCTCACGGCGCAGCATCGGCACTATCACCGAGGTGAACTCACGAACCAGTCCGGCGCCGTCGATACGCGCCGCGTCGAACATCTCGGCCGGAATTCGCTGAACACCGGCGACAAAAAGGACGAAGCAAAGCCCGAACTCGGTCCAGGTGCCGATCAGCCCAACAGCGAGCAGCGCAGTGCTGAAGTCTCCCAGCCACGCAGGTCCGATCGCTGCTCCCAACCCGAGCGAGTGGATGATGCCGTTCAGAGAGCCGGTTCCTCCCGGTGCGAGGATCCATGTCCACACGACCGCGATCACGATCGTCACGAGGACCTGCGGCAGGAAGAATATGACCCGGAACACACCCATTCCCGAGCGGCGCGTCCGCGCGAGCAGCGCCACCACGATGAGGCCGAGCATGACAGGGATGAGCGAGAAGAAGATGAACAATGTCGCGGCATTTACGAGCGAGCCCCGCTCGACCGGGTCGAGGTAGATCTGCTCCCAGTTGAAGCCGCCTACGTAGTGGGCGGCTCCCACCCCGTCCCAGGAAAGAAACGAGTACTGGCCCGCCCGGATGAAGGGGTAGACGATGAACAGGCCGAGCAGGACCACTGCCGGGAGGACGTACAGGTAGCCGGAGGGCTTCCTCTTGGCTCCGAGTTCCCGGCGAGCCCCTTTCCGCCCCGCCGTCGGGGCCAAGACACCGCTTTGCACAACCAACCGGCTCTACCTCCTGTGCAAGATGACCCGCGACATGGTCAAGTCGAGCTTTGGTGCTGGGCCCTCCCCAGCCGGGGAGGGCCCAGGATCAGACTAAGACTGAGACGACCAGTACTGCGTGTAGTCGCTCTGCAGCGATTGCATCAAGCTCGACGGCGAGATCTGGCCAGCCAGAAGTGATTCGATCCCGGCCATCTCCTGGGTAAGGAAGTTCGGGGTGGCGTAGTCGAGGTAGGGCACGATCGAGTTGTCCCGCGAGGCCTGCGACCAGCCGACAGCCGCGCTACGAAGCGACGGCGAGGCCGTGGCCAAAGCCGCGGCGCTCGGCTGAACCACAGGTACGTCGCCGTACTTGATCAACGACGCCTGCATCGCCGGGCTGAGCATGAGGTTGATCCAGTCCGCGGCGAGCTTCGGATACGGCGAGTAGGTCGGGATGGACCAGCCTTCGCCAGGTCCGCCGGTCACGACCTTGGGCACCCAGAAGCCTGCCTTGTTCCCAAGGCCCTGGGTGACCGCACCTGCGTACCAAGAGCCTTCGATGAAGAAGCCGGCCTTGCCCGTGGTGAACTGGCTCAGAGCCTGCGCATCAGAAAGTCCTTGGTAACCGGGAGAGAAGTATCCGTCCTTCGCCCAACTCTGGAAGATCTTCGCCGCCTCGACAAAGCCTGGGATGTCGATCGACGGCTTGCCGATGTGGAAGACGAAGTTGTCCTGCTGCTTGGCGGACACGAAGGCGTTGGCGATCGTGTACAAGGTGTGCACCGGCTGGTAAGCCGTCGGGTTGCCCTGGGCGTACGCGAGCGCAACGTCACCGTGCTTGTGCAAGAGCGCCAAGTCCTTGGTGAAAGTAGACCAGTTCGTCGGGACGGTCCCACCTACAGCGGCGAGCATCGACTTGTTGTAGTAGATACCGACGAGCGAACCAGCGTCCGGCACGCCGTAACAGGTCCCGACCCCGAAGGTCTTGCCGTTAGTCGTAAAGGAGTTGAACTGGATCGACAACTTGCCGACCTTGGCGTACCAGTTGTAGGTCTTGTTGTAGCTCGTGAGCGCCTGGAGTTCCTTGTCGGTGACGAGGCGGCCCATCGAGCCGAACCCTTCGTTTGTCTGGCTGACCGTCGGCGCGCTGGTCTTGGACTCGAACGCGAGGGGAAGCTTGTCGTCTTGTTCCTCGAGGGTCATCTCGACATTGTCGACCTTCACGTGGTAGGTCTTCTCGAAGATCTTGACCGCGGCAGGAAGCGTGGCATTCTCTGCCGGCTCGTCCGCGACCGTGTCCCAGTTCCACTCCTGAATGGTCGGGACCGAGCCACGAACCTGCGCCTTTTGAGTGCTGCCGGTCGATCGCGCCGAGGCCGCAGTCGCCGAGCCTTGTGACACTCCGATAGCCACTATTCCCATAGTGGACAGGAGCGCCAATACTCCAACGACACGAGCCGTTCTGCTTGCTTTATTACGCACTTATCTCCCTCCTTCATTGATATCGCATTTTGAAAAACCTGATCGAACCGCGGGTTTTGCCACCGCGCCAATCCCAGGGATCGAGCAGCGGTGAGGCGACCCTTGCTCGGACGGCACAAGACTCGTGGCGGAACCGGCCGGTGTGCGAGGAGACAGACCAGTCGCGAGGCTCCGCCCGAGACCAAAGTGTGTGGAGCGTGATTCGCATGCCCGCGTCACGTCCGCCCCAGCCCCTCCGCGTGACATTCCTTTACTATACGAACTAACTCTGAGGTTGTAAACATCCTTGTGGTGTTCTCCTCCCTCGTCGCAGTCCTGCGACGACCTGGCCTGGTCGGTATCGGTTCCGGTCGCGCTTGGCCCCTTGGTCAGCCAGCGCAGGACTAGATCGCCACCTCCACAACTCGAACGTCTGCCAGCCTCGCCCTGGAGGCCGCCAGCGCCGCGCCGATCACGACACTGTCGTCGCCTAGAGACGAGAACTGCATGGCCGGCATCCGATGCACGAGCTGGCTGACCTCCTCGATGATCCGGTCGAGCATCACTTGGCCTCCGAGCTCGATCCAACCGGAGAGCAGCACGACCTCGGGGTCTAAGAGCGCTATCGAAGAGGTAAGCGCAGCTGCAATCGTTCCAACAAGCTGCACCGTTATGTCTTCTGAGAACTTGACCGCGCCGCGCGACTGTCCAAGCTGGTGCACGAGCCGCGCTGTCTGTGCATCGCACAATGCCGGATCAATGCCGTCCCGGCGGGCATCCTCGGCGACGAGCTCGAAGAGCTTGCCTTCGAACATGCCAAAGCCGTTGAGAGCTCCTCTTGGGGCAGATGCGTCAGTGACCACGTAGGCGATTTCCCCGGCCGCTCCCCGTCCGCGATAGATCTTCCCGTCCAACAGCAGCGCGCCTCCGACGCCCTCGGCGAAGGTAACGAGGACGACGTCACGAGCCCTCGATGCCGCGCCACGATCTACCTCCGCGCCGAGCGCGAAGGTCACGTCATTGTCGACACAGACGGGAATGCCAAGACATTGGCTCAACGGTTCGCCCAGCTCCACGTCCTTCCAACCAAGTAGTGGGGCGATCTCCACATGTCCCGTCGCAGGGTTGACGACTCCGGGAACGCCGATCCCGGCCCCGACTACGCGATCTGAGGCGAGACGTGAGCCCGCCTCCGCAACGAAGTCGGCGAGGGACTTCCCGACGACCTCGGGGCTCGGCGCCCCGGCGGGCACGGCGAGTACCCGGGATTCGACCAGCTCACCGGACAGGCGCATCAGACCAACACGGAAACCCTCCGCGGAGGCGAGGTCACAGCCGAGGAAAACCACGTCGTCGGAGAACTGGATCAACCGCCCTGGCCTACCGACCTCCGCAGGCGCGCGACCAACTTCTCGGACCAGGCCTTCCTGGATAAGATCTGCGACGATCGCGGATACCGACGCAGGGCTGATCGAAGTGATCCGGACCAGGTCAGCTCGCGAGAGAGTCCGGTTTTGGCGGACCGCATCGACGACGATGCTGCGGTTCAGGCCCCGCATCAGTTCCGGAGTACCCCGTCGTGGCGGCATTTCCTTTACTATACGAACTAACTCTGAAACTGTAAACACCAAGGAGAGGGGTACGGCGCTCCATCCAAGCCGCAAGGGCTTCGGCCTCGCTCTGTCCACGGCGTCGCTACACGTGAGGTCATGAACTACCTGAGCACCTCTCGGCGCAGGCTCTCCGCTTTCAGCACACCGCGCACAACGCAACCTCCCACTTGCGAGTTTTCTTCTCTCGCCTCGTCCAAGCCTGATTCGGGATCGCGCCCCTTATGGGGCACCAGAGATCTCGAAGACATGCGGCCACTAGTCGTCCGCTTGTCTCGGTCCACGAGTCGTCCGCTCGTCTCGGTAGAGTGCCGTCATAGACCTGCCCGTCTTGGGTGGAACTCATCATGTTGGCCGGGCGGTGGTCGAATCAGCAGTGGCGCGTGGCTTTGAAGTCACCACTGTCACCCGGGGCCTGAGCGGGCCTCCGGCGCACGGCGCTCGCGCCCTGCACGCTGACAGGACCGACATTGCCAGCTTCCAAGCCGCCCTGGGGTCGCGCTCATGGGACGCCGCCATCGACACCTGGAGTGGCGCGCCTCGTCAGGTGCTGGAAACGGCCACGTTTCTCGCCAGTCGGGTCGGGCACTACGGGTACGTGTCGAGTCGTTCTGTCTACACATGGCCGATCCCGGTCGGTGCCGATCCGCGGCAAAGCGCGGCGCGGAGATCGCCGTGCTCGACGTCTTCGACGAGCGGGCTCTCGTGGCAAGGCCGGGGTTGATCCTCGGGCCTTACGAGCAGATAGGACGCCTGCCGTGGTGGTTCCGGCGAATCGAACGCGGAGGCCGGGTCCTCGCGCCCGGTCCGCCGGGGCGAGCTCTGCAGTACATCGATGGTCGGGACCTGACTGGATGATCTCCGCGGCCGAGGAGGGCCTCAGTGGTGTCTTCAATACGGTGAGTCAGCCGGGCTTCATCACGATGGGCGAGCTTCTCGAAGCGGTCCGGGAGGTCTCGGGCAGCCGGGCCGAGCTCGTATGGGTTTCGCCGCAGTTGGTGGAACAGCAAGGCATTGAGGCATGGACCGAACTGCCGATCTGGCTTCCACCTGACGGCGAGGCTGCCGGGCTGCACGCGGGAGACGTCACAGCCGCGTTCAACCACGGGCTTAGCTGCCGCCCGTTCGCGGCCACCGCCGCTGACACCTGGAGCTGGCTACAGACAGAGGGGGACCCGGCAGCGCTGGCTCAAGGATCGGTGGGGCTCGCCCCCGAGAAGGAAGCGCAGGCTCTCGACTCCATCGGACATCTGTGAGGCCGCAACCAATACGAGCCCTCTGACCCACCGAACAGGCCAGTCGCCGGTCTGCGACGACGCGGCTAAGAGAGTGGCTCGCGCATGGCAACGGCTCTAAGCTGCCACGCCACGAGCCGAGCGGGGGGGAACATGATCACGAGAGCTAGGTGCCTGGTGGCAGCCGTCGTCTGTGTCACCGGACTGTGCGCCTCATTCGGAGCACTCAGCGGTGTTTCCGGAGCAGGCACGAAGATCCCGAGCGTGAATGGCATCTGGCTCACATACGCCTGGGCCGATTCATCCGGTGTACCGAGCAGCCCAAATCAGGTCTTCATACTGAGAGACAAACCGGGCTCTACCCACTTCACCGGGACAATGGGGGAATTCGATGTGGTGGGGACATTCTCACCCACGACCGGGAAGGCGACACTCATAGTCGGTCTGCAAGCGGGTACCACCGTGACGACGAACTACTACGTGACATTCGCCTTCAACTCGCCCAGCACGGCTCAGACGAATCACCCCAAGTTTTCCGGGACGTTCGACTATGTGCGAAGGGCGACTGGCCAACCCGTTCCGAACAGCTCCGGAAAAGCAAAGGGCCTACGGTGCGCCTACCAGACGACCGCGAAGGCTCTGGCTCTCTGCGGAGTCTGAGTTCGAGCTGCATCGCACTGTACGGTCACCGATGACCCGGTCTTCGTAGATTGCCGCCGATCACAGGCGGTTCTGCCCGTCGCTCCACCGCTCCGAAGCGCTGAGCTTCCGGCGCGTCTTTCGAGCCGCCCTCCGAGGACAATGGCGCAATCTGCAAAGCTTCCAGTCGTGCGTGAGTTGTCGCCAACCGAGTGGGCAGTTCTCGGTCTACTCAGCCTGCGGTCCCTGCATGGCTTCGCGCTGGCCAAGAGCCTCTCTGGTGACGGAGATTTCGGGCACGTCTGGACGGTTCGGCGCCCCCTTGTTTACCGGGCCCTCGACACCTTGCACGCCGATGGCCTCATCGAGTTCGGCGAGGTCGAAAAGGGCACGAGCGGCCCGCAGCGCCGAAAGGCTGTCGTCACGACAAAGGGCAACAAGATACTCCTCGAATGGTTGGCCAAGCCGGTAGCACATGTACGTGAGGCACGTACATTGCTCCTTCTCAAGCTCGTCATTACCGACAAGCTCGGCCTCGATTCGACAGGGCTCGTCAGCTCCCAGCTCGAGGTTGTAGACCAGATCGCGGCCGGCCTGGAGCTACAGGTGGCTCGGACTACTGCGGAAAGTGCACGCAAGGTGCTCCTCTTCCGTCTGGAGGTGGCCCGTGGTCTCCGAAGGTTCCTTCTCGGTCCGGTCAGCGAAACCGGCGCCTTCGAGTTGACGAAGTAACCAGACGAAGTTCATCATCAAAACCCGGTCCGCCACGGTGGCAAGGCCCGCTGGAAGAAATAGGCGAAGACGAAGCTTCCCGGCCGCAAGCTGCAATCGTCTCGCTGAACCAATCGGCGGCCACCACCTAGCCCGATGGGGATGCTGGCTTGGTGGCGCTCCGCGCCGATCTCTGCGAGAACAGACTTGGTGGGACGAGGCGGACTGCTAGGGCGGGGGGAAGGCGATCTCGCCTGGTACCGCTTCAGGGCCGCGTTCCGGCACCGCTGGAGCGGGTACCTCGGCATCGTTTTGCTCGTAGGTCTCATCGGCGGGCTGGCCATGGGCTCTGTCGCAGCGGCGCGACGAACGGCGTCGTCGTTCGCGGTGTTCTGGGCCAGCACGAACCCCTCGGACCTAGTCGGAGCAACCGCGGTGCTCAATCCGGGCCTAGGCCCCGGTTCGGGCTACAACCCTGTACTCGTGAAGGCCATCTCCCGCCTGCCACATGTCGCCCAAGTGGAGAGTCAGTCTGGCATCGACTTTCTCCCACTGCAGAAAGACGGACGCCCGCTCGTTGCCCCCAACTTCTACGCGCCGGCTGCCGGCAACGGGTACGGAAGCGTCGACGGCATGTACTTCGACCAGGACAAGGTGACGGTGGTCCAAGGCCACATGGCGAACCCGAACCGGTCCGATGAGCTCATGTTGAGCCCCTCGGGGGCATCGGCTCTTGGGGTGCACGTCGGCAGCGTCCTCCCAGTCGGCATCTACACCAATGCCGAGACGGAGCTGCCCGCCTTCGGCACGGCGAAGCTCAAGCCGAACCGGGTCATCGACGAGCACGTAGTAGGGATCGTGGAGTTCAGCAACGGCGTCATCGAAGACCAGGTGGATGCCTCGAGTGTGCCGAACAACCTGTTCACCCCCGCCCTTACGCAGAAACTTCTTCGCTGTTGTGTGAACTACACCGAGACCGGTGTCCGCGTGAGCGGCGGAGCGCACAATCTCGCCGCTGTCCAGAGCGAGCTCACCGCGCTCCTCCCGAAGGGATTTCCGACCTTTTCTCGAGCCGAGACCTCTGTCGTCGACAAGGCGCAGCGCTCCATCAAGCCCGAGGCGCTGGCCCTGGGCGTCTTCGGCACCATCGTCGCCCTCGCTGCCCTGCTCATCGCAGGCCAGGTGACGAGCCGCCAGCTCCGCCTAGGTGCTGACGAACGCGAAGTTCTCCGAGCCCTCGGTGCGGGCTCGGTCACGACATCGAGCGACGGTCTTATCGGCATCGGCACCGCCATCGTCCTCGGCGCTCTGCTGGCCGCCGGGGTAGCGGTGGCACTTTCCCCTCTCGCCCCGCTCGGGCCAGTTCGGCCCGTCTATCCCTATCCGGGGATCTCCTTCGACTGGACTGTGCTCGGCTTCGGGGTCCTGTGCCTCGTCGTCATCTTGGGTGCCATCGCCGGGGTCGTGAGCTACAAACAAGCACCACATCGAAGCGCCCGGCGAGGCCATCGCGTCCCGGAGCGGCCCTCGAGCATTGTCAGCGCGGCACAAGCCGCTGGGCTCCCGGCCCCGGCGCTCACAGGGGCGCGCTTTGCCCTTGAGGCTGGCAGCGGCCGTAGGTCGGTGCCTGTCCGCTCGGCCATCTTGGGCGCGGCAATGGCGGTGATCGTCGTCGTCGCCACCGTCACCTTCGGCGCGAGCCTCGATTCACTCGTCTCACACCCTTCCCTGTACGGCTGGAACTGGGACTACATGCTGGCCTCCGGGGGCGACATCCCCGAGCACCAGGTGACGGGGATGTTGAGACACGACCACCACATAGCCGAGTGGTCCGGCGTCTACAGCGGCCTCTTGCGGATCGACGGCGAGAACGTACCCGTGCTCGGCGAAAGCCCGGGCGCGGATGTGGCACCGCCGCTGTTGTCGGGCCACGGAGTGGACACGAGCTCCCAGGTCGTCCTCGGGGCGGTCACCTTGGCACAGCTCCACAAGCACCTGGGCGATCTCGTAGAGGTGAGCAACGGCACCTCCACTGCGGCACTGCGCGTGGTCGGCACCGCCGCCATGCCGACGATCGGCTCAAGCTTCGGCGAGCACCTGGAGATGGGCACGGGCGCGGTCGTGTCCTACAGCCTCATCCCGGCGGTCGAGCGCAACCCGTTCAACAACCCGATCTCGGGCCCGAACGCGATCCTCGTGCGGCTTCGCAGCGGCTCTAGAGCGGCCGGGCTGCAGTCGCTGAACAGGATCGCTGCCGCCACGTCCAATACGGCGAACTTCGGCGTCACTGTGACAGGGGTCCTGCGCCCGGCTGAGATCGTCAATTACCGCTCCCTCGGTGACATCCCGGTCTATCTAGGAGCCGGGCTCGCCGCCGGTGCAGTCGCGGCGCTGGCGCTCACCCTGCTCGCCTCGGTCCGTCGCCGCAGGCGGGATCTCGCCTTGTTGAAAACACTCGGGTTCACCGGGCCTCAGCTGGCGGCCGTCGTGGCCTGGCAGTCGACGATCGCCGTGGCCATAGGGGCTGTCGTAGGTGTGCCCTTGGGGATCGCGCTCGGGCGATGGCTCTGGGACCTGTTCGCGCGCAGCATCCATGCCGTGCCTGCGCCCGAGGTGCCGGTGGTCTCGGTGGCTCTCATCGCCCTCGGGGCACTTGTGCTGGCGAACGTGGTGGCGGTCGTCCCCGGCCGCCTCGCCGCACGTACACCGACGGCACTGCTGCTGCGCTCTGAGTGACGCTCGATCTCCGGTGCCGTTCGAGGCGTGCAGGAACCGATGTCGTCGGACACGGCCAGTCACGCCGAGCAGATCGGACACTCGGCCGCTGTGACACCGCCCGGGACATGCCCCGCGCCGTAGGCTCTGGGATCGCCGTGAGTGTCATAGACAACGCCGAAGAGCACCGCTTCGAGTTGCGGGTCGAGGGTCAACTGGCCCATCTCGACTATCGCTGCAGCGGGGGACGACTCGTGCTTGTCCATACCGAGGTTCCCGAAGCGCTCTCGGGACGGGGCCTCGGCGGCGAGCTCGTCGAGGCCGCCCTCGAGGTGGCGATCTCGCGTGGGCTGAGCGTCGTACCGGCTTGCTCGTTCGCAAGCTCGTTCCTGCGCAAACATCCCGAGCTCGCGAGCCGGGTGAAGATCCAGTGGCCGCAGGATTAACCAGACGAAAGAAGGGCCCTACGTCGTGTCGCGGGATGCATCGTTAACGATGAACAAACCACGCATAGCCACGATGACCGACCGGGGCTCGGGACGATGGAGGCTGCATGTGGCCGTCGGTTCGGCGAGCGACGGCGTTTGTCACGCACCACTTGTGGCACACGAACCTGTGAGGCCAAGGCATTCGACGCTTAGTCGTGCACGCCGGCGCTCGCGTAGGTGATCCTGGCGCAGTCCTGCATTTCAGGTGGTCGCGGCCGCTGGCACCCTGGATCCGAATGGGTTCGCCAGCCTGAACGCACACGGCGGGCAATACAGGCCCGCGTCGGTGTCGGCAAAGCTGACCCCGCAGCGGCCACAACGGCGTACCGCCCCGGTGGCGAGAGTCCGCGACTTGTCGTCGAGAATGCGCGCCCAGTCGCCCTGGCCGGTGCGAACCAGCGCTCTCGTGGGGCACAAAGCCACGCAACGGCCGCAGTCATCGCAGCGAGACACCATGTGCTCGAGCGCGAAGAGCCCGGAGCCGGAGTCGTCCTGCTGCAGGCTGAGCGCCCCGGTCGAACAGGCCCGGACACAGACGCCACAAGCCGTGCAGCCCGTCACCTCAGCTGGCACACGAAAATGACGGCTCCTCCGTGGCGCTCGGAGCCCAGCCTCTGCGGCTCAAGCACCCAAGCGCGACGACGACGCGGCTCTTCTGGTCCAGGTTGACCTCTGGCATCCACAAGTTATCGAGCCGGGCGAAGAACAACAACCGGCGGCGGGACAGCGGCAGCTGGCCGAGTTCATAGACACGAGCACGACGATGACGGCGCTGCTCGTCGGTCCACGCGTTGACACGAGGCGCGTCCGGCCAGGCACCGAGAAGCCGATTGGCAGCCGCGACACTCGTCGCCGTGCGCTCGGCCTCAGGACACTGCGCCGTACGCACGACTACAGCCGCGCCGGCGGCGACGAGCTCCAGGTAGGAAGCCGCCGACAGCTCGCCGACGCAGCCGTCGAGGCGTACCACGAAGACGTCCGAGGCCGCCCGCACAGATCCGCGTTCGTGGGCGCAGACGAGCTCCACACGAGAGCCCGTAGCCTGGTCGCCCAACCACCTCAGCAACGCTGTGAGATCGTCGTGCTCGCTCAGGGCTACGACGTCGGACGCCGCGACCACAGTCGGTATCCTCAGGCCGCCGGAGGGGACTTTGCCCCGGGTCACCACGCCGCCGCTTGCACGAGCGCCCCAAGGCCGAGAGCGCCTACGCCTTTGTAGAATGCGGTCTTCGCATTGGCCTCGAGAAGACCCAGGCACTCGCCCCCCCCCAGACCAGCAGGTGCGCTGCCAAAAAGTGCCGCTGCACCTCGAGCGCCTCGTTGAGCGAGACCCGGTCTCTCGACTCAAGGGCACCGAGAGCGTGGTCGCAGACAAGCGCCAGGAACGAGAACTCGAGGCCGATGTGGTCGTCCGGCTCACGGTTGAAGTTCGGCGCCTGCAGGCCGAGACGGCGGTACTCGGCTCGAACCTCGAAGGTCGGACCGTCGAACAAGAGCCGATCGAGGCTGCGGTAGACCGACTCGAATGGCGGGGGCATCGTTGAGCCCGGGCCAGTGAGAAGGTTCTCGTAGTCGTGCCCGAGTGCCTCTACGGTCTCCCCGGCGGTTAGAGAAGCGGCGAGCAGCCCGATGCCGCGGGTCGTATCGGGATCTCGTGGCATCGGCCAGGACTCAAGCTGTCCCGGCTCACTAAGGGCCTCCTGCAGTTCGCGATCGGCGGGAGCGAGCAGGAAACGGGACATCGCGCGATATGCGGCCGCGAAACGCTCGAGGCTCGCCACGAGCGCCTCCTCGTCCACCCCCGCGCCCAGCATCGTTTCAGAACCCGATCCGCACGTTCGCCGTGTAGAAGAGCATCCGGCCGAGAACCTCAGAAGCAAGCACGAGCACGAAGGCCGTACTGACGGCATAGACCATCGCCCGCTGGCTCAATCTGACGGCCGTCGCTCCGCCTCCCGTCACCTCGGCCACCGCCGCTGGGCCCCCGGAGCGGATCATGTGCAAGAAGAAGGCGACCATCGCCCCACCGGCGAAGAACAAGACCATTTCCACGATGAAGACCGATCCTCCCCCGTAGAGGAGGAGATTGGCCGACTGGGCGGCAGCCCCACCTTTGGAGGCCAGCTCGAGGGCGTACGTGGGCTCGACCACGAACTGCACTCCGAGCAGCACCATCGCCGAAGCCGAGATCCACCGCAGCGACTGGAAGAGCAGCGGTGTCGTGTCGCCGCCGTGCCGGGCACGCAGGCTCGGGATCGTCGTCACGACTACGAAGTCGACCCCGACGGCGAGTCCCCCGAGGAGGAAAGTGGTGATGAAGAAGCCACCGGGGTCGCCCAGGAGTCCCAGCCCGGAATCGTCGGGATCACGTAGATCATCCCCTGGGAGAAGATGAACGCGAGACCGAACAAAGCCGTTAGGCCGGCAACGAGCTGGAGCAGCATCGGCGTGAACCACTTATGGGCGTGGGCGATCGAGAAGATGATCGCCCCGACGGCGAAAGCGACGCCGAAGACGATCTCGCGGCTCAGCCAGCTGCGTCCGAAGTTCTCGCAGGTGTAGATCGCGTGCAACGGGTCGCCGAGGTGAGCCAGGCTGACCGCGAGCGCCACGATCATGACCGGCCCGATGGCGTACAAGGCGGGGTCCGAGAGCTTGTCCACCTTCGCCTGGCCGTTCTTGCGCCCGGCCAGCACGTGCAGGACACCGTTGATCACGAAGGCACCGACGGACAGCTGCGCCAGGATTGTGAAGATCACGAGGGGGGTTTCTTGAGTATCCATGTCACACCAGTTCCTTCGGGTTGACGACTGCGCCATCGGTGGACCCGCTCGGCTGGGCATTGCGGGAAGGAGCGATCACGAGCGACGGGCGGGTGATCGACGGGTCAGGCAACGGGGCGATGTTGTTGATCGTCCCGTGCTTTGCCTGCAGTTCAGACAGCTCGCCGAACTCGAGTGCCCGGGACGGGCAGGCGGCCACGCAGGCAGGCTCCTTGCCCTCGGCGAGGAAGTCGGCGCAGAAGTTGCACTTCGTCTCGACACCCCGGGCCGAGTCGAACTGCGGTGCCCCGTAGGGGCAGGCCCACTCGCACAGCCGGCAGCCGACACAGAGCCCGTCGTCGATCGACACGATGCCGTCGGCCCCCTTGTGGATGGCCGTCGTCGGGCAGACCTTTATGCATATCGGGTCCGCGCAATGGTTGCACGAGATCGAGGTGTAGTAGGCAAACGCGGTCGTCTCGACGGCCCCGTTGTCACGGTTCGTCGAGCCACCGGCCCATTCCGCGATACGCCGCCATATCACCCCTACGGGCAGGTCGTTCTTGTCCTTGCACACGATCTGGCAGGTTTTGCAGCCGGTGCAGTAGTTCTGGTCGAAGAAGAAACCTAGTTGCTTAGCCATGATCAGACCTCTTCCCTCACGCCATCTCTATTTGCGCCAGTATCGTGTGCTGCCCGTTCCCCTTCGCCAGAGGCGTCGGATGCTGCGAGGTCAAGGTGTTCACGCAGCCTCCGGTGTCGACGCCGGAGGTGCCTGGGGCGTACCACGCCCCTTCAGACACTGAGATCACCCCGGGGGCGATGCGGGGGGTGACCCTGGCCGTGATCTTGATCCGCCCCCGGCCGTTGAAGACATAGACCTCATCGTCGTTGGCGATCCCCCGCGCGGCTGCATCGGCGGGGTTGATCCACACGACCTGGGGAGCCGCCTCTTTCAACCAGGCCACGTTGCCGTAGGTGGAGTGCGTTCGGCCCTTGTAGTGGTGGCCGATGCACTGGAGCGGATACTTGCGAATGAGCGGGTCGGTGACGGACTCCGGGTAGTCGTACCAGGCAGGGAGCGCCGCGATCTGCTCTCCCTTCGGGAGTATCCAGGTCCGGTTGAGATCCCAGAGCGCCTTGGAGAAGATCTCGATCTTGCCCGAAGGAGTGCCGAGGGGGTTCTTTTTCGGGTCCTGGCGGAAGCTGTCCAGTGGGACCTGGGTGTGGTCGGGAGCGTTCGGCTGTCGCCAGATGCCCATGGTGGCGAGCTCGTCGAAGTCTGGCAGCCCCGGTACCGCCGTCTGGCTCTGGGCGACCAGCCACTGGAGCCACTGCTTTTGGGTCCTTCCCTCGGTGAATTCGTGCTCGACACCCATGCGCTTGGCGATTCCGGTGCAGATCTCGTAGATCGTCTTGCACTCGAACAACGGCTCGATGGCCTTGCTCGCGAGGATCGTGTACCCGAGAGGACCGGCTGCGCCCTGTTGGATCAGGTCCGCCTGCTCGGCGTTGGAGACGTCGGGCAAGATGATGTCGGCATAGCGCGCCGACGGGGTCATCTGGTTGTCGATCACGACGATCATCTCGCACTTGGAGGTGTCCTTAAGGATCTTGTCCGTGCGGTTGGTGTCGCCGTGCTGGTTGATCAAGGCGTTGCCGGCGTACTGCCAGATGAACTTGATTGGGGCGTTTAGCTTGTCGACGCCCTGCACACCGTCGGCGAGAGCGGTCATCTCCGGGCCACGCTCGATCGCCTCGGTCCAGGTGAAAAACGAGATGACCGCCTTCACAGGGTTGTCCCCGACCGGCATCACGGCAATGTCCAGGCCATAGTCGCTTTCGCGGGCTCCGGTGCCCCCGCCGGGAATTCCAACGTTGCCTGTCATGGTGGCGAGGAGCATGGGTGCCCGAGCGGTGGCGTCACCGTTAAAGGTGGCTGACGTGCCGTAAGGCACCGCTCGGTTCGCCAGAGTTCGCCTGACCGCCCTTTTTCCCAAGCTGTTTGGGAAGGTACCCGAACTCGCCAATCTCCGCCACAAGATGTTGTCGATGCCGGCTTTCGTCAAGTCACCGGAGTGGTCGTGCTCGTCATCGGGCCCCTGGGATCGGGTGCCTGCCTCTCCTTCAATGGCGAGGAGCGGCCTGTTAACTTGATCCGCCCTTCCGCGGAATGAGAGGCGCGTTCACGCAACCCGCGTCAGCCTTGATGTCGGCCGCACGGATACGCCTCAGCTCGTGGGATCTCAGTAGGGTTAGACCATTGTGACCGGAGATCAACCCCCTACGAAGAAGGTCCGTGGGGAAGTTAGCTCTGTAGCAGAGCAGCAGGCGGATGGTGGCCGATGGCTGGCATTTCGTACACCCGACGGGCAGTCGCAGCGAGGACGCGCAGTGCCCTCACGGGGCCTCGACTTGACGTCCATGATCTGGGCATATGCCCTCCCTCACGGTTAACTCGGCTACTTGATGACCCGTAGCGTCTCCCTCGTCGAGGCCGAGCTGTTGAAGTCACCGCTCCCGGAGTAGTTGGCAAGGATCTCGTAGGTGCCCGCCGAAAGCTTTTTCGACGACAACGTGCACGAGCCCTTTCCGGATGTAAGCGAGATCACACACAGCGTCCTCGAGGACACCGACACTGTCACCTTGCCGGTAGGCATCGAGCCTGCGAACTCCGGCGAGACGCCGACGGAGATGTGCTCGGAGGTCTCGTGGCCGTAGGTGACCTTAGCGGGCGACAGCTTGAGGGTGACTTTCGAGGTCTCTTTTGAGACCGTGAGACCTTCATTCGTGGAGACAGAGGAACTGAAGTCCGTGCTCCCACCGTAAGCGGCGACTAGGCCGTAGCCGCCCACGGGGAGGTTCCTCGCAGAGAGCGTGCACGAGCCCTTTCCACCCGAGAGGGTGATCACACAAAGTCGCTCTGTGGCGTCGCTCACCATTACGGTCCCTGTCGGCGTCGAGCCTGACGATTCAGGCGCGACGGTAACCGACAAGTCCTCGACCTGCTCGTCGCCGTAGGTCACCCTTCTCTCCGTCAGCTTGAGGCCGGTATTGGAGCTCGTCTTGGCGGTGGCGACGGAAATCGACCCGGCAAAGACCGTGCCGGTCAACTGGCCAAGTGTGGGGCTGCTGGCGGAGCCGAGGTTTGCCGAGAGACACGCCGGTGGACCGGCGGTGTAGGTGGGCGTAGGCGACACCGGCTCCCAGGCGCCTGCTCCGGCGTCGGCCACTGGGTTCCACCACTCCAGGCCCGTGGCGCCGTTTAGGTTGCAGTCGGTGATCGTGAGGCTGTTAAAAGCACTGCCCGAGGCGACTTGAACATCGAAAAACTCGTTTGACGCAGAAAACGTGGGGCTTCCCACCGGGTCGCTGCTGTACTGGGAGACCGTCAGCGACCCCTCACCGCTCGCGTTCGCTGTCGTATCGTCGTTGGTGGCACTGCAATCCCCTGTCGCACCGGACGAGGAGCAGTTCTGCGAGCTGTTAGTCCCCGAGGGAGGCGAAGGAGGCGATGGAGGGGGCGTGACCACAGCTGGGCTGATCGTGAGAGCGAAGCTCCACGTGCCGGTGTCACCGTTGGTGTCGCTGTCTGTGCCCGAGACAGTGTAGGTGCCCGGTGCAAGTGAGGTTGCCGCAGTGATTCCCCCGGTTGAATTGACCACCAACTCACCCGAGTCCGTCGAGCTAGTCTCGGTGTAACTAACAGCCCCGATGCCATTGGTCACAGTGAGTTGGCCGCTGTAGCCCGCACCATCGGCAACGATCGCCGAGCTGGGCGTGCCCTGGTTGAGGGCGACGGCCGAGTAGGTGAACACGTCAGAAAGGTCCACTGCATTGCAAGAGCCCGACATCGGGCAAGAGACGGACATTGGGTAGCCCCAATCGTCGTCGAAGGGAAACGAAGGTACGCTGCTGTCGATGTTGACGGGCGATGACCACGAGCTCCCGTCGTAGGTGAGGACGTTGCCGTGTAAGTCCCCGGCGATGCAAAAGCCCGCCGTCGGGCAGGAGACGGATGACAGTCCACCCCCACCAGAGTCGATCTCTTCGGGTGCGGACCATGTGCTGCCGTTGAACGTGAGGGCGAACTGAAAGTAGTCAACCGCTGCACAAAAGCTCACCGACGGGCATGAGACGGAAAGTAAGTCGCCATCGAGCATTTCGCCGGGCAGCGGCGTATCGACGCTGTCAGGCGACGACCATGAGCTGCCGTTATAGGTAAAGGCGTTGCCGCTGTCGTCCACAGCGACACAGAAGCTCGCCTTCGGGCAAGAGACCGAGTCGAGACCTGCGGAGTCGATTTGCACCGGTAGCGACCACGACTTCCCGTCGTAAGCGAAGGCGTAGCCCCCGCCGTCGACCGCAGCGCAGAAGCTGGGCGTCGGACACGAGACAGAGTCCAGTGACCACCCGCTCGTGTCTACCTTGTCGGGCTGCGACCAGGAGCTTCCGTCATAGGTGAGCGCGTTTCCAAAGTCATCGACCGCGGCGCAAAAGACTGTCGTCGGACACGAGACGGAAGTCAGATACTGGCCGTCGATCTGCTGGCGGGACGACCACGTGCTGCCGTCGTAGGTAAGGACGTAGCCCTCGGCGTCAACCGCGACGCAGAAGTCCGTCGTCGGACAGGAGATAGAGGTAAGGCTACCCTCGCTTGGGTCGATGTCATCGGGCAAGGACCATGAGGTGCCGTTGTAGGTAACGGCGTGGCCGTTGTAGTCCACCGTGCCGCAGAAGCTTGCCGTCGGGCAGGCGACCGAGATCAAGCCGCCCCCCGGGTCGATGTCATCGGGCGAGGACCATGAGGTGCCGTCGTATGTGAGCGCGTCACCGTAAGCATCCACAGCGACACAGAAGCTCGTTGTCGGGCACGATACCGAGTACAGGCCATCGCCGCTGGGGTCGATGTCATCGGGCGAGGACCATGCGGTGCCGTCGTATGTGAGGACGTCGCCGTTCTGGTCCACAGCGACGCAGAAGACCTCTCCCTCACACGAGACCGAAGCCAGGAGATTCCCCGAGTCGACAAGGTCGGGCGACGACCATGAGGTGCCGTCGTAAGTGAGGACGTTGCCGCTACTATCCACAGCGGCACAGAAGCTCGCTGTGGGACATGAAATGGAAACGAGATTCTGGCCCGGGTCGATAGCGTCGGGCAACGACCACGAGCTTCCGTCGTAGGTGAGGACGTTGCTCCCGCTAATCGCGGCGCAAAAGGTCGTAGTGAGACAAGAGACTGAGTCAATTGAGCTGCCCGCGTCGACACTGATCGGCAGTGACCACGAGCTGCCGTCGTACGTGAGGACGTTGCCCACCCCGTCTACGGCGACGCAGAAGCCTGTAGTCGGGCAGGAGACCGAATTCAGAAAGTACCCGCTCGGGTCGATGTCATCGGGCGCCGACCACGAAGTGCCGTTGTACGTCATGGCGTAGCCATACACGTCAACAGCGACGCAAAAGCTGGGGGTCGGACAGGACACTGCCATTGGCTGTCCATACGTCGGATCTATCGGTGTCCCCGCAGACCATCCGGTCGCAGCGCGGGCGCCCTGCGCCGCCGCTGGGGACACGAGCCCGGCGGCAAAGACCGCCGAGGTCAACGCAGGCAACAACAAGAAAGCGGCGAATAAACGAGCAACACCAGGCTTGCGAAGCGTGTCGAACTTGAAACGCCCATCGGTCACTAACATGCCTCTCCTCTCGGATCGGTCAGCGGCGCCGTCGAGCTCCCCCTGGAGAGCAACCTGAGCGGTCGACCTCCTCACGTGGACGTCTCCTGGTAACGATCGAAACGTACACCTTGACTGTCACCAGGTGCATGGAAATTTCCTTAGTGCTCGGTGGCGTTCACTTGAACACCAGATCCAAGGCGTAAGCATCGTAGAGGCTCCTCACCCGATGACTCTGGTGATCTCCTTGTAGAAGTCGCACTGGCTTGCGGGCGTCTGGGGCGGGGACGACCCGGCGCAACGCTGGAATCTTCCGGCAATACCGCCGAAATCTCATCCAGTTTCGAGACCACCCTTGTTCCGTTGTGGAGGCAATCGTCACGGCAATGCATCGGCCAAAACCCTGAGTTTCACGCTTAGATTAACCTTTAACTGGAGCCGGGCTGCGGGTACGACGCGCACGCTGACGAGGACGGATTCCGCGTTTAGGTGCGCACGAGGCTGGGTGCTGGCTGAGAAGGCCGCGCTTCCCAAGCCCGGTCGTATCGAGCCCGGTGGTGACCCCGACTAGTGCCATGCTCGGGAAGATCACCGAAGCGCTCGGAGCCGACCTGCGCCTGGCCGAGCGCCATTAACCGAGCGTTCGGCGTCGCGCTGCCAGCTGACCTAAGCGGTGTCCGACAAACCAGCCGAGGATGTTGCCGCAGGGAGTCAGCTTTATCCCGCGGACGCCGCGGTTCGAGGTGGTTCGGCCACGTACGGATAATGCGATGACCTGCCCCAATGGGTCGCCCTGATTCGCTGTCGTACGCCTGGCCGCCCCTCCCAAGCTGAGAACGCGAGTTCGATGTGACGACGACGACCAGGAAGCGCTTCGGTATAGGAGTCCTGGCTTTGGTAACCAACGATCTGATCGCTACGGCACGGTTGTTGCGAGTTGTTGAAGCCGAGTGAGATCCTCCGATGTACCGAGCACCATCAAGCGATCCCCGGAGCAGACGACGGTATCGCCGGTTGGTCGGATCACCTCTCTGCCCCGCTCGATGGCGGTGATGAGCACACCTTTGGGAATCGCCGCTGCGCGTAGAGATGCTCCGACGATTGGTGAGTTTTCCGCGACGACGACGTCCAGCATGCCGCTCGACTCGCTCACCTCCGAGACGCGACGCAGACTGGCCTGCAGGCTTCGTCGGTAGCTTGCGATGAGGTCCGAGGTTGCGATCGTGCCGATGACCCGCCGTTCGTCATCGACCACGGCCACCCAGGTTTGCGGGGTGGACGTCAATGTGTCGAGGACGATGTCGAGGTGCACCTCTTGGTGGATCGGCAAGAAGCTCGTGTCGACCAGACTGGCGAGGACCGGCGGGTCTGGTTGCGCGCTTGCCCTCCGTAGCGCGTCGAGCGTCACGACACCCGCGTAGCGTCCCTCTTCGTCGACAAATGGCGCACCCTCGACACCGCTTTGTTCCAGAAGGCTCAGTGCAGTGGCGACGTCGGCCGAGCTTGGGACGACACAGCGCGGTAGCGCCATCGCTTGGGAAGCCAGCGCGGCGCCGAGCAATGGGAGACCGGTCAAGATGCGGTGCGCGGGGGAATCTGCTCGGCTCCGCAACTGGCTCCGGTAGATGGTGTCATCGTTCCGTCGCACGATCAGGGTGGCGAGCCCGATGGCCACCATCGCCGGCACGATGAGGGTGAGCGTGCCCGTCATCTCAGCCACCATCAACATCACGGCGAGAGGTGCCCGGGAGATGCTCCCAAAGCAGGACATCATCCCGACGATCACGTACGGCGCCGGGTCGTGGCCGAGGCTCGGCACGATCGGCTCGAAAAGGCGCCACACGGCTCCGCCTGTGAATGCGCCGATCACCATGCCCGGACCGAAGATGCCTCCGGAGCCCCCCGAGCCGATGGAGAGACCAGTCGTTACGATGCGGGCGAATGGCAAGGCGAGCACGATCCAAAGCGGGATGTGCAGGAGCTGTTGGCCGAGGCCCTCTTGTATCCATCCGTAGCCGGTCCCGAGGACCTCGGGGATGGCCAGTGCGATGCATCCGACCATCAGGCCCCCGAGCGCCGGCCGGACCCACCGGGGGATGGGAAGGTGGGCGAAGAGCTCGGCGATGGCGTAGAAGCCCTTGGCGTACAAAAGGCCGATCAACCCTCCGAGGATGCCGATCAAGCCGAACCATAAGAGCTGTCGGGCGTCGGTCAGCCGGTAGCTCTCGACGTTGCCGAACAAGGGACTGAAGCCCTCGATCGAGCCGAAAACGACATAGCCCACGATGGAGGCGATGAAGGAGGGAAGGAGCGCCTCGACTTCGAAGTCGTCGCGGTACATGATCTCGGTCGCGAGCACCGCACCCCCGAGGGGGGCACCGAAGATCGAGCCGATGCCCGAACCGATCCCGCTCGAGACCGCGATGCGGGCATCTGCTGGGCTCAAGTCCAAGAGCCGGGCGAGGAACGACCCGAATCCCGCACTGATCTGGCCCGTCGGCCCCTCTCGTCCTCCCGAACCACCAGATCCGATCGTGAGGGCCGAGGCGACAATCTTGACGGCAACCGTCCGCAAACGAATGCCACGAGGGTTGTGGTGCACCGCAGAGATGGCGGCATCTGTCCCGTGGCCCTCGGCTTCGGGCGCGATCTCGAAAACGAGGATCGCACCTGCCAGGGCTCCTAGGCATGCGACGAGCGGGATCGCCCAGGGTCGGGCGAAATGGGCCGAGGCAGTCCTACGTCCCTCGCCGGCAGGTGTGGGAACCGTGTAACCGGCGATCACGCCTAAGAACAGATGGGTTGCCTCTCGTAGTGCCTCGTAGAAGACGACGGCACCGAGTCCCGCGGTGAGGCCGATAACCACACCGAGCACGAGCCATTTGCGCCCGTAGGACGCCGACGCGAGCCAGCGTGCCGCCCGAGCCTGGGTCGACCGTAGCGGCGATCGCCATCGGGATGGCAATGCAAGCACGCCGCGGCCCACTTACAGGTCCCAGCCTGTAGTCCAGTCCTGTTCCGGCACCTCACCCGCAGCCGAGGCGAAGCGACCGAGGCCGTGTACGAGCACGGCCTGTTGCTCTGCAGGGATCTCGCTCATGATTCGTCCGATCTCTTGACGGCGACGACCGGTGACAGCATCGACGAGGGACCGGCCCTCGGCCGTCAACGCCACCCGGACCTGGCGCCTATCGTCTCGCTCTGTCCTGCGGCGGATGAGGCCCTTTCGCACCAGCCGGTCGCACATCCGGGTCGCCGTCGCGGGGGTGACCCCGACTGCCTCGGCGAGTCCTGCAAGGTTCTGAGGTCCTCGGGAGGCGAGGACGACGAGGGTCCGGTACTGAGTGAGAGTGACCTCCTCGGCGACATCGGCGAGAGAGCGTGCCGCCACGGCCACGAGTACCCGGCTCGCCGACAGCACGGCATCGACCACCGGGTCGGACGCCTGAGGCGGACCGGAGCCACTATCACTCATACGCTAATCATTGCATATACTAAATATATGGCGCCCTCTCCGGCCGTGGAGCAGTTTCAAGCGAGTCACGCGCAAGGACCGGAACTGTGCCGCCGTTGGAAAGACGGGCCGGGACGACTACATCCAGGCTCTCAATTCCCGTGTGTCGCACGAGAAGCGGGAAAGTACCCATCATGGGATCTGAGGGCGCCCTGCCCGCGCCCCTGACTCGAAACCGGGATCGAAGCCCGATGAGAGCCACGATCTGAAGTCACTTCCCTTGGCGGAGGCGGAAAAGCGGCTCGGCTACTCGCCGGACGGTCTCAGCCAACTCGAGGCGCAAAAGCGGCTGACCCAGTACGGACTCAATGAGATCCAAGTGAAGAAGGCCAATCCGATCCTGAGGCGCTCGCGGCCCTGGTTCGGGCGCGTAAGACCGCGGACTCCCGTCGGCTTCATCGTTGTGTCAAGACCCGAATGGTTCTGGTACCGTACCTTCTGGCGCGCCGGGAAGCCTGGTCGGCATCAGAAGCTCATTGTTATTAGGAGTCACGGTGCAAGTTTCGCCAGAACTCATGGCATATCCCTCCTGCTGTTGAGGTGCGCTGAACCATGGCCCGACTTCTACTGATAGATGACGACCGGGCGTTGTTGCGGGCGCTTCGTATAGGGCTAACCGCTCGAGGCCACGAGATGATCCTCGCGGCAACAGGCGAAGAAGGATTGTCCAAGGCCCTGCTTGACGAACCGGAGCTCGTGCTCCTCGATCTCGGCCTCCCCGACCTCGATGGTCTCGAGGTCTGTCATCGGATCCGCCAGTGCAGCGATGTGCCGATCATTGTGTTGTCGGCGGTCCATCTCGAAGGCCGAAAGGTGGCGGCTCTCGACAGCGGGGCCAGCGACTACGTAACCAAGCCGTTCGGCACCTCGGAGCTGGAGGCGCGCATCCGGGCGGCTATCCGCGACCACCGACACGACGCAGGCCCGCGAAGCGACCGACTAGTTGTCGGCGAACTCGAGCTCGATCTCGTGCACCATCAAGCTGCGTGCAATGGCGAGAGGATAGAGCTAACAGCCAAGGAGTTCGACATCTTGACCTACCTAGCGCGACATGTCGGCAATGTGTGCACGCACCAGATGATCCTCGGAAGTGTCTGGGGCGAGGGGTACGGGGACGAGGCCGAGTACCTGCGCGTGTACGTCTCCCGGTTGCGCCGCAAGCTTGGTGATAATGGTCGGTTACTTCATACCTCGCCGGGGATCGGCTATTCCCTTTTGACAGCCTGACCGAGCCAACGATGACCCTGCTCGGGCTTATCTGAAGCAGGACAGCCGGACGCAGCGCCTACTCCATCTTGGCGAGGGCCTCGTTCAGCTGCAGAACGTCGATGTAGTCCGAACCAAGAAAGCCGAACTGGGCGGTGTTGGTTTCGCCGGCGATGAGCTTGTCCAGCACCTTCGAGGACAGCCCCGTGGCCTTGGACACCATGGGAACTTCGGCTAGAGCATCGACTGGTGTGATATCGGGGTCCAGCCCGCTCCCCGAGGTCGTTACGAGGTCCTCGGTCGGATTGACACCCATCTTGTGCCAATAGGCGATCAGTTCCTTGGTGTTCTCCACCAGCACTTCGGACCGGGGGCCCAGGTTGGTGGCACCGGTGTCACCACTCTTGCCGTTCGCGACGAGCGGGTTGTCCCCGACGCCGGCATAGGGCCCGAAGTCGTCGGGGCGGCCATGAAAGAACTTCGGACTGGTCCAGTTCTGGCCGATCAGGGTCGAGCCGTTCGCCGTGATCGAGCCGCCCGCCTGGTGCTTGAAGAGGACCTGGGAGATGCCGGTGCCGACGAGTGGATAGAGCAGGCCGAAAAAGACAAGGCAGAACAGGGCGAGGACGATCGAACGTCGGAGATGAGTAAGCATCAGTAGGCCTTCAGTGCGGTCAGGATCAGGTCGATCAGCTTGATGAATATGAAGGGGGCGATGATGCCGCCCAGTGCGTAGATGTAGACGTTGCGCCGCAGGATCGCGGCCGCGCTGGCGGCCCGGAACTTCACCCCGCGAAGTGCAAGTGGGATGAGAGCGACGATGACGAGCGCATTGAAGATCACAGCGGACAGCACGGCGCTTTGCGCGCTGTGCAGCCTCATGATGTTCAGTGTCTTGAGCTGTGGATAGGTGGCGAAGAACAGGGCCGGGATGATGGCGAAGTACTTGGCGACGTCGTTCGCGATCGAGAAGGTCGTGAGGGCGCCTCGGGTGATGAGGAGCTGCTTGCCGATCTCGACGATCTCGAGGAGCTTGGTCGGATTCGAGTCGAGGTCGACCATGTTCCCGGCTTCTTTGGCAGCGGTGGTGCCGGAGTTCATGGCGACACCGACGTCTGCTTGCGCGAGGGCGGGGGCGTCGTTCGTGCCGTCGCCGGTCATCGCGATGAGCTTGCCGCCCTCCTGCTCTGACTTTATGAGGGCGAGCTTGGTCTCAGGTGTCGCCTCGGCGAGGTAGTCGTCGACGCCTGCCTCCTGCGCGATTGCAGCCGCGGTGAGGGGGTTGTCGCCCGTGACCATGACGGTGCGGATGCCCATGGCGCGCATCTCGTCGAAGCGCTCACGGATGCCTTGCTTGACGACGTCTTTCAACTCGATGACGCCGATGATGTCGCGCCCGTCGGCGACGGCGAGGGGTGTCGACCCGGCCCGGGAGATGCGCTCGACGACGCCGTCGAGGTCGTCGGGGATCGACCCGCCGAGCTCGGTGACCCAACGCTTCACCGAGTCGGCGGCGCCCTTTCGGATCTGGCGGATGCCGAGATCGAGACCGGACATGCGGGTCGTGGCCGTGAAGGGGACAAAGACGTGATCCGCGCCGAGCTCACGGGCGCGTATGTCAAAGCGCTCCTTGGCGAGCACGACGATGGAACGGCCCTCCGGGGTCTCATCGGCAAGGGACGCCAACTGGGCCGCGTCAGCCACTTCTCTTTCGCTGTGACCACCGACGGGATAGAAGGTGGACGCCATCCGGTTGCCGAGGGTTATCGTGCCTGTCTTGTCCAAGAGCAGGGTTTGGGTGTCCCCGGCCGCCTCCACTGCACGGCCGCTCATTGCGAGCACGTTGCGCTGCACAAGTCTGTCCATGCCGGCGATGCCGATCGCGGAGAGCAACGCCCCGATCGTGGTCGGGATCAAACAGACCAGAAGCGAGACGAGGATGACGACCGACACGGTCGCGCCGGCGTAATTGCCGAACGGCTGCAGGGTCACCACCACAGGGATGAAGATGATCGTGAGCACGGCGAGCAGGATCGTCAGGGCGAGCTCGTTGGGCGTCTTCTGGCGATTGGCGCCCTCGACCAGGATGATCATGCGATCGAGGAAGGTGTGACCGGGCTCCGCAGTGACCTTGACCACGATCCGGTCGGAGAGCACCTTCGTGCCACCGGTCACAGCGGAACGGTCACCCCCGGACTCGCGAATGACCGGGGCCGACTCGCCCGTGATCGCCGACTCGTCGACCGAGGCGATCCCCTCGATGATCTCACCGTCAGATGGGATCAGGTCGCCCGCCTCGCAGACGACGCAGTCTCCTTTGGACAGTGCCGCGGCCGCGACCAACTGCTCGCTGCCGTCGGTGAGGAGCTTGCGCGCCTCTGTGTCCGAACGCATCTTCCGCAATGTGTCGGCCTGGGCCTTGCCCCGGCCTTCGGCCATGGCTTCTGCAAAATTGGCGAAGATCAGGGTCAAAAACAGCCAGACCGTGATCGACCAGTCGAACAACCCCGGATGGGCCACCGACTCGCCGAAGGTGACCACCGTGCCGATGAGGACCACGAACATCACGGGATTGCGGATCTGCACCCGGGGATCGAGCTTCTTGAACGAGTCGATGATCGCCTGGGCGAGGATCTGACGGTCGAAAAGGCTCCGAGCTTGGGCGACCCCGTGCGGCACGGTCGGGGGCGCGTTCCCCGTGACGACAGCCGTGGCGGAGCTCGCGCCGGTAGAAGGATCGGGTGATTGGTTCATGTGGGTGGGCTCCATCAAAAGAACTTGCTGTGAATGAGCTGCTCGACGATCGGGCCGAGCGAGACGGCAGGGAAGAAGGTGAGGCCACCGATTATGAGAATCACGCCGATCACGAGCCCGACGAACATGCCGTTGTCGGTCCTAAAGGTGCCGATTGACTCTGCGACCGTTCCCTTCGCAGCCAGCGAGCCAGCGAGTGCCAGCGCCGGGATCATGATGCCGAATCGCCCTAGGAGCATGTCGACGCTTCCGATGACGTTGTAGAACGCCGTGTTGCCGCTGAGCCCTGCGAAGGCCGAGCCGTTGTTGTTGGCCTGAGAGGTGAGGGCGTAGAGGATCTCTGTGAATCCGTGTGGGCCATGGTTGAGCGGGCCTGCTCGGCCCTCGGCGAGCGAGACGGCGATTCCGGTCAGGATGAGCACGATGAGCGGCATGACGAGAGACCCAAGTCCTGCCAGCTTGACCTCTTTTGCCTGAATTTTCTTACGTATGTACTCCGGTGTTCGTCCGATCATCAACCCGCCGATGAACACGGCGATGATGGCGTAGATGAGGATCGTGTAAAGACCACTGCCGGTCCCTCCGGGCGAGATCTCGCCCAGCATCATGCCCGTCAACAAAGCGAAGCCGCCGATTGGGGTGTAGGAGTCGTTGGATCCGTCGACACTGCCTGTCGAGGTCTGGGTCGAGGCGATGTCGTAGAGCGCGGACTGGGTGTCGCCGAAGCGCACCTCTTTGCCCTCCATGTTGCCGGTGGGCTGGCTCTTGATTCCTGCCGCGGCGACCGCGGGGTTACCCACGTGCTCTGCATAGGTTCCGAACCCGACCCAAGCGCCAAACAAGATCGTCATGGCGGCCAGCAATGCAACGCCCTGGCGGATGCTCCCCACCATCTTTCCGAAGGTGTAGGTGAGAGAGAATCCGACACTCAACAGCAGGGCGAACGAGAGGAAGTTGGTGAGCCCCGTGGGGTTCTCGAATGGGTCCGCGCCGTTTGCGTTGAAGAAGCCTCCACCGTTGGTGCCGAGCTGTTTGATGGCCTCCATGAAGCCGACCGGGCCGACGGCGATGACCTGGGTCATGTGGTTCAAGATGTCGTGGATGTGCACCGGGCCGCTCAGGGTCTGCGCCGCGCCCTGGCCGACGAAGATGAGCCCGAAGACAAAAGCGATGGGCAGCTCGATGTAGAGCATGCACCGGGTGATGTCCACCCAGAAGTTGCCGATGGTCTTGGAGTTCCGACGCGCGAAGCCGCGTACGAGGGCGATTGCCACAGCGATGCCAACAGCCATGCTTACGAACTGCTGGACCGTGAGCGCGGCCATCTGGGAGAGGTACGACATCGTCGACTCACCGTCGTAGTTCTGCCAGTTCGTGTTCGTCACGAATGAAGTTGCGGTGTTCCACGACAGGGCAGGCGACACGGCTCCGAGATGCTCCGGGTTGAGGGGAAGAGAGCCCTGGATGCGGATGATCAGGTATGTGAGCAGGATCGAGACCGCGGAGAAGATGACGAGGGAGCCGGCATAACGCTTCCAGGTCTGCTCCTGTTCGGGGCTCGTGCCGAGACCCCAGTAGACAGGGCGCTCGAGAAACCCGAGCCAGTGCACTCGGCCCTCGAAGACGGCAGCCATATACGAGCCGAGAAACCGCCAACAGAGGCCCAACACCACCACGAGGGCGACGATCGTCCAGAAGAATTGCATCAGAACCACTCCGGTTTGAACATGGCGACACCGATGTATATGAACGTGAGCACCGAGACGACGAGCAGGAGGATCTGGACGGCGTTCATACCCGGTCCAGTGCCCAGATCAAGCCCATGAAAAAGAGCACGAAAGCCAACGTGCCAAGTACTGCAAAGAAATCAGCCATGCGCGCACAGTACGGCAGCGGTATAAAAAGGACGTAAAAATGGGGCCGAAAATCGCGAAAAATTCATAAACGACAGGGTGTTGTCGGTCCGTAGGACGATGACGCCAGGGGCGGAACGGTCGCGTCGGAATTGACGGCTCGAATGCGGGCAAGACTGCCCTTAGTTGGACGGCGCGTCAGGCCGAACTCACGGGCACAGGCATCGTCGCTGTGCACGGGGAGGCCGATCTACCCGGTGGGCGTCGAGTCCGAGGAAAAGGCCCGCGAGGAGCCGACGAAGCTGCTTGTACAGGTTCTCGGCGCCGAGAGCTGCTCGTGCTGTCGCCGGACGCGCCCGGGTACCTGCTGGTACACGAGGCCAGCGAGGCCGACCTGCTGGTCGTCGCAGCCACGGTCGCGCGTCTTTGACCGCTGCGCTGCTCGGATCGGTGAGCAACTACTGCGTTCACCATGCCAGATGCCCTGTCGTAGTTGTTCGCCCGCCGAGCACAGCTGAGCACTTACTCCTGGCGGACACCCAGTAGCGAGCTCCTTCACAGCGGGAAGGGAGCTGATCACAAGACGACGAGCGGTCGCGAGATCAAGACCAGACCGCCGTGCCAAACTGTAGCTGTGTTGAGGAGACTGCTGTCTGTCTTGGTTGGGATGCTCGTCTCGTGCTCACTGGCAGGGTGTTGGACGAGTTCATCTGGACAAGGCCGGGCCACCTCGGTCTCTCAGTCATCGGTGGCGCTGCATGGGGTGATGCCGGCCGTCGATGCGTGTCGTCTTGTCGTCGGAGGGCATTCGGGCAATTTCTTCCAGGGAACCGAGCGGGTCCATCTCGTCCTCACGACCTACGCGAAGGGTGAACCTGTCGAGTCGGGCGGGGACATCGCAACTTCGATGCCGCCGCGCACACTCGTCTGGGTCGTGGAGGTTCATGCCAAGACGATCAATTGGGATCACAGCGTTCCGCCCGGGTACAAGCCACCAACACAGCCGTACACGGACTTCTCGGTCGTCATGAACGCCCGAACTGGAGTGGGCACTGACAGCGGCGAGTGCCGGTGCTGGCCGTTGCCGCTCGGGACGCTCGGCCAGCTCATATCTATGTCACCGAAGTGTTAGACCGCGCTTTGTCCGGCGTCACCGCAACCGAAGGGCTCACCAGTTCAACGCGAAGGTCCCCGTAATTAAAAGCGCCGGCGACAGGACAGGCCCTCAAGCGTCCCGGGTCATCATCCGCCACGCCCCGAGGGCGGTCCAGCCCAGGAGCCAAGCGATGATGACACAGACCGCGACAACGGTTGACTCCGGCACCAGCTGCGATACCGCGTTGCCGCCACCTCCACCCCCGAAGGGTAAGGGCAGTGCCCTCGGTTCTAAGTGGGCGGTCGCAAGGCCGACTATGGCCCGCTGGAAGTTGATCATGTACGAGATGCGCGCCGTCGACAGGATCGGCGTGAGAATGATCTCCAGCACGAACATCAAGATCACCGACACCGTTCTCTGGCCGAGCAGCGACGCCAGGCCCAGGCCGACGATAAAGCCGATGATCGCCTCCAGCTCAAGCCATAAGCCGGTCTCGACCATCAAGGTGTTCGACGGGTACAGAAATATCGTGGTGTAGCCCGAATAGTCCTGTCGTGCGATCTGAATCGCTTGAGCCTTGACGACGGCCGGGCTCGACAACGGTGGCGGTGTCGACGACGACGACGACCCCTTCACGCGCACGACCGGGCCGGAGCCGGGCCCGGGCCCGTTTCCGCAAGGGACGTTCGCTGTGATGTCCCCGTTATAGGGAAAGTCGCAGATGACAAGGTCGGGATGTTGGCCTGCCCAGCTCTCGAACGCCGGGAGCGACAAGCGGGCGGGCACGTTCGCACCGTCGTAGCTGATCGCCTTCGGAGCGGCAAAGACGCACACCACACAGACGATCGTGAAGCCGATCGCCACGAGCGGCAGGACGATCGCGAGACCGGCAGGGATCCGCGCTAGGTAAATCGAGAGCCTGGAACGCCCCGTGACGACGAGGTGGCGGAACATGCCTTCGGTGAGGTCGACCGAACCGGCTGTGCAACCGAGCGTCGCGGCGATGACGAAGCCGAAGACGTACATGACCCCGGCGGCGAGATTCGAGTAGATGTCATAACCGCCGGCCGGCGCGTAAGTCTTCGGGGCGATGCCATGGGCGACAAGTCGCACGACAAGAAAGACCGTCGGAAGTCCGATGTTGACCGCGACGAGGGCGATCATGAGACCGCGACGCTTGCGCAGTTCCATGAACCTGGTGGCGATCATCCCACCAGTAGGAACCCAGGACCCACGGTGGTCGGTCGCGGCGAGCACTCGGGGCGGGGCGTAGGGCGTAGTCGTCATTGTTAGGCCCCCAGTCGGCTTGTGACCTGCAGAAACCATTGTTCGAGTGAGGCTTGGATCTCTTGGAGCCGGTACACCGATATCCCACCTTCTACGAGCACGCGGTTGATCTCGGCTACGACTTCGCGTGAGGTGCCTGACGGAAGGCTGATGCCGAGGCCGAGCTGGCCCAGCTCGACATGTGCCCCAATGTTTGTGGCCTCTAGCAAGATCCGGGCCCGCTCGGGCTCGGAGCACTCGACCTGTAGCGCCAGCGACGCCCCCGAAAGCAGCTCTGAGATCGAGCCTTGACGGATGATCTGGCCCCGGTCGACGATGGCGACCGCATCACAAGTCCGCTCGACCTCGTCGAGCAGGTGTGAGGAGAGCACGACGGTGCGGCCCTCGGCCACGAGGGAGAGGATCATGTCGCGCATCTCGGCCATGCCGGCCGGGTCGAGCCCGTTCATCGGCTCGTCCAGGATCAACAGCTGCGGGTCCCCTATCAGGCAGGCCGCGACTCCGAGACGCTGGCGCATGCCCATGGAGTATTTCCCTACCTTGTCGTCCGCACGACCGAGCATGCCGACACGCTCGAGAGAGGGCCCGATGCGGCCGGCGGCGGCCGGCTCACGGGCGGCCGCGAGGATCTGGAGGTTCTGGCGCCCTGTGAGATGACGATGGAACCGGGGCTCGTCAACGATCGCCCCGACTCGGGCTAGAGCCAGGTCCCGGCGCTTTGGGACGGGATAGCCGAGAAGCGACATCGTGCCCGCATCGGCGTGCGTCAGTCCGAGCAGTACCCGGATGAGGGTCGTCTTTCCGGCGCCGTTAGGGCCGAGATAGCCGAAGGCGCACCCCCGGGGGACGAGGAGCTCCACGCCGTTCACAGCGACGTTGTCGCCGAAACGCTTCATCAGCCCATGGGTCTCGACGGCCCACTGGCTGCCGGTCTCGGCGACCGAGGCGTCGGGAATCATGGTCAGGCTCATCTGTGCGTCCTAATGCTCGAGCTGTAGGTCATCGTTCTCCTCTTCATCTTCTGGCACCGAACTGCCGGGCCACCCATATATGCGGCCGAGCCAAGGCCCCGAGGTGCCTGTGTTACATCATCACGACACTTGGGAGTTCTGACAATCAGGGATAACCCTGAGCGTCCCCTTAGTCGAGGTACCGCAGAACTGCGAGCACCCGGCGATGATCAGACTGGGACTCGGGCAAATCGAGCTTGGTGAAGATACTGGCGACGTGTTTTTCAACCGTGCCTTCCGAGATCACCAGCTGGGACGCGATCGCTGCATTTGAGCGGCCTTCGGCCATCAAGGAAAGCACGTCTTTCTCGCGAGCACTCAGCACCGAGATCGTCCCGGCACGCCGGGACGCGCCAAGAAGCTGGGTGATCACTTCCGGGTCGAGCGCAGTGCCACCGGAGGCTACCCGGTTCAAGGCCTCGACGAACTCACCCACGTCCGCGACCCGGTCCTTTAGCAGGTAGCCGATCCCCGCGGCACCGTCTGCGAGCAGCTCGGCGGCATAGCGGGTCTCGATGTACTGGGAAAAGAGCAAGATGCCGAGGTTCTCGTGCCGGCGACGAAGCTCGATCGCAGCGCGCAGACCCTCGTCGGTGAAAGTCGGGGGCATGCGGATGTCGACGATCGCCACGTCGGGGCGGTCCCGCTCTACCGAAATTGCCAACGCGTCGGGTTCGCTCACCGCGTCTGTGACCTTGAAACCGCGGTCAGTCAGAAGCTGGGCCAGACCATCGCGCAAAATGGCCGAGTCCTCGGCGATGACGACGCGTACCGGAGCGGACATCACGCGTGAAGGGGCAGGTCGACGGTGATGACAGTTGGTCCTCCCGGTGGGCTCACGATCTCGAGCCGGCCGTCGACAGCACGTACCCGATCGGTGAGACCGGCGAGGCCGCTCGAAGAAGACCCGACGATCGCTCGCCGGGCGCCGCCCTTTCCATCGTCACGCACGGCGAGGCGCAACCAACGGCCTTGTTGCGCACAGGAAATCGAAGCTCTCGAAGCCGCGGCGTGCTGGGCAACATTTGCCAAAAGCTCGGCCACGCAGAAATAGGCGATCGCCTCGATAGCAGGTGTGGGCCGGTCCTTGAGGGCAAAGCTCAGATCGGTGCCGATGGTGCTTCGCGCCGCCAGAGTGGCAAGGGCGCCTTCGAGGCCGATGTCGAGCGCAGGCGGATGGATCCCCCGGGCGAGATCGCGCAGCTCGACGATCGCCTCTTTGGCTCCACGATGCGCCTCGTTGACGAGCTCGGAGACCTGGTCGAGATCGAGGTTCTCAGGGTCGGCGAGCTTCTCTTTCAAAAGTCCGAGGCGCATGGCGATCGTGACCAACTGGGCCTGAGTCCCGTCGTGCAGATCGCGTTCTATCCGCCGCAGCACCGCAGCCGACGCGTCGACAGTCTGGGTACGGGCACTTTCGAGTGAACGCACCCGCAGCGTCACCGGATCTGGACTGAGCAGCGCCCGCATAAGGTAGCGGTCGGCGAGGACCAGGACCCTGACGGCCCACGGGGCAGCCAGCAGCAAGATGACGCCGGTTAGGAACATGGCAAAGCCGTGGATCAAACCCGGGGTGCTTGTCGCGATGTACCCCTGAGGGAACACCGCCAAGGCCAGGCCGAATTCCTTGGGCTGGTACCCGCCTCCCAACGGCGTGACCAGACACGTGAAGGCATCGAACCACAAGCTGAAAGCTGTGAGGGTAGCGACGAGGAGGAGTGGCACTTTCAAGGCGAGATAGGCGACCGAGCGCCAGGCGGTGCGGTCGCGAAGCACAGACTGAAGCCAACCGAAAAACCCCATCCTCGCCACGAACGGATCGGGCTCGTCGATCTGCTCGTCAAGGACGTTTCGCGCCAAGCGGCGCTGGAACTCGCCGATTCCCCTCGCACCTCGCAGCGAGAAGCCGATCACGAAAAGGCCGAAGAATGTGACGGCAAGGCCTGTGCCTAGAGCCATTGTGAGCACGACGAAGGCAAACCCCAAGGCCGCGAGCGGCGCGCTGATCACCAAGTACCACAACTCTGTCCAAGCCCGGCGCCGAAGCGGCGCCCGCAGGACCTCATGCGCGATGGCCCTGAGCCGGGTCCCGAGCTCTTCCGACACCACGATCATCATCTTCTTGGACCTGACACGGTCACGCACCCCGGTCTCAATGATCTCTCCGATTTGTCACCAGTTGCGCCGAAACGGGCATGCCTTCAAGTTAAAGATTCCTCGCGGCCGTTGAAAGCCGGCTAGCAGGGTTCTTTGCCCCGGGGGTTAACCCCCACGCACAGCTCGCCTGCGGTGTTCGACCACTGGCTCGAACACGATCAGGATCTGCCCTCTGATCGGACGAGTTTGAGGTGGCGATGGTGCCTCGCGACACCTGGAATTCGGTGAGCCGGTAGATTCGCCCGATCGAAACGATTGAGAGCGGACCGCCGGCAGACGACTCCTTCGTAGCGTTCGCGAGACGCGCCCTTGACGACGCCCTCGAGCACCGTCCCGACTGGGCGACCGGACTCGGGGACCATCGCTTCGACACCGAGCTTCCTGACGCGAGCCCAGCTGGGCTCGAGGCGTGGCGCGCGGTGATCGGGCGGCATCTAGAGCGCCTCGGCGCCTTCGAGCTCGCGACACTCACTCCGGAGAACCGCGCGGACGCACACCTTTTGCGCAACGCCTTCGAGCGCTTCGCCTACGAGCTCGACGAGTTGCGCGAGCACACCTGGAATCCGATGGACGCCAATCCCGGACGGGCCGTCTACGAGCTCACGGCGCGCGACTTCGCCCCGCCCGCTGACCGCCTGCGCTCTATCGCGGGTCGCCTCGGCGCCATCCCGAAGAGCCTCGCCACCGCCCGCGCGGGCCTCGGGGCGATGCCGAAGGTGCACCTCGAGACCGCACTCATCCAGTTCGCGGGTACATCGGCGCTCATCGTCGGAGAGGTCGACCGCCTGCTGGAGCTCTCACCACAGAGCCGGGCGGAGATCGAGGCCGTTCGCCCTGTCGCACTCGAGGCGATCGAGGCACATATGGCATGGCTTCGCGATCGCCTGGTTGGCTCCGCGCGCGACGACTCGTTCCGTGATCCCCGCATCGGCGCCGAGCGCTTCTCGCGAAAGCTCGCCCTCGCCCTCGACGCGGAGAGCGACGCCGGATCGATCCTCGCCCGCGCCGAGGTGGATCTCGATCGTGTCACCGAGAAGATCACCGAATCCGCCTCAAAACGTCTGTTGAGACCCTCGTCGGCGGCGACCGTAAGAGAGGCCCTCGACGCTCTGGCGGACGACAGAGCGGACAACGACACGATCCTCGGACTCGCGGGCTCCGCCCTCCAGGCTCAGATCGCTTTCGTCGAAGAATCCGCCCTCGTGAGCACCTATCAGGACCCCTTCGAACTGATCCCGATGCCCGAGATCGACCGGGGCGTCGCGGTTGCCTACTGCGATGCCCCGGGCCCGCTCGAGACGGCGAAGATCCCGACCTTCCTAGCCGTCTCTCCGACCCCTGACAGTTGGAGCGCCCAACGCTCGGCGTCGTTTTACCGCGAGTACAACCGCCACATGGTGCACGACCTCATGGTCCATGAGGCCATGCCCGGCCACATGCTCCAGGCGCAGCACTCGAGGCGCTTTGTGGGCTCGAGCCCGCTTCGCGCCGCGTTCGGCTCCGGCTCTTTCGTCGAGGGCTGGGCGGTGTACTGCGAAGCGCTCATGGTAGAGCACGGCTACCCGGGCGAGTCAGATCCAAGCGCTCTTCAGCTCCAGCAGCTGAAGATGCAACTGCGGATGACCCTGAACGCAATCATCGACGCCAAAGTCCACGCAGAAGGTCTCAGCGAAGAGGGTGCCATGGCGCTCATGACGAGCCGCGGCTTCCAAGAAGAAGGCGAGGCGGCCGGGAAGTGGCGCCGTGCCCTTCTCACTTCGACACAGCTGTCGACCTACTACGTCGGCTACAGCGAAGTGAGCGGGCTCGCCACAGATCTCCGCCGTCGCCATCCCGAATGGAGCCTGCGGACGTTGCATGATCGTCTGCTCGGCCACGGTTCTCCGGCCGTGCGCCACCTGCGAACGCTGGTGCACTAGACACGGTGCAGCGGGGCCGGTGGTGCCTGACCCGACTTCGGCGGCTCAACGGCTCGATCGCGACACTGCAGCCCTGTGACCAGGGCTAGCTGTGGATAAAGCCGGGTTTGCAATGTGGCATGTAGCGACAAATGGGTGATTGATCTGGCGGGCCTGTGGCATTACTCTGTGTCTTGTGTACGTGAAGATAGACCGGGTCCGTAGCGGGAAGAAGACGTACAGCTATCTCACCTTGGCCGA
>JBEKVJ010000013.1:0-62121 GCA_049514105.1 Acidimicrobiales bacterium
ACCAAGCGTCCAGGTACCATCTGCCTTCCCGGACGACGACCTGGTAGGGATCGACCAGGCGCGTCGAGGGCTTTGTCGCCGAAGCGCTGAAGTAGTCGATCTCGACCTGCTCGCTCGCGCCGACGGCGATCTGGAGCGGGGCAAGCACCGGAGACGAGTCGACCTCGACCGCAAGACTCGAAGATCCGAGAACAGCCTCGAGCTTGCCGAGGGCGCCGGCGAGGTCCCCTTCCTCGTCCGCCCCTGGTACGGCGAGGAGCGCACGGGCGGCCGCAGCCAGGGCAAAGCCCTCTTCGGGGGTAAACCGCCGAGGATGCGCGAGCTCGCGCAAGCCCTCGGCAACGACGCGATCCTCGTCTATCAACAAGTCGATCAGCCGGTCTGGAGTGTAGGGCGGCACACCGCAGCAAGCCGCCAGCTCGAGGTCGTGTAGGAGCTCGGCCGGACTGACCGAGAACCGTGAGGCGAGCTCACTGAGCGGAGCCTCCCCCACCCGCGCCAGGTACACCAAGATGGCAAGCAGCCTGTTGAGTCGGTCACCTGCTGTCGCTTGCGGCGGGGGTAGCGGGCGACGCGGCGCGACAAGTTCACCGGGCGCTTTCGCCTCGGGCGGCGAGGCTCCGACGACCGGTGCGCCCCGAGACACGGCCCGGCCCGGTGGGTTCGTTTTTTGGCCCGCGCTCGGGAGAAAGCCTTCCAGGCGGTGGACTACTGCCGCTCGCATCTCAGGCGGACCTAGCACCTGGGCCGTGTCGCCGAGACCAACGACCCAGTCGACAAAGGCTGTCCGTTCGGGGACCGTGATCTTGAGCCGAGCAGCGCCCGAGGGCCCGAAGGACTCCACCGAAGCGGCCCCCAGCGTCGCGACGACGCTGCGGGCAAGGCGCGCGTCGACGACCATCGTCACCTCCACCGCCGCCGGTTCTGCGTCTTCGACCTCCTCAGGGCGCGCACCGGCGGGCCTCACCCCAACGCGCCAGGGCAGGAAATGGACCGCCTCGCGCAGGTCGAAACCCTCCGGCAACTCGAAGGCCGCGGACTGGCCAAGGACCGGGAGGTCCTCGAAACGGTCTACGCGAAATGTCCTCAGCCCCGCGTCAGGCGCAGTCTTGTCGCGCCCGACCAGGTACCAGGCTGTCAACCTGAACGCGAGCCCGTATGGCTCCACCTCGCGGCGCCGCCCGCGGTAGGCGAAGCTCACGAGCGCCCTGTCACGTACCGCCTCGTGCAAAATTCCCAAGGCCGGCAACGAGGGGAGCACCGCGATCGGAGGCAGGCCGGGCTCGGGAACCTCACCCGTGGCGCCGAGCTTGGCGACCGCATCTCTCCCCGCAGCTCCGCCTAGCTGGACGGCGGCAACAGCGAAGCGGAGCGCCTGCTCCTCGGCGGGCTCGAGGCGAAGCTCGGGAAGGTAGTAGCCCTCCTGGTAGATGCGGTAGCCGAGCTGCTCCTCGCCTGCGAGAGGCTCGACACTTATCGGAATCCCCAGCTCTCGAAGCGCCCGCTTGTCCCGCTCAAAAGCCTGCCGGCTCGCCTCTTTGCCCTCGGGATAGCCGATCACGCTCGATGCGATCTCGCGTAAGGACAAAGGCCGTGTGGTCTCGAGCAGCACCAGCACCAGGTTCGTCATCCGCTCGAGCCTGTCTGGTCTTGTCGCAGGCGCCATCTGCTGCATCGTAGGCCGCGCCCGCTCGGGAACTACCGGCCGACCTCCCGCCCGGCGGCCCGGGTGGCAACTATCGCCTCGGTGAACCGCTCAAGGGCATGGACGAAATGGACCGCACGGGGCGACCAGAAGTTGTCGAAACCGTGCTGGGCCAAGGGCAGCTCGCCATAGGCGACGGGCTGGGTGCTAGCGGCGCGCAGCGAGCCGACAAAGGCGCGCGCCGCCTGCACGGGGACGAGGACGTCGTTGCGTCCATGGACGACAAAGAACGGCGGTGCGGACTCGTGCACCCTCGAGATCGGCGAGGCCTTAGCGAACGCCTCGGCGGCGGCCTGCTCAAAAACGTGGCGCTCCAAGATGGGGGCGAGATTGGCGTTCCCGATCCTGTCTGTGTCGACGAAGTCGTAGACACCGTAAAGAGGTATGCAGCCGATGACCGTGGTGTCTTCTTCCTCGAAGCCGGGTTGCCACTCCGCCTCGTTGGCCGTCAATGCCACCAAGGCCGCAAGGTGGCCACCGGCCGAGCACCCAGACACGAACACGAGGCCGGGATCGCCTCCATATTCGGCGATGTTGCGCTTAACCCAGGCGAGCGCCTGCTTGCAGTCAAGGACATGCTGGGGCCAGCGCGCCTTTGGGCTGAGGGCGTAGTTAGCAGTTACGCAGACATAGCCCCGCTCAGCGAGGTACTCGAGCATCGGGATGCCCTGCTCGCGCTTGTCGCCCATCACCCAGGCACCACCGTGGAAGTACAAGAGCACCGGCGCCGTAAAGGCCGTAGAGGCCGTAGAGAACCTGCGGTATATGTCTAGGCGGTGAGCACGCCCCGCATCGGCCATATAGGCGACGTCGCGGGTCCGCTCGACCCCGCGCGGACGCAGCGGCACAGCCACGACCACGCGACGGGTGTCTCTCGCACTCCAGCTCCACGACGGCGCGGGTAGACCAGCCTCACTAAGCGCGCTCTCGAAGTGCCTTTTGGAGCGCACGCCGGAGACGAACTGAGCGACGAGCCCGCTGCAGCCAAGCACGCTGAGCGCCGCACCGGCCCAGCCGAGGGAGCTTGAGAAGCCACCCGAGAGCCCGCAGGTGAGGATCGCGGCGACTACCAGCGCCGCCAAGTGCAAAGGCGCCTCGCCGAGGATCCAGCTCGGTATGAACGACAACGCGGAGCCCACGGCGCCACGCAACGGGACGAGGGCGCTAAGCGCGCCGACGGCCGCGAGAACCCCGACGGCGAGGCACGCCCAGTTCATCTCCCGAATGTTACCGACGAAGACTGCACAAAGCCCCTGGCCGCCGATCAGCTCACACGGCGCCTTCCGCGTCGGGATCGGCATCCTCATTTCGCTCTTGGACGAGCAGACCGACAAATACAGCCGCAAACGAGACACAGGCGGCGACCAGCACTGCTATGTGCAGGCCGGACATGAACGAAGCCTGGCTCCCAGCATCGATCGCACGCTGCAATTCGGGCGGCCCGCCCGCCACCTGTGGCGCCACGCCTTGGGCGACGAGCTGCTGAGCGGCTGCGAGCTTGTCGGCAACCGCGGCGGGAACGCCAGCCTCAGTCAGCTTTGCGAACAAGGTGTCGCCGACCCGAGTAGTGAGCACGGAGCCGAGGACGCTCGTGCCAAGCACACCTCCGATCTGGAGCGACGTCGACTGGAGGCCACCGGCGATGCCGGCGTCTTTTAGCGGAGCGCTGGCGACGATTGCGTCCGAGGCCGCCACGATCACCGGACCGATGCCGAGGCCCAACAACACGAAGGGGACCCAGATGTGCACGTAGGAGGAAGTGGGCTCGAGCCACCACATGGCTCCCAGGGCCAAAGAGACAAGGAGCATCCCGCCCGGGATCGCCACCTTGGGCCCGAAGCGGTCATTGAGAAGGCCTCCGAGCGGGCAGGCCAACATGAATGTCGCGCTCAAAGGCAGGATGCGGACGCCGGCCGCGACGGGGTCGTAGCCGTGCACGTTCATCAGATAGAGGGTCAGAAAAAAGAGCACACCGAAGAGGGCAAAGAAGATGAAGACGACGACGAGCGACCCGAATGTGATCCGCCAGCTGCGAAACAGGCGCATTGGCACGAGCGGTACGTCGCTTTGCAGCTCAGCGAAGCCGAATGCCACGAGAAGCGCGACGCCTGCGGCGAGAAAGGCGATCGTCTTCGCATCAGCCCATCCCCAACCGTCGGCCTTCACGAGGCCGAAGACGAGGCAGAACAGCCCGCTTGCGACAAGCCCAAGTCCGTGGTAGTCAAAAGATCGGGCGCGATTACCATCCCGGCTCTCGGCGAGCAGGCCGAGGCCGAGGCCGAGCGCGAGGATCCCGATCGGCAGGTTGATAAAAAAGCACCACTCCCACGAAGCGTGCTGGACCAGCAGGCCTGCCACAACCGGCCCGGCCGCCACCGAGACGGCCGCGGCACCTCCCCAGATCCCCACCGCCAGATTGAGGCGCTCTTTTGGGAATGCGCTACGGACGATGGCGAGCGTGCTCGGCATCAACATTGCGCCGAAGGCTCCGAGCACAGCTCTAAAAGCAATCACGCCGCCGATCGATCCGATCTTGCCGACGGCGAGCGAGCTCAGCCCGAAGCCTGTCACCCCGATAAGGAACAAGAGCCGCCGCCCGAAGCGGTCCCCGACCTTTCCCATCGGGATCAAAAGGACGGCCAGGGAGAGTAGGTAGGCGTTCGCCACCCACTGCAGGTCTGAAAGCGAGCAGTGCAGGGAACGGGCGATGTAGGGATTCGCGATCACGACCACGGTGGCATCGAGGCCCACCATCGCGACGCCCAGGCCGACAACGACAAGGGTCCACACCGGGCTCCCCCGGCGCTCGCGCCTTTGGCGAGGACCCGCCTGTGGTCCACTCGGCTCACGAGCCTCTAGCTCTTCGATAAGGTTCACGGCTCCTCCTTGGCGTTGTATGCCTTATGGCATACTCTGTCATATTGCAGTCGTTGCCAGCAAAATGCCGTGTGGGTACGATGGAGGGGTGGAGACGCTGGAGGCAGATCAGGCAGTCGGGCCTGTGATGACCAGTGTGCGCGGGGGCTCGGAGGACAAAGGGCCTGGCCGGAGACCGTCCCTCACCGAACGGAGGATGGCTCGTACCCGCCGACAGCTCGCTGAAGTCGCCGCCAGGCTGTTCCTAGAGCGCGGCTATGAGTCCGTCACCGTCGAGGAGATCGTGGCCGCAGTCGAAGTGTCGCCGCGGACCTTCTTCCGCTACTTCACCTCCAAAGAGGACGTCCTCGACGAGATCTTATTGAACGAGGCGGAAGTGGTCACTGCCGCACTTCGCGCCCGACCTGCCGAAGAACCGATACTTGAGGCCCTGCAGGGAGCAGCGCGGTCATGGCTGAGCACTACCCAGCAGCATGAAGGCACTCTCACGCTGTTCGCTCTTGTTCTGCGCACTCCGGTGCTGCGCAGCCGTTGGCTCGTGCGCCGACGCGACTGTCAGGAGGCTCTGGCGCAGGTGCTGGTTGAACGGCTCAACGGCGAGCCTTCACCTCGAGTCCTGCTTCTTGCCGCAGGTGCGATCATCGCTGTCGTCGCGACGATCTTTGAGTTCTGGGTCGACAACTTCGATGAGCGGGAGGCTCTCGCCCTGATCGACGAGGCACTCGATGCCCTCGTCGGCGGCTTTGGGCTCGGGGAGCGTCCGTAGAGGTCCTGAGACACTCGGGACTTTTGGCCCTAGGGTTGCACTGAGGTCGCATACAAAATGCCGGGGGAGGTGGGGACACGCCAACCTGATCGTCATCGCGGTGATGATCGTGATGTTCGTGTTGGCGATCGCTCTGCCGTTCCCCAGGCACCAGGCGAGGCGCAAATGAGTGCCCCTCCTAGCGACTTCGCCGCGAGTGCCGAGAAAGGCACCTGGACAGGCAGGATTCGTGAGAGCACGCTCGAGGCCTTCCCGCCCGAGCGGCTCCTGCCCGATCGCCAGCCGGCTTATGTGGCTTCTTGGGCTTACGTCTTCGGTGCTCTATCGATCGGGGCCTTCGCAATCGTGCTGCTCTCAGGTGGCGTCCTCGCCGTCGAAGGGCCTGCCTGGTGGCACAGCTCCAGCGTCGGGCTGTTCGTGAACTCGACCCACTTGTGGAGCACCGAGTTCTTCTTCATGTTCATGGTCGTGCACCTTTGGGCGAAGTTCTTCATGGCAGCCTGGCGTGGCCGGCGCAAGGCGACCTGGATCACCGGCGTGCTCGCCTTCGTGATCTCGATCGCCACGGCCTTTACGGGATATCTCTCCCAGCAGAACTTCGACTCGGAGTGGATCAGCACCCAGGCAAAAGACGGCATCAACAGCACAGGTGCGGGGGCGTTCTGGAACGTATTGAACTTCGGCCAGATGCTCATGTGGCACATCGTGCTACTGCCTCTCGTCGTGGCGGCAATTATCGGGCTCCACGTGCTGCTCGTTCGCCGCCGCGGGGTGGTCCCGCCTTTTGCTCCGACACAAGCCCAGCTCGCCAAAGCTGGCCTCGTGCCCGCCATGGCCGCGACGGCCCCGCCGGCATCAGTCCTGCCACAAGAAACGTTCTTACAAGAGCCCTTTGTCGGCCAGCCTTTGTCAGCGGAGCCGACAGGCCAGCCGCCTTTGTTGAAAGAACCTTTGTTGCAAGAACCAGCCGCTCAAGGACCCCTCACGCAAGATCCCACGGCCCAGCCGCCCTTGTTGGCCGAGCCGGCCGTTGCCCAGTCCAGCTTCCCGGAGACTGCCTCCTCCGAGCCGCTGCTGTCAGAACCGCTCTTGGACGAGTCCCCCGCGGCTGAGCCCAAGTCCGAGGAGGCAACCGCAGCGGACCAGTTGTGGCAACTGCCCGAGGACGAGTCATGAGCGGCGCGGGTTCTTCTGTCAAAGCTGGTTCCCACCGGGTACGGCGCTTCAGGCCGGACAGGGACGTCGTTGAGTGGCAAGGGGACTACCGGCGTTATGACGTCGTGAAGGAAGTCTTCATCTGCTTTCTCGTAGTGCTCGTGATCGTCGTCGGCTGCGCCATAGTGTTCTCCTCGCCTGACGACCCCCCGGTGACTGTCAAGTCCTGGTCGAACACCATGCCGGTGGACTTCGCGCAGACCGCGATGACCGAGCTTGACTACACGAGTCCCCTCGCCACCTACGGGCCGCCCTACACGAGCACCCAAGGCGCCAGCCAGATGCTCGGCCCCATCTCGCTCGAACACGCGGTCGGGGTCAGGATCCCGATCGACACCGCCAAGGTCTTCGTGCTCAAACCGCTCGCCACCTTGCCGGACCGTCCCGCATTGCAGGCCGCGCTCGCGAGCTACAACGGCGCCTCGTCATCACAGCAGTCACGATGGGACTCGGCCTACGAGAAAGCCGTCGCGAACGCCACCTTCTCGAGCGGGCAGCTGAATGTGAGAAGCGGCCCTTACGGCCCCGTCGGCGTGCTCATCGCCAACCTCGTCTCGATGGCGAGAAGCGGTGCCCTCGATGGCGCGCTTCTCGCCTCGCCCCAGGAGTACGCGACCAACTACACCAACCCGTTGTTGCTGATCGCGGACGGCAGCTACATGTCGGACCTGGCCACACAGCGTCATCTCCAGGGCAACCAGTGGGGGATGATGAACGAGACCGGGAACTTCCCCGGCCAAGCCTGGCTCTGGCTCTACACCTTGTGGTACCAGGTGCCGCCCATGAACAACTCGAGCAACGGCGACGTCGAGGTGTGGGCAATCATGATGCTGCTCACCATCTTGTTGGCGCTGCTCCCCTTCATCCCGTTCCTGAGATCGGTACCTCGCTGGCTCGGCGTCTATCGCCTGATCTGGCGGCAGCACTACCGCTCGCTCGGTCCCGAGGCTCTCGCACAGCTTCCTCCCGATCGCTAGCGACTCGCCCGGTAAGGTTCACGGGTACCTAAGGGAGGGTCAATGGCTCTGCGTGTGTTCTTGGTGGACGACCATGAGATCGTTCGAAACGGCCTTCGGACCATGCTCGAGGCCGACGGCGACATCGAGATCGTGGGTGAGGCGGGCACCGCCGCGGAGGCAACGACACGCGGAGTCGCGCTCGGGCCGGACGTGGCGGTGCTCGACATCCGCCTGCCCGACGGAGACGGAATCGAGGTCTGCCGTGAGCTGCGCTCGCGTCTGCCCGACGTCCAGTGTCTGATGCTCACTTCCTTCGCCGACGACGAAGCCCTCTTTGCGGCCATCATGGCGGGCGCCTCAGGCTATGTCCTAAAGCAGATCCGCGGAAGCGACCTCGTCGATGCGGTGCGCCGCGTCGGGCGGGGTGAGTCGCTCATCGACCCCTCCATGACAAAGCGCGTCTTCGACAGATTGCGGGACGGGCCGACTCGCGACGAGCGTCTCGACCGTCTCTCGGATCAGGAGCGTCGCGTCCTCGACCTCGTCGCGGAGGGTCTTACCAACCGCCAGATCGCCGACCGGCTCTACCTGGCGGAGAAGACGGTGAAGAACTACGTCTCGAGCATGCTCTCCAAGCTCGGCATGGACCGGCGCAGCGAGGCCGCTGCCTACGCCGCCAGGCTCTCGGAGCGCCAAAGCGCCAGGGAAGCGGCAAGGCGTGCCGACGGGGGCGGCTTCGGTAGCTCTTCTTGAGCGAAAGATGCGCCGAGTTCTAGACAGCACCGCATCCGGGGCCGGTCGACGGCCCGCTTGTCGGCCCGGACCGCCCGATGTTGGAGTCCTTCCTGCAGTGCTAACGCGTGACGCTTCTCAACATCTGTGCCGGCCTTAACGGCGAGCAACTACAGCCCGGCCGGTCGCCTCCTCGAGCTTGTCCTTGCTCGGGCTTGTCCGGCACCTGGCCAATGTCTAGCGGACCTGGTTTTCGTGAGCGCGCTGGCCGCGAGCCGGTCGAACCGCTCTAGGGCGCCCACCAAGCTCTGGCGACTTCGAAGACATCGACGCCGCGAAGGCGCCAGCGGACTTCGGGAGACTTCGAGAGGACTGGCGGCTTGGCGACGCCGCTGTGGCGGGGATGTCCTTCGACGACTCCTTCGATCTTGGCGGCGAGCCCTTCTGTCTTCGAATGGCTTGCGTGCTCATGACCGGGGAGTACGCGCGCCGAAACGGCCATGCCGATCTTCTCCGCGAGGCCATCGATGAGACCCGGGGGCGATAGGCGAGGCGAGTTAAGTTGACCTGGTGAGCCTAGGAATCGTCCTGTGGCCAGATGCCGACACAACCCGATCCATTCGGGAACTCTGGGGGGCGATCGAAACCGATGGTGTCCCGTCGCTCGCGACCTATAGCCACCGATTGCACCAGCCGCACGTGTCTTTGATCGTCGCGCAGCACATGGCTGCCGCCGAGGCGTTAAAAGCCATCGGCACGGTACCGAGCGGGCCGATCAGGTGCCTGGCGAATGCGGCAGGGGTCTTCCCCGAGGCTTTCTCTTCCTGGCGTGCGTGCCCAGCCAGCGGCTCCTTGACGAACAGCGCAGAGTACAGCTCGCAATCAGGCCGCTTTGCACGGACCCGTGGCCGCACTTTGAACCCGACGTCTGGACTCCCCACATCACCACTGGCTGGGCTCTCACAAAAGCGCAGGTCCTAAAGGCGCTCCCGCGCGTACTTGAACGACTCCCGATCGAAGGATGGTTCGACGCCGGTGGCGTGGAGGACGGCACGACAGGCGAACGGTGGCCTTCCAAGTCGGCCTAGAGAACTTGCCGCAGACCGATCGGGCCTCGGCGTTGATTGTTCGGACATCTCTGTTCATAGGTGTCACAGAGCCTCTGCCATAGAAAAGGGGGCGCTTCATTACGCCGTTGATCTCGAGGCGTCCCGGTAGGGATTGTCGGAGCTCAGATCCCGAAATGGGCTTCTCGAACAGCCTGCTGTGCGGCTTCGTCACCGCTGAGAGAGACCCGCGCCGCGCCGCGGCGGCCGTAGAGGTACAAAGCGAGCTCTTGAGGTGCCCCGCTGAGCACGACGCGGGGCTCGCCCTTGCGAGCTGAGATCTTCTCGCCTTGGCTCGACTCGAGGTCAAGGCCGACCTTTAACTTGCGTGTCATCAGCTTCGACAACGGACCCAACCTTGACCACAGGGCGGCGTCGAGCTGCTCGTCGTTTCTCGGCTCCCAGGCTGGCGCCGCCCGGCGCACGTCCTCGGTGTGCACGAAGAACTCCACGAGATTGGCGAGCTCGTCGAACGGCCGCCACAAAAGCGGAGGCCCAGAGCGCACCTTGGCGACGACACCGACGAAGCCGAGGGTCCGAATCGCGGTTGCCATCGACTTGTCAGTGAGCTTGCCGAGCGGCCCTCCGAGCACGATGCCAGGACCCGCGAGGGGCCGGAGCTCGCGCACAAACAGGTGGGCGGCGAGATCCCTCGTCAACCAGCCTTGGCACAGAGTCGGTGCCGCCGGGCCAGCGTGGATCAGCTCGTCGCAAAGATCCGACCGCTCCGAGCGGGCCAGGTGGATCATGGGCATTGTCGCGGCTACCTCTTTCTCGTGACTCAAAGCCACCTCATCGGGAGGCTAGTGGTGAAAGAGGCCTCAAACACCGTGACAGCCGCCCGGGCCTCGACAGCTAGCGTCTCCCGGGTGCCTCTTGCCGACGAGCTATGCACCGCGATGTGGCGAGCAGTTGACGGCGGTTCCGTCGGCACGCACGAAGTCGAGTTCACCGGCGAAAGAACCGTGCGTTCCGCTTTTGCGGCCTCGGACTTCGCGGCAGCCTCAGTGGCCACCGCCGCACTGTCGATCGCGAGGTTGCTCAAGGCAGCCGGAGCTGGACCCCCCAGCGTCGTCGTGGACCGGACTCTCGCGTCAGTGTGGTTCGCCTTTTCCCTGCGGCCGCTCGGTTGGCAGCCTCCGCCCGCGTGGGACCCCATCGCCGGTGACTACGAGGCGAGCGACGGCTGGATTCGCCTTCACACCAATGCCCGCGCCATCGCGAGGCAGCCCTTCGTGTTCTCGGGTGCGCCGCGCAGACCACGGCCGTACGCGCGGCCATATCGCGCCTCGAGGCCGAAGACCTGCAGGAAAAAGTCATCGCCCTCGGCGGCTGTGCCGCGGCGATGTGCTCGGTCGAGGAGTGGCGTCAAAGCCCCCAAGGCGTGGCCGTCGCCTCGGAGCCGCTCGTCGCAGTGGCCGCGACCGGTTCGGCTGTCGGTTCGAGGTGGCGTCCCGAGGAGACCAGACCACTCAAAGGCGTGCGAGTCCTTGACCTCACCCGGGTCCTGGCCGGACCGGTGGCGACACGCTTCCTCGCCGGCTACGGCGCGGACGTGCTACGCATCGACCCGCCGGGCTGGGACGAAGCGATCGCACCGGAGGTGACTCTCGGGAAGCGGTGCGCACGCCTCGACGCGACCACGGCCGACGGGCTCGCACGGCTACGGCGCCTCGTGGCCGAGAGCGACGTCATCGTCCACGGGTACCGACCGGGGGCGCTCTCTGCTCTCGGCCTTTCCGAGGACGAGTGCGAGGCGCTCCGGCCTGGGCTCGTCGAGGTTTCGCTCGACGCCTACGGCTGGAGCGGGCCCTGGAGATCCCGGCGGGGTTTCGACAGCCTGGTCCAGATGAGCACCGGGATCGCAGAGCGCGGTCGCACCTGGGCGGGCTCGGACAAGCCGACGCCCCTGCCCTTCCAGGCCCTCGACCAGGCAACCGGCTATCTGATGGCCGCCGCGGCAATTAGGGGCCTCGCTTCACGCATGGCAACCGGTCGCGGGTCCCGGTCGCGTTGCTCGCTTGCCCGGACTGCCCAGCTCCTCACAGACCGAGCTGCGACTTCGAGCGACGGAGAGGACCTGAACCTCGACGAGGCACCAACCGACGATGGCATCGAACAGACCTCCTGGGGGCCTGCCAAGCGGGTCGCCCCGCCAGTGGTCATCGACGGCGTCGAGATGTTCTGGGACCTGCCCGCCACGGCGCTCGGCTCGAGCGCGCCCGCCTGGTAGCGCCGCGCACCGAGGCGCGCCCGGGACGGACCGCCGCAGCAAACTGGCAAGGTGGAGCTGGCAGGCGGTCGCCTCAGCCTCGGTGCCGCTTTAGGATCAGGAAGAACTCGGCGACACCGCTATTGGCGAGCGAGCCTATGAAACCGAAGCCCTTCGGAGTTCGGATGCCCCACTCGGATAGGACGACGGGGATCGATCCTGCGATTTGCAGCCCTGTCCCAGCGCGCCGGCTCGAGATCTGAAACCTCACAGAGTGCGACTCGCCATGCAGGCTGAACTGAGCCAAGGCCGCGGCGAACACGGCCTTGCCCGAGCTGAAATCTGGACCGAATCTCACCGGCCGTAGGAGGCTCACAATCGCGTACGGATGTTCTGTCGTGCCGAGATCCTCCGCGAACTGGCTTTGTAGGCCACTGCCGATCTTGATGCTCCGCAGCCCTATGCGAAACCTCGCCGCACGGACGCTGTCGTTGCGGATCTCGACACTGCCCGCAACCTCGTGGGTCCTGCCCACTACGTCGTTGCTGAACCCGAGCACGCTGACTTTGAGCCGGAAGCCCGCGAGCGAGCCCGTCGCGACCTCCCAGGCACCTTGAAGGCCGCCGACCGGGCCGGCGGCGGACCTCGACAACGACAGCGGCGGGGCCGTCGGTTCTAGCTCGACAAAGCCGGCAACCGCGCCTGACGCGAGTACACACAAACAGACTCCTGCGAGAACCCATCGCCAGAGCTGACGCCTAGGTGAAGAGGCGCTCATCGGACCTCGCGCTCGGAGTGCAGGTCCCATAACTCCTCGGACAAAAGCTGGCGTCGTACCTCCTGAGCCGAACCCCGCCGCCTCCTGGGTCCGCGTCGACAAACGGCTGTTCGGAGATGGTAAGCAGGCATCATGGCAAAACGCGAGGTTTCCGCGGAGCGAACGATACAAGCACCGGCCCACACGGTCTTCGGCTATCTCGCCGACATGCGCGAACACCATCCCCGGTTCCTTCCCCCTGCCTTCTCCGAGCTCGAGATCGTGGCCGGCGGGCTCGGCGCAGGCACGATCGTGCACTTCAAGCTCACCGCAGGCGGCCGCACGCGCGAGTACCGGATGAACGTCGCCGAGCCCGAGCCCGGTCGGGTCCTCACCGAGTCGGACATGAACTCGAGCCTTGTCACGACCTTCACCGTCGTCGGTGAGGGGGCGCACTGTCTCGTGCGGATCTCTACGAGCTGGAACGGTGCAGGCGGCGTGGGCGGATTCTTCGAGGGGCTCTTCGCCCCGCGGGTGCTGCGTCGGATCTACCTCGACGAGCTCGAACGCCTGAACTCCTACGCGCTCTCGCAGGCATCTTCGGGTGCGACCGGCTAGTGCCCCCGAGACGCAGGTAGGAGCAGGCCAGTTCGGACAATCTGTAGTTGTGGGACCGGCCGCGATTTTCCCGAGCCGCGTCAGTGTCGTGCCCCCGAGCGAGAAGGACGAGGAGGAGTTCCTCGCCAAGGTCCATAAGAGCGCGGAGCTGCACCACCCGTGGGTGTCACCCCCGGCCTCGCACACCGCCTTCGTCTCTTACCTACAGCGCGTGCGCGCCGGCCAATTTCGGCTTCCTTCTTCGAGCCGCCGGTGAGCTCGTCGGCGTCGTCAACCTGAACGACGTTGTCATGGGTGCCCTCAAGTCCGCTTATCTCGGCTACTACGCCTTCAAGGGCAGCGAGAACAAGGGGCTTATGGCCGAAGGTCTTGGCCTTGTCATCGAGCTCGCCTTCGGCGAGCTCGGCCTACACCGCGTCGAAGCAAATATCCAGCCCGCCAACCTCGCCTCGATCCGCCTCGCGCAAAAGGTGGGCCTCACAAAAGAGGGGTTTTCGGAGCGCTACCTCTACGTCGCTGGCCAGTGGAGGGACCACGAGCGTTGGGCGATGACGGCCGAGTCGCTTGGCGCCTTCAACCTGAGAACCGCCCCGAGCCCGCCCGGGGACATCCAAGCCCTCGGCGAGCGCTAGGACGCGATATGGCTCGCGGCGACCCTCGCCTCGTGCTGCAACAGCCACTCCTTCATCCAAAGCCCGCCCCCGTAGCCGACGAGGCTCCCGTTCGAGCCGATGACGCGATGGCACGGGAGCACTATTGCAAGAGGGTTCTTGTTGTTGGCCATGCCGACCGCCCTGCTCGCCTTCGGGTTGCCGGTCCGGGCCGCGACCGCGCCATAGCTCTCGGTCGTCGCATAGGCGATGTCGCCGAGAGCCCACCAGACCTTCATCTGAAAGGCGGTCCCCTTCGGGGCAAGCGGCAGGTCGAAGCTTGTGCGTGTCCCGCCGAAATACTCTTCGAGCTGCTCGGCGGCCTTGGCAAGGATTGCAGATGCAGCTGGACTCGCCTGGAGGTCCTTTCGAGGGTCGAAGCTGCCGGGCAGGTGCAGCTCTCGCAGTCCCGCGTCGTCGGCTACGAGAAGGATGTCTCCGATCGGCGATGGGCTCGTTGCCCACGAAACCGGACTCGTGTCCCCCGGTGACGTCCAAGCGGCCTCAATTGCAGTCGTGGTCATGCTGCCTGCTCCTTTCGCGCCGCTTGGCGGCGGTCGGTCTTCTCATCGCCCGGGCGGGCCGGGGTGGTGGTCCACAAGTACTGCAATGCGTAAGAGCGCCACGGCCGCCAAGCCTCGGCCGCAACTTCGGCACTGCGCGGGTCGCCCGCAAGACCACGCGCCTCGAGGCCACGTCGGACGCCGAGGTCACTCGCCATGAAGGCGTCCGGATCGCCGAGGGCACGCATGGCGATATAGGCGACAGTCCACGGCCCGATCCCGGGAATGGCGAGAAGCCTTTCCGCTGCGACAGCCCAGTCGGCTCCGCCATCGAGAACAACCTCGCCTGACGCGAGGGCACAAGCGAGCCGGATGACGGCCCTTGCCCGGCCACCAGGCATCGGCAGCTCGCTGGGTTGCAAGGACGCGATGACTGCCGCGCTCGGGAAAAGGCACGTCAGAGATCCAGAGGCTTCTCCGAGCTTGCGGCCGTGATCGTGCGCCAGGCGGCTCGCGAGCCTGCTAGCACCGGCGACGCTGACCTGCTGGCCGAGCACCGCCCGCAAGGCGAGCTCGTCGCCGTCGACATGGCCCGGCGTCCGCAGCCCAGGCATTGCCGCGACCGAGGTCCCGAGAACCGGATCCGAGCCGAGAGCCTCGACAACAGCGAGAGGGTCTGCATCGAGGTCGAAAAGGCGGCGGAGCCTACGCACAGCCGCAGTGAGGTCACGAACATCCTCGAGCGCAAGCAGGCACCGGAGGTAGCCGTTTGAGCCGGCAGCGGAACTGACCTCTGCTGTGGCGGATCCGTGCGGCAACGAGAGGACCCTGCGGTAGCGCTCGAGGTCGCCCTCCTCGACCCCCGCCACGGCGCGGGCGGCGAGGAATCCGAACAGCGGAGCAGTCTGGAGCGGGGAGCGATAGGCGAGCCTGAGCGAGATCGTGCCGGGAACTGCCCACGTCGCGGATCGCGTCTGGTGGCGCGCTCTGGCCCGGTCCCTGAGCGCCATGGGCGCGAGCGCGAAAACTTCCTGGATCGTGTCATTGAACTGGCGGATGCTCGAAAAGCCCGCCGCGAAGGCGATCTCACCAGCACGCAACTGAGTCGTCTCGAGCAAGATCCGAGCCGTCTGGGCCCGCTGTGCACGGGCGAGGGCGAGCGGTCCTGCGCCAACCTCGCCGATCAGCACCCTGTTCAGGTGACGCTCGCTGTAGCCGAGCCGGCGGGCGAGACCCGGCACGCCCTCGCGGTCGACAACGCCGTCGGCGATGAGGCGCATCGCCCGACCGACCACATCGGCGCGGCGGTCCCATTCCGGCGAGCCAGGGGTGGCATCGGGGATACAGCGCTTGCACGCCCTGAAACCGGCCCGCTGCGCGGCGGCCGCGGTCGGGAAAAACCGCACTCTCATCGCACTGGCGGGCGGCGACGGGCAGCTCGGACGGCAGTAAATGCCCGTGGAGGTGACAGCGACGAAAAAGACACCGTCGAAGCGCGAGTCACGGCTGCGCACCGCGAGATAGCGGGCGTCGTCATCGAGCGAACCCGAATAGGGTGCAGAACTCTGCTTGATCGATGTCGCGCCGTCCCCCATGCCTCGAGTCTGCCAGCTTGCCGCTCTGCAGTCTGGCGGAAATCGGACAAGGCCATGGATAGTTGGCTCGGCCCGTTCAGAACCGAACGACGATGTCAGCCTGGAGCCGAGGAGGCGTTACTTATGATTCCGGGATGGACGAACTGCGGGTAAGGCCGATGAGCGCGAGCGAGTTCGAGGTCCTGCGCGCACGCCTCATCAGTGAGTACGCCGCCGAACACGTACGCGCCGGCAACTGGAATGAGGAGGAGGCGGAGGCTCGCGCCGCCGCGCAAACTGACGAGCTGCTACCTGAGGGCGTTAAGACCCCGGGCGTGCTCTGGCTCGTCGCCGAGACAAAAGCCGGCGAGTCGATCGGCCATGTCTGGGTCGGGCCCCAACCACGCCCGGGCGCGAAAGGGGCTTGGATCTACGCGATCGAGATCGACCCGGGCCAGCGGGGAAAAGGTTACGGTCGTGCCCTCTTGGACGCCGCCGAGAAGGAGGCTGCCCGACACGGCTTCACGGCCATCGGCCTCAATGTCTTCGGCCCCAACACTGTCGCCCGCAATCTCTACGAGTCGGCCGGCTACGAGGTCTCCTCGCTGCAGATGCACAAAGAGCTCCCGCCCGCGGATTAAGTGGCGCGCTCTACGCGTGCCGTAGCGTGACAGGGTGCGGGTCCTTGTGTCGTGCTCGGTCGGCGGAGCCGGCCACCTCAACCCGCTTCGCCCGTTCATCGACTCGCTTGTGCAAGAAGGCGACGAGGTCCTCCTGATCGTGCCGCCTTCACTCGAAGAGCACGCGGCGGCGCTCGGCTGCCCATTTCGGATCGGCGGGGAGCCTGGCGGCGAGGAGGTGGCGCACATCCGCGAAGCCATCGCGACCGCGCCCCGGGCCCTGGCCGCTGTCTACTCCGAACGCGAGCTCTTCGGTCGGCTGTGCACTACCGCCATGCTCCCTGAGATGCAAGCCGCATTTTCCGCCTGGCGACCCGGCCTTGTGCTACGAGAGACATGCGAATACGCGTCCGCGGTCCTCGCCATGCGTCAAGGCGTCCCACATGCTCAGGTGGCCATTTCGCAGGGCGAGATCGAGGCTGCGGCCCTAGAGACGGCCGCGCCCGCACTCGAGGCCCACGAACGCGGCCTTGTCGAGCAGATCCGGTCCTCGCCCTATCTCACGCGCTTTCCGGCTTCTTTAGACCCGGTGATCTATCCCGATACCCGACGCTTCGCCGAGCCGGTCCGAAGTCCCGGAGCCGGACTGCCGAACTGGTGGGACGGTGATTCCCGCCCCCTTGTCTATTTGACCTTCGGTGGCGTCACCGGCTCGCTGCCGATCGCGGCGGAGGTGTACGACACGGCGCTCGAGGCGGTAAGAGGCCTTGGGCTAAGAGTGCTCTTGACCCTCGGCAACGCGTTCGCGCCCTCGCAGCTCGGACCGGTCCCGCCCAATGTTCACCTCGAGACTTGGGTCCCACAAGACGAGGTGTTCCGCGAGGCTCGCCTAGTTGTCAGCCATGGAGGCTCTGGCACCAGCCTCGGGGCGGTTTCCGCCGGATTGCCCCAGGTTGTCGTACCGTTGTTCGCGGACCAGTTCGCGAACGGGCGTCGCATCGCCGAAGCGGGAGCAGGTCTATGCGTGGAGCCAACGGTTGCAAAAGGTGACGAACGAGCAAGACTGCAACCTCGCGACGCACCACGTCTCGCGGCCGGCATCTCGAGCGTGCTCGACGACCCGAGCTACGCCGCGGCCTCGGCGCGCATCGCCAAGGAGATCTGCACCCAGGTCTCGCTGAGACGGGTGCTCACTGGCCTTTGTGCCACGCCGCGCTGAGACCGCTCAGCTTGGCGGGGCCTAGCTCGATTCACTTCGGCCCCGTAGCCTTCTTTTCGAGACGAGGAGGTCAATACAGTGCCACTTCACCAACACGCGACCGAGCCCGGCAACGACGACGAGCTGAGCTTCCGGCCGCAATTCGCCCAGCACGGCGAGGTCGGCGAGATTCCACGACTGCGCCTCGGCGAGAAGGGAATGCCTCCGCGCACCGCTTTTCAGATCATCCACGACGAGCTGATGCTTGACGGAAACGCCCGGCTCAACCTCGCCACTTTTGTTACGACCTGGATGGAGCCCGAAGCCGAGCAGTTGATGGCCGAATGTGCCTCGAAGAACATGATCGACAAGGACGAGTATCCCCAGACGGCCGAGATCGAGCGGCGCTGTGTCAACATCCTTGCCCGCCTTTGGCACGCCGAAGGAACGAGCGCTACGGGCTGCTCGACGACCGGCTCGAGTGAGGCGTGCATGCTCGGTGGTCTCGCCCTCAAGTGGCGTTGGCGCCAGCGCCGCACCCATGCCGGGCTGCCCGCCGACAAACCGAACCTCGTGATGGGAGCGAACGTCCAGGTCTGCTGGGAGAAGTTCTGCCGCTATTTCGACGTCGAGACGCGCCTGGTCCCTGTCGGGCCCGAGACGGCCCATCTCGGCGCCGAGAGCGCCGTCAAGGCTTGCGACGAGAACACGATCGGAGTCGTGGCTGTGCTTGGCTCGACTTACGACGGCGCTTATGAGCCGGTAGCCGAGATCGCCGCCGGCCTCGACGCGCTCGAGAACAGTGGTGGGCCGTACGTCCCCATGCACGTCGACGGCGCCTCCGGTGGCCTCGTGGCGCCGTTCCTCGACCCGAAGCTGCGCTGGGACTTCCGAGTGCCCCGGGTGCAGTCCATCAACGTCTCGGGGCACAAGTTCGGGCTCGTCTACCCCGGAGTCGGGTGGATCTTGTGGCGCGACGACGACGCCTTGCCCGACGACCTCGTCTTTAAGGTCAACTACCTCGGAGGCGAGATGCCGACTTTCGCCCTGAACTTTTCGCGCCCGGGAGCCCAGGTCGCGGCGCAGTACTACAATTTCCTGCGCCTAGGCGCAGAGGGCTATCGCGCCGTCCAAGGGGCTTGTCGCTCCACAGCACAATGGCTCGCTGGCGAGATCGAGCACCTAGGCCCGTTCAGTCTTGTCTCGAGAGCCGAAGGCATCCCCGTGTTCGCCTTCCGCTTAAGTGACGACCTGCCCTACAGCGTCTATGACGTCTCGGAGTCATTGCGCGCCCGCGGGTGGCTCGTTCCGGCCTACACGCTGCCTCCGGCGCTCGAGGACGTGTCGGTGCTGCGCGTAGTCGTCCGCAACGGCTTTAGCCGCGACCTCGCGAAGATGCTCCTCGAGGACCTAGCAAGAGTCACCCAGGACTTGGCGACCTCGGGCGTTTCTCACCGGGCACAGACGAAAGAGCGCCAGAGCTTCCACCATTGACCGACACCTGCGACGGCCGGAGCACACGAGCGATGTCGTGCGCTCCGGCTAGCTCCTCGAAGCTCACCCGCACGTGCTGTTCGCGCCGACGGCGGTTCTGCTCGGCCTGAGCGGCGAGCACCTCGCGATCGGCCCGTGTGAGCGGCGGCTGGACCAACGCGCGCGGCCAGAGATGCCGACTCAGAACGACATTGAGCTCACAGGTATATGCCACGAGACGGGTCACAAGCGAGATCCAAAACACGAGGCCAAGGACGAAGGCGAACACGCCGTAGACGCTCGAGCTGTTCAGCTGGTGGCCGACAAGGTAAGTGCCGGTGCCTTGCAGCGCCGTCCACCCGAGCCCGGCGGCGATCGCTCCTGTCACGAGGCTCCGCGTCCCAACCACAGCAGGGGTGAGTACCCGGTAGGCCACGACGAACTGGGCGCAGGAGACGACAAGGCAAAGCGCGATCGCTCCGGCGTCGGCGAGAAACGGTCTCGAGGCAGTGTTCGTCGCAAATCCGCTCAGCAACGTCGAGACGACGAGCCCCGCGCCGAGACAGCAGATGAACTGCGCGCTACGACCCGTGCGCCTGAGAAAGTCGATCCGCTCCAGGCCGGGGATGTTCCAGATCTGCTCCATCGCGTAGATGCCATTGCCTGCCAAGGCGAACGAGCCGCAAAACAGCGCCACGATCGCGACGATGAGCCCGATCAGGCTGCCACGCTTAAGGACATGGATATTGGTGCGCAGTTCGCTCCCCATGAGCGGGAACTGGCTGAAGCTCGAGCGGAGGATCTCGCCTCTAAGGCGTGGGTCACCGCTCAGCACCAGTCCGAGCACCGTCACGAAGAGCAACAAGAGAGGGAACAAGGTGACAAAGCCGGAGAAGGCGAGGACAGAAGCGAGGTTGCCAGCCGAATCGTCGCCGTACTTCTTGTTGACCGCAAACGCGACGGCCAGGGCCCGATGGCGCCGCTGGGCGCGATCGAGCCAACGAACAAGGCGCCGGAGGAGACTCAACTCCGGGTCGGCTCTCTGTGCGGTGTCACTTCTTCTTGTCCTACCCGAGCCGGAGGAATTCAACCCTCGGTCATCCCCCGGAGACGAACACCCTCTAGTTACGATCGGGCCACGCTCGATGAAAAAAGGAGTCCGATGGAGCCGAACGCCACGCCCGAAGTTGAGATCCGCACGAGTGCCCGGCGCCGCAAGACCGGCGTCGCCTTCTGGGAAGGCGGCCGAGTGGTCGTCGTGGTGCCTGAGCGCATGTCACGGGCCGGGCGCGAGGTGTTCGCCGAGCAGTTGGTCAGACATCTCCTGCAAAAAAGCGCCCGCCGTCACGCCTCCGATGCCGGCCTCGAGGCTCGTGCCGCCCTTCTCGCCGATGAGTACCTCGACGGCGTCCGGCCATCTTCGATCCGGTGGTCGTCGCGCCAACAGCGGCGCTGGGGGTCATGTTCGCTCCACTCGCGCGAGATCCGCATCGCCTCACGGCTCCAAACGGTCCCGGAATGGGTCCTCGACGGAGTCATCGTCCACGAGCTGACTCATCTTCTCGAGGCCGGCCACACGGCGCGCTTTTACGATCTCGCCAACCGCTACCCGCGCCAGGGCGAGGCACACACCTATCTCGACGGATTCGGCCACGGCCTCACAACAGCGGGGTTCCCGATCGGCGCCGGGCAGGAGAGCGGGGATGGCGATAAAACCGGATCAGAAGGCATCGCCGCCTGCGCCTGGTAGGTGGCTCATCGATTACAGAAAGGTTGCAAGACGGCTCCGCAGGACAGTTCGAGGTGGCTCGGTAGCTACGATCCCGAACTAGCGCCCAAGTTGGCCGTGCCCTGAGCAGGCGGGACCGTGCGTCGACGACTCCGCCGCGACGACGAGGGGCTCGGCCATACCCTCGGCGGGACTTGCCTCTCGAAAGGAGCTCGTGCCCATCGGTCGTGTGCAACCGGCCAGGTGTGAGGTCGTCGTGTGGGGACGACGGCCTTTTGAGCACACGCCTCGCTGGTCCCCCTGATGTTCCGTTTGCTGACGAGTGGTAGCGGCCCGATCGCCCGCGTGGTCTCGCGCACGCGCGAGGGTATGGAGCCCTTGCCCGCCACGGGCGAGGAGCCCGAGGAAAGCGCTGTCCATGCCGACACCGCCCCGGAGATGGCCTTTCGCCTGAGGCCGATGCGCCGCAGGCTCGGGCTCGCAACCTTGCTGCTGGTGCTGTTCCTAACCTTCATGGACAACACGGTGATCAGCGTCACCCTGGCGAATGTGCAGACGGTCCTTCATACCGGGATCAGCCAGCTTCAGTGGGTGATCAACGGCTACGCACTCGTGTTCGCAAGTTTCATGCTGCTCTTTGGCACCCTTGGTGACCAACTCGGCCGCAAGAAGGTGATGCTGTCCGGAGTCATCTTGTTCTGCTGCGGCTCGGTGGTCGCCGCCCTAGCGGCGAACGCGGACACGCTCATAGCTGGCCGAGTCATCATGGGCCTTGGTGCCGCGGCCTCCGAGCCGGGCACGCTCTCGATGATCCGCCATATCTATCCCGAGCGCCGGGCAAGGGCCAAAGCTCTCGGGATCTGGGCCGGGGTATCCGGTCTCGCGCTCGCGATGGGCCCTTTGATCGGCGGTGTGCTCGTCGGGGTTTACTCGTTCCGTGCGGTGTTCTGGTTCAACTTGTTCTTCGGCCTTGTCGCTCTCGCAGGGGCGGCGATCATCCTGCCCGAGAGCGTGAACGCCACGCGATACCGCCTGGACTTCGCAGGCTTCCTCCTCGGCGCTGGCGCCCTTGCGGCCGCCTCGTTCGCCATCATCCAGGGCGAGACCGCCGGCTATCGGAACTTCCGCATAGACATCCTCTTCGCCGGCGCGTTCGTGCTTGCCGTCTTCTTCGTGTTCTACGAGCGCAGCGTGGCCCATCCGATCCTCGACGTCTCGTTCTTCAAGCGCTCCGCTTTCGCCGGGTGCAACGTCGTGGCGTTCTGCACCTATTTCGGGACCTTTTCGATCTTCTTTTTCGTAGCGCTCTATCTCCAAGACGTTGGAACGAGCACTGGCTACGGCACCGCCCTCGACTTCGTGCCGATGGCGGCGGCGATGATCCTGGCTTCGCTCCTGGCAGGGCGCTGGGTGGCAGCTTCTGGCCCGCGTCTGCCGATGACGGTCGGCTGTGCGCTGGCTGGAATTGGCATCGTGCTAACCGAGGTCGTGCTCACTCCGAACTCGGGCCTGTCCAGCTTGGGTTGGACGCTGCCGATCGCTGGTGCCGGCTTCGGCATCGCCATTGTCCCTGTCACCTCCACTGCCCTTTCTGCGATCGCCCCCGAGCACTCCGGCATGGCGGCATCAGCCACCAACACGAGCCGTGAGCTAGGCGCCGTCGCCGGCGTCGCCGTGCTCGGGTCGATGGTCAACGGCCAGCTCATATCCAGTTTGGTTCGCCAGCTCAATGTGCTCGGCATCCCGAAGTCGTTCCAGAACACCGTCCTTACTGCGGTGACTACCGGCACCTTTAACACCCAGTCCCGACAGTTCAAAGGCACCCCGGCGATCACGAAGATCGTCCACGAGGTGACCCAGGCCGCCTATGTTGCTTTCGGCCATGGCTTGGATGCCGCCCTTTCTGCCGCCGGGGGAATGATGCTGCTCTGTGCTTTCGTTGCCTTGATCACGATGCGCCGGGCGCGACACGCCTCTTCTTCCTGAGCCCCGAGCCCTGGCGGTCGGGACTCAGCCGGCCCGGACCAGCTGAGCACCACCGCTACGCTTTCAAACCAAGCGCACGGCTTGGCCGTGCACGAGATGACACGAGTTGGAGGATGTCTGGCTGAGCTAGGCGGGCGAGCTGAGCTCGAACACGGGGCGGGATCGGGCGCGCTTTTGACGGGGCCGGCGAGCGACGCGGGATCAACCGGGCGCGCAAATAGGCCCCCCGGGCGTTTGCGCGCGAGCCCGGCACTTGGCTATGTCGTGCGTCGCTTCTTGTTCTCGATCCCGGTCATCGCCGGTGTGGTCGTGGTCACATTCCTGCTCTTGAGGCTGATACCGGGCGACCCTGCCCGCACGCTGCTCGGGATTCACGCCACGAATGCACAGGTGAACGCTCTGCGTCGCCAGCTCGGACTCGACGAGCCCCTCTGGCGGCAGTTCTGGGCCTATGTCTACGCACTGGCTCACGGCAATCTCGGCATGTCGATCTACTACCAGAGCCCGGTCACCTCTGTGATCGGCCCTGCCCTTCCCCTTACGGCCTGGCTCGTGGTCGTCGCGGCGCTCTTCTCGGTTGTGATCACAGTGCCGCTCGCAGCTCTCGCCGCCACTCACAAGGAGCGGGCAAGCGACCATGCCGTGCGGGTCTTCTCGCTCATCGGCCTCGGGATGCCGCCGTTCTGGCTCGGCATCCTGCTCATCATCTTCTTCTCGCTCGACCTGCACTGGTTCCCAGTCGGCGGCTACGGCACGACCTTCTGGCAGCACGTGCACTCCCTCGTGCTGCCCGGACTCTGCGCAGCCTTTGCCATCGTGCCGGTGCTGATCCGGAGCCTTCGTGTCGGCATGCTCGATGTGCTCGCGGCGGATTTCGTCGCCACCGCACGGGCGAAGGGGCTCCGCCCGTGGCGGGTCACCTTCGTGCACGTTGCCCGCAACGCCCTCATCCCGACAGTCACGCTTCTTGGGATAAACGTCGCCTACCTGATCGGCGGCACTGTCGTCATCGAACGCGTCTTCGACCTGAACGGGCTCGGCAGCGCCATGCTTAACGCGATCGATGCCCGCGACTTCCCGGTCGTGCAGGGCATCACGCTCATTTATGCCCTCGGGGTGGTCGGAGTGATCCTTCTCACAGATCTCGTCACGGCCCGGCTCGACCCGCGGGTAAGGCTCAAGTGAGCACGGCCGTCGCTTCGAGCACGGGGGTCCTCGAACCGGGGGGGCCTGAGCCAGTCGTCTTGCACCGGATCGGATTCTGGTCACGCGCGCTGCACAGCCCGACATTTCTGGCGGGAGTGATCATGACCTCGAGCGTCGTTGCTCTCGTGCTTCTCGCGCCCGTGATCGGCCGTTACAGCCCGGACGCCCAGGACCTTTTGCACACCTTTTCTGGCCCGAGCGCCCTGCACTGGATGGGGACCGACGATCTCGGGCGCGACACCTGGTCGCGGGTGCTCTACGGCGGACGCACCGACCTCCAGGTGGGCGTTCTCGCCGTGGTGTTCCCCTTCTGTTTCGGGAACTTCATCGGGACGATCTGCGGCTATTTCGGGGGCCGCCTGGACTCGATTGTCATGCGCGTGGTGGACGTGGTGCTCGCGTTCCCCTTCTACGTCTTGATCATCGCCCTCGTCTTCGTAGTCGGCGAGGGCACCCATGGTGTCTACATCGCCTTCGGTCTCACCGACTGGGTCGTCTATGCCCGCACGACGCGAAGCGCCACGCTCGTTGCCCGCAATCTCGACTGGGTCGCGGCCGCAGAAGGCGGAGGACTCTCTAGAGCCAGGGTGCTCTGGCGCCATATCCTGCCCAACACGATCACCCAGGCGATCGTCTATTCCATGTCGGATGTCTTGATCGTTATCCTCGCCGTCGTCGCCCTCGGCTATCTCGGCCTCGGGATCCAGCCGCCGTCGCCGGACTGGGGCTCGATGATCACAGACGGCCAGACCTACCTCTCCAACACCCAGTGGATGGCTATCTTCCCCGGCCTCGCCGTCGTGTTCACCGGCATCGGGCTCTCGCTTCTCGGAGACGGCCTCGCGGACGTGCTGAGGCCCGGATGACCCCGCTTTTGGAGGTCGAAGACCTCGTCGTCGAGGTGCGCCGCCATAGGCGGTCCTTCCGGGCCGTCAACGGGGTCTCGTTCTCGCTCGAGCGCGCCCGCGCCCTCGCCATCGTCGGTGAGTCGGGTTCGGGCAAGAGCCTCACCCTCAGGGCGATAATGGGCCTGTTGCCGGCTAGTGGCAGCCTCGCCTCGGGCCGGGTGATCGTCGACGGCGTCGAGCTTGAGGCTGCCGTGCGCGGTCACGGACGCGGGCACCGCCAGCGCGAGCGCATCTCGATCATCTTCCAGGACGCGCTAAGTGCCCTCAACCCAGTCGCGACCGTGGGACACCAGATCGCCGAGGCGCCCCGTCATGTCCTAGGGCTGAGCCGCAGCGCCGCGCGGGCACGGGCGCTCGAACTGTTGTACCAGGTTGGCATCCCCGATCCCGAGCGCAGGTACCGCGCCTACCCCCACGAGCTCTCCGGCGGCACCCGCCAGCGGGTCATGATCGCGATCGCGTTGTCGTCGGACCCGTCGATCCTGCTTTGCGACGAGCCGACGACAGCCCTCGATGTGACGATCCAGACCCAGATCCTCGCCCTGTTGGCTGAGCTTCGCTCCGCGCGCGGGCTGGCGCTGGTCTTTGTCACCCACGACCTCGGCGTCGTCGGCCAGGTCGCCGACGATCTCGCGGTGATGTACACGGGCCGCATCGTCGAAAAAGGCCCGACTGCAGAGGTCCTCGCGGCGCCGAGGCATCCCTACACCGCCGGACTGCTCGCGGCCGCGATCGATGTCGACACACCAGAGCGCGAGCCGCTTGCCATCCCGGGGACGCTGCCGGACCCTCAAGGCCTGCCGAGCGGTTGCACGTTTCACCCCCGTTGCAGCTTCGCGACGCCCGAATGCACCACGACCGAGGTCGCCCTCGCCCCCGTTGGAACAGACCGGCTGGCCGCGTGCTTGCACTCTGAGGCCCTCGCGGCCACCCAGGCTGTCCCCGGTCGTGGCTGAGACGACAATGACCCAGTCCGGGCCGCCCCGGTCGCTCATCGAGGTCGAGAAACTGTCGGTGAGCTTTCGCGCCGAGCACGGTCAAAGACTGCGAGCCGTCGACGACGTCAGTTTCGAAGTCGGCCAGGGCGAGGTGCTGGGTCTTGTCGGCGAATCCGGCTGCGGCAAGACCACGGTGGCCAGGTGCATCGTCGGCCAGCTCTCCCCGAACGCGGGCAGGGTGCGCTTCGACGGATGTGAGCTCGGCCCGAAACGCAGCACGGAGGAACGTCGCGCTATCCAGATGGTATTCCAGGACCCCTACTCCTCGCTCAACCCACGCATGAGCGTCCGCCAGGTGCTAAGCGAGCTGCTGCGGGTCCACCGTCTCGTCCCGAACCGGCTCGTCGAGGACCGGTGCCGGGAGCTCGTGGACCTTGTCGGGCTCGCTCCCGACGCCCTCGACGGCCTCCCGAACCAGTTCTCCGGAGGCCAGCGCCAACGCATCGCCATCGCGAGGGCACTTGCGGTCGAGCCGCGGGTGATCATCGCCGACGAGCCGGTCTCGGCCCTCGACGTCTCGGTCCAGGCGACGATCCTGCACCTGTTCGAGGACCTCGGGAGCCGGCTCGGACTCACGATCGTGTTCATCTCGCACAACCTGGCCGTCGTGCGCCACCTGTCGAGGCGCGTAGTGGTCATGTACCTCGGACGGATCGTCGAGTCCGGTGAACGCGAGTCGGTGTTTCGTGACCCTCGTCATCCCTACACCCGCGCCCTGCTCGAAGCCGCCCCGCGCCTGCACCAGCTCGAGCTTGCCCAGCCGATCGTAAAGGGCGAGCCCCCGAGCCCGATCGACATCCCGAGTGGATGCCCGTTCCATCCCCGCTGTCCGCGTGCCGAGGAGATCTGTAAAGACCAGCTGCCCAGCCTAAAAGGCGTCAGTTCCGATGCGAGCCACGAGGCCGCTTGCTTGTTCCGCGACGAGGCCTCCCCTGGTTCTTCGAGCGAACAGGGCGCGCCCCGCCGGCTGGAAGCGCCCCAAGGTGCCGGGGAGGGACCGTGAGCGACGCTCTGCTCGACCCGCCGGCGATCCAGCCGGCCCACTTCGGCCAGCTCGAGGCATCTGTCGCCTCACTGCTTGAGACGCGACTCGAGGTGGTCCTGCCCCAGGCCGAGGCCGTCCTGCCCCTCGAGGCGGCGGCGCGTTCATTGGGCCGGCCCGGCACTTTTGCCCTCAACCTCAACTCCAAGCCCTACGGAGCCGCCTTCGGGCGCTGGTTGGAAGCGACCGGGGCAAGCGTCGTCGGGGTCGAGGCCGAGGGGCACAATGCCATCCGCCCAGAGGCGGTCGAGGAGGCCCTCAAGCAGAACCCCTCGGTCTCAGTTGTGAGCTTCGTCCACGTCGAGGCCGCGAGCGGCGTCGCCAACGACGCCGAGGCAATCGCCGGCCTCGCCCGCGCCCACGGCGCTCTTATCGTGATCGACGTCGTCGCTTCTTTCGGCGCCCAGGAGGTCCGCCTCGACGAGTGGGCGGTCGACGTCGCCGTCGCCGGTCCGCAAAAGGCCCTCGCCGGCCCCGCCGGCATCTCGATCGCGGCGCTGAGCAGACGGGCTTGGGACGCCATGGCCGACAACCCTGGCGCGCCACGCGACTCGATGCTCTCACTTCTCGACTGGAAAGCGCGCTGGCTCGACACGGACCGAAGCGCCATCCCCGGGACGCCTTCACCACTTGAGATACTCGCCCTCGAAGCCGCCCTACAGCGTGTCGAGGCCGAAGGGCTCGTCGCGGTGCGCCGTCGCCACCGGGCCGCGGCCGCAGCCAGCCGTGCCGGCATCCGGGCGCTCGGTCTGAGCCCGTTCGCCGCCGACGCGGAGGCCGCCTTCGTCGCCACGACGCTCTCGGTGCCCGATGGCCTCGATGCCCGCTCGCTCATCGCGCGGGCGCGCGGCGGGCGGCAAATAGCTCTCTCGCCCGGAATAGGCGAGCTCGCCCGCAGCGTGGCGCGGATTGACCACACCGGCCAGCGCGCCCGCCTCGATGTCGTGCTCGAAGCGCTCGAGGCCATCGGAGGCGCCCTCGATGATGGCCGCCGAGCGCCCGCGCTGGTCCAACAAGCACTTGCAGCGGCCGAGCATGCCTTCTCGAGCGAGATGGGACCCGCCGGCTCGCCCTAACAGGCTCGTTTGCCGGCGGCTCGGCTACAGCCGGACGGCGTCTACGAGCCGGGCCCGGTTCTCGCTCGCGACGGTCTCGGGGCGAGCCCTGACATCTCGCTCGAAGGCGCGCCCGTAAGAGGCGGCACGTTCGGCCACGTCGAATACCCTGGCCCGCCAACTGTGAGAGGCCAGCCAGCCGACGGCCTCCTCGGCCTTGGCGCTGCGCCAGAGGGCGATGTAGTCGCCCGTTGCGCCCACAGCGCCTGGGTGGCGCTCGCGCCAGGCCTGAAGGCGCCGGGCACTGGCGAGAGTTAGGCCGAACCGGCTCCCCGGCGGTGAAAGGGCGGCTGCGCCGGCGACAAGGGCGTCACTTGTGGCCGGGGAGAGGTATGCGAGCAAGCCCTCGGCGACCCATGCGACCGGGGCCCCCGCTTCCAAGCCGGATTCCAAAAGCGACGCGCTCCAGTCCTCGGAAAGATCGGCAGGCACCGCGATGCGCTCACATGACGGCTGCCAGCCTTCGGCCCGGATCACGTCTTGTTTGAACTCCAGCACGGCGGGCATGTCGAGCTCGAAGAGCCGGAGCCCCTCGGGCCAGGCCAGTCGGAACGCACGGGCATCGAGGCCCGCGCCGAGGATCACGACCTGGCGCGCGCCACCTGCGCACGCCTCGGCCAACAGCTCGTCCAAAAAGCGCGTCCGAACGGTGATCCACATGTTCAGTGCCTCGCGACGTCGCGGCTCGCCACCTTCTCGGGAGCCATAGAGCGAGCCTGCCCGGCGCACGAATCCGGCGGCGAACGAATCACAAAAGAGCCTGTCGGGCCGAGCGGTCTCCGCGGCCCGGGCGGCCGCGACCCCGAAGGCCGTCATCGCAACCTCGCCCAGGGCTTCCACGGCTAGAGGAGGGCCTTCTCAGAGGTCGTAGGCCGTCGGGTGCCTGGGTTCGTAAAGGAGCATCTCGCCCGCGCCTGGCACGGCGAGCGAGATCGTCAGGCCAAAGCCGTCGTCTCTGACCTCCCGGGTGAAAGTAGCGCCCTTAGCGCGAAGTTCCGCGACCGTGGCCGCTAAGTCGTCGCAGACAAGGGAAATTTCATGTCGGTCTCGAGCCGACCATGGCACCCCTTCGTGCTCACCTGAGCTTGGGTGCACACCGAGCTCGGACGGCCCCGTGGCAAAGATCAGCCAGCCGTCGTGAGCGTCCACGTTCGGCCAGCCGAGCACGTCCCGGAAGAAGGCCCGCGTTGCCTCGGCGTCGTCGGAGTAGACCAAATTGTGAACCGCGGTGATCATCGCGCCACCGTATATCAATGTGCCCGAATGCATTTAGACGCCGAGCCAAAGGGGTAGACTGGTGGTGGTTCCCAATGAGGAATCAGGAAGGGGGGCTCAGATTCACAGTAATCGAGACGAATTCCTATGCACCCTAAGGGGTGACCAGAAGCCCGGGGGCGCCTGGTAGGGGATCGCTCCCCACGAGGTTGGCACTCAGGACCAGGTGACGGCGACACGCCTCGAGGGGCGTTACGCAGCGGCCAGAGCGCAAAAAGCTCGCCTGAGGCCTCAAGCTCCCGGAGACTCGACGGCCTCCTAGGGGTGCAGACAATTGAACGGATCAGTGCCCGCTCCGGGAAACCGGGCGGGCACTGTCGCGAGACGCCGGTTTTCAGGAGCCAGGTTGAACCGGGGCCGCAGAGCTTGCACCCTTCGGTACGTAGTCGAAAAAGCGCTGGGTCTCGCCGTTGGTCGTCCACTCCGCCCGCAGCCGGGTTCGGCGCTCGACCCGGCGCAGCGCCGAAAGCAGGAAACGGTTGAGCTCACGGGCATCGGTTCCCCGCATGAAGCCATCGACGTGGAAGCCATCCGGGGTCGAGGTGATCTCGCCGTCTACGAGCTCTTCGAGCAGATTTGCTATGGCGTCGGGGCTCTGCGAGCTGACCTCGGCGACAAGGTGAAAGGCGATATCTGTCACGACCCAAGTCTGCCAGCTGACAGGCAAGAATCGAGGGCGCCGGCCCGCATCGTGGAACTGTTGAGAGCCCAGTGGGCTGGAACATCTCCGGGCGCGCCAGGGCCCGAGACCGCGTCAAGATAGCCAAGGACGGAACTCAAAGGCTCGCCCCAGCCGTCTGGACAAAGCCTGGCGGAGAAAGGTGGCGCAACATGGCAATGAGGCTGTGCGGGTTGTCGCTCTGGTCGGAGGACTCGTTCCTGTCGATCGGCTCGAAGAATTCCTACATGTCGATCGGCTCGATCGGCTCGGCGTTCTCGATCGGCTCGATCGGCTCGGCGTTCTCGATCGGCTCGATCGGGAGCTTCCTCTCTGTCTGCTCAGCGCTCTCGGCGGCGTCGTTGCTTTCTGTCCTGTCGGTCGGATCCCGCTACGCGACCTTGTCGGCCGGGCCTCTATGCAGCGAGCGCGTCGGCCGGGTCTGTTGCGCCGGCCTTGCCGGCACCCCAGCAACGATCACCCAAACGACGAGCTATCTCCCGTTCGGGCGTAACCACTTCGAGGGCTAGGCTCATCTTGAGCGTGCATGCATGATTACAACCTCGGAAACGCCCGACGAAGCCGTGCCTGCGCCGGCTCATAGCTCTCCTGATAAAGCCCAGGCTTCGGCGCAGCCTGGCGTAACGTTCGATCTTCGGGCCGAAGCTCCCCTCCTCGACGGCTATTTGAGGTTCAAAGAGTCGAACCCGACCCCTTTTACGACGCCCGGGCACAAAGGTCGCGCCTGGAAGCTAGACAGGAACCTCGCCAAGGTCCTCGACGGTGACGTCCCCCTCTACGGCGGGGTCGACACTGTCAAGTCCGCCCACGGGCTGTTGGCGGCGGCCCAGGAGCGCTCGGCCAAGTGGTACGGCGCCGACTGGTGCCGTTACTCGCCAGGAGGCTCCACTCACGCCAACCAGGCGCTGTGCCTCTCGATCGGCCGACCGGGTGACAAAGTCGTCGTGACGCGCTCGCTGCACCGCTCGCTGCTTTTGGGCATGGTGATGGCGGACCTGGTCCCGTGCTGGCTGCCGACCAAGATCGACCCTGCCACCGACATGGCGATGGGCGTCGCCGTCGAGGACGTCACACGCTCGTTGCAGGAGAACCCGGACGCGCGTGCAGTGCTCGTCACCGAGCCGGGCTACCTCGGGACCCTCTCGGACCTCGGCCCGATCATCGAGGCCGCCCATAGCTTCGGCGTTCCCGTCATCGTCGACCAGGCCTGGGGAGCCCATTTCGGCTACCACCTGGACCTCCCCCCGAACGCGATGTCGCTCGGGGCCGACGCCATGGTCACGAGCATCCACAAGCTGCTCCCCGGCTACACCCAGGCGAGCCTCGTCTGCGCCCGCACCCTTCGCCTGGATCCCAACCGGCTCGACCGGGGCTTCGAGGCGGGCCACACGACGAGCGCAGCGGGTTCGGTGCTGGCCAGCATCGACGCTTGCCGCGCCCTCATGGAGGCGCGTGGACGCGAGTTGCTCGACGACGTGATCCTCAACATTGGCTACGCCCGCCAACGCCTGCGCGAGGAGTTACCGGGTCTCGGGGTCCCAGACGAGCTCTCCTTCCCACCCGGCCGCTTCGACACGACGCGGCTCGTGCTCTTGCTCTCAGGTGTCGGGGCGAACGGCGTCGAGGTCGAGCGTCGGCTCATAGAAGACGGGATCCCCCTCGAGCTCGCCGACCGCGACACGATCGTGGCCATCGTCTCGGTCGCCGATGACGCCTCGACGCTCGACAGGCTCGTGAGCGCCCTGATCCCGGCCATCAGGGCGAGCGCAGGCCCACCACGACCAGCCTCGGTCGCGTTGAGCTGGGACGTAAGGCCCGTCTATGCGATGAGCCCGCGGGCGGCTTTCTTCTCGGCCCACGAGTCGCTCCCGGCCGAGCTTGCAGTCGGTCGTGTCTCTGCCGAGCTGATCGCCCCTTACCCCCCGGGCATCCCGGTGCTGGCTCCCGGCGAGCTCGTCACCGAGGCTCTCCTTAAAGGCCTGCGGGCCGTCGCGGCCGACGGCGTCCGCGTCGCCTACGCGGCAGACCCGAGCCTTAAGACTCTCGAGGTCGTGCGCGCCTAAGTCGGCCCTTGCCAGATCGCGGACTTGACCGGCCGAATCTCAGCTGTCAGGCGCTTATGAGCCTTACCCCGGCGATGGAGGCACAAGCGGCGAGAAGGTCGTCTTGGAGGACCGCGTCGTGCATCGCCGGATGCGCGCCAACCTGACGCTGATGGAAGAAGAAGGCGCCTGACACGCGGGCCCCGGCGTCGCGGCTCACCGCCAGCCAGACCTGGGTGGCCACCCCCATCTCCAAGTCGTCGGGCGCGCCCGGTCCCCCCATCTTGGTTGGGACCCAGCCCGGGTCGACGGCGTTGGAGAACAGCTCACTGCGGTGTCGGGCAAGCGCGGCGGCGAGGGCGGCAACATACAGCTTGCTGTCGGAGTAGGCCTGCGAACCACTCCAGCGGCGGTGGGACCACTGCAGATCGTCGAGATGCGGGTTGCCTGCGCGATGCATGCCCGAGCTCATATACACGAGCCGGTCCGGCATCTCGATCAGGGCGCTCAGCACGTAGGGGGCAAGGACGTTGACGGCAAATACGTGCGACAGGCCGTCCTCGGTGACGACGCGACGCTCGTTGGAGCCGACGGCGGCGTTGTGGATGACCGCGTCGAACCGGCCCGTCGCGTTGGCGGCTTTTGCGACCTCGGCCATGCCAACAAGTGTGGAAAGGTCCCCGATCACGACCTCGCCCGCCCCGCCGAGTGCGCTTCTCGTCGCCGCGGCGCGGCTCTCGTTGCGGGCGTGCGCAACGACCTCGTGATGCTGGCTCACAAGCAGCCGGCCGGCCATGAGGCCGAGGCCGTCCGAAGAACCGGTGATCAATATGCGAGCCATCGCGGCCCTTTCACCTCCTTTGTCACAGCTTGCCCTCTGTCACAGCTTGCCCCGCGACTTGCTCAAAGGCCGCGCAGGCTGCCGGCCAAAAGCGAAAGGGCGCCGAGATCGACCGCAGCCGAGTCCGCTAGCGACTGGACGCACACGTGGTCCGCTCCGGCCTCTAGATGGGCACGGACCCGCTCAGCGACGACGGCGGCACTTCCGTGCGCGACGACATCGTCGACGAGCCGGTCGCTTCCCGCTCCGTCCAGGTCGTCTCGGGCGTAACCGAGGCGCTCGAGGTTCGCCCGGTAATTGACCAGGCGCAAGTAGTGCTCGAGGTAGCGCCTTGCCGTGGTCCGCGCCACGCTCGGGTCTTGTTCTAAGACGAAGGCCTGTTCGGGGGCGAGCAACGGCGCCGCCCCCAGTACCCGGCGGGCCCGTTCGCTGTGCGCGGGCGTGCTGAGGTACGGGTGGGCGCCCTCGGAGCGGTCCCGGGAAAGAGCGAGCATCCGGTCGCCCAACGCGGCGAGGACGCGGGGCGGTCGGGCGCCGGAACGGGGCCGCCCCGTCGGGCCGCGGGCCTCGTCAAGACCACCGAGGAACCCGGACATCGCTTCAAGGGGGCGCTCGTAGTGCTGGCCAAGCTTTTCGACCTGAGGAGCGTGGCTCACCCCGAGGCCGAGAAGGAAGCGTCCTGCGTAACGGTCCTCCAGGACAAAGACCCGGCGTGCAAGCGCCTCCGGCTGCCAGGCCCAGATGTTGGTGATCCCGGTCGCCACGACGAGGCGCGAGGTGGCCTTGAGGGCCTTTTCGAGCAGTTCGAAGGCTTTGGCGTCCACGTTGCTGCCCCCCACCCACAACGCGCCGTAACCGAGTCGCTCGACGGCGGCCGCGAATGTGGCCGGGTCCTCCCAAATGGCCCTCGACGAGACCCAGACACCGACTGGACCTATGGCGTCTCGCAAACGGTCCGCCCCGGGATTTCTCATCGTGTTGCCTCCGTGTCGATCAATGCGCACGCACCGTATCTAGCGCCTCATCACTGCGAGGTCGAGTCCGCCCTCGGCCACTGCGAAAGCGCTGCCAAAAGACCGCCCACGAGGCGCTCGAAGCTGCGCCCGACATCTACGGGGAGGCCGAAACCGCCCGAGGACTCGAGGCTGACAAAGCCGTGCAGACCCGAGCGCAGCGTCCGTGCCGCGTCGACGGCATCGTCGTCCCGAAGCTCGTAGGCCGCCAGCACCTCGAAGACGACCTGGGTCACTGCTCGGCTCGCGACCTCGTCGTCGGTGTCCCCCGCGCGCGGAGCGCGCTGTGCCGCCTCGTAGCGCCCCGGGTGCTCGTGAGCAAAGGCGCGATAGGCATGCGACACCGACAAGATCGCGTCGGCGCCAGCACGGCCGACGCCAGCATGGCCGAGAACCTCGGCGAGATCGCGCTTTGCCCGCAGCGCGATGGCACGCTTCAGGCCGTCGATGTTCGCGACGTGCTTGTAGAGCGAGGACTGGCGCACCCCGAGGCGCGCGGCGAGGCGGGCCATTGTCATCTGGTCGAGCCCGCTCTCGTCCGCGAGGACCTCGGCCGCCTCGATCACGAGCACCTCGTTCAGGCCCGCCCTAGCCATGACCGGCAACCTCGGCGAGCAAGGCGAGGATTGCCTGCGTGGTCGCCTCAGGCTGTTGGGACTGCGGATAATGGCCGGCGTCGGAGACCATGACGAACTTCCCCCCGACCTTCTCGGCGATCCAGGCGGCTTCCGCCCCTGGATCGTCGAAGTCCGGGTCTTTGTCCCCCATCACCACCAACGTCGGCACGTGCACCCCCCCGAGGCGCGCCTCGGCCGCGCCATGCTTGGTGCGCGTGGTGAGAGAGAACGACTTCGCGTGCCCGCGACTGCGCAGGGAGGCTACGACCGCGTCGCGGTAAGCCTCGAAATCGGAAGGGCGTCGGCCGGCGTAGAGCTTCGGCAGGTACGCGCGCCACGACATCGCCGCCAGCGGCCGGGCGAGCGCGACCCGCAACATGAGTCGCTGGAGCAGGCCCGATGGCGCGTCCCGGACGAAGGGACCGACGAGAACAAGCCCGCTCACGAGCTCAGGCCTCGCGCCGGCGGCGAGCACGGCCGCGGCCGCGCCCATCGAGTTGCCAACGATGACGGCGGGACCTGTGAGGGCCTCGATGAGGGCGACGATGTCGAAGGCGGTGTCGTTGTCGCCGTAGCTGTCGAAACCGGTGTCGCTGTCGCCGTGCCCGCGCAGCTCGGTGCTCGCGACCTTATAACCCGCTTCGCAAAGACGCGGGGCGACGAACCTGTAGGTGCTCCGCAGGTCCCCCATACCCGGGACGAGCACGATCAAGGGGCCCTCACCGGCGAGGTCGTAACCGACCCGTCCCTGCGGGCGCTCGAGGTAGCGGGGCACTAGCGCCTCTGGCTCAGCTGACATATGGCTATACTACTTAGCTAATCAGCTATAGACAATAGCCATGGTCCGTATTCGGAATGGAAGAGGAAGGTCCGATCTGGGGTTACCTGTCAAGACCCCAATCGAGGAGAAATCCGTGGCAGCAGGTTGGAACAACCTTGACCGAACCCAGGTCGACTTCTGGTTCGATCCGATCTGCCCTTGGGCCTGGCTGGCGTCGCGCTGGATGCTCGAAGTGGAAAAGGTAAGGCCGGTCACAACCCACTGGCACGTTATGTCACTCGCAGTGCTCAACCTAGAACGACCTGATCTCCCCCAGGACTACATCAAGGAAATGGACAAGTCCTGGGGCCCGGTCCGGGTCTGCATCGCGGCCGAGCAGCAGCACGGGCCCGAGGTGCTCGGTCCGCTCTACAGCGCTCTCGGCCGCCGCATCCACCTCGAGCGGCGCCGTGACGAATCTGTGATCCCCGAAGCTCTCGCCGAGCTGCAGCTGCCAGACGACCTCGCTAGGGCTGCGACCAGCACGCAGTTCGACGACGCCCTACGCAAGTCGCACCACAGGGGCATGGACCCGGTCGGCTACGACGTCGGGACACCAGTGATCCACGTCGAGGGTGTCGCCTTTTTCGGCCCGGTCGTCACACCCACCCCCAAAGGCGACGCCGCGGGCCACTTGTGGGACGGGGTCTTGCTCGTGGCCGGCACGCCCGGCTTCTACGAGCTAAAGCGCACCCGCGAGAGCGGGCCGATATTCGACTGAGCGTCCACCTCGCCCGGCGGCTGGGGCGAGATCAAGCCGGATCTTGGGCTCGAGGGAGCAACGGGACCGGCAATGGACAACCGGCGTCGAGGCCGGAGAGGAGGAGCTATGAAAATCGGCGTCATCGGGGCGGGCAACATCGGCACGGCCCTGATAAAGCGCTTCACCGCCGTCGGCCACGAGGTCTCGGTCGCAAACTCGAGGGGACCGGCCAGCTTGGAGGAGCTGGCCCGCTCAACGGGCGCGCACGCCGTCAAGGTTGACGAGGCTGCCAACGAAGCCGAAGTGGTTGTGGTGACGATCCCGCTCCACAGAGTCCCCGAGCTGCCGGCAGGCTTCCTCCAAGGCGCCGCAAAGGGTGCGGCGGTGATCGACACCAGCAACTACTACCCCCAGCGCGACGGCCGCATCGACGAGATCGTAAACGGGATGCCCGAAAGCCGTTGGGTCTGCGAGCAGATCGGCCATCAGGTGATAAAGGTCTTCAACACCATCTACGCCCAGCACCTCTTAGAGCTCGGGCGCCCGAAGGCGACACCGGGCCGCATTGCGCTTCCGGTCGCAGGTGACGACGAGGCGGCCAAAGCGGTCGTGATGCAGCTCGTCGACGAGATCGGGTTCGACCCGGTCGACGCCGGAAGCCTGGAGGAATCCTGGCGCCAGCAGCCTGGCAGCCCTGTCTACGCGAAGGACCTCGACGCGAAAGCCACGCGTGCGGCTCTCGCCGAAGCGGTTCGGACCCAAGAGGCACCTTAGGCAACATACGCGCCCGAAAGGCGAGCCTCATGACCGGCGAGCAACTCAGCTCCCGTCCGGCCAGCCGCCGCGGTGCAGCACCATCGGGTAGTGCGGCAAGGTCTCCGGTCTTGGACGCGAGGACCGCCAACCATTGGGGTAACCGGCCAGCCCCTGCCAAAGGGGCGAGGGCACACCGCACGGGCCGACAATGACCTCGAGCGGGGCGCGAAGACGCGAGAGCTCTTTTGCACCGAAGCGCTGCCGCCACCTTGTCTCTGTCTCGGCCAGCACACGACGGTAATTCTCCTGTGCCTTGATTCCCTTCGCACTCAAGCTGACGACCTTGCCCCTCGTAGCGGACGGATCCGGCGCGACCAAGACGCACCCGACCCGCTCGAGCAAGCCGAGCGACATCGCGATCGCCTCCTTGGAGACCCCCGTCAGGCGCGGAAGCTCGCGAATACGGATCGGTTCGTCGCCGAGAACCCGCAGCAGGTTGGCACTTATCGGCAGAGAGAGCTTCGAGTCGCGCTCGAACTCGAGGGTGAACATCAAGAGCACCTTTGCCAAAAGGGCCGAGAGGTCGTCGACGAGCCCGACCCGAGGCGCGGCTGCGCCCGCAGCGAGCCGGTCGGGGTCGGTACCCATGTCGATGTAGACCACAGGCAGGTACTGGGGAAGGGGGATCTCAGACCGGCTGGCAAAGTGCTCGAGCGCGTCGCGAAGCCGCCCTATCTCCGCCTCACCGAAGCGATCGCGCCAGCGCTGCTCGATCACTCCCGGAAGTGGGCCCCATATCCGCTGCGCTCTCAGACCAGCTCTGGTGGGTCTCACGACCCACTCCGACTCCGGCACGTCAGCCGCGCCCTGGGCAGGATCGGGCGCGACATCGACATAGCGCCACCTCTGCAAGCCGCCCAGGTTCGTAAGTCGGGCCATGGCCTCGACGTCACCGAAGCGCACACCCTCTGGAGGTATGTACTGCAGGAAGTTCGCCCACATGGCCTGTGAAGCGAGCCAGACACCGTGGCGGGCTCCACGAGCAGTGCCCTCAGTGGTCCAGTGTTGGACCAGGTTCTCGGCCTCGTTGTCGAACTCGATGGTGAAAGCGACAAGCGACTGCGAGAGCAAGGTGGGAAGCGGGATCCGATCCGCCATGACGTCTCGGTCTAGGAGCCTGTGCGGCGCGGCTCGCCGCGATAGGTGCCGAAGGACCACCGGTTCCCCTCGAGGTCGCGCGCCGCGAACTCGCGAGAGCCGTAATCGGTGTCGTGAGGACCGACGATGATCTCCGCTCCCGCCCCGACGGCGCGGGCATGGACGGCGTCGGGATCCGCCGTGACGACATAGGCGCCACTAGAACCCGGTTCTAGCCGCCAGGGGTCGCCACCAGGCTCGCGGACGCTACCGAGCATGACTCCCCCGCCCTCGGGCCACGCGAGCTGCGCATGCTCGAGGTGGTCTCCCTCGCCGTAGGAGACGACCTCCTCGAAACCGAAAGCAACGACGAGGAACTTGATCAAGCCCCTCGCATCTTTCGCGCGAAGCGTAGGCCAGACCTGAGGCGGAGGGGCGTCGTCGTCCATGGTCCATTTTGCTTCACTCGAGGACCTCGGGCGATGCCTCCGCCACGCCGAGCCCTCCCGTCGTGCGAGCGCGCCGCGAATCGCCTCCTTGCTTTAGGTCCGCGTGGGTGATGGCAAGGAAGGCAACCATGAAGAAGATGGCGGCCGCAAGCACCAAAGCCACGTGACCATCGCCGAAGCCGAGGCCACCGAAGCTGCGCGGCTTGCCCATCCAGTCGGCGAAGGACGCACCGAGAGGTCGCGTGACGACATAGGCGAACCAGAACGAGAAGATCGGGTTCCATCCAAAGCGCCGGTAGCCGACGGCGGGGACGAGGATCACACCTGCGAACATCAAACCAGACCCCAGATAGCCGAGATGGAACGTGACCGCCGTCAGATCGCCGAAAGCGGTCCCCAAGGCGAAGGTCGCCACAACCGAGGCCCAGTAGAAAGCCTCGCGCCGCGGCGTGTCGACGCTGTGGATAGACAGAGTCTTCTCCGTCTTCTGCCAACTGATGAAGACCACCGCCAACACGACGGCGTACAAGGTGCTCGAGACGGCGTAGGGGACGCCGAAACCGACGTGGAGGACATCGGCGGCCATGGTGCCGAACACTCCCACCATGACGACCGCGAGCCAGTAGGTCCAGGCGATGTAGCGGTGCCGCGAGTACTGGAGCACCAAGGCGACGACGAAGCCGACAAAGCCGAGGCAGACCGCCAGCTTTGGGTTCAGACGGTGGACCGAGTAGTCCGAGGTCGACTCACCCATCGCCGTCGAGAGCGCCTTTATGACCCAGAAGTAAACCGTGATCTGCGGCACGCGAACAGGCCCAGGCTTTGTCAACCAGGCGTGGAAGCTGCGCTCAGTCATCGCAACATCTTGGCGCGCGACTCAACAGAACCGGACGCGTCGCGCTCTCGAGCGATATCCAAGCGCCCGTCAAAAAGATGCAGCTCGGCGCGCGAATGGGAAGATGCATCGTCGAGGTCCTAACCGGACTCCTCCAGTTCAGCGGAGTCGGCCTCAAACAGCACCTGGAAAGGATCATCCTGCACTGTCGAGTGTGAGCCTGCCGAGGCGCGGCGATCGCCGATCTGAGACGGGTTTTATGCCATGGACCAACAAGTCCGTGCAACAGGCACTTCGCGAGAGACAACAGGTCCGCTAAAGATGAGTACGTCGACCGGGCCGTTCGCTCCGGCGCCGACGATTCGCGCTTAGGATCAGCGCCCACGCAGCCGGTCGATCTGACGGCGGTCCTTTTTCGTCGGGCGCCCCGAGGCGGGGTCGCGTACGAGCCCGGAAGAGCGGATCTCTCGCGGGGGCGGTGGGGGGCTGTGATCGACGAGGCATTCGGCCGCGATAGCTGCCCCGACCCGCTTGTCGATGGCCTTTACTACCTCGAGCACTCTCAAACGCTCGCCGATGCGGGCCGTGACCGTGTCGCCGGGACGCACCGTTGTCGAGGGCTTGGCGGCGGCCTCGTTCACCTTGACGTGACCTGCACGGCAAAGCGCCGTCGAGCCGGCACGAGTCGGGGCGGCGCGTACCGCCCAGAGCCACCGATCTACCCGTGCCAGCTCCACCACCCCTGAAGATTCGCACGACGTTGTGGGTCCTGCACGGACCTGCTCGCATCCAAGCCCGCCAGGTGCGGCAAAGTGGAGTACCCATGTCCTCGCGCTTCGATCTCGCCGCGGTGAGCGGAAAGCGCGACGAAGCTTTCGCGGCCTTCATCGCCTGGACGGCACAACAGGGCCTGTCCCTCTACCGCGCACAAGAAGAGGCGCTCTTGGAGGTCTTCTCCGGGGCCCATGTGATCGTGAACACCCCGACGGGCTCGGGCAAGAGCCTGATCGCGCTCGGGGCGCACATCGCCGCCCTCTCGAGCGGGTTGCGCACCTTTTACACCGCTCCTGTCAAAGCGCTCGTGTCCGAGAAGTTCTTCGCCTTGTGCAACGATCTCGGGGCCGAGAACGTCGGCATGCTGACAGGTGACGCTTCCATCAATCCCACCGCGCCTGTCGTCTGTGCCACCGCCGAGATCGTCGCAAACATGGCTCTTCGCTCGGGCGCCGAGGCCGCTATCGACCAGGTCGTGATGGACGAGTTCCACTTCTACGGCGACCCCGAACGCGGCTGGGCCTGGCAGGTCCCGCTCCTGGAACTGGCCCGGGCGCAGTTCGTGCTCATGTCAGCAACCCTTGGCGATACGAGCACGATCGAAAAAGGCCTGGTCCGCCGGACCGGGCGCTCGGTGGCAGTCGTGCGCTCGGCGACCCGGCCCGTGCCACTGCGCTTCGAGTACCGCCGCACGCCGCTCAACGCCACGATCGAGGCGCTCTTGGCGGCCGACCAGGCGCCTTTGTACGTCGTCCACTTCACCCAGGCCCAGGTGCTCACTCACGCCCAGGCGCTCACCTCGGCCCAGGTGACCACACGTGGCGAACGGGAGGCCCTCGCGGCTGAGCTCGTGGGCTTTCGATTTGCCCCGGGCTTCGGACGCACGCTCTCGCGTCTTTTGCATCACGGGATCGGTGTCCACCACGGCGGGATGCTCCCCAAGTATCGCCGCCTCGTCGAACGGCTCACCAAGGCCGGGCTGTTGCGCGTGGTCGTGGGGACAGACACCTTAGGCGTCGGCGTCAACCTGCCGTTGCGCACAGTTGTACTGTCCGGGCTGGCAAAGTACGACGGGACGGTCTCGCGCCTTTTGAGCGCCCGGGAGCTCCACCAGATCGCCGGACGGGCGGGCCGGGCAGGCTACGACTCCTCGGGCCTGGTCGTGGTGCAGGCACCCGAGCACGTGGTCGAGAACGAGCAGGCTGCAAAAAAGGTCGCCGGAGATCCGCGCCGGGCGCGAAAGCTCGTCAAGTCCAAGCCGCCCAAGGGCTTCGTCGCCTGGGACGAGGCTGTTTTCGAGCGCCTCGTCGCCTCGCCGCCCGAGCCGCTCGTGTCCCAGCTGCGGGTCAACCACGCCACGCTGCTCAACGTCCTCGACCGCCCGGGTGACAGCTGTGGCGCGCTCGCGCGCCTTGTGACCGACAACGATGAGCCGCGCCCGACCCAGCGCCGACTCATCCGCCAGTCGATATCCATCTACCGTTCCCTCGTTGCTGCCGGGGCCTTGGAACGCCTGGAGGTTCCCGACGAAAAGGGCCGGCGGATCCGGGTGACGCGCGATCTGCAGAGCGACTTTGCCCTCGACAGCCCTCTCAGCCCTTTCGTCCTCGAGGCTGTCCCCCGCCTTGAGGCATCTGCGCCGACGTGGCCGCTAGATGTCCTAAGCGTCATAGAGGCAACCCTGGTCAACCCCGGCCCGGTTCTCGCGGCACAGCTCGAGCGTGTCCGTACCGAGGTCCTCGCCGCAATGAAGGCGGCCGGTGTCGAATACGAAGAGAGGATCGAGGCCCTCGACAAGCTCGAGTACCCCAAACCATTAAGGGAGTGGACCTACGACTTGTTCGACGCCTACCGAGTCGTGCATCCCTGGGCCGCTGACTACAACATCCAGCCGAAGTCGGTCGCGCGGGACCTTTACGAGCGGGCTATGAGCTTTTCGGAGTACATCGCTCACTATGGCCTCACTCGCTCGGAAGGCCTGTTGTTGCGGTACCTGTCCGATGTCTACCGAGGGCTCATCCGAAACGTCCCTGAGGAGCTGAAGACTGACGAGCTCCTCGATGTCACCGAATGGCTCGGCGAGCTCGTGCGCCAGGTCGACTCGAGCCTCATCGACGAATGGGAGCACCTCGCGGCCGCGGCGGCGAGCACGTCCTTGGACCAAGCTGTTGCCGAGATCGGCCTCGAGCTCGCCGAAGAGGCGACCGCCTCCCCACTCAGCGCGAATACCCGGGCCTTCAAGGTGATGGTGCGAAACGCCGCCTTTCGTCGCGTCGAGCTTTTCGCCCGGCGCGACGTCGCGAGCCTCGCCAGCTCGGAGGCACCAGGCGGACTGGATCAGACCGCCTGGTCAGAAGCGCTCGGGCGCTACTACGCCCTGCATGAGAGCCTGGGAACCGGGCCCGAAGCGCGAAGCGCCGCCTTTTTCGACCTCGTCGAGCAGCCCGGGCGCTGGCGCGTGCGCCAGGTCCTAACTGACCCAGAAGGCTGGCACGACAACGCCATCGTCGCCGAGGTCGACCTTGCCGCGTCCGACGAGGCCGGAGCTCCTGAGTGGCGGACCCTGGGCCTTGAGCAAGGTTGAGGACTAAAGCGCTGCTTTGCGGGTCTGATCCTGGCCAAGTGGGTATCTCCATGCGGTGGACCGGACCGAATGCGGCTTTGCTGGCATTCCCGAACAGGTCCGAGCCGCCCGTGGCTTCACTCACGCGGCCATGGCGAGATGGGGGCTCGAGACCACCGACGTAGTCCTCGTCGTAGGCGAACTAGCCGCCAACGCCGTCCGACACGCCAACAGCGCCTTTGCTCTTTCGCTCTGTCTTTTAGACGACACCGTCACGATCGAGGTCACCGACGCCAGCCCTGCCTTGGCACTGATGGCACCAACGCCGTGGAATGGCACGAGCGGACGCGGGCTCTTGATCGTGGACAAGCTCGCCAAGCTGTGGGGCAGCCGACCCTGTGGTGCGGGTAAGACAGTCTGGGCTGAGATTCAAGTGCGCTGAGATCCGAGGTAGACGGACGCTTTCTCACCGACAAGGCGCCGTCGAGGTCCCAACAGGTCCAAAGGCGCCGTGTTGGCTGGTTGAGCTCGCGCAGCGCGAGCCAGGCCTGCCCGCCCCGCCTGCGTGTTCGCCGCGTGCCATCTCACATCTAATCTGTGAACAGATAGTCTGTAGACAGATCAAATGGACAAGCAAGGGGGGCTCATGTGGAGCACCGAGTACACCGTCGACACGACCGCGACACCGGGTGCGGTCTGGTCGGCCCTTCGTGACCTGCACACCGGCACGAGACTGAGCGAACAGAGCGACAGCTTCGAGATCCACGGACCGTTCGCGTTCGGCAGCAAGGTGTCAGTGACTCCAAAGGGCAAGGACACGTTCCATTGCAAGATCGTCGAATTCGTCGAAGGCGAACGGTACGCCGCCCGGACCGAGCTCAGCGGGCTGAGCCTGCTGTTTCGTCACACGCTCGATCCCCTCACAAGCGGTGGCACACGGATCACCTACACCTTGGTCATCGACGGCCCCGCCTCGGACCAGGTCGGACCCGAGCTTGGCTCGCAGATAAGCGAGGACTTCCCCTCCGTAATCGACGACCTCGTGACGGCCGCGATCGACCGGCAGAGCCGGACAGCTAAGTGACGCGCCTTCCCGGTGGCCCAGGCGAGAGCCCCGGCTTTCTGCTCTGGCAGGTCACTTTGGGCTGGAGGCGTGCCATCACTCAGGCGCTCGCCCCATTGGAGCTGACCCATGTGCAATTCGTTCTGCTGGCATGCACATGGTGGCTCAACGAGCAGGCTCAGGCACCCAACCAGCAGGATGTGGCCGCCCAAGCTGGCGCAGACGTGAAGATGGCTTCTGAGGTGTTGCGGAAACTAGAGGCCCGCGGCCTGCTTGAGCGTGTCCAGGACTCCAAGGACGGGCGCGCGAAGACCGTGAGAGTGACGAGTGAGGGCGTCGAGTTGGCACGCGAGGCGATTGAGATCGTCGAGCAGGCCGACGCCGACTTCCTCGGCACCCACTCCTCGGCTCTCGCGCGGCTGTTGCGCCAGATGTCACCTAGCCCAGCGCGCGCCGCTCATTCGGCGACCAGCTCTTAGATGTTCCCGTCCGGGGCCTGGAAGTGCTTCCAGGTCGGGCCTGGCTCACCCACAAGCTCGGTGCTCGCTCGTTCCAGCTCGGCCACGGCCGATGCCAGGTCCGCGACGCCAAAACCGACCATCGGTCCAGTGTTGAAGGGCTCCTTCCGAGCTAGCTCGGCGCGACTACCTCGACGTGGTGACCGTCGGGCAGCTCGAAGACCAAAAGCCCCTCTCTTGGTGCGCGAGGCCGAGACCGGGCACCCGAGGAAGGAAGGACGCCATCGCCTCGGCCCGGTCCGAGCGTGTGCCGAGCCGTCCCAGCCGGGTGATCCTCACCGTTGCCTCACCGACTTCGCCTGTTCAACTCTCGCCGGCCAGAATCGCACAAAGGCGGGCGAGCGCGGTCGTGTAGGAATGCGCCGGCGGTGTGGCGTAACCGACGACTAGGGCCGGGGGACTAGAGCTCGGCTCGATCGCGTAGCTGCTCAGACCATCGAGCGCGAGACTCCGCGTGGCCGCGCGCGCCACGACCTCTGCTTCGAGCAGCCCCGGGGGAAGTTCCACCACGGCGTGCATGCCGGCGGGCAGCCCGCGTACTCCTGCAGCTGGCACGCGCCTAGCGAGCGCGTCGACTAGCCGCTCGCGACGGCGGCGGTAGGAGAGGCGACACCGGCGTACGTGGCGGTCGTAGCGGCCCGAGGCGATGAACTCGGCCATGGTCAGCTGCTCAAGTGCACTGGTATGGATGTCGCTCAGCTCACGCTGCGCGACGACGTTGTCGACGAGGCTCGGGGGCGCCACGAGCCATGCCAGGCGCAACCCCGGCGCGAGGGTCTTGCTGGCAGTACCGGCATAGACGATTTGTTCTGGCGAGAGCGCCTGCATCGCTCCGACACCGCGGCGGTCGTAGCGGAACTCGCCGTCGTAGTCATCCTCGATCACGACTCCGCCCGTCGAAGCCGCCCAATATGCGAATTGGGTGCGCCGGCGCGCCTCGAGGGCGACGCCGAGAGGGAACTGGTGGGCGGGTGTCAGAACGACGGCGTCGAGACTCTCGAGCCTGGTCGGGTCCGCGCCGTGGTCATCGACCGCCAGGGCGACGAGACTGAGGCCCGCGGCGGAAAGGATCTCACGGTAACGACGGTGGCCGTGGGACTCGACGCCGATCCTCTTGCGGCCCCCGGAAGACAACGCGCCCGCGAGCAGGAAGAGCGCCTGACCGAAACCGGAACAGACCACGACGCTCTCGGGCGAGACGTGCACGCCCCTAGCTCGCGCTAGATAGCCGGCGAGCGCCCCACGCAGCTCGGGACGGCCACAGGGGTCCCCGTAACCAAAGGCATCGTTCGGGGCGCGTGATATCGCACTGCGGGCCGCGGCTAACCACTCGCCCCGGGGGAAGCTGGCGAGGTCCGGGTATCCGGGACGCAGGTCGTAGCAGACCGCGGGCGAGCTCGCGAGCGGGAACTTACCGCGCGCTCTGGATCCGCTGGGATGCTGGGCCACTTTGGTGCCTGAGCCCTGGCGCGCTGTTAACCACCCCTCCGCCACGAGCTGGGCGTAGGCATCGGCGACCGTGTTGCGGGCGATGCCGAGATCCACCGCCAAGCCTCGAGAAGGGGGAAGAAGCGTCCCCGGGACGAGCCGCCCACTTTGGACACTTTCGCGAAGTGCCCGCTCGAGCGACTCGCGTACCCGAGTTCGACCGAGCTCGACGTGAAGGTCGAGGCCAGAATTGGCCCATGTTTCTGCCATGCAAATGGACCTTATCAGCGGTCCTATTTACCTTTAGCCTTCAAGAATGCAAACCACGCGAACGATTCCGGTGCGTCTCGATCTCGAGAAGTACGCTCCGAGTTTCACAGGAGCCATGAGCCAGCTCGACAAGGCGTCTGTCAAACAACTCGACCTGGTCGAGCTCGACGCGCGCCTACGAGAGCTGGTACGCATCCGCGCCTCACAACTCAACGGTTGCGCCTATTGCGTCGACACCCACACCAAAGACGCCCGCTCCATCGGCGAGAGCGAACAGCGCATCTACGCCCTCCCGGTGTGGCGCGAAGCGCCTTTTTTCACAGAACGCGAACGGGCCGCGCTCGGCTTTACCGAGACCGTCACTCTCGTCGCGAACAACCACGTTCCAGCCGAGGCTTACCATGAGGTGGCCGCCCAGCTGAGCCCCGCCGAGATCGCGGCCTTGCTTGGCCTGATCGTCACTATCAACGCTTGGAACATGCTCGCCGTGGCGTCGCGCGCCTGGGAACCGGCCGCAGACCGCCAAGGCGAACTCTCATGAGCGCGTCCGGCGCGAAGGCCTTTCTGGCCTTGCACTGCCCCGGATCGCCCCTTGTCATGCCCAACCCCTGGGACGTCGGCTCCGCCCTGGCGCTCGAAGCACTCGGCTTCTCGGCGTTGGCGACGACGAGCAGCGGGCTTGCCGCCACACTCGGCCGCCTAGACGGTTCGGTCACGCGCGACGAGGCGCTGGCGCACGCGGCACAAATCGTCGCCGCGGTCGGCGTCCCGGTCTCGGCTGATCTCGAGAACGGCTTCGGCGACGAGCCCGAGGTGGTCGCGCTAACGGTCGAAGGCGCCGTCGCCGCAGGCCTGGCCGGGTGCTCCATCGAGGACTACGGCAAAGGCGGCATCTACGAGATCGAGCTCGCCACACAACGCGTAGCGGCGGCGGTCGAGGCCGCGGCTGGGCGCATCGTTCTTACGGCGAGGGCCGAGAACTACCTGCACTCCCGGGCGGACCTTGCCGACACGATCGCCCGGCTACAGGCCTACGGCCGAGCCGGGGCAGACGTCCTCTACGCGCCGGGCATCGTGGAGCCTGAAGAAATAAGAGTCTTAGTGGGAGAGCTCGATCGGCCGGTCAATGTCCTGCTGTTGCCAGACGGACCGGGCGTGAGCGATCTCGCCTCCTATCAGGTGAGCCGGGTCTCGATCGGAGGAAGCTTTGCCTTCGCCGCATTTGGGACCCTGGCCCGAGCGGCACTTGAGCTACAGGGAACCGGACCGTACACCTTCTGGGACCTTGCCGCTGAGGGGCGGGCCCTCGCCCGGCGGGCGTTCCAACAGGTATCGAAGCCGAGTCATGACCTAGCTGAGTGAGAGAGGTGACGCGAGCACCGTGTTGCTCACGGCTTTGCGCCCTTGGAGATAGGTCCGCAACGAAGACTTTGGCCACCTTTGTGGCGGCCGGCTCGGTCTCAGGTGGCCAGCTCGGTCTCTTCCGCTGGGCACCTGACCTGACGGTGGCAACTGATCGTCACCCTTGCAGCGAGCGCGGCCACAAGTCGGCAGACCTGGCGAGTTCCTCAGCGGGCCGGGGACGGGCAAAGTAGAAGCCCTGAGCGACAAGGCAGCCGAGCTCGACGAGGATCTGGGCTTGTTCACGCGTCTCGACCCCTTCGACGACGACATCGAGCGAGAGGGCTTCGGCGATGGCGAGGATCGAGCGGAACAACGCCAGGGCCCGATCGTCAAGGCCAAGCGACGCGACAAAACTCCGGTCGATCTTCAAGATGTTGACTGGGAACTCGCGAAGATATGTGAGCGAGCTGTAGCCAGCGCCGAAGTCGTCGATCGCGATCCGCACCCCAAGCGACTGAAGGTCTTTCATCGCCTGGCGGGCACGCATCTTGTCAACCATCGCTACCTGCTCGGTGACCTCCAAGATGAGCAGGTTGGCAGGGAGCTCGGTCAACTCGAGCGTGCGCTCGATCCGTCCGACGAGACCTGGTGCGAACACCTCCTCGGCGGACAAATTGAACGCTAGCGATATCGCCCTTGCCGGGTCGATCGGCTGCCAGTATGTGGCCTGGCAACAGGCGATTCGCAAGAGCCGTTCACCGAGTGTCTGTATCAGGCCGAGCTCCTGGCAAGCAACGAGGAAATCGGCTGGCGCGAGCAGGCCCCGTCTCGGGTGGCGCCAGCGGGCTAGAGCCTCGACGCCGATGACGGCTCCTGTCCCCATGTGCACTATGGGTTGATAATGAGCCTCGAACTCGTCGCGGTCTACGGCGTCGCGAAGCTCGGTCTCGACTTCGAGGCGTCGCACCATTTGGACATGCAAGGTGTTCTCGTAGACCGTGACCTGGTTTCGACCCGCCGCTTTGGCTTGGTACATGGCAAGGTCTGCGTGGTTCAGGACCTCCTCGACGGTCGCAGGGGGCACGATCTTTACGATGCCGATACTGGCTGTCACCGAGAGCCGCATCCGACTCAGCACAATCGGTGCGGCGAGGCTGTCGATCATGCGGGCAGCGACTTCTCGTGCCTGGTCAAGTCCGCCGTCGTTGAGGACGATCGCGAATTCGTCACCTCCAAGCCGCCCCGCCAGGTCGCCCTCGCGGAGATTGGCCTGGATCCGCTTGGCTGCGACGACGAGCAGTTCGTCTCCTGCGGCGTGGCCGAATGTGTCGTTTACCTTCTTGAAGCCGTCGAGATCGATGAGCAATACGGCTGACTCTGAAGCGACGGGCTTACTGGTCAACTGCTCCACGCGGTCCGAGATAGCGCGGCGGTTGCCGAGACCGGTGAGCACATCGGTGTAGGCGTGGGTGACTAGACGTCGGCTGCTGTTCTGGTCGCGACTCGTCCGCACAGACAAAGTGCCCGAGATTAGAAGCCAGACGACCACAGAGAGCCCGAGTCTGATCGCGAGGCCAGGTGCCCATTGCTGCTGGCTGACGATCCAGCACACGGCAGCCGGCAGGGCGAAAGCGACGCCTGTGCCACGAGGTTGGGTGAGTCCGATAAAGACGAACCCGAGAGTGAAAAAGCCCGTGTACTCGGGCGAGACGCCTTTGGTGCACAGAGCCAGGGCGACCTCTCCGATCAGGAGCAGGGCGGGGAAAACGAGCAACCTTTGGCGGCCATAGCGATCCCAGCCGAACAGGAGCAGCACTAGGTCAGCGCTTCCTAACGCCGCGCATACGACAAAGACGGCCCCTCGTGTTCCAGGGCGGAGGTCAAGAGCTGGCGCAGTCGTGACCACGACCGCGCAGAAGGCTGCCACCATGCCGGCACCGAGGCGGACATCGCGATCCCAAGCCTTAAGGCGGGCAACCCTCGCCCCCCACCGTTTGGATTCGGTCACCTGCTCTAAGGGCGAGCGTGTGCTCGCGGAGGCTTCGGGGACTGAGTGGTCTGATCCGATGCCCCCAGATGCGCTGGCGTCGAGTTGAGCCGCCTCGTCCCGGCGAGGGGGAGCACTCGGCACAGGGACCCCGGTCCAGCCACTGTCGTCCCGAAACGGGGCACTCCAGAACATCCGTACCTCCTCAGAGGCACGGGACCCCTGTTGAACTTGTGGCCGTCGCCCAATCTCAATGCTCTTGTGGCGAAACGAAGTGGGCGAAGCGGAGGTATCGTTCGACCTCTTATCGAGATGATCGGCAGTTTCCGATCCCCTCTTTAGCCGGGAAGCTCCCAGCCCAAGGCCCGCAGCGCTCTTGAGACGCCAGGTTGGGGCCCCGGGGTGCACCTACTGCTTGTCTGCCCAGGCCTTGGCGTTCTGGAAGAAACGCAACCAGGGTGAGTAGCGCTCAGCGGTGCGCGTCACTCCTGAGAGGTGGCGGCTCATGAATGCCCGCTCCGGGTGCGGCATCAAGATCGTGGCTCGCCCGTCGCTAGAGGTGAGGGCCGCGATCGCTCCGCTCGACCCGTTCGGGTTGTAGGGGTATGTATCCGTGATGCGGTGGTAGTTGTCGACATACCGCAAAGGCGCCAGCTGCCCATCCACAAGATCCGAGAGCTGTGCCTCGTCGTCGCGGAAATGGACCCTGCCTTCGCCGTGGGCGACGGGCACGAGCAGCACAGAGCCCGCCATGTCGCGAAAAAACAGCGAGGGCGAGGCGTTCACGCGCACGCTCACCAAGCGGGCCTCGAATTGCTCTGAGGTGTTCTTTGCGAACTCGGGCCAGTTCTGGGATCCCGGGATGAGCTCCTTTATTGCCGCGAGCATCTGGCACCCGTTGCAGACGCCCAAGCTGAAGGTATCGGGGCGTTCGAAGAAGGTCGCGAAGGCGCTTCGCACCTTGTCGTGCCAGAGGATGGAGCTCGCCCAGCCTGCCCCGGCACCGAGGACGTCGCCGTAGGAGAAGCCTCCGCAAGCCACCAGTCCGCTGAACTCGCCTAGATCGACACGACCTGATGTGACATCGCTGAGATGGACATCGACGCAACTGAAGCCAACGGCGTCGAAGGCGGCGGCGATTTCGATCTGCCCGTTTACACCTTCATCGCGAAAGATCGCGACACGTGGACGCCGCGTGGTGCCCGGGGGGCTCAGAATCTCGAAGTTCGCCAGGCTGGCGAGTCCCGGGTCCTTGTCGTCGTATATGCCGAGATACTCGTCGTCTGCGCACTGAGGGTTGTCACGAAGGCGCTGCATCTTATAGCTCGTCTCGGCCCACAATCCCTCAAGCTCGGCGCGGTGCTTGGAATATGTGCCTTCTGTCGCGCGGATCGAGATCGTCTGATCCTTGGTGGGACGACCTATGACAGCCACGTGAGCGCCGAAGCAACCGCGCACAAGACCCATGGCTTCGTCCACGTCCTCGGCCCGGACCTGTATGACGATTCCGAGCTCCTCGTTGAAGAGCTTCTCCAGATCACTCCCTGCCAAGTCGGTCAGATCGAGTTCGAGGCCGCACCGAGCGGCGAAGGCCATCTCGCAAACCGTGGCCAAGAGGCCACCGTCAGAACGGTCGTGATAGGCCTGGATTAGCCCCGCACGCTTCAACCCGGCGACACAGTCAAAGGCGAGAGAAAGGGTTGCCGGCTCGATGTCGGGGGCCTCGTTCCCAAGCCGGTTGTAGACCTGGGCGAGGGAGGAGCCGCCAAGGCGATTCTTCCCGAGGCCCAAGTCGATGAGTATCAAGGCCGATTCTCCCGCCATGTCCAGCTCGGGCGTCAAAGTGCGGCGAACATCGCCCACGGGCGAGAAAGCGCCAATAACCAACGAGACGGGTGACACGACGCACATCTGCTCGCCGTCGGCCTCCCACTCGGTGCGCATGCTGAGCGAGTCCTTGCCAACCGGTATCGCGAGGCCGAGCTTGGGGCAGAACTGCTCACCAACGGCCCTCACGGCCTCATAGAGCCGGGCGTCCTCGTCACCGTAGCCACACGCCGCCATCCAGTTCGCCGAAAGCGTCACGTCCGACAACGCCCTTAGGTCGGCCGCGAGGATGTTCGTGATCGCTTCCGCGACAGCCATTCGCGCCGAGGCACCGGCGTCGATGAGCGCGACAGGGGCACGCTCGCCAAGGCTCATCGCTTGGCCGATGTCGGTATCAAAGCTCAGCGCAGCAACAGCGACGTCGCTGACTGGAACCTGCCACGGGCCTACCATCTGCTCCTGTGTGATCAGCCCGCCGACGTTGCGGTCCCCGATCGTGATCAGGAATTTCTTGCTCGCCACCGCCGGCAGGCACAGCACGCGCTCTATAGCCTCGGCCAAGGCGATGTCGCCCAAGTCGAAGGCGTCGAGCTCGCGTCTGACCCGCGAGCACTCGACCGTCTTTTTGACCGGCTTGTCGAACAGCACCGACATCGGCAGGTCGACCGGCACGGTGCCGAACAGGTTGTCGGTGACTACCAGACGCTCCTCAGTGGTCGCGTGCCCGACGACCGCAAGCGGGCACCGCTCGCGGGCACAGAGCTCGGCCAGAACCGACATGCCCTCTTTGTCCGTGCCTAGCACAAAGCGCTCCTGGGCCTCGTTGCACCAGATCTCCATGGGCGAAAGCCCGCTCTCCGCGCTTGGGACGTTGCGAAGCTCGAAGCGGCCACCGAGTCCAGAGTCGTGGACGAGCTCGGGGAGGGCGTTCGCTAGACCACCGGCACCGACGTCGTGGATCGAGATGATCGGGTTATCGCTGCCGAGCGACCAGCAGGCGTCAATGACCTCTTGGCACCGGCGCTGCATCTCGGCGTTGCCCCTTTGCACCGAGGCGAAGTCGAGCTCGAAGGTGCTGGCGCCCGAATGCATGCTTGCAGCCGCGCCGCCGCCGAGCCCGATTCTCATGGCGGGGCCTCCAAGCACGGCGATGATGGCTCCCTCGCCAAGACGGCCCTTTCGAACGTGCTCGGCGCGGATGTCGCCTAAGCCGCCCGCGAGCATGATCGGCTTGTGGTAGCCACGCACAACCTCGCCCGTCACCATCTCGTAGGTCCGGAAGAATCCGGCAACGTTCGGACGGCCGAACTCATTCGCGAACCCGGCAGAACCGACGGGCGCCTCGAGCATGATCTCGAGAGCCGACGCGATCCTCTCGGGCTTGGCGTATTGCCTCTCCCACGGCCGTTTCCAGCCGGGAATGTTCAGGTTCGAGACACTGAAGCCGGACAGTCCCATTTTTGGCTTGGACCCGCGTCCGGTGGCGGCTTCGTCGCGAAGTTCCCCACCAACTCCTGTCGCCGCACCCGGAAATGGCGCCACTGCAGTCGGATGGTTGTGGGTCTCGACCTTTATGACGTGATGGACCGCCTCCTCGTTGTAGCGATAGGTCCGCGTGCGCGCATCAGCGAAGAAGCGACCGCCCGCGCCGCCGCTTATAACCGCGGCGTTGTCGGAATAGGCGGACAGCACTGCGCCCGGGCTCGACTCGTAGGTGTTCTTGATCATCTCGAAGAGCGTTCTCTCCTGCACCAGCCCGTCAATGACCCAACGGGCATTGAACGTCTTGTGCCGGCAGTGCTCGGAATTCACCTGTGCGAACATCACCAGCTCGACATCTGTCGGGTTGCGCCCGAGAGTCACGTAGGTCTCGCACAAGTAGTCGATCTCCTCGTCGGTGAGCGCCAGGCCCCCACGCTCGTTCGCCTCGACAAGGGCCTCGCGTCTTGAACCCATGACGTCTATCTGCACCACGGGCCGGGCGGGCTCGTCTGCGAACAGCGCCTCAGCTCCCTTTAGATCATCCAGCACGATCTCGGTCATCTTGTCGTGCAAGTAGGCGGACAGATGGGGCATCGGGGCCCGGTCAGATATCTCGAGGTAGTAGGCCACGGCTTTCTCTAGGCGCTCGAGACTCAGCCCGCAGTTGTTGGCTATGTCTGTGGCCCTGGACGACCACGGTGAGATTGTGCCCGGCCGAGGAATGACGAGCTGCAGTGAACCGACAGAGCTCGTCTCTTGCTCCGCCACGCTCTTGAGCAGCTTCCGCAAGGCGTCCTCGTCGGCGCCGGACATCGCCTCCCAGCCGTGAACGAGGTACACCTCCTCGGCCGAGATGCCCGTCACCGAGGGATACTCGGCCCGTATCCGCGCAAGCAGCCTCGTGACGCGGAATTCCGACAGGGCGGCCTTCCCCCTCAATACCAGCATCACCTGACCCCTAAAGTGTCGCCCTCGAACACGATTCCGAGGGGCTCGACGACGACGCGCCGGGGACCGGCCTCGGTCCGTCCCGCCACCCAGGACTGAAGCCCGCACTGGGCCGCGAGGGTTGCCACCTCCTCGGCCTGGCTCTCGGGCACATATACCGCGTAGCCCGCCCCCATGTTGAACGTGCCGTACATCTCCTTTAAGTCAAGACGCGCCTCGGCGGCAATGAAGTTGAACACCTCCGGGACCGGAGGGACATCGGTGACCACATAGCTGAGCTCCTCGGCGGCGCGCATCAGCTTGCGCCAGCCGTGACCCGTTATGTGGGACAAGTAGTGCACCTGAACCTCTGAGCCGAGGAGAGATGCGACGAGGTCCGCGTATATGTGCGAGGGCCTGAGCACCGTCGTGCCAAGCTCGGAGCCGTCGGCGAGTTTGGTCAGATAACCGGCCTCAAGCTGGGCCGCTATCTCCCGTACCAGGCTGATCCCGTTCGCGTGCACACCATTGGAGGCGACGAGCACGATCGCGTCTTTAGGCCGCAGAGCCTTTGCCTGAACAAGGTCCTTCTTGTCCCTTATGACCCCGAAAGCGCACCCGGCGAACTCCAGAGCGCCCGGCACGACGACACCGGGTAGTGACTGTGTCTCGCCCCCTCCCCAGGTAACTTTCGAAAGGTCGCAGGCTGAGCGCCAGCCCTTGATGAAGCCGTCGCTAAGGCCCGCGTCGGCGAGCCACTCGTACGAGCTCGCCGACCAGTAGGCATTGAGAGCGACCGGGCGGGCACCGACGCTGACAAGGTCGTTGATGATCGCGGCGACGGTGTCGTGGGCAATAGCAGGAAAGTGGGACCTGCCCGTGAGATCGTAGACGTCGCGCGCAACGAGGCTCTTGGTGCCGAGGCCTTCTTGCACGAGGGCGCCGTAAAGCCCGCCCATGTCGAACACATAGGCCGACTCACCGCGCGTGCCGGCGACCTCCGAGTAGCCATAGGGCAGATTCGAGCTGGTGCTTTGACCTTCTCGTTGCGCCAGCACCTTTGCTGGATCAGCTGTCTCGTAATCGACATGGCGGTCGTACGAGAGTCGCTCCCCCATCGCCCCTATCCCCCTTTCATGTCCCCGGTACCTGTCTACAGGCCCGTCAGCTTGACTTGGCCCCCTCGTCTACCGCTGCCTCCTCCGACACTCGCCGCAGTCCAATATCGCTTCGGAACCTCATGCCCTCGAAACTGATGAGCTCAATTGCCCCGTAAGCCTTCCGCCGGGCATCGTCTAGGTCCCGCCCCACCGCTGTGACATAGAGCACCCGACCACCGGCGGTTCTTACGACGCCCTCATCGCGAACCGTCCCCCCATGGAATACCACTATGGCCGGTTCGGCGGAGGCTTTGGCGATCCCAGATATCGCAAAGCCCTTCTTGTAGGTTCCTGGATAGCCGTCCGAGACGAGGGCGACAGCGATTGCGACGCCAGGCCTCCAGGCAATTTGCTCCGGGTTGAGACGCCCCCGTGCACAAGCGTCGAGGATCTCGAACAGGTCGCCGTCGAGAAGGCGCATGTACGTCTGGGCCTCAGGGTCACCGAAACGGGCGTTGAACTCCACGACTTTGACCGAAGCTCCGGCGATCATAAGGCCTGGATAGAGGCAGCCAACGAAGCCTGCCTGACCAAGGCGCAACCTTTCGAGTGTCGGGGTTACGATGCTCGCTTCGATATTTTCGAGATGTGCCCGTGTCACCCAGCCGACCGGGGCTACTACGCCCATACCGCCGGTGTTCGGTCCTCTATCGCCGTCGTGGACTTGCTTGTGGTCCTGCGAGGCCGGGAACAAGACCGCGGAGCGGCCGTCGCAAAGCGCATGCGCGGAAATCTCCTGACCCGGCAGGAAGTCCTCGATTACTACCGTGTCGCCAGAATCACCGAACCTCCGCTCAACCATGATCTCGCGCAGCGCCTCGCGCGCTTGGTCGGGCGTATTGGCGATCACGACACCTTTTCCTTCCGCCAGCCCGCTCGCTTTGATCACGGTTGGAAACGAGAGGCGCGCAAGTGCCGACACTGCCTCGTCGAAGCTGTCGAAGCTGTGAAATGGAGCCGTGGGAACACCACTCGCCTTCATGACTTCCTTGGCGAAGGCCTTCGACGACTCGATCCGGGCAGCCGCCCGGCTGGGGCCGAACACGGCCATGTTGGCGCGGAGGAATTCGTCGACAACGCCGGCCTCGCTCGCGGCCTCCTGGCCGACCACGGTCAGGTCGATACCGTTACCCTGCGCGAAGCCCAGCAGGCCCGCGGCATCGGTGAAGCCGATGGGAACGTTCTCGGCGATCTCAGCCGTTCCGGCGTTACCGGGTGCGACGAACAAGCGCTCCAGCTTCGGCGACTGAGCGAGCTTCCAGGCGAGGGCGTGTTCTCGGCCCCCACCTCCTATCACTAGTACTCGGGCCACCTTCGAAGCTTCCCTTCGTCGCATTGTCGTCCCCGGGCTGTAGGACCGATCCTTAAGATGTCAGCTCAACTTGAGCCGATCGGCTGGGGCAGCGACCCGGGGGGCGGCTCGCGCGCGGCCGTGGTCTCCAGATAACGGCGCCGCCTTCTTGCGAACTCGTCGATGACCCGGGGGACTTCCCTTCGCTGCAGCGTCTTGATCCGCTCCGAGAGCGTCTCCAATGTGTCGGAGGCGAGCACGGCTGTCTTTTGCTCGAAGACGATCGGCCCGTCGTCGTATTCCCTTGCGACGACGTGCACGACATGGCCAGCGTCGCTGAGATCGCACTCGAGGACCTGACGCTGGACAGCGAGCCCGAACAGGCCCTTGGTCGCGGGCAACGGCCCGGGGTGGATGTTCAACATTCGCGCCTCGTAAGGACTCGCGTACTCGTTCCTCCACCCGAAGAGATGGACCAGTCTCGGTGCGACCCGCTTCAGGTAACCCATCAGCACGACGACCTCGAACCCACCGTGTTCTAGTAGTGATTCGATTGCCGCGGCTTCGGCGACGCTCTGGTCGCCGGGCCCGAGGCTCTCTTCTAGCGCGGGAGGGTGGCTCCTGCGCCCTACGTAGGCTGTGGCGACGCGAGAGCCGTAGCGGTTGTTGACCTCCTCGACGCGCCGAATGACACCCGCGCTCTCACTGCTCGAGATCACGAGCCCGACCTCGCAGTCGATCTCGCCTTTGAGGCCCGCACAGATGAGTGCTTCGGCTGTGGTCCCCTCTCCGGAGGCCAGCACCGCGACCGGGGTCTTCACCTCGCCACGGCCCTATACCGCAAAGTCGCGGAAACCGGGCTCCGCTTGGCCCGGCTCTGGGCGTTCCTGTGCTTGGGGCGGGCGTGAAGCTGCCTCGGAAACGCTCGCGCTCCGCCGGCCGATGCTGATCGGGTACACCCCATCGAAGCATGACAACGAAAGCTCGTCGCGCGACAAGCCTGTCGCCCGCACCATTCCCTCGATCGACAGGAAGTTCAAACTGTCGGCGTCGAGATAGGCGCGCATCTCCTCGAGGCTCATGTGGGCCGCAATGAGGTCCTCCTGGTTGGGGGTGTTGATTCCGTAGAAATCGGGGTACAGGACCGGTGGAGAGCTGATCATCAGATGGACCTGCCTAGCACCGGCGTCGCGGACGATCTCGACCACCTGTCGCATCGTCGTGCCGCGAACGATGGAGTCGTCCACGAGAACGACGCGCTTTCCTAGGATGGTTTCGAATATCGGGTTCAGCTTCATTTTGACGTCCCGTTTGCGCAGGCCGTCGGTGGGTTGGATGAAGGTCCGGTGTATATAACGGTTCTTGATGATGCCGATGTCGAAGGGAAGACCGGTCGCCCGCGAATAGCCGAGGGCGGCCGGAATCGCCGAATCCGGGATCGGGATCACGACGTCGGCTTCGACATCGAACTCCCTAGCCATCTCGTAGCCGAAGTTCTCGCGGACGTTGTTGACGCGCTGGCGCATGATGATGCTGTCCGGGCGAGCGAAGTACACGAATTCGAACACATCGATCTTCTGGCGGCTCTCGACGACCTGATGTGATCTCAGTCCGTTGTCGTCTATAACCACCAGTTCTCCCGGCCTGACGTCGCGCAGGAACCTCGCCCCGATCGTGTCGAAGGCGCACGTCTCTGAGGCGACCACGTATCCGTCCTCTAGCCTCCCGATCGAAAGTGGCCTTATCCCGCACTCGTCTCGGAACGCGATCAGCCTGCTCGCGTCCATCGAGACAGCTGAGAAGGCACCTATGAAAAGCGGATAAGCCTCCATGATGGCGCCTTCGAGCTCATAGCCCTCGCCGACAAAGACCGCGATGGCGGCCTCCATCAGGCGTGTGTCATTGTGCGTGTCGGTTGGGACACCGCGCTTTGCGAGAAAGTCTTCGAGCATCGCACAGTCGGGCAGGTTGCCGTTGTGCGCCAAGGCGAACTGCCCCTTGTCGTGCAGGAACGGCTGATTGTACAGATCACCGCTGCCGCCAGAAGTCGAGTACCGGTTGTGTCCCACGGCTATGTGGCCCTTCAGGCGTTGCATGTCCTGGTCGTGATAGACGCTCGAAGCCAGTCCGGCACCGACGTGCCTGTACATGCTGCGGCCGTCGCTCGTGACGATGCCCGATCCTTCCTGGCCGCGGTGCTGCAGCGCCCAAAGGCCATAGAAGGCGACGCGCGCGGCCTCGCTGCCGGGGCTGAAGATGCCGAAGACGGCACATTTCTCCCGCAGCTCGTCCTCGCGCTCTCGATCGATCATGCTCTAGCTGTTCCCCCTCTGCTTCGAACCTAGTTCTTGTCGACTGCATACCGTGGCACCCACGGATGTCTTCTGAACGCCCGCCGGCAGTAGCCGGTACGCGGCTGAGTTTGGCCTACGAGACAGCTTTCGACGCGGCCAGGGTGGCTTGCCATCCTTCAGCCTGCAACTTCTGATCCGCCGCCACGCCGCTCGTGATCTGCTGCTGTCTGAATTCCTCGTAGCGATCCGACAGGCTCGGATCCCCGAGAGCGAGCAGGCGGAGAGCGAACAGTGCGGCGTTGACAGAACCATTCTCCGGCATCGTTGCCAACGGCACACCGGGAGGCATCTTTATGTTCGACCAAAGTGCTTCGTGCCCATGGTTATCGCGACGGATGGGAACCGATATCACAGGCAAGATTGTATGAGCGGCAGTAACTCCTGCCAGATGAGCAGAACCCCCCGCTCCAGCGATTATGACCAACAACCCACGCTGTCTTGCGGACTTGGCATATTCAGCGAGCAACTCGGGCGTCCTGTGGGCCGAGAGAATCCTCACCTCGTATCCGACAGCAAAGCGGTCCAATGTGTCCATCGCGCCCGCCATCAGGTCCAGATCGGAACCGGAGCCCATGATGACGCCCACGATCGGCGTTGACGTATTCCCCACCTCAACTCCTCGATGCTCAGAAGGCTTACAAAGGCCCTGCGGCGCTGCAGGAGACTGCCGGCGGTGCTAATGGGGACACACTGGTTCGCCTTAGCCTGGTTGCGAACCACGCGCCTCTCCCCGCCGGGATCGAGCCCGCGACGGATGTGAGCGACGATACCAGCGTGAACCACCGAAGTCCGTTTAAAACATCTGTCGGCACGGCCGAACCCAAGGCCTTCTTGGCACGGACTCGCAACGCTCAGATGCCTGGTGGAAGCAGCAAAGTGGTGCACCCACCGAGCTGCGAGGTCCCGCCCACTGTCCTTCAGCTCAAGGCACAGAGCACGACGCTGTGACAAGGTCTTTTCAAACTCGCCGGTACCAGCGCGAAACTTGCCCGGACCCACACGAGCAAGGCCTGCGCGCGGCGCGAAGTGCCCTCCGGTTTCCAACACGACCGCTGTCGCCTCGAGTCGAGCCGCCCCGCCAAGGGAATTTGACGCGTACTTATAATTTCGTCATGGCGCCTTCTACGATCACTGCTACCACGTTCGCGCTCCCGGGACAAACGGGGTTCTCAAGAGGCAGTGTGCGCGACATCTATACCATAAATAACGAATACCTGGTAATGGTTGTAACCGACAGGATCTCGGCGTTTGACGTTCTATTGCCTGTTGCCATCCCTTACAAAGGGCAGGTACTCAGCAGCATCGCGTCTTATTTCCTGGTGCAGACCGCCGATATTGTGCCGAACTGGTTCATCGCCTCCCCAGATCCAAACGTCGTAATCGGACACCTATGCGAGCCTTACAAGATTGAGATGGTCATCCGTGGATATCTGGTCGGACACGCCTGGCGGGAGTACCAAGCCGGCAAACGAACGCTCTGTGGCGTTGAGCTGCCCGATGGACTGAGAGAAAACGACAGGTTCCCCGAACCGGTCATCACACCAGCGACACATGCTGAGCAAGGTCACGACGAGGACATCTCTGGCGAGGAAATCGTGGCCAGAGGAATCATCCCGGCGGACGACTACGAACAGATGGCTGAGCTCACTCGCAGGCTTTACGAGCGCGGGAGCCAAATGGCAGAGCGCAACGGCTTGATCCTCGTGGACACAAAATACGAGTTCGGCCGCAAGGACGGCCGGCTCTGTCTCATCGACGAGGTTCATACCCCTGACTCGTCTCGCTATTTCTACTCAGAAGGCTTCGAGGAGCGTCAAGCACGCGGTGAGCGCCAACGTCAGCTCTCCAAGGAATTCGTCCGAGAATGGCTGATCGCAAAGGGCTTCCAGGGCCTGGAGGGCGAGACCCTCCCCGAGTTCCCGAAAGACTTCATCCGGGACGTCTCTGAACGCTACATCGAGCTGTTCCAGAAACTCACCGGACACGGGTTCTCCCGGTCCGATGAGAGTGAAGACCCGCTGCGTCGGATCAACGCGAACATAACCGAGGCCTTGAGGTCCTTGGACCAGGGAGTCCCGCTCGCCTGACGCACGGTGTAGCTCGAAGCGAGAGGTAGGGTTTCTCTTGCTGGCTACAGGCGATCAGCGGCGCCCTTGGGAGCTGGCACAAGTCGACGTCGCTTGTGGCCAATGCACGGCGTGCTGCGAATCGTCGCAGTTCGTTCATGTCGGATTCGACGAGGAAGATGCCCTCGCTTATATCCCGGAACAACTCCTCCTCCCCGCACCCGGGGTGCCTCGCGGGCAGGTTCTGATGGGATACGACAACTACGGACGATGCCCGATGCTCCTCGGGTCCAAGTGCTCGATCTACGCTCACAGGCCGCGAACCTGTCGCGTCTATGACTGTCGGGTCTTCGCGCCAAGCGGCGAGGAGATCGAGGACATCGGCAAAGATCTCATCGCCAACCAGGTGCGACAATGGGAGTTCCGGTTCCTCGGAGGAGGACACAGCGCGCGACGGGGCAGTAAGAGCGGCTGCGAGTACCTGGCAAAAGAACAGGAAGAGCTTGCCGAAGAGTTCGAGGAGATTGGCTCAGCGCGGCGGTCGCTGCTCGCGATCGAGTTACGTCAACTCTTCTGAGACAAAGCCACTGCGGACGGTCAATCGGCGGTCACCGCACCGAGCCTTGACGACGTCAGAGTTCATCTGCGAAGCGGATTGGTGACCGACGACCAGATTCCTCTGACACCCGGGCCTCCGAGTGGACCACAGAGCTCGGGCTTCATCGTTGCTTTGCCATGATGATCAGCTCGATTCCCGCTGAGTCGAACTCACGCGAGACCTCCCTGTAGCCGCGTCGCTCATACATAGCGATGTTCGCGACACTCATCGCACCTGCACCCAGCTGGAAGCTCCTCACATGCAAAGGAGCGATGGCCTCGACCGCTTCGAGGAGACCGGAGCCAATCCCCTGGCCCTGCATGTCGGGCGCCACGGCTACGCGGCTGATCCAGCCGATCGGCCCGTCGAGGGTGAGCCGAGCCGTTCCGACGAGGCGTTGTACGAGGAAAGCCCCGATGGTTGTGTTCATCTCGAGCTCTCGGCGCAGTTGCGCGAGCGTCTCCGCCAGGGGTGGGATTTCGACGGTGCCATACATCCGCGCCTCAGTGAGGAACGCAGCGCGCTGCACGGTGAGCACTTCGCCGGCAGCCTCAGGACCAACGGGGCGATAGGTGATCGGGAGCACCACAACATCCTGCACGAGACCGTCACCTGTTCCCAAGCCCTCGGCAATCATCTCGGCGGGACGACCAAGCACCGCCAGCTGAGATCTGTAGTGTGGTCGGTCACGAGACGACGAGATGCGAGGCCACCTCGCATCGGGGGCAAGAGCGAAGGATCTGTATGAGAGCACGCCGTCGAAGAGAGTTCTAAGAGTTCAACTTCGTGGCTTTGAACAGGGCTCAGCACCGCAAGTGAGAGGTTCAGATCATATGACAAACACGACAGCGCAGGCAGCCGACGCCTTGGTGATCTTTGGCATTACCGGCGACCTTGCCCGCAAGATGACATTCCGCTCGCTCTATCGCCTCGAGCTCGCCCGTCAGCTGAAATGTCCGATCATCGGAGTCGCCAAGGACGATTGGACGCAAAAGCACCTCGTTGACTCGATGCGGGTCGATCTCGCCGCCGCCGGCGAAGCTGCCGAGGAGAAGGTCCTCAACCGGCTCGCCCGCAGGCTCACCTATCTCCAGGGGGACTTCGCCGACCCTGGAACCTATGAAGAGCTGGCGCGCCGGCTCAAGGGGTCCTCGACACCACTGTTCTACCTGGAGATCCCACCATCTCTCTTCGCTCCAGTCGTTGCCGCACTGAGCCGGGCGGGTCTAACGACGAGGGGTCGGGTGATGATCGAGAAACCCTTCGGGCACGATCTGGCTTCTGCCCGAGCGCTAAACGATGACCTCCACGAAGTGCTCGGCGAGGATCAGATCCTGCGCATCGACCACTTCT
>JBEKVJ010000014.1:0-100159 GCA_049514105.1 Acidimicrobiales bacterium
AGAGAGCTCGGAGACCCTGTCCGGTACCGTGAACCCGGGCGGGCTCGCGACCACCTTCTACTTCGAGTGGGGCCGTGACGCCAGCTATGGGAGAAGGACCCACTCCGAGGACGCGGGGGCGGGCAGCTCTGCGATATCGGTGAGCGCACTGGCAAGCGGCCTGAAGCCGGACACGACCTACATCTTCCGACTCGTCGCGAAGAACTCGCTCGGGACCGCCTTCGGCACGTCGGTCACCTTCCAGAGCGCAGAGTCCTCATGTGTCGCCGAGAACCAGGTCGTGAACGAGGACGCCCAGGCGCTAAAGACTGCGAACGACGCCCTGGCGGCAGATCGACTCGGAGCCGGCTCGAGCGTGGCGAGTGCCGACCAGACTCTCGCGAGCGACCGCCAGACGCTTGCCGCAGCCGAACAGGCGCTGTCGGCCGACGAGTCAAAGATGATCAACCCCGAGACGACTTTTACGTCGCTGCCCTCCACAGGACAAGTGCTCCATCGTGGTTCGACGGTCTACCGTCTCGACGGCCAACCTGTCCCTCTTTTCTACGGCACCGTGGTACCCGACAGGGCGCTGTATCTCGGGGTGAGCGACGGGCCCGATGTCGCGCAGTTGCAGGAGAATCTCATCGCCCTCGGATTCGGCAGCGCAATCTCGCCAAGCACGCACTTTTCGACCGCGACCGAACAAGCGGTGAAGGCATGGCAGGCTTCGCTCGGCGTGGCGGAGACGGGCGTGGTCGCGCTGGGCGATTTCGTCCTCGAGCCTTCATCGATCCAGGTCGACACGGTGTCGGCGAGCCTCGGCCAAACAGTCCAGCCCGGCTCGGCCGTGCTCACCGCCACCTCGACCGCGCGCGTGGTCACGATCAGCCTTGACGCTGCCGAGCAGTCCGAGGTCAAAGTCGGCGACCCGGTCACGATCACACTTCCCAACAACGCCACCACCCCGGGCGTTGTGTCCTCGGTCGGCACCGTGGCGACCTCGTCATCGAGCGGAGGCGGAAACACCGGCAGCGGTTCGTCCTCGACTATCACAGTCGATGTGACCCCAACGGACCCCGCCGCGACCGGTACCTATGACCAGGCCCCTGTCGAGGTGTCTATTACCAACGCCAGCGTCTCCAGCGCCCTCGTCGTCCCTGTCGACGCCCTTTTGGCGCTGGCGGGAGGCGGCTATGCCCTCGAGGAGATAGGCGCCGGAAAGGTCCATCATCTCGTGCCCGTGAGCCTCGGGCTCTTCGACGACGCCGACGGGCTCGTCCAGGTGAGCGGAGCAGGCGTCGCCGCCGGCCAGCGCTTGGTGGTGCCCGCCCTATGACAATCGATGACACGCTCTCCTCATTTGCCCTGACAGAGCGAGTCGAGCCCGTTTCCCCGACGAGTCCCGTCCTCGAGCTCATAGACGTGACGAAGACCTATCCAAGTGAACCGCCTGTCGAGGCATTGCGGGGAGTGAGCTTCGCGGTCGGAGTTGGTGAGCTCGTCGCGATCGTCGGTCCATCGGGTTCGGGCAAGACGACTCTGCTCCATCTGATGGGCACCCTTGACCGACCGAGTTCGGGCACGGTCCGCATAACGGGGCTCGACGCCGCCGGAATGTCCGATCGGGAGCTCTCCGCGCTCCGGGCGACGCGCATTGGCTTCGTGTTCCAGCAGTTCTTCTTGGCCGAGCATGAAACCGTCCTCGGCAACGTCGCCGATGGCCTCCTCTATGCCGGGATCGCCCTTGGCGAGCGCCGCGATCTCGCGGCGGAGGCTCTGTGGCAAGTCGGACTGGCAGAGCGCGCCTTGGCTCGACCCACTCAGCTGTCGGGCGGCGAGCGCCAGCGCGTCGCCATCGCCCGGGCGCTCGTCGGCCATCCCGCCATCGTGCTTGCAGACGAGCCGACCGGGAACCTCGACAGTGTGAACAGCCAGTCGATCCTCGATCTGTTGCAGTCCCTATACGAACGAGGCACGACGATCGTCCTCATCACCCATGAACGCGCTATTGCGTCGCGTCTCCCCCGCCAGATCGAGATGCTCGACGGGCACATCGTCGCCGACACCACGCGCGAGACCACTGCGGCGCCCCTGAGCGGGATCTCTCTTCCTCCCGATGACCGCGGTGGTCAAGGACCGTGACGAGCTCACTGCAACCCGGAAAGCTCCGGCCTTCTGACCTCTCCCGTGTCGCTCTCGTCGGGCTCCGCACGCGCAAGTTGCGGGCCGGGCTCTCCGCCCTCGGCATAGCCATCGGGGTCGCAGCAATTGTGGCCGTGCTCGGGCTCTCGTCCTCCTCCGAGGCGGGGCTGCTCGCCGAGATCAACCATCTCGGGACGAACCTGCTCACTGTCACCAACGGCCAGAGCCTGTTCGGCCAGACGGCCGAGCTTCCGATCGCCGCTCCGGCGATGATCGGGCGTATCGGGCCGGTGACCGCAGTGCAGTACACGGGCGCGACAACTGCAAATGTCTTCCGCAGCCCGCTCATACCCAGCATCGACACCAACGCCCTCAGCGTCGACGCGTCTAGCCTCGGGCTCCCCTCAGATGTCGGGACCAGCCTTGCCGCGGGCAAGTACCTCAATGCGGCCACGGCCACCGAGCCCGTATGTGTGCTCGGAGCTGCCGCCGCCCAGCGGCTCGGGATCGACCGCATCTACAGCGGTGAGCGGATTTGGGTAGACAACATGTGGTTCTACGTAGCGGGCATCTTGAAGCCAGCCATACTCACACCCGAGATCGACAGCTCCGTGCTCGTCGGTTTCAAGGCCGCTGAGACCTACCTCAACTTCGACGGCCACCCTTCTGAGATCTACCTCCGTGCCGTGACGAGCCAGGTCGCCGCCGTGGACTCGGTCCTCGCAGCCACGGCAAACCCGGAGGCCCCGAACGAGGTCGACGTCAGCCAGCCTTCGGCCGCTCTCGTCGCCCAGGCGGACGCCCAAGCGGCCCTGAACGGGTTGTTCCTCGGCCTAGGTGCAGTCGCCCTGCTCGTCGGGGCTGTCGGGGTGGCGAACATCATGGTCATCTCCGTCCTCGAGCGTCGAAGCGAGATTGGGCTTCGCCGCGCGCTTGGCGCCACAAAAGGGCACATTCGCACGCAGTTCCTCGCTGAAGCGATCCTGCTCGCCCTGATGGGCGGAGCCTTAGGGGTGCTGCTCGGTGCCATCTCGACGGCGATCTACGCCTCGACAAAGGGCTGGGCCGTGGTCATCCCCGTCGTCGCTTGGGCCGGCGGCCTCGGCGCGGCAATCGTCATCGGGGCGGTGGCAGGGTTGCTTCCGGCACTGCGAGCTGCGCGAATGTCGCCGACCGAGGCACTGTGGAGTGTCTGAGCGGGGAGGCTGTGGCGGCAACTGAGACGGGATAGCTTCACAGCAAGTGAACCAGACGCTCCCTCGCCCAGGTGCCCGGTTCTTGCCGCTTTTGGCAGTTGGTGGCACCTGCGTCGTCTCGCTTGTCCTGCTGCGCCCCGAGCTTGTTCAGGTGCCCTACCTGAACGACTCGGCCGTGCACGAGGAGATGGTCCGCTTCGCCCTCGCGAAGATACGGACCGGGCATTTCCCACCCGACTCGTGGTTCCCCTTTCTGAACCTCGGGACATCGCAGTACCTCCAGTACCAAAGCCTCGGCGTTATCGTCACCGCGCTCGTCGCCTGGGCGGTCGGGGTCGGGCGGGCGTTCACCTTTAGCACGTGGTTGCTCGTTGGTTGTTGGCCGATCTGCATCTACGGCGCCTCCCGTATCTTCACCATGCGCCGCGGGGCGGCGCTTGGCGCGGCAATGGCGTCTCCATTCGTCTCGAGCTTCACGCGCGTGGGCTACGAGCAGATCAGCTACCTCTGGAGCGGCTACGGCCTTTGGAGCCAGCTCTGGGCGATGTGGACGCTGCCTTTCGCCTGGGCTCTGTCGTGGCGCGCTGTCGACGAACGTCGCTTTGTCCTACCAGCGGCGGTGCTGATCGCCGCCACGGCGGCCTTCCACTTCGAGACTGGTTACCTTGCTTTCGCCGCTGTGTTCGCCTTCGTGCTCGTGCGCCCGCGAGAATTCCTCCGTCGCTTAGGTCGCGCCGTGCTTGTCACCAGTTCTGCGGTGGCGATGGCCGCCTGGGTCGTGGTTCCGCTCGTCGCCCAAGGCAAATGGGCGGCGATCAACCAGTTCCTCCAAAGCGGCCCTAGCGGCGCAGATGCCAACTCCTATGGAGCTCGCAGGATCCTCTCGGCCCTTTTCGAAGGCGATATCTTCGACTGGCACCACCTCTTTTTGATCACGCCCTTGTTCATCCTCGGTCTCGCCATCTGCCTGGTTGCCTGGCGGCGACCAGACGGTAAAGGCCCTGTCGGCCAAGGAGCGGCAAGAGCGCTCGTCCTCGTCTTTTCGGGCAGCCTGGTGCTCTTTTTCGGCCGTCCGACGCTCGGGCCTGTTCTCGAGGTGCTGCCTGGCTCCAAGGACCTGTTCTTACGCCGGTTCATCGTCGGGGTGCAGCTCGCCGGCCTGCTCCTGGCCGGGGTCGGTGCCGCCCAACTCGCGAACTGGGTGGGCGATTTCACCAAGAGGGCGGTCGGCGCACTCGCACATCAAAAAAGGAGCGGGACCGTCGCGGGCCGGGCAGCGGTTTGCTGCCTAACCTTGGCGGCGCTCGTCCCTGCGTGGTCTTTCGTCCTTAGCGAGGCAGACCTCAACGCCTCGTTCGTCTCGAAACAGGCCGCATCCGGCCCTGCCGCGCAACTCGGGGTGCTCGCGGCTGTTATCAACAGCCATGGGAGCGGGCGCACATTTGCCGGTGACCCGTCGGACTGGGGTGCAGAGTTCACCGTCGGCGAGGTGCCCGTGTTCAAGTACCTCGCGTCCGAAAACGTCGACGAAGTCGGCTTCACGCTCCGGACGGCCTCGTTGATGAGCGACCCGGAGGTGGACTTCGACGAGTACAACCCCGGTGACTACGTGGCATTTGGTATCCGGTGGCTGATATTGCCGGCCGCCATGAAGCCACCGGTGCCGGCGCAGCACATTGAACAACAAGGCGACTTTGTACTCTGGCAGATCCCTGGTGGCGGCTATGTGCAAGTCGTCGACACCCGTGGCAGCGTCGCTGCGACATCTGGAGACCTCGGCTCTTTCTCTGTCGCTTTCCTCGCCGGCTGGGCATCAACCGACCCCTTCTACCCGACCGTCGCCTACGGATCGGGCAGAGCCGCCTCAGGGACACTCGGTTATGGATCCCGACCGTCGGGTAATCCCGGTCGGGTGCTGTCCGAATCGGCTGATCTCGCCGACGGCCGTGTCGCAGCGACGGTATCGGTCACACGCACTTGCGTCGTGCTCCTCTCGGCTTCCTACAATCCTGGCTGGCAGGCCCTGGTGGACGGACGGCCTACGGCCGTGGAAATGGTCGCCCCCGCTCTGCTCGGCGTGCGCGTCAGACCAGGTGTGCACGTGGTCCGTTTCGTCTACAAGGGCTTCCCCGACTACCCGCAGCTGTTCGTGCTCGGCGCCACTGCGCTCGTCGCACTGGCTTTTCTCGAGCGCCGCCGGAAAAAGTTCGCCCCGCGAGAGACGCTGCCTTAGCCGGGGCGCTTCTGGGCGCGCCCGCGGGAGCCTGTCGTGGAAGTGACTGCCAAGACCAGTATCAACTCGCCGCGACTTTCACTCTCCGCTCCAGGGCCTATACACGAACGACGAAACGAGGACGGCCACTCCAAGGGCACCTATGGGCGCCCGGCTCAACGCGTCGCCGAGCCGAGCGGGACGATCTTCGGGGCAACACTCATCATCGCGACGAGACGCGGTGCCCGCTCACCAGCCGACTGCGCCGTCAACCAGCTCTCGGATGACCGCATGACCGTTGTGGCGCGCGTACTCCTCGATCATGTGGACGTAGATCCATCTGAGCGAGCAGCGCTGTCCGTGACGCAGGCCCGTGTCGCTCAGAGCGTGACGGCGGGCTGCTTCACGGCTGGTCGCGCACTCTGCCTCCCAGACAGCCAGGTCCTCGGCCCAGACAGCGTCGTCTAGCGGGACGAGCTCGCTGTCCTCAACTGCTGGGTCGTACCAGATCGAAGCTGTGTCCGGCCGCGAGAGCAGCACGCGGCTGAACCAGTTGCGCTCCACTTCTGCCATGTGCCGCACTAGACCGTGCAAGGACAACTTCGATGTCGCGATGGGTCGCGCCTTGCGCTGGGCGTCGTCTAGACCTTCGCACTTTCAACAACAGTGTCGTGCGGTGAAACTCGAGCCACGCCTCGAGCATCTCGCGCTCTTGAAGCAGAAATGAAGGTTCTGACCGCCGTGGATCTTGGATGTCTTCAACCATTTGACCATTCTCCATCCTTGGTCGCTCTGCACGCGGCCAGCGTCGTTCGAGCCGTGATCTGACCAGCAGCTGCGACGCGTCGGACAGTGGCCACACCCGCGACTAGCAGTTGGTGCAGCAAAGCCAGCGGAGCCGGCTCGACAGTGATCGCTTGCTGGAGATGTTCAGTGATCGCTTCGCTCTTGTTTTATCCCTCGAAGAGTTCACGGAAAAAAGGCTGATACCACGGCGAACGCCCTGGTCATCGCCGGTGGTGGGGTCGAGACGGCCTAGAGGCCATCTTCTTTCGCTGCCATTTCGTTAGACACGAGCTTGCACGTTTTGTCTCGCAGCTCAGCGAACGGTGGTGTGCGCCCGCCATGGATCCCTTGGCGTAGTCCACCGGCGCGGCAATCCGACCAGCCAGGTCGCGATGGTCGGGTTAACCCCCACCGGAAGATGGCCGGTAGCGCCGTAGCAGGCGCATCCCCAGTTCTCGATAATGAGTTCTGTGATCTCGGTGATCTCATTGACCAAGCAGTTGCGGGCAGCTCGTTCCTCGCCGGGACAACGTCCAACGTTCGTCGGCCCGCTCGCCGCCATCGCGTGGCGTCCTCCTGCCCGTCGACGGATCACCCAATTCATCGAGCCGCTCCCACTTGAGGGCGATTCACCTTTCGGGCCGACCCGTCCTCGTGAGGCCCACGACACGATGCGCGCGCCCGCGGTGTCCGTCGGCCCCGACGCGCCAGGGCGGATTCTGCGACCGATCTCGCTCGAGGCGTGTGGCATCGTCGGGTTTGCGGGGTCTATTGCGATACTGCTCGGGGTCTTTCAGGCTGGCTCGCCGTTTTCGCTAAGCACGCCCGACGCCTGGCTGTTTGCCACCGCCGACGGGGCGCGCACAGCGGGCAGCGGGTTCCTCGGGCTCATGCTCGTGGTGATCGGGATAGTGCTGATGCTTGGTGGTTGGTTCGAGCTCGTCCGCACCGTGCGTCGCCGGCCCTCGGTCCCGATACGCCATTTGGTGGCCATTCTCATCGCCTGGGTAGGTCCCATCGCCGTCATGCCGCCGCTGTTCAGCCGCGACGTGTACCTCTACGCGGCGCAGGGAGAGATGGTGCAGCATGGCCTCAACCCCTATGTTCACACCGCGAGCGCCCTCGGGGGCGGGCTGTACCTACGCCTCGCCGATCCGCTCTGGCGCCACATGATCTCGCCCTACGGTCCGGTGTGGGAGAGGCTCTCCGGAGTTGTCGTGGGCCTGTCGCCCCACGACGTCGCTATGGCCGTAGCTGGCTTCCGGCTCGTCGCGTTGGTGGGTCTCGGATTGATCGCCTGGGGCATTACCTCCCTCGCTCGCTCGATCAGACGCCCCGACAACGTGGCCTTCGCCCTGGGTCCGCTCAACCCCCTCGTACTGCTAGTGCTCGTCGGCGGGGCCCACATTGAAGCGCTGATGCTGGGGCTGCTGGTCGCCGGTTGTGCGCTCGCCCGCCGCAATCACGCGTTGGCTGGCTTGGTGCTGTGCGCTCTCGCCGCCCAAGTCGAGCTGCCGGCGATTATCGGCGCCGTCTTCATCGGATGGTGGTGGCACCACGGGAACTGGCGCCAACGGGTCCCCCGTGTCCTTAGCGCGGTGGCGATCGTGTCTGTGCTCATGGCGGTAATCGGCGTGGTCGCGAACCTGGGGTGGCACTGGCTGGCCGGACTCGCCGACCCGGGCAAAATCGTCTCTTGGCTCGATCCGGCAACGGCCCTCGGGCTGGCCGTGGCCCATGCAGCAAGCGCCCTTGGCGTGGGATGGCACACGGCGGGGCTTGTCGAGATCTCACGGGGCGTCGGTCTCGGGCTGGCGGCCGCGCTCTCAGTGCTGTTGCTCTTGCGTTCCAAACGCCAGGGCGAGGTCGAAGCGCTCGGCTGGAGCCTGTTGCTGTTCGCGGTGCTCGGGCCTGTGGTGGAGCCCTGGTACGAGGTGTGGGGCTGCGTTGTGCTGGCTGTGGTCGCCGAACGCTGGACGTTGCGCTTCGTGCTCGGGCTATCCGCCCTTGCGTGCTTCGCCGAGATGCCACCGGCGCGATCGTTCGCTGCCTCGGACCCGGTGCTCACCGTTATCTGCTGGACCGTGCTGGTCGCCTTGGTGGGCACATACGCGGCCGCCCGGCTCGGGACATCTTTTCCGCGCCTTGCGATCCCGCCGCGTCCAGCGACTGCGCCAGGGTGCGATTGAACGGTAAAGGCGGCGACGTCGCTTCGATCCGGTTGACGCGCTTTGCATCGCAGCGCTTCGTTCTTGGCTGTCAGGTCGGTCATAGCTCGCCTCGACGGTACCGAATCGGGCTGAACGCCCGGCTCCGCTCCACGCTGGCGCGCCCGGAGCTTCGGCCGCGTGACCATTTCCTCCGCCAGCACATAAGTGGCGCTCACCGAGAATCTGCGCCAGAACAACGCCGCCGAACGTGGCGCTCTCCCATCTCCGCGACGGCGACACTGCCGCCGCTATCGGCGGGTATGCCCCTAACGGCAACAAGCCAGCCCGCATCGCCCGCACACTAGCCAGGAACACTCCGACCCACCGCCAATCGTGCAGCGGCAGAGCCTCGGGCCTTGCTAGGAGTTGCCACCCAGGCCAGCGGTTCTCAGAGGTCCCGACCTCTGAGCCCGATCCCACCCTTGACGACACGGGACCACCACGAAAGAGCCGGCAACATCGCCGTCTTCGGGCATTGATCGAGCGCTCTTGGGATTCGTGCTCGCGCTCGACGGCCTCCGGATGCTGATCTGTGCGCGACCCACCCGGTGATGGCTCGCGGGTGACCGGACCTTGCGAGCCCAGTCGGCCGATGAGCTTGACTCTCCCCCTTGGGGAGGCTGCACACTCGATGTGTCGGGCTCTCCGGCTCGACGACAAGGGAGTATGAAACGTGGAAGAAATCAGCATTGGCGAGTTCGCAAGGCGCTCACGTCTGTCAGTCAAGGCGCTTCGTCTCTACGACGGGCTCGACGTGCTGGTTCCCGCGCGAGTCGACGAAGTCTCCGGCTATCGGTACTACACCGCCGCGCAGCTCGAAGCGGCGCGCCTTGTATCGATGCTGCGCCAACTCGAGATACCGCTTGTGGCGATCAGGGAACTGCTCGCGTGCGATCCGGTTGATGCCGCAGAGCAGATAGCAGCGCACTGGCGAAAGGTCGAGTCCGCCCACGACGCGCGCCGCGAGCTTGCCGACTACCTCGTCAACCAACTGAGTGGAAAGAGGTCTGTCATGTACGAAGTCGCCACACGAGAGATACCCGAGCGGAGCGTGCTCTGTCTGAAGCGCAATGTCGACGAACAGGGCGCGTGGGCGCTCGGCAAGGAATTCATCGCAATCCTGCGTGAGCGACCGCTGCCGAAAGTGGAGGGGCGCGAAGGCGCGATGTTTTCGATCTACTGGGGTGAGGTGAGCGCCGATAGTGATGGTCCAGTGGAGTGGTGCAAGCCGGTACCGGACTCGGACGCGCAGGCACTCGCTGAGCACTATCCCGAGTTGAGCTTGCGGAGAGAACCCGCACACCGCGAGGCGTACGTCGCGCTCGCGAACGACGCGCTCCCGAGTGGCCCGGGTGGGAAACCGGCAGTGCAGTGGCAGCTCGCGTCCGAGGCACTGCGTGCGTGGGCAAAAAAGCAGGGCATTGACCCGTCGAATCAGGTCGACGATCTCGGCATGCGAATCACCTACCTCGCGAGCGGTCCAGTCACCGAGACGAGCGCGCCCTACTGTGATTTCGCCGTGCCCTTCGCCTGAGGGCTGAGGCCGGCATGGACTGCCCTGTCCACAAGGTGCCAGTGGGGAGCAGTCGCGAACACAAATAGCGCGACCAACTGACAGTCAACCTCGCATGGACTCCAGCGCCGATCGACCTTGCTGTTGCACCGCCGATGCCGAGCAGTCTCGCGATTAGGTAGATTTGTCTTCGTGCGAAACCTTCGTCGGACCTCGATGATGCGGCCCTATCCGGGGCCGGTTTCGCGCGTCTTGTAGCGATCCGTTTTTCGACCCTGGAGGAGTTCCCAGGGTCGAGGTGATGCTCACGACTCGGTCGGGACCTTCCCCAGCTAACCGACCGAGGAGGTCATGAGCATGAGGACCACGTGCCTGACCGTTGCAATTCCCTACGTCAACGCGGCGCCGCACCTTGGTTACGCCTACGAGCTCGTCGAGGGGGACATCTACGCACGGGCGCGCCGTTCTTGCGGTGATCGCGTCCGCTTCCTCGGTGGCACCGATGACTACTCCCTGAAGAACGTGCTCGCGGCGCAGGCCGCCGGTGTATCCACCTCTGTGTTCGTGGACGCCAACGCGAAGCACTTCGAGCAGCTGGCTGATCCTCTCGGGCTCTCCTTCGATGACTACATCCGCACGAGCATCGACCGCCGTCACGCGCCGGCGGTGGAGCGTCTCTGGCGAGCGTGTGCGGCGAATGGAGATCTCTACACACAGAACTTCGAGGGCGACTACTGCGTCGGCTGCGAGCAGTTCTACGCGCCAGGCGAGCTAGTCAAGGGTTACTGCCCAGAGCACGGCACTCCCGTCGAGCGCGTCGCGGAGAAGAAGTGGCTCTTCCGGCTGTCTGCCTATCGGGACCAGATCGAAGCGCTGATCAGCTCTGGGCGTCTCATCGTGTCCCCCGAGCCGTTCAAACAAGAGGTCCTCGCATTCGTCCGGCGGGGCCTCGAAGACATCAGTGTCTCGCGCTCAGCGACGCGCGCACGGGGGTGGGGCCTCGCTGTGCCTGATGATCAGAGCCAGGTCATCTACGTCTGGTTTGACGCGCTCGCTAACTACATCAGCGCGCTGGGATTTGGGGACATCGAGAGTTCGAACTATCGGGAGTGGTGGGTCGAGTCCGACGAGCGGGTCCACGTGATCGGTAAAGGGATCCTGCGCTTCCACGCGGTCTATTGGCCCGCGTTCCTCGCCTCGGCAGGTCAGCCGTCGCCAACGAGAATCCAGGTGCATCCCCTACATCACCGTCGATGGCGTCAAGCTGTCGAAGTCGACTGGTAACGCCGTCGAGCCGACCGCGACGGTCGATGCCTACGGGACCGACGCGCTCCGGTGGTGGTTCGCGCGTGATGCCGGTTCGACTGCCGACACGGACTTCACCACAGCTCGACTCATTGCCCGAGCGAACGCGGACCTGGCGAACGGACTCGGCAATCTCGTCAACCGGATCATCGGCCTCGTCCATCGTTATCGGGGACGGGTGGTTCCCCAGGTCGAGGTCGACATCGCCACTGACCTACGCGAACTTGAGAACAATGTCGCAAAAGCCATCGCTGACTTCGACCTTCGCGGGGCCACGAGGCTCGTCTGCGAGGCCGTTGCATCGCTCAACCGCGACCTCGAGGACTCCAAACCCTGGGCCGTTGCGAAAGAAGTCGGACCTCGGGCGGAGCAAACACTGGATACGTTGCTCGCTCGCTATGTGCCAAGCGCCCGCGCTATTGCCGGGGCTGTGGCCCCGATCGTGCCCACACTGTCCGCTCGACTGCTCGAACGGCTCGTCTCGTCATCGCAACTGCCGACGCTTGAACCGGCATTCGCCCGCATCGAGAGTCCATGAGGCCCGTAGATGCCCTCACGAAGACACAGAACCTCGCCTTGAACCACCCTCGGAAGAGCTCATAGCGCGACCGATCGATGCGTGTGCCCTCTGTCGAGTAGGGACGCGGTGGACAGTCAGCTTCGCGGCCTCCCGACCGGCGTTCTGTGCTACATCTGCCTGCCAGGGAGGTGGTGCCGGTGGCGAGACGACCGGAGGTTTCTCGTGTCCGGGTCACACTTCGCGTGCGCCTGCGAGAGCGCAACACCGTTCTCCTTGGCGCTGCGATGTTCGTTGTCGGCGCCGGCGTCATCGTTGCCTTCTCAGGTACCGCCGCCGGAGGAGACTCAGCGTCGAACCGACTGAGGACGCTGGCTGTTACCGCCTTGCCCGTGGGCAAGGTTGTCCCTCTCAAGGTCGCGGGAGACCTCGCCGTTAGCCCGGACGGAGCGCTCTATCTTGCTGCGTCGGAGCAACACGAGATCGTCGTCCGCCTGGCCAACGGCCGATTCGCCATGGTCGCCGGCGACGGCGAGGCCGGCTACACCGGCAACGACGGTCCCGCGCTCGACGCAAGGCTCTCGGCTCCCTACGACCTCACCTTCGGCCCGAACGGCACTCTTTGGTTCGTCGACCAAGGCCGTGTGCGGGTGATCGACGCCGATGGGATCATCCACACCCTGGCCGGCAACGGAGTCGGAGGCGACGGCGTGAGCGGCACCCCGCCTGCACACCCGGTGGACAACGGAGCACCAGCACTCACCGCTTCTCTGGGGGCGAGCCCGTATGTCGCGCTCGGTCCGAACGGCCGGCTCTATCTCGACACCTCGACCCAGCTGCTGCGTCTCGTTGGCGGTCGGCTCGAAACCCTCGCCACGCGCCAAGAGAGCTTTGGCGCACCGCTTCCGCGGAGCCTCGACATGGGCCTGGGCTACCTCGCCGTCGACGGAGCGGGGAACCTCGACGTGTCAGGCTTCAATGGCTGGGCTGTGTGGCGGGTCTCGTCCGACGCTGCGGCGCATTACATCGGTTACGCGAGACAAAGCGGTGGCAACTACTCCGAACTCGTTCGCGCCCCGGGCGGTACCGTCTATGCGGAGAGCGGCTCGGTCCTCCTGCGCCTTGGCCAGCATGCACTCGTCCCGGCATACAACCTGAATCGCCTCGTCGACGGCGAGTACTTCTTCATGACCTCGTACGCATTCGGTCCCAAGGGCACCATCTACGCCGACGAGATCCCCGGAGGCGGCGCCTTCGAGGCCCATGAGCAGCTCATCGCGCTCACGGGTGGACATGTAACTCTGCTCTGGCAGCAAGCGAACAAGGAGAGTTAGTCCGCCTCGACACAGACCGCCCGATCTGCGCTTTTATCACGAGCTTTTGGGCCATCGCTGAGCCACACCTAACGAGGGTTGTTTCGACCCAGGCAACTCCGGCTCGACCCGGCGGGCTTGAGGTGATGAATAACAAACACTTCGATGGTCCGTCATGACCGCCGTCTTCCTCGCCACGGCGCCTCCGATCACCGCCCAGGGACCGGTTTCGGTCCTCATGAAGTCCTCAAGTCCTCGAAAGGTCCCAGCTCTGAGGACTTCAGCGATGTCTTCGGTCACCAAAGGCGACCGACGGCAATGACGAAACCGCAGGCCAAATGGCATTTTGGCACGGCAAAAAGGAGGTGGTGGCGGCGAGCCGGCCTATAGGCGGGGTTCTGTCCGCCGGCCGGCGAACCGGCTGGCGGGGTGGCCATCCATCTAAGCGGCCTACCTGGGGACATCGGGCGGGCAGCCCGTCCCACGTTTGGCCTTGCTCCGGGTGGGGTTTACCGAGCCGGCCGGGTCACCCCGGCCGCTGGTGCGCTCTTGCCGCACCGTTTCACCCTTGCCTGTGCACGGCGAGCCGTGCCATCGGCGGTTTGTTCTCTGTGGCACTGTCCTGCGGGTCGCCCCGACTAGCCGTTAGCCAGCACCCTGCCCTGTGGAGCCCCGACCTTCCTCAGCCGGTTGCGGCGCCGAAGCGCCGCACCGGCCGCGGCCACCCGGTCGACTCGCCACCACCGCGCCCATTCTCTCATGCCGTGGAAACCGATGCGGGCCTGCGGGCGAGGTGCCATGCGTAATTCAGACTCAGATAGTGAGTGCTTGTCTAACAAAAAGCTAAGTGTTATGCTGTAAATAAATCTGATGACTAGATAAGGAGATCCAAAAGAAATGATGCGATTCGATCCGTTTCGTGAGATCGATCGGTTGACCCAGCCGAACTGGCAGGCGAGGGCGTCGGTGCCTCTGGACGTCTATCGCAAGGGCGAGAGGTTCCTAGTCCGCGTTGACCTGCCAGGTATCGACCCTGCCAGCCTCGATCTCACCATCGAGAAGAACGTGCTCTCGATCAAGGCCGAACGCACTTGGGCACCCCAAGACGGCGACGAAGTGCTCGTGGCCGAGCGACCCCAGGGAACCTTTACTCGCCGTCTGTTCCTAAGCGAGGGCCTGGACGCCGAGAAGATCACCGCCGCGTACGAGAACGGAGTTTTGACCGTGACGGTCCCGGTCGCCGAGTCCGCCAAGAGCCGCAAGATCGACATCACGCTCGGCAAGCATGAAAACGTCTTGAACGTCGCGGCTTCCCAGCACTGAGCCCGCATCTATTCGGCTCTTCCATGTAGCCAAGCGCCCTTGGCTCTGGCGCAGGGAACCTCCCCCGGGCAGCGGTCCAAATGCCGCTAGCCCGGGGGAATCTCGCGTCCTGGCCGCGGCTCTTGTCAGCACAGCCCGGCGAGATGAGACCTCTCGTTGAAGCTCACGAGCGAGGGCCCGCGCGCCCGGTCGGTCGCGATGCGGGTGACAGACGCCACACCGAGGGACAGGCGCCAGGTGAGCTCCGGCCCGGCGCCAAGCGCCCAGGCCACAGCGGCCTTTATGGGAGAAACGTGGCTCACGATGACGACATCAGCTCGGGCGGCCTCCTCGGCGAGTTCCTCACAGACAGCAGTAACCCTGGCCATCACCTCGGCGAGGGTTTCGCCTCCCGGCGGTCGCCAGGTCGTGTTGGCACGCCAGTTGTCCCAGAGGCCTGATGCGAGCTCAGAGATCGCAGTTTGGTCGAGCTCACCGTAATCGAGCTCCACGAAACGGCCATCGGTGATCACGCGGCTGCCGCTGCTGGACTGAGCCGGCTGGATCGCACCACCAAGCGCGACTGCGTGCGCCGTCTGCTCGGCGCGCTGCAGCGGGCTCGAGAGGATCCGGCACCCGGCTCTCGTGATCGGCGCCAGGACGACCCCGAGGGCCTCGGCCTGGCGCCGGCCGAGATCTGTGAGGGGAGAGTCGGCCCTCCCCACGAGCAGCCCGGCCGCGTTCGCCCGGCTCTGTCCGTGACGCGCCAGCACCAACACGGGTCGCTAGCGGCTCTGGGGGATCGTCACGGGACCAGGATCCGCCCGCACTGGTCGCAGTAGACGACCGAGTCGGGAGCGGAGTGGCGCAGCCGGTGCAGCTCGCCTGCTGGGAGCTGGAGGTGGCAACCGCTACACGCACCGCCTACGACATGGGCCGCACCTATGCCGCCGAGCTTGGCCCGCAGCCGCTCATAGGAAGAAGCGAGCTCGGGTGCGATGCGCTCGGCCAGCTCGTCGCGCCCGGCGCGGACCTTCGCCGCTTCGTCGTCGATGGCGGACTCAGCGATGGCGAGCTGCTCTTTGGCGTGTGATAGCTCCTCGGTGATCGACGACGTGCTCGCCTTGAGGGTCGATAAGTCCTGGTCCAGCGGCTCCAGGGCCTCCATGACCTCGAGCTCTTGGTCCTCGAGCTCGCGACGCTGCTGGACGAGGGAGGACACCTCCTCCCCCATCGCCTGCTCGTCCCTGTACGAGCCTGCCCGCCCTGATTTCAAGCGCTCCTCGATGGTCGCGACGCGGGCACCCACTGACTCGGAACGCTGATCAAGCGTCGTCAACTGCGAGGAGAGCTTGTCACGCTGCTCTCCGGCTTCTTTGACGCGCGCCGACACCTCGGCCAAGTTGGCAGTGAGCTCTCTGACCGCAGCCCGTTCGGCCAGCTCACGTCGGCGGTAGGCGAGACGGTCGAGGGCCAGGTCATCCTCTTGAAGCTCTAACAGGAGCGAGAGCTGGGGCGACGATGAGGGTGCGGACGCCTCGGTCCCAGACGGTTCGGTCTCGCTCGTTGACATCTCGGACCGAGGCTACAGCGGCCAGGTGGAGCGACAGGCAACGAGCTCTTTGAGCAAGGCCTCGGTCCCCGCCGCTACGGGCGTGCGGCGCCCGGTGTGGTCCCGAACGACTAGCTCGCGCCCGGCCGCGTCGGCGACATGTGCCCCCGCCTCTGTACAAATGAGCAGCCCACCCAGGTAATCCCAGCACCCATGAGCGTCGCGCATGCAGTCGATGTAGCCGTCAAGGGTCCCGTCCGCGACAGCACACAGGTCGAGCGCCGCGGCGCCGAGCGCCCGGTACTGACGCCAGCCGAGGTACTGGGGCGGGTAGCCGGAGAGCCCGACGATGGAGCGCCGCAGGGTGTCTTTTTGAGACGGCGTGATCGGCTCGCCGTCGCGCGTCGCCCCAGCCCCGCGCACCGCCTCGAAGCGGGTGCCAATCGCCTGGTTGACCACCAGTGACGCGAGCGGGCCTTGGTCGTCGAGGACGCAGATGCTCGTGGCGAACCACGGGATACGACGAGAGGCGTTCGTGGAGCCGTCGACCGGGTCCAACACGGCGAGCAAGGACGCCTCCGAGGGCCCAGGCGTGAGGCCCGACTCTTCCGACAAGACCCCGAGACCGGCAGCGGAGAGGATCGCGACGGCGGCTTTGTCTGCAACCAGGTCGGAGCGGTACTGTCCCGGCCGCGTGCCCGCCAGTCCCCAATCGGCGAGGTCATGCAGCGAGTCCGCAACTGCCTCGGCGGCCTCCACGAGGACAACCAACAGCTCGGTTCCGTCCACAACACCGAAACTAGTCTGGCCGCCTGGTGCCGGTCGCTCGCCTACACTTGCGTGCCGAATGGCCGTTATAGACGTAGCCGGTTATGTGGCCGAGCTGAAGGACCATGCGGTCGACCACAAGTTCCACGTGCACGACGAGCGACACTTCGTCGAGACGTACTCGCTGCGCCAGTTCTGGGAGGTCGACCTTCACCCCGAGGAGGGTTGCGGCGGCCCGATCGATCTGCATCTCGCCCTCGAGGTGGAGCCGCGCGTGCTGCTCGACTTCGAAGACGCGGTCGTGGCGCTGCCCGAGGACGAGGACCCGCCGGACAAATGGTTCTTCCCCCTTACTTTCAACTGGGGGGTGCCGCCACTGCCGAAAGGGCCGGACCTGCTTCGCCTTGCCATCGACCTCGCGGGCGTCGGCGGCGTCGAGCTGCCCCTCGAGATCTCGGCGACGGACTCGTTCGGGTCCGTGACCGACGCGCCCGTCCGGCGCCTCAGTATCGTCGCCCGTCAGCAGGTCTCGCTCGCGCGGGTGCTCGCGGGCGAGGAGCTGCTCTGCGACACATTCGACAGGGCGCTCGCGGTGACTCGGTTCTTCTTGGACAACGCCCCCGTCTGGCTCGGGGAGTAAGTGTGTCGCGACCACCTCTGGTCGCAGGGTCCCTGCTCCTCGCCCTTGTCTTGGGCGCAGCGTTGACGAGCTGCTCGGGCCAGGGCTCGGGCTCGCTTGCCGGCCAGGCCTGCGCCCATATCGAACGCGGCATCACCGCCGCTGACGAGGCCGCCTCGAGGCCGGCCCAAGCAGCCCGGCTCCGGGCCGAGGCACTCGCGCAGATCCGCGTGGCCGTCCCACTCGCGGCGGTCGCCGCCGGCGAGGACACGACCTGGCAGGCGCTCGAGGCAACGCTCAGCGAGTCGAGCCGCGTCCCGCTGCGCTACTTGCTCCCGGCCCTCCAAGCCCAGTGCGCCGGAGTCGGCTGAGGCCTTAGAGGCCGAGCCCGGCGCGGCGAGGCTTACTCTTCGATCTCCCATAGCTTGATGCCGCCGAGGATCCCGGCCAGGTTGTCGACGATGGTCACCGAGGGGCCCACATGGCCGACCAAGAGCCGGGCGTTGCCGCCTCCTACGTAGAGCTTGTCGTAGTTCAACAGGCTCTGGAAGTTGACGAGAGCCTCGTCGAAACGCTTGCGCCACTTCTTGGCACCTATGCGTCTAAGGGGCGTGTCGCCGAGCTGCTCGTCGTAGGTCTGACCGCGTCGGAAGGGATGATGCGCCAGCTCGAGGTGCGGCGTGAGCTTCCCGTCCAAAAACAGCGCCGTGCCTACGCCAGTTCCAAGAGTGACGACGAACTCGAGCCCGGATCCGCTCACGACGTCGAGACCTTGCAGGTCGGCGTCGTTACAGACGCGTACGGGATGGCCAAAGCTCGAGCTGAGGGCGGAGGCGAGGTCGAAACCGGTCCACGCCGCCAGGAGCTTTGGCACCGGTGGCTCGCCCGGGGCCCCGGTCTTGGTCACGAAATGGGGCGCCGTGAGAACAAGGCCCTTGCGCACCACACCGGGAAAGCCGACCGACACCCGGTCGAATGAAGGCAGGGGCGCGACAAGACCGGCAAGAGCCTCGACGAGCGCCTTGGTCGTACACGGATAAGGCGTGACGACCCGGACCCGGTCGGCTACGAGCTTTCCCGCCGCGTCGAGCACCGAGGCCTTAAGGCCCGTACCGCCGATGTCGATGGCAAGTGTCGTCGGCCGCAGCGGTGGCACGACTGGCGGCGCGAGCGAGGCGGTCGCCTTTTTGGCCGGGGGCGAAGCCGCCTTTCGCGCCGTGGGCCGGGCGGCGACGCGCTTTCGTGCCGGCCGCGGAGCAAGGGCGCTTGTCGACCTCGTCGACTCGGGGGGACCGGGGAGCTTTGCCAGCGACGCCAAGGACTCGCCTCGCGGGGCCTCGTTTCCGCTCAGCTGAGCTGGCACCGCTGCCGCGCCCTGTTCGCTCGGCGGTGCCGGATCCTGTGTCGGCGCCGTGGGCGGCACCTCGGGCCTTGTCGACTCCTCGTGCTGCGGACTTGTGGGGCCGTCCGTCTCGTCTTCAGCTGTCATGGGATCACCTTCCCCCCAACGGCTCCCGCCGCGGGTGAACTCAAGGGCTCGTATGTGCAGAGGAACTCGAGCAAAGTGCGCACCCCGAAGCCGGTCGAGCCCTTTCGGAACTCTCCCGCGTCGTCGTCTGTTCGCGAAGGCCCGGCTATGTCCAGATGCGCCCAGGGCCGGTCGGTGACGAACTCTTGCAACAACAAAGCCGCGGTGAGCGTGCCGCCGCCGCGCTTGGAGTGGTTCTTCATGTCGGCCACATCGGAGTCGATCTCGGCCCGATAGGCCTCCGGGAGCGGGAGGGGCCAGGTCGGCTCGCCCGCGCGCTCGGAGGCGGCCCGCAGCGCCGAGACAAGTCGGTCGTCGTTTCCCATGAGGCCGGCGATTTTAGGCCCGAGGGCCGTGACACACGCGCCGGTGAGCGTGGCCAGGTCGACGATCGCGTCCGGCGCCTCCTCGGCCGCGAGCGAGAGCCCGTCCGCGAGGACAAGACGCCCCTCACAGTCGGTGTTGAGGACCTCGATCGTCTTGCCGTTGCGGATCTTCAAGACGTCACCTGGTTTGACGGCCCGGCCGCCGGGCATGTTCTCGGTCGTCGGGGCGATCCCGACGACACGAACCTTGACCCCGAGCGCCTCACAAGCACCAAGAGTCGCAATGACGTCGGCGGCGCCGCTCATGTCGGTCTTCATCGTCAACATGCCCTCGAATGTCTTAAGTGTCAGTCCCCCCGAGTCGAAGGTGATGCCTTTGCCGACGAGGACCACGGTCACGATGGTCCCGTCCGGGCCTTTGAGGGCAACTTCGGGCGAGGGCTCGTAGACGAGCTTGATCAGCCGGGGAGGCTGCACCGAGCCGGCAGCGACGCCAAGAAGACCCCCGAGACCCGCCTGTGTGATCGCCTTCTCGTCGAGGATCGTCGCGCTAAGGCCGGCTCTTTCGGCAATCTCGGCCGCGACCTCGCCGAGACGAGTGGGCGTCAGAGAACCAGCCGGCTCGTTGGAAAGGTCTCGCGCCAACCAGGTGGCGTCCGCTATCACGCGGCCGCGCGCCAAGCCGCTCTCGCCAGAGGCGATCTCGTCTGTGCCGACCACGACCCTGAGAGACTCGAGCGGGTCGGCTTCACCGGCGTGGTAGCGCGTAAAGCGGTACCTCGCTCCCCAAAAGCCCTCGATGGCAGCCTGGACGGCCTGGTCTGTGCCGAGCCCGAGAGCCTTGATCCCCGTCAGGTCCAGGGCGAGGGACTTGGCGTCGCCGCTCGAGCGGGCGAAAGCCGCACCTGCTTGGCGCAACCTTGCCGGGCCGAGCTGTAAAGCGCTGCCGAGCCCGAGGACGACTTCGACCACGTCGCGCGGCCCGGAGCTCAAAAGCGTCTCGCCCGGCTTGGCCTGAAAACGCCTCTTCTCGCACCAGGCGAGGTCGAGCTCCAGGCCCGGGCGCGCCGTAGTTAGTCCTTCGAGGGCACACCAGCCGATGGCATCGACGCCTTCGGGGGCCGAATCGGACACATCGCTCTGCAAGCTCAACGGCAAGCACATGGCACGCATCATTCCTTTGCTCCGCAGGCCCGCACAGCTTTAGCGCGAGCGGTCAGATGTTCGTGCTCGCAGGCCCGTGCCAGCAACCAGCACAGGTCCGAGAGACGGTTCAGGTAGGCAACGACCAGGGAGAGCTCACCGAGACCGAGCGCGACGGCGTGGCGCTCGGCACGGCGCACGAGCGTACGAGCAAGATCGAGAGCCGCGCTCGTAAGGCTCTGACCGGGGACGACGAACTCGGTCGGCATCTCGATCGAGGCCTCGAGCTCGAGCACGCGCCGGCTCAGGTCTTCGACCATCTCGGCGCTGACCAGCGTCACGCCCGCCGAGAGCTTGGAGCGGTTGCGCGGGGCGGTGGCCACCTCTGCCATGACGACCCAAAGCCCGCGCTCGAGGCTGGTGAGCTCTTCGTCAAGGCTGATCGCGCCTTTGTCGGCTCTGGCCTGGGCTCTCGCGACCCCGAGGGCCGCCTGCGCCTCGTCTATGGCACCGACGGTCTCGATGCGGGCCGAGTCCTTCCTGGCCCGGCCGCCGTAGAACAGCCCGGTCGTGCCGTCGTCGCCGCGTTTGGTCGAGATGCTCACTTCACCGCAGCGTACCGGGCGAGCTGGCACCCGACGAAACGCTCTCATCCGGCCCGAGCTCGAACAAGCACGACAAAGACCAGGTCGCAGCCTTAGACTCCCCCGCGTGCCAAAAAACCGAAGGCTCTCGCGCGCCCTGGGGCTGCTGAGCCTTGCCATGATCGCGACCGGCCTCGCCGCCTGCAGCTCCTCGAGTGTGCCGCCGACGACCACGACCACCACGACTACGACGACTTTGCCGTCTGCGGCCCAGTCGACCGCGGCGGTGAAGAACGCCTACTCGGTGCTGTTCGACCTCGCGGACCCCGAGCTTTCGCCCAAGCTCGCCGTGATCCAGGACGGCTCGGCACTCGCCTCGGCCATGCAGACAGCGCTCAAGAGCCCGCTCGCCAAAGCCGCCGGGGGTGCCTCTGTGAGCAAGGTGGTCATCGAAATGGGCGCGGCCTGCAAAAACGAGTTCCTCCCGAGCCCGTGTGCCAAGGTGACTTATGAGATCTTGAGCCCGGCGCATTCGGTAGTGCTCCCCTCTACAGACGGCCTCGCCGTCTACCAGCACTCCAAGTGGGTCGTGGCCAAGCTCACCATCTGCGTCCTGCTCGAGCTCGAGAATTCCGGCAAAGTGCCGCCTGGCTGCTAGAGCCGGGTTCCCCCACGGATCACTCGTGCCCGGGCAGCAACTCGCGGGCCAGCTCGCCGAGGTCGCTGACCGGGCCGGCGGCGACGACCTCGCCCTTGCGCATCACGATCAATTGCTCCGCCAGTTCGAGGGCACGGGGCAGCTGCTGCTCGATGACAAGCAGTGACGTTCCCGCGTCGCGTATCTCCCTGAGCGCCCTGTAGACGTCGTCCACAACGCGGGGCGCGAGCCCCAGGGACAGCTCGTCTACCACGAGCAGTTTCGGCGGCACGGCCAGTACGCGGGCGAGCGCCAGCATGCGCTGCTCGCCTCCCGAGAGCGTGCCTGCGAGCTGGCGGCGGCGCTCGGCAAGTCGCGGGAAGCGGCTAAAGGCGCGCTCGAGCGCCTCGCCCGCGCCCTTGCGGCCGAGGGCCCGGATGAAAGTGAGGCGGAGGTTGTCCTCGACGTCCAAGGTGGCAAAGACCGAGCGCCCCTCGGGGGCGTGCGCGACTCCCTTGCGGACAAGCTTCCAGGTCGCAAGGCCGGTCACGTCCTCGCCCGAGAACAACACGCGGCCAGAAGAGGCTGCGACGAGCCCGGTGACGACACGGGCGATCGTCGACTTGCCGGCACCGTTCGGGCCGACGAGCGCCGTCACGGAGCGCTCAGGGACCGATATCGATACGCCGAAGAGCGCCCGGAACCGGCCATAGGAGGCAGAGACGTCCGCCAGCTCGAGCACCGGCGGCGCAGTCACGCTGGCGCCTGGGCCATCGGTGAGGGTCACTGGAGATCTCCGAGGTAGGCCCGCCGCACCGCCGCGTCGGCCAGCACCTCTTCGACCGGTCCGGAGGCGATGAGCCTGCCGAAGTCGAGCACGTAGATCCTCCCGGCGACACGGCGCACGAGCTCGAGGTCGTGCTCGACGAGCAAGATGGCCGTCTCCTGAGTGTCGCGAAGCTCGGTGAGAACCCGACCGAATTCGGCGGTCTCGCGGGTGTCGAGGCCCGAGGAGGGCTCGTCTAAGAGCACGAGAAGGGGATCTTGGACGAGAGCGCGACCGAGCTCGACGAGGCGGCCGTGACCTTGGCTGAGCGACTCGATCGGGTCGTCGGCCACCTCCATGAGACCGAGGTTGCCCAAAAGTTCTTCTACGCGCACTACCGGCGCCTTGGCCCTGCCCCTGCCGGCGAGGTCCTTTAAGAGCCGGCCGTCGCCCCGGTGCACGCGTTCGGAGACCATGAGGTGCTCCCGGGCGCTCATACCTGCGAACAGCTCGAGGCGTTGGAAGGTCCGCCCGATGCCGAGCCGGGCCCGTTTGTAGACCGACAAGCGGTCGATCCGGCGGCCCTCGAAGCTGACCTGTCCCGCGTCGAAGTGGCGAACGCCGTTGATGCAGTCGAAAAGGGTCGTCTTCCCGGCCCCGTTCGGTCCGACGAGGCCGACGGCCTCACCGCGCTCGAGGGCTATCGAGACGTCCTCCAGAGCCACGATGCCGCCGAAGCGCTTGGTTATCGCGCGAGCCTCGATAAGGGGCATCTCAGCCGACCGCCTCTTTACGATTGGCGACGGCGACGACGAGCTCGACGGCACGGCGCTTTTGCCATTCCACCACCCCTTCTGGATGCAGGGCATAGGTGACCGCCCCGAGCCCGAACAGGATCGGGAACAGGTTGCGCCACTGCGAAGGCAGGTAGTCGAGCAGCTGGTACAAGATGACATAGGCCATCCCGGCCTGGATGGCGCCCTCGACGGTGTAGACCCCCGTCGTCACCACGACGACCATGAACACAAGCGACAGGATCGAGTTGAAGTCATTCGGCGACACCGTGCCCTGCAGCGAGCCGTAGAGGGCGCCGCCTACCCCGGCGAGGCCGGCTGCCAGAGCGAAGACGACGATCTTTAACCTGGCCAGGTTCGTGCCTATAGATGCCGCCGCGAGCTCGCTTCCCCGCATCCCCGCGAGCTCGCGCCCGGTCGTGCCCCGCCGGATGGCGACCACGACGGCCGAGCAGACCACAAGCACGACGAAAGCCAGGACAAAAAAGGCCTTCCCGCTCGCGAAGCTGATGGAGCCGAGCTGTGGGCGCGGGACGTTGACGCCCGACTCGCCGTTGCCCGACCAGGAGAACTGAAAGCCAACGTTGTCAGCTAGAAGACCGAAGGCGAGTGTCGCTAGAGCGAGGGCAAGCCCGCCGAGGCGCAGAGCCGGCAGCGCAACCACGACCCCGACGATGGCCGCGACGGCACCTCCTGCAAGGATGCCCAGCAGCACCGAGACACCGAAGTGGCTCGCAAGCTGGGCGCAGGTGAACGCCCCGACGCCTGCGAAGGAGGCCTGGCAGAGCGAGATCTGCCCGCTCATCCCGGTCAAGAGCACGATGGAGAGAAAGACGATCGAGTAGGCGAGGCCCTGGGTGAGCGTAAAGGTCCAGTTGCCTGGGACCCAGGTGAGACACGAGACGACGAAGGCCACGAGCACGACCCATCGGGCCGTGCGCATGGCTCCCTCGAAGCCGTAACCGCCGATGGTTCTCGCCATGGGCGGAGGCGGCGGGTCGCAGGCCGCGAGCGGGTCGTCGTGGAACCACCGTTCCCGAAGCCCCGGCAGGGCGAGCAGCAGGCCGATCAGCACGATGAAGGGAAGCCCCGGGCGAAGGCCCGAGGAGAGCACGCTCCCGCTCGGGAGGTAGCCGCCGAGCAGTTCCTGGACGACTCCGAGACCGATCCCGCCCCAGAAGGCCAAGGGCAGGCTCGTGAGGCTCCCGAGCGCGGCCGCGGCGATGGCGGCTACGAGCAGGTCCGTGAAGTTCAAGGACTGCAAGTCGGCGAACAAAGGCGCCAAGAGCACCCCGGCGAGGCCGGCGAGGAAGCTCGACATGACCCAGATAGCGATGCCGACGCGCTCGGAGTTGATCCCGGCGAGCTGGACCATCCGCGGGCTCTCGGCCATCGCCCGCATCCGCAGGCCGATCTGGGTGAAATGCGACATCAATGAGGCCAAGAGCACGACCGCGAGGGTCACCACGACCGTCGACACCTCGGTGCCGTTGATGGCGTCGCCGGCCAGGTGGAAATAGACCGATCCCGGCGGCAACCACAACGACGGTGGCGCCAGGCGCTGTTGGCCGCCGAAGATCAGCTCGAGGGCACTCGGGATCGCGATGAGCATGCCGAGGGCGCTCACGAGCTTGACGAGCACCGGAGCCGAGCGGATGAACCTGTAGAGGAAGCGGTCCATCGCGAGTCCGAGAGCGGGCGCGGCGATCACTACGGCGGTGACGAAAGCGGCCCAGTTGGGCCAGCCCGCGTGCACACAGACATAAAAGATCAGCGCCGACGCGTACGCCTGGGCACCGTAGGCGAGGTTGAATACCCCCGAGGTCTGGTAGGTGAGAACGAGGCCGACCGCCATGAGCGCGAACACGCACCCATAGGGCAGGCCCGGGATGGCGTAGCTGAGGAACTGGGTCACCGAAGCTCCGGCCCCGTGCTCAGCGGTTTCAAGTCCCGGGCACGCCCGCTGGCGGCGCGATCACCTCCACGTGGGCCGCGCCGGCCGGCTGGGGCACCTTGAAACAGGTAAAGACCGTTCGGGCCGACCCGAACAGGGGCACGAAATGGCCTCCGAGCGCGCGGACATAGACGTTGCAGTCGACCGGGCCGACCGAGTGGTGCTCGTAATGCCAGTCGATCGGCGCGACGATGCCGTCGGCCGTAAAGCCGCTAAGGGCATTCAGGGCATCTATGAGGCGCGATCGCGTCAGGTCACGCCCGGCAAGGCGCAGGCCAGTCACGAACATGTCGGCATCGACCCAGCCCGCCAACGAGGCCTCCCCGGGAAGCTCGTGGGGGAAGTACTTGGCGAGCTCGGCCAGGTACCGCTCGATGCCGGGGTACTTGCCGGGCGTGATCTTCGCCGACTCGAAGGGGACATGGCCGATGAGGAAGTAGACGCCCTGCATGAGCGAGGCGTAGCTGGCGATGGCGGACTCGTCATAGCCGCTCAGCCAGTACTGGGCGACCGTGCCCATCCCGTCTTGGTGCATGGTGCGCGAAAGCAAGATGTTGCCTGACAGGTCCATGCAGCTCGCAACCAGATCGACACCGGCGGACCTCATGCGGTTGACGTCTGTCGTGAGATCCACGGGCGGGGCCGGGATCGAGGTGTCCTCGTAGACGACCGGTATATGGAATTTCTTCATCTCATAGGCGAGTCCCGCACATCCCTGCGAGGACCCGCTTACGTTGTAGGCGAGGATGCCGACGGCCCTCGCGTGGATCTGTTCGGCGAGGTAGGCGGGCTCAGGACCGGGGCGGGTAAAAGCGAGGTAGGAGCCCTCGGCACCGAACAGGCTCGGTCCCGCCGTCCACTGGGTGCTGACGGTGTAACCGAAAGTCGGCACGTCGTTGGCCGCGAGGTAGCTCGCCCCGGCGAAAGTCGGCGTGCCGACTCCGACAACGGCAAAGACGTGGTCCTGACTTACAAGGGTGCGCACCTGGTCGGTGTCCTGCGAAGGGCTCGAGCCGTCGTCGAGCGGGTAGGCGAAGTCGATCTTGCGACCGTCCACCCCACCTGTGGCATTGACCATGTCCAAGTACGCGTTCACGCCGTCGAATATCGGCGCGAAAGCCGCGGTGATCGGGCCTGTCAAGGACGCGACGCCTCCGACGACGATACGCGAGCTGCTGACGCCGGCGGCGTTGCCGGCATGGGTCACAGTGGCCTTGGCGTTGCCGCACCCCGCCGCGACGAGGGCCAGGGCCGCGAGCACCCCGAGCGGCCTACGAGGACCAAGCACGCACCTAACCCCTTGCTCTTTGCGCCAGACGCGCCCAGCTGCTCGCGTGGACGATATCAGTCCAGCTCACGGCCTTGAAGGGCTCGAGCGACATAATCCCATTCTGATGGACCGGCCTACGTTGCAGGCGGATAGGTGCGCGAGCTAGTCCCCCATCTACGGCGAAACCCTCGCGAGCTGTAGTGCAGCCGTACGATGAGTGCCGTGAAGGTGTCGACGCGTGGGGACTATGCGAGCCGGGCTCTGCTCTCCCTCGCGCTCAGGGAAGAAGCGACCCCGACCTCGGTCCGCGACATCGCCGAACGAACCGGGCTTCCCCAGCCGTACCTCGAGCAGATCCTTCTTGCCCTAAAAGGTGCCGGCATCGTCCGCTCCAAGCGCGGCGTCGGGGGCGGCTACGTCCTCGCCCGCCCGCCCGAGCAGATCACACTCGGCCAGATCGTGAGCGCCGTCGACGGCCCGATCGTGGCCGGGGACTTCGGCCCACCGCACCAAAACGGGGCCTGCGACCACGAGGGCCAGTGTGTTCTGCTCGCAGTGTGGGCCGATGTAGGCGAGCACATGCGCCACCATCTCGACTCCTTTACGCTAAAAGACATGGTGCTGCGGGCCCGGGGCGACGCCCCAGCCCAAACCGCGCTCGACTGATCCGGCCACGGGTGCATACCCGTCGCCGCAAGTGGGTATCAGTACTGGTGCGGAAAGTCGCGCCGGCGTGGAATGGCAGGGCCCCAATTCGCGTTGCAAATGGTGAGCCACAGAACTTAGAAGGGGGGAGGAGCGTCATTCCAGCCGAAAACAAGATCGAGGAAGCCAACGTGCCGGAGCTGAGCGCCGGCGAGCGGAGTCGCGTCACGAGGGAGCCCAGTTCTTCGGGGCCGGACCTGATGCGGCTTTTCCTCGACGATCTCGGCCGTTTCCCGCTTCTCAGCGCTGAAGAGCAGACCGAGCTCGCCAAGAGGATCGAACAGGGCGACGAGGAAGCCCGCAAGCAGATGATCGGGTCGAACTTGCGCCTGGTCGTGCACTGGGCGCGCCGCTACCAGGGACGGGGCGTCGATCTCATCGACCTCGTCCAGGAGGGCACCTTCGGGCTGATGCGCGCAGTCGAGAAGTTCGACTGGCGCAAGGGTTTCCGTTTCTCCACATATGCCACCTGGTGGATCCGCCAGGCCCTCCAGCGCGCCGTGCAGTCCAAGGGCCGTGCCATACGGCTCCCCGAAGACGCCCTTGCCTCCGAGCTCGAGGCCGACCCGGACCATGCTCGGCTGCCCCGGGTCGTGGCCAGTTTGGACCAGCCGCTTACGAGCGAGGCGACGGCCACCCTCGGTGACGTCGTGAGCGGTGACGAGCCGCCGTTCGAAGACGAGATCGCCCGCACCTTGACCCTAGGCAAACTGGACGCTGCCATCGAGCGCCTCCCCGAGCTCGAGCGCCATGTAATACGCCTGCGCTTCGGCCTCGACGGCAGCCCGCCCGCCTCGCTCGAAGCGACGGCGCGCACCTTGGGGATCGGGGTCCGCCGCGTAAGGCGGATCGAGTCCTCCGCCCTGGCCTTCCTAGCCGTCCAGCCCGAGGTCGAGGGAGTTCACGACGCCGCCTAAGGCCACTTAGGCCTCAGGAGAAGCCTTTGAGGACAGCGGCGAGGTCTCCCGGCAGCGGAGACTCGAAGCTCGCCTTAGCCCCCGTGGAAGGGTGCAAGAAGCAAAGGCCCACCGCGTGCAGAAATGTGCGCGGGGAGCCTGAGCGCCTTCTGTCGCCGCCATAGCGGGCGTCACCGACGACCGGGTGGCCGATCGCGGCCATGTGCACCCGGATCTGGTGCGTGCGGCCCGTCTCGAGGCGCAGCTCGAGATAGGTCGCCTCGAGCGGCGTGGCAAAGCGGCCGAGGACGCGGTAGTGCGTGCGAGCGGACCGGCCCCCAACCGCGACGGCCATTCGCGTCGGGTGGCGCAAGGAGCGACCGATGGGCGCGTCGATGACCCCCGACTCGGCCTCGAGTGATCCACAAGCCAGCGCAAGATAGCTACGCCGCACCGTGCGCGCCGCCAGCTGGGCGGTGAGGGACCGGTACGCCTCGGGGCTGCGGGCAACAACGAGCAGGCCGGAGGTGTCCTTGTCCAGGCGGTGCACGATCCCCGGCCTGTCCGCCTCGCCGCAACCGAGCACCGGAAGCTCGGCGAGCTCGGGATAGGCGGCGAGCAGGCCCCCGACGAGAGTGTCGGCGTTGTGAGCGGCGTCGGGATGGACAACCAAACCGGGCGGCTTGTCGACGACGATCACCGCCGAGTCTTCGAACACGACCTTGAAGGCGACCTCCCCGGGCGCGGCCGGGTGCGCCTCACGAAAGGCGGTGGCGGCCAGAAGCTCAAGGTCGGTCTCGAGCCGCTCTCCCGCTTTTACCCTGCGGCTGCCGGCGAGGACGCTGGCGCCGCCGAGGCGGACCCCGCCGGCAGCGATGAGCTTTTGGACCTGTGCCCGCGTGCGCCCTGACAACAGGGCCACAACCCTGTCCACCCGCTCTCCAGAGAGCGCCGAGGGGATCTCGACTAGAGGTGTGCCGCCCGCATCCTCATTCGTGCCGAGTGGGCCGAAGGAGTCCTTCCCGGTGCCTCCTGGCGTGCTCATCTGGCCTCGTCCCCGGTCTTCGGCGAACGCCCCGTAGCGCGAAACAGCGCCAGGGCCAACACGATGCACCCGCAGACGATCGACGCGTCGGCGAGGTTGAACGTCGGCCAGAAGCCGGAGTAGACGAAATCGACCACTGCGCCATGGTGGCCCCTAAACAGCCGGTCTGCGAGGTTGCCTGTCGCACCACCGAGGATCATGCCCACGCCCACCGCGGCAGAGAGGTTGGGAACGGTCCTTCCGAACCAGGCCACGAGAGCGAGGATGATCACGACGATGAGCACGATCGGCAGGCCCAAACCCGTGCCGATGCTGAAAGCGACGCCGGTGTTGTACGACAGCACGAGGGCGAAAGGGCCGATCACATGCACCGAGCCGGAGGAGAGCCTGGAAACAGCGAGCGACTTGGTGATCTGGTCTGCGCCAAGCACCCCAAGCGCGACGAGAAGCGTCGTGCGCAGGCGCCGGCCGGGGCGGTCGACACCGGCCGGGCTCAACGTCGCGAGAGCCCCCCGCTCTTACAGTCGATGCACAGCCGGGCGTAGGGAAGGGCCTCGAGGCGAGCCTTTGGGATCAGACGACCGCAGTTCTCACATATTCCGTAGGTGCCGTTGTCCATCTTGGAAAGGGTGTGATCGATCTCCTCGACCGCGGCGAGGGCCTGTGCCGACAGGGCGAGGTCCCGCTCCCTGTCGACTGTGACCGTGCCGCCCTCGCCCGACTCGTCGTCGAACTGGATGTCGCCCGGCTCCATCTCCTCGACGAGAGACTCGGCTTCGGCTCTTAGCGATGCCGCCTGCTCGAGGTAAGTGGCGCGCTCGCGCAGCAATGCCGCGCGCTGGGCCGCGAGAAAGCGCTCGTCTTTCACATAGCCTTCGCTGAGCTTCTTGTGCGTGCCGAGCGCGCCGGCGAGACGCCCGACAGGGCGCGCAGGAACCACCACGGCCTTTTTCGCTACCGGGGACGCCTTCGCCGGCTTTGGCGCCTTGACGGCCTTGGCCGCTTTGGGGGCCTTTACGGCGCTCTGGGTCGCCTTGGACGCGACCGGAGCCTGCTTGGCGGCTGGTTTGGCCGCCGGGGCCTTGGATGACTTAGCTACGGGCTTGGAGACCCTAGGTGAGCTCGCAGTAACCTTGGCAGCGGTCTTGGACTCCTTAGCAGCGGCGATGGTCTTTCCGACCGGTTTGGCGCTGGGAGCCGCAGACGGCTTGGTCGCCGTCTTCGCGCCGGGCTTGGAAGCCCCCGAGGATTTGGTCGGGAGCGCCTTGGAGGATTTCTGCGCCGCGCTCCGAGCGGCTTTGGCCACCGGAGCCGGGGCAGGCTTTTTCGTCGCGGGTGGCTTTGGCGATGCGCCACGGCCGGAGGCTGATTTGGTCGCGCCGGGCGTTGGCGTTGACTCTGCTGTCGTCTTGGCCACGGCCTTCGCAGGTGACTTGGAGGCGTTCGCCTTCACGAGCGCTCCCTTCTTGGTATCTGCCGCCAGCACGGTCGTCGGCAAAATTGGACTCTCCTGTCACGACGAGGGCAACTGACGATAGCCGTCGCTGTCGCCACTCGCCAACAATCCCCTGGTGATCTCAAGGTCTCGACCGACCCGGACGCTCGGCGCGTTCGTTCGAGCCGGGCCTGCCCGTGACGGCCCGCAGCTCGTGGGCGATCACGTCGCGCGCATGAGCGGGCTCGAGGCCAGTGACGCGCAGACGCTTTTGGCGGCTGTGGTCCCCCGCTACCAACTCGACCTGGGACTTGCGGACCCCGAAGACGTCGGCGACGAGCTCGATGCACTGGGCGTTCGCCCGGCCCTCGATCGGCGGAGCGGCGACACGGAGCGCGAGCGCGTCCCCGTGACGACCCGTGACCGCTGAGCGCCCCGCGCCAGGTTGGACGCGCACCCGCAAGATGATCCCGGTGGGTCCGTCTTCACTCGACTCGATCTCGAACAGGTCATCGGCCATGGCCGCCTACTGTATGGCCATGTCCGAGCCGACAGGCGCGAGTGTCTATCCACAGGTCCCTGCCCAGGCGCGTTACCCGTCCCTCGAGGAGGAAATCCTCGCTTATTGGCACGAGGACCGCACCTTCGAGGCATCCGTGGCCCTGCACGGGCCCGAGACCGAGTACGTCTTTTACGACGGCCCGCCTTTCGCGAACGGGCTTCCCCATTACGGCCATCTCCTCACCGGCTTTGTGAAAGACGCCATCCCACGTTTTCGCACCATGCGCGGCCAGCGCGTCGAGCGGCGCTTTGGATGGGACTGCCACGGGCTTCCCGCGGAGATGGCCGCCGAACAAGAGCTCGGGCTGTCGGGGCGCCAGGCTGTGATCGCCTCCGGGATCGGCAACTTCAACTCCTATTGCCGCCGGCTCGTGCAGCGCACGACCGACGCCTGGGAGCGCTATGTGACCCGCCAGGCGCGCTGGGTGGACTTCGAAGACGACTACAGGACCATGGACCTTTCCTATATGGAGAGCGTCATGTGGGCCTTCAAGCGCCTGCACGACAAGGGCCTCACCTACGAGGGCTTCAGGGTCCTTCCCTACTGCTGGGAGTGCGAGACGCCGCTGTCGAATTTCGAGACCCGCCAAGACGACTCCTATCGGGACCGGACCGACCCGGCGGTCACAGTGCGATTCGACCTCGAGCCGGTTACAGACGGGCCGGAGTTGCTGCAAGGAAGCCTCGGCGTGCTCGCCTGGACGACCACGCCGTGGACCTTGCCCTCGAACCTTGCCCTTGCCGTCGGCCCCGAGCTCGCCTACAGCGTGGTTTTGCTCGGGGAGCGACGCGTGGTCATCGGCGAAGCCTGCCTCGAGGCGTACTCAGACACGCTCGAAGGTGCCGAGGTCCTCGGCACCGTGCGCGGGGCCGAGCTCGTCGGGCGACGCTTTGTGCCCCTGTTCGACTACTTCAGCGACACGCCGGGCGCCTTTGTCGTCTTGGGCGGGGACTTCGTCGCCATGGACGAGGGCACCGGGATCGTCCAGATGGCACCCGGGTTCGGCGAGGACGACCAGCGTGCCTGCGAGGCTGCCGGGATACCTGTCATCTGCCCGGTCGACGACCGGGCATCGTTCACTGATGAGGTCGCAGATCTCGCCGGCCTGCAGGTTTTCGAGGCCAACGCCCCGATCATCGCAAAGCTCAAAAACGCCGGGGCGCTCGTGCGCGCCGAGGAGTACACCCACAGCTACCCACACTGCTGGCGGACCGACACGCCGCTCATCTACCGGGCGATGACCTCGTGGTTCGTGGCCGTGACGGCCTTCAAGGACCGTATGGTGGAGCTCAACCAAGAGATCACCTGGGTGCCCGAGCACGTCCGCGACGGCGCTTTCGGCAAATGGCTCGAGGGGGCGCGCGACTGGTCGATAAGCCGGAACCGCTTTTGGGGCACGCCAATTCCAGTCTGGAAGTCGGACGACGCACGCTACCCGCGCGTCGATGTCTACGGCAGCCTCGACGAGCTCGAGGCTGATTTCGGGATCCGACCCGTCGACCTGCATCGGCCCGCGATCGACGAGCTCACACGGCCCAACCCCGACGACCCGACCGGCGCTTCGACCATGCGCCGCATCCCCGACGTCCTCGACTGCTGGTTCGACTCCGGCTCGATGCCATTCGCCCAGCTCCACTACCCCTTCGAGCACGCCAAGCGCTTCGAGGAGCACTTCCCGGCCGACTTCATCGTCGAGTACGTGGGCCAGACCCGCGGCTGGTTCTACACCTTGCACGTGCTGGCCACCGCACTTTTCGACCGGCCGCCCTTTAAGACCTGCATCGCGCACGGCATCGTGCTCGGAGAGGACGGGCGCAAGCTCTCAAAGCGCCTGCGGAACTTTCCCGATCCCGAAGAGGTCTTTGCCGCCTACGGGGCCGACGCCATGCGCTGGTACCTGCTCTCCTCGCCCGTGCTGCGCGGCCTCGACGTCGTCATCGAGGAAAAGGGACTGGCCGAGCCGTTGCGGCTCGTGTGCAACCCGATCTGGAACAGCTGGTACTTCCTCTCGCTTTACGCGAACGCCGACGGACTCTCGGGCCATGTCCGTACCGACCAGGCCGGCGTGCTCGACCGCTACATCCTCGCCAAGTCGAGGCGCCTTGTCGAACAGGTCACAAGCGCAATGGACCTCTACGACCTCGCCGGCGCCTGCGGGCACATCTCGGCGTTTCTCGACGCCCTCACGAACTGGTACGTGCGCCGAAGCCGCGACCGATTTTGGCGCCCCGTTGACGCCAGGGCCGCCGCAGGGGCCGCCGGCGCGCCGCCCGATGACAAACAGGACGCCTACGACACCTTGCACACGGTCTTGGAGGTGCTGACGCGGGTCGCGGCGCCCTTCCTCCCCTTCCTCTGCGAGACCGTCTACAGGGGCCTCACAGGCGAGCGCAGTGTCCACCTGCGGCCCTGGCCGGACCCCGAGGAGCTGCCGGCGGACCCGGATCTCGTCGATGCCATGGACCTTGCCCGAGAGGTCTGCTCGGCCGGCCACTCCATCCGCAAGGCCGCCGGGCGCCGGGCGCGTCTGCCGCTTTCGTCCCTGACTGTGGCCGCGCCCGGGGCGAGCGGGCTGCTGGCCTATGCAGATCTCATCGCCGATGAGGTAAATGTGCGCCAGGTAAAGCTCATCGACACAGTCGGCGATCTCGCCGAGACGGTGCTCAACGTCGTTCCCGCCGCCATCGGTCCCCGCCTCGGGCCTCGCACCCAAAAGGTCATCGCGGCGGCGCGAAACGGCGATTGGTCGCGCCTTTCCGACGGGAGGGTGACAGTTGGTGGCATCGAGCTATTGGAGGGCGAGTTCGACCTTCGCCTGCGGCCTTCGCAGCCCGAATCGTGCCGGTCACTAACAGGCGAGGTCGGGGTCGTCGCGCTCGATCTCGAGACGACCCCGGAGCTCGAAGCCGAGGGCACCGCACGCGACGTCATCCGCCTCGTGCAGCGAGCCCGGCGAGATGCCGGTCTGCAGGTCACCGACCGCATCCAGCTTTGCGTCGTCGTCGCGCCAGAGGTGGCGGCGGTCCTGGACAAGTGGCGCTCGCACATCGCCGCCCAGGTTCTCGCTACCGAGTTGGTGATCGAGGCCTACGTCGCGACAGACGAGCCTGGGCAAAAAGACGAGTGGTTCAGGGCCGTGGGCGAGCTCTCCGACCGCAGCGTGATCACTATCCGGCTCCGGCGCGCCGGCTGAGAAGGCCAGTCGATCCCGGAGCCTTTGGGCTCAGGCGGTCCAGTCCGGCGCGCCGGCGCCGAATTGCCGGGGGCCGGGGTCAAGAGCCATACCGGTCACCTTGTCGCCACCGTCGCCGAAGATGCCCATGGGCTCGGCCTTCCACGCCTGTGTCGTCGGCCCGTAATCATCTAGAGGCGGCACGGCGGAAAGGCTCGCCCGCGCCTCATCTGTACTCTCGCTCTCGGGCGAGGTCTCCGCGGGCGCCGACGAAGGTGCCGCCGCGTCGGCGTCTTCTTTGATCTGAGCGTCTATCTCCTCGTCGAGCACACGACCCTCGCTCGGAGATGACATAGGACGTATCGAGGCGATCTCTCCCGAGCCGGGCAAGGCCCGCTCGACAAAGCGCAACGCGGCTCGCAAGGACTCCGCCAGCCGCTTGCGCTCCGAGTCGAGCAGCTCGGAGAGCTCCTTCAGCTCGTCGCGGACCTTGTCCCGTTGGCGCTCGAGCCGGGCGATGTCGTCGGAATGGCGGCGCTCGGCATCTGCCTGAAGGCGCTTCGCGCTCTCGCGCGCCTCGGCGAGCACCTTCTCGGACTCGTTGCGGGCGCCGTCCATCAAAACGGCGGCCTGTTCTTGAGCCTCACGGACAGCCAGGTCGGCCGTGCGCTGCGCTAACACGAGCGTCCGGCGGATCGTGTCGTCATCGGCATCGGCCGCGCGCTCAGAGACCGACCGCTCTGCGCGCTCGGCCCGGTAGACAAGCTGGCGCATCTTCTCCTGCAGCTCTTCGACCGCGACGGCCACCTTCTCGAGGAACTCGTCGACCTCGTCGGTGTCGTAGCCGCGAAGACGGTCGCGGAACTCAACCTCTCGCAGGACTTTGGCGGAAAGATCCATGTCCTGGATGGTATCGGGCGATCTCCTGATGTGGGTGGATACCGCCTAGAGCAGCCGAGAGATGATCAGGATCAGGACCCAGACGATGATCGGAGAGAGATCCATCGCCCCGCCTCCGACCCGAAGCGGTGGCACGACCCGGCGCACCGGTCGCAGCACGGGCTCGGTTATCGCCTCGAAAAACCGGGTCACGGGCACCAGAGCTGAGCCCGGCTGGGTCGGGATGTAGGAGAGCACAACCCTTACGACCAGGATAAACAGGAACAGGTTGAGGATATCGACGACGTAGGTCAACTCGCGAAGCCCCCGCCAATCAGGCCGCCGCCATGCCTCGGGATCTTTGCGCTCAGGACCGGAACAGCCCGTTCTCCTGGAGGCGCTGACGCTCTTCGGGGGAGACCTCGACGTTCGACGGCGTCAGCAAGAACACCGACTCGGCGACTTTTTCCATGGCGCCACCGACGGCGTAGGTGAGCCCCGAGCAGAAGTCGATCATGCGCCGTGCCAGGTCCTTCTCGCTCGCCTGCAAGTTGACGATGACCGGCATGCTTGCCTTTACCATGTCGCCGATCTCCTGGGCGTCGGAGAACCGCGCCGGAGCCACGACCTGGGGCTTGGACTGGCGCTGGGTCACAAACGGGCGCACGACGGCGCCGCGCGCCACCGGGGTATGGACCGGCCCTTCGTCGCGGGCCAAGGGACGGACGCTGGCCACAGGCGCCCGTTGCGGCACAGGCTCGGGGTAGGCGCTCTGACGCACGCGGCTCGGAGCAGGCTCTTGGGCCTCCTCGTCATCCACGTCGTAATCCTCCTCATCGTCGATGTCTTTCAAACCGAGGTACATCAGTGCTCGCTGCACAAACGAAGCCATCTCCAGCCCTCCTCCGAGAACCCTATTGTTACAGCCTGCGCCGTTGCGGGCGAGGACCGAACAGGCAAGTCCCGAGACGAACCATCGTCGCGCCGGCGGCGACAGCCTGCTCGAGATCCTCCGACATACCCATCGACAGCTCCGCGAGGCCGAGCTGTCGAGCGAGCCTCGCCACGAGCTGGAAGGCTGCACCCGCGCCTGCGGGGTCGTCGGGCGCCGCCACGGTCATGAGGCCGTCGACCTGACAGCCCCGATCCAAGAGCCCTCCGACAACCGCTTCGACATCGGCTGGAGGACAACCCCCGCGACCGGAAAGACCGGTCGTCTCGACCTCCACGAGCATCGAGGCTGGGGCGAGGACACCGCCGCCACGGCCCGGAGCGGGCTCTTCCCGGTGTCGCAGGATCGTCTCGCCTTCCAATACTCTTGCGACCGCCTGCCAGCAGTCGACATAGGGCGCGAGGCGCCTTATCTTGTTGCGCTGCACGGTGCCGAGGAAGTGCCAGCGCGCCGGCGGCGGGGCGCTCGGCCACTTCTCGACCAGCTCGTCAGCGTAGTTTTCGCCGAAATCCCGGATTCCGGCCTCGAATGCCGCCGCGACCTGCGCCGGACCAAAGCCCTTGGTCACGGCCACGATCTTGACCGAGCCCGGATCCCCGCCGGCTTTAGCTATGCGCTCTTTCGCGACCGACACACGCGCGGCTATCAGCTCCGCGAGCTCGCTCATATGACCGACGCCACAACGAGGGCCTGGCGGCCGGTGTCCGAGCGCGCACGCCAGGAGAACCATCCCGGCTCACAGGCGGTGCAGCTCACGCACTCACTCACGACTTTCACCTCGCCCGCCTCGAGCGCTCGGTGCACCCCTGCACGTAGGTCCAGCGCGGGGTTGCCCGAGGAGCTGCGCGAAACGACGCTTGGACCGTAGCGGCTCTCGATCAGGGCGAGATCACCCGTACCGAACTCGTAGCACTCCGGGCCGATGCTGGCACCTATGACGGCGGAGATCTCCGTCGCCCCACACGCGCCCATCGCGCCGATTGCTGCCTCTATCACACCCGCGTGCAGGCCACGCCAGCCCGCATGCACGGCGCCGACGACTCCCTCAGGGCTCGCGAGGCCGATGACTGCACAGTCGGCGCAAAAGACCGCTATCGGATCACCTGGCATCTTCGTGACAAGCGCGTCGCCATCGCGGCCCTCACAGGACTCGTCGGGGCCGAGTACGACGACGCCGTCGCCGTGGCACTGGTGCAAAAAGCGCCAACGGCCCGGAGCAAGCGCTTGGCGCCGATACGCGAGGTCATCGGCTGTAGTGCCGGCGCGCAAACCAACGTCGCCGTCGTCGGCGCCACTCAGCACAACGAGCGCGGGCGTGCCCGCGATCTCGACCCGCTTAGCGCAAGAAGGAGGGAACGTCGAAGTCGTCGTCTAGGTCGAGGTCGTCGTCGCCGCCGACATCGAACACGTCCCGACCGCGCGAGGCGCCACGACGCGGCACCAACAGGTCGCTCTCGCCGATTTCGCCCCCTTCCGCCCGTGCGCTCGGCTTGGCCGGGGTCTCAGAGACCGTGCGGGCAGTCCCGCTCGAGGGCGCGGTCTCGAAGTTGTCGAATCCCGCGGCGATGACAGTCACGCGCACGGTGTCACCGAGGGCGTCGTCGATGACGTTGCCGAAGATGATGTTGGCATCGGGATGGGCGACGTCGTGGATGATGGCGGCAGCCTCGTTCACCTCGAACAAAGTGAGGTCGCTGCCTCCGGCGATGTTGAGCAGGATCCCCCTCGCGCCCTCGATCGAAGCCTCGAGAAGCGGGCTCGTGATCGCATGACGGGCCGCGTTGACCGCCCGCCCCTCGCCCGAGCCCGTCCCGATCCCCATGATGGCCGAGCCGGCATTGCTCATCACCATCTTCACGTCTGCGAAGTCGGTGTTGATGAGGCCGGGGACGTTGATGAGGTCGGTGATCCCAGATACTCCATGCAAGAGCACCTCGTCAGCCATCGAGAAAGCCTCGACCATCGAGGTTCGCTCGTTCGAGATCGACAGTAGGCGCTCGTTCGGGATGACGATGAGGGTGTCGACTTTCTCCCGCAGGCGCTGGATGCCTTCCTCGGCCTGGTTCGAGCGACGCCTGCCTTCGAATGCGAAGGGCCTCGTGACCACGCCAATGGTCAGCGCGCCGAGTCCCTTTGCCGTCTCGGCGATGACCGGCGCCGCACCGGTACCGGTGCCACCGCCCTTGCCGGCGGTGATGAAGACCATGTCAGCGCCCTTAAGGACCTCTTCTATCTCCTCGAGGTGCTCCTCAGCGGCCATGCGCCCGACCTCAGGGTCGCTCCCCGCGCCGAGCCCGCGCGTCAAGGTGCGCCCGATGTCGAGCTTTATGTCCGCCTCGCTCATCAACAGGGCCTGGGCGTCGGTGTTGACCGCCACGAACTCGACCCCCTGCAGGCCGGCGTCGATCATGCGGTTGACCGCGTTGACGCCCGCTCCCCCGACACCTACCACCTTGATCACGGCGATGAAGCTCTGGCCTGGCGTGCTCATCCGCGCTCCATCCTCTCCTGAGTCCCAGTGGGGTTACCGCTGGTCGGCTACGCGAACCACCCCGGCGACCTCGATCACCCCTCAGCACCGATCTCGTCGCGGGCGATCTCAGCCATCACCCTTTCCTTGAACGTTAGAGGGGCTGACCAGGGGGGTCAAGACCGGGGAGCTTGCAACCCTCAAGTCGATGCCGCCAACGTCGCTCAGATCAACTCTTTGCAAGACGGTCGCGAGCGAGACGAATTTCTCTGCCAGAGCCTCGTCGTCGCCCACCACGGCCCTCAGTCCGTCCCCCAGGTGCAGCACAACGCCGTCGGCACTAGTTTCGACCATCTCGTCAACGCGAGGTACGAGCGAGGCAGGCAGCTGCGCGGCCGCCGCCAAAAGGAGCCTCGCGGATGTGCCGAGCGTGCGGCCCGGGGCCGAGGAGGCACCCTGAAGCGAGACGAGGGGAAGCCCGACCGGGCGCGAGCTCTCGTCGGCGAGCACGCGGCCCGTCGAGTCGAACAAGGCGTAGGCGCCCGAGCCGAGCCGGCTCGTCGCGACCGGCACCCGCTCCTCGACGGCGATCGCCACTGTCGAAGGCCACTGCACGTGCACGTTGGCCGTTAACACCCATGGCAGGCGTTCGAGGCGCTTTGTGATCGCGCCCGGGTCGACCGAGACGAGGGGGGGCTCGCTTGCGAGCCCGCTCGTGGCGATGATCTCAGCGCGCGAAGTGTGGACCGCGCCCGCAATGACAACAGTTCGCGCCGCGAAGAACCTCGAGTGCAAGATGGCGACCCCGCCCGCCGACACCCCGATAAGCACGAGCACTGCGAAGACGACGCCGAGGCGGCGGTGGCCGCGCTGGCGCTCGACGCGCACACGCCTTGCCTGAATTCTCGGATCTGTCATCGGCCCTCCTCGAACCCGACGAGACGCAGCTCGGTACGAAGCTCGATCCCGAGCTCGTCTGAGACGCGCCTTTGTATGAGCACTATGAGGCGCGCCACGTCGTCGGCAGACCCGCCGGGGTCGGCCTGGATGAAGTTGGCGTGCTTGTCCGACACCGCTGCCGTGCCGATGCGCAAGCCCTTCAGCCCGGCCGCTTCGACGATACGACCGGCCGCGTCCCCGGGTGGGTTGGTGAACACAGAGCCGGCGTTCTGGCCCCCGGGTTGGTGCTCGCGTCGCCATCTCACGATCTCGGCGATTCGGGCAGCCGATTCGCCAGCGTCGCCCCGCTCGAGCTCGTAGGAGGCCTCAGTAACCACCTCGTGGGCTGTGATCGACGAGTGCCGGTAGGAGAGCTCGAGCGCCTCTAGGCCGACAAAGCGCTCTTTTCCACCCTGGAGGTCAACTACGCGACAGGACACAAGCCGGTCCGAGGTCTCGGCCCCATGCCCGCCGGCGTTCATTCGCACGGCGCCTCCGACCGAGCCCGGTATGCCGACGGCCCACTCCAAGCCGGTGAGGCCAGCGGCCGCAGTCCTGCGCGCGAGCACCGGGTAGGCGGTGGCGCCACCCGCGCGCACGGCGCCGCGGTCGATCTCGACTGTGGCGAAGCTGTCGGCGAGCTTCACGCACAGACCGGCGAAGCCGGAGTCGGCGACGAGAAGGTTCGACCCCTTTCCCAAAACGATGACCTCGAGGCCGGTCGCGCCGATGACCCCGGCGATCTTCTCGAGCTCGGCGAGGCTTCCCGGCTCGCAGAAAAGCGCGGCCGGGCCGCCGACGCGGTAGGTGGTGAGCTCTCCGATCGGCCAGTCGCGTTGGGCGTTGGGTCCGAGGGCCTCCGCCGCGCGCTCGATCGCGCGCGCCCGCTTTGCAGCTGAGACGGCACTCACGCGCGCCCGTTCGGGGCCAGCTCAGCAGCGAGGTTCGTGAGGTCGCCCGCGGCGAGGGTCAGGCACAGATCGCCCGGTCGCAAGATCGCGCGCAGGTAGTTGACGAGATCGTCCCGGTTCGGCACGTAGACGGCGCGCGTCTCGGGATGGGCGCGGACTATCGCGTCGAGCACGAGCTTGCCCGACACGCCCGGGCGGGGCGTCTCGCCCGCAGGATAGATATCGGTCACCGCGACGATGTCCGCCCCCTCGAAGGCATCCGCGAACTGGGGAGCCAAAGTGGCCACGCGCGAGTAGCGGTGTGGCTGGAAAACACAGATGATCCTCTGAAAACCACCCCCGCGTGCGGCCCCGACGGCGACGCTCACCTCACCGGGCAGGTGGGCGTAGTCGTCGACGAAGGTGACTCCCCCCGCCTCGCCCCGGAACTCGAAGCGCCTCGCGACCCCGGCGAAACGAGAGAGGGCCCGTCGGGCGTGATCTGGGTCGACACCGAGGCAGATGCAGGCGGCGACTGCCGCAGCGGCGTTGCGGGCGTTGTGGACACCTGGCACGGGCAACTCGAAGACCCCGAGGGGCTCGGCACCGTGCCAGAGCTCGAAACGGAGATGGTTGCGTCCGGACTCGAATGCATCGATGCGCACTTGCGCCCCTGGCGCCGTGCCGTAGGTCAGCGCGCCCGGCGGGGCCAATGACGACGCGACCGGGTCGTCTGCACAGACGATGGCCGTGCCGAGCTGGCCGAAGAAGGTCCCGAACGCCTCTTTCAGGGCATCGAAGGACCCGTAGTGCTCTATGTGGTCGGGCTCGACGCTCGTCACGATGCCCAGCTCGGGTGACAGATGCAAGAAGGTGCCGTCGCTCTCGTCGGCCTCGACGACGAGCAGCTCGCCCGAGTCCCAGCTTGCGTTCGTGCCGATCTCGTTGACCTCGCCCCCGATGATGAAGCTCGGGCGCAGGCCCGCTTCGGCCAGCACGAGGGAGAGCATCGACGAAGTCGTCGTCTTGCCGTGCGTCCCGGCGATGGCGATCGTGCGGCGCAGCGCCACTATCGCCTCGAGCATCTGAGAGCGCGCGAGAACGGGGATATTGATACGACGAGCCTCAGACACCTCGACGTTGTGCTCCGAGATGGCGCTCGAGTAGGTAAGTACCTGGGCACGGGCAACGTTCTCGGCCCTGTGGCCGATCGAGACCTCGATCCCGCGAGCTGCCAGACGCTCCACAGATCCCGAGGCTTTGATGTCGCTGCCCGTGACGTCATGGCCCATCGCGGCGAGCACGGCGGCGATGGCGCTCATGCCGGCCCCGCCGATCCCGACGACATGGATGCGAAGCGGCCTGCGCAAATCGATTGTCGTCTCGATCGCGCTCGTCATCTGGACCCGCCTGCGACCGACTCGACGAGGGCGGCGATCCGCTCGGCGGCATCGCGGTGGCCCGCCGCGGCGGCGGCCAAGCTCATCTTCGCCAGGCGTTCGGGGTCGGAGCGAAGTGAATCGATGGTCTGCGAAAGACGGGCGGCGTCGCACTCGGCATCCAAGAGCAACAACGCGCCACCTCGGGTCGCGAGCGCCTCGGCATTTCGCGTCTGGTGGTCATGGGGGGCGCCGGGCAACGGTACAAGGATGCTCGGGGCACCGATGGCGGCAACCTCGGCCACCGTCGAGGCACCCGATCTCAACACTGCAAGGTCGCAGGCGGCGAGAAGCGAGGGCATCTTTGGCTCGTAGCCGACAAGGCGGTAGTCCAGACCGCTCGAAGCCGCGCCGTCTAGGCCCAGGCCGAGACCGGCGGCTTGCGCCTCTACGGCGGAGAGGTTGCGCTCGCCGGCGACGTGGTAGATCGTGATGTCACCGCGCGACGCCCACATGTGTGCGAGCTCGAGAGCGGCCGCGTTGAGCCGGCCAGCGCCGAGCGAGCCGCCGGCGACGACGATAAGGAACCGCTGCGCGGAGACCCCGATGCCAGCTCGAGCCGTCGCGACGCCTTGCTCGGTGCGATCGACCTCGAGCACGGCGCTGCGCAGCGGCGCGCCCGTCACGACCTGGTTCGGGAGGCCGGCCCCCTCGAAGGCCACAGCACACTTGCGGGCAAAGCGCGCTACCAGCCGGTTAGAGCTGCCAGCAACGGCGTCGTAGCTGAGCACGACAACGGGCACCCTCACCACGACGGCGGCGAAGGCACACGGGAGCCCGGCGTAGCCGCCGACGGTGACGACGACTCGGGGACGGCGCCGAATCACGATCGCGAGCGCGAGCACGAAGGCGACCATTAGCCCAGCGACCGCTCCAAGGTTCTCTGGAGTGAACCTGCGCTGTATACCCCGTCCCGGCAGGAGCGTGACCTCAAAGCCTGCCTCGGGCACGAGCTTGGCCTCGATGCCGCGACGGGCACCGACATACCCGATCGTCGAGGGTGCATGACCACGCGCAACGAGTGCCTCGGCGACGGCGAGGGCCGGCTGCACATGACCAGCGGTGCCGCCTCCGGTGATGATGGCGAAACGGCGTGCGGTGCGCTGGCGGGCCTGCATCACGCACGCATCTCTACGCCGCGGCCGTCGTCGACTGGCGCCGGGCAATGCCGAAAAGCACCCCGACCGCGACAAGGACGACCACGAGCGACGAGCCGCCATAGGAGATGAACGGGAGCGGTATCCCTGTCACCGGAAGGGCGTCGACGACACCGCCGATGTTGATCACGGCCTGAGCGAGTACCCAGCAGGTGACCCCGATGGCGACAAAGCGGGCGAAGGGGTCCTTCTCGCGAAGCGCGATGCGGAACCCGGCCCAGCCAAAGCAGGCGAAACCGGCGAGGACGACGAAGGCCCCGACGAGGCCGAGATTGCCAGCGATTACTGCAAAGACGAAGTCGGTATGGGCGTTGGGCAAATAGCCCCATGGCGTCACCGACCCGCCGATACCGCTTCCGGTGACACCGCCTAGACCGAGGGTGGCCAGCGACTGCACGACCTGGTAGCCGGTCGTCGAGGCGTGCGCGAACGGATTGAGGAACGAGCCCAGGCGGTCGCGCATGTAGGTCGTCGAAATTGCCAGCGCCGAGCCCGCCGCCAGCACAATCCCTCCGGGCAGGAGCAGGGTACCGAGCCGCACGCCTGCCGCGAACAACATCGAGAATGCGATGCAACCGACCACGATCGTCGTGCCGAGGTCGGGCTGTTTCAAGATGAGAATGCCCGCGATCGCCAGGAAGAACAACAGCGGCCGCACGACCGCGTTCCAATGGTCGGGCCGCTTGGCGCGCCTTGCGAGCAGGTCCGCGGCAAATACGACGATGGCCAGCTTCATCAGCTCCGATGGCTGGACCTGGATCGGACCGACGCCCACCCACCGACTCGATCCACCGGAGAAGTGTCCGATGCCTGGGATGAACACGACGACGAGGAGCGAGAAGGCGACGAAGGGGAGAACGAAGCGGAGCCTTCTGATGAACGCGATCGGCGTGCGGCTAGCGAGCACGGCCGCGCTCACTCCGATCGCCATATATATGCACTGGTGGATCTCGTAGGACCAAGGTGAATTGCCGGCGATGATCGCGCCGGGCGCCGAGGCCGAGAGCACTATGGGCAGGCCAAGCAGGCATAGGCCAGCCACAGCGGCGAACAGCACCTTGGCCTCAATACTGGTGCGGGCCGTGTGCGTCGCGCGCTTTTTGGCTGCACCCCCCTTTACGAGCTTCATGGCCGGGCGCGCGGCGACCTGCGCTTTTCGCTGGGGAGCGAGCTCAGTGCCAGTCGTGACCCGGGCTTGTGCCGAGCGGCTCACTTGAGCGACCCCGTCGAGAGGAAGTCGGCGTAGAACAGGCCAAGACCGAGGGCCACGCACAGGCCGGAGAAGATCCAAAAGCGGACGGTCACAGTCGTTTCTGGCCATCCCTTCAGCTCGAAGTGATGGTGCAGAGGTGCCATCAAGAACACGCGACGGTGAAAGGCCCGAAAGCTGATCACCTGGATCACGACCGACATCGTTACGAGCACGAACAGGCCGCCGATGACGGGCAAGAGCAGCTGCACATTCATGCAAAGGCCCAAGCAGGCGAGCCCGGTCCCGATCGAAAGTGAACCCGTGTCGCCCATGATGATGCGGGCCGGGGCGGCGTTCCACCACAAAAAGCCCACACACGCACCGCCCATCGACACGGCCACGAGGGCGAGGTCGAGGGCTGAGTGGACCATGTAGATGCTCGGGTGGCGGTACTGCACGAAGCCGACGAGGGCCAAAAAGCCACACACGAAGGCCGCCGAGCCGGCCGCGAGGCCATCGAGGCCGTCTGTCAAATTCACCGAGTTGGCGGTCCCGAAGATGATCAAGGTCCCCCAGATCACCCAGCCCACCGCCCCGAGTTCGAGGCCAGGCAGGTCGTAACGGGTGAAAGAGAGCGTCGTGCGGACCCCGCCCAAATGCAGCTCCGCGATGCAGAATGCGACCGCGACCGCGACCAGCCCCAAGGTCTTCCAGCGCTTGTTGAGCCCGAGCGAGCGCCGCCTGCTCACCTTGATCCAGTCGTCGGCGGCACCGACGGCACCGGCGGCGACGATGGCGATGAGCACAAGCAGCGCGGGCCGTGTGAAAGGAGCGGAGGTACCGACGTGCCCGAGGCAGTAGCCCGCGACGATCGCCACCAAGATCGCGACGCCGCCCATCGTCGGGGTGCCGGCTTTGAGGGTGTGGTGTGCCGGCCCGTCAACGCGGATCTGCTGGCCGATCCGCCAACGGATGAGCCAGCGCAGCAGTATTGGGGTGCCGAAGCCCGACACGAGTATCGAGACGGCGCCAGCCGACAGAAGGGGGATCATTTGGGGGCCCGCTTGCTCGTCACGCGCGCTAGCTCCTCGGCGACGACCTCACGATCGCTGAACTCGATCGTCCTGTTGCCGAGCTCTTGAACTGTCTCGTGGCCCTTACCCGCGACCACAACGACGTCGCCCGCACTGGCAAGCTCCAAGGCGACTGCGATCGCCCGGCGCCGGTCGGGCTCGACGATGAGCCGGCCAGGACCGTCGCAACCCGCTCTTACCTCGGCGATGATCGCACCCGGGTCCTCGCTGCGGGGGTTGTCCGAGGTGAGCACGGCGACGTCGGCAAAACGCGTCGCGACCGAGCCCATCATGGGCCGTTTCTCCCGGTCCCTTTCCCCGCCGCACCCGAACAGGACGATCACGCTCCCAGAACGCGCCGTGGCTTCGCTACGCGCTGTCTTGAGTATCTCCTCGAGCCCTGCTGGCGTGTGCGCGTAGTCGACCACGACCTCGACCTCGAGGTCGTTGGGCACGGCCTCGAGGCGCCCGGCCGGCCCTTTTGCGGCCGACAGGCCTGCCGCTATGGTCGCTACGGGGACTCCTAAGGCGCGGGCTGCTGCAGCTGCGCCAAGGGCGTTGCGGACGTTGATCTCGCCCCCGGGCCGCACCCGGACGAGCTCGCCATCGAGGCGGAAGCGGCTCTCCTCGAGACCCACCTCGAGTCGTTCTGCCTGGTCGATCGAGAAGGCTCCGACAGGTATGGCGACTGTCTCGATGAGGCGCCGACCGAACGGGTCGTCGCGGTTCACCACCGCCTGGAAAGCGTGCTCGGGCGTAAAGAGCAGCTCTTTGGCAGCGAAGTAGGCCTCCATCGTCCCGTGGTAGTCCAGGTGGTCCTGGCTCAGGTTCGTGAACACCGCCACGTCGTGGCGGTAGCCGTCGAGGCGGTGTTGGACAAGGGCGTGCGAGGACACCTCGAGCGCTACCGCACAACGGTTGGTGTCGCGGGCGTGCGCGAGGGCACGTTGTAAATCGGGCGCCTCGGGAGTCGTACGCGGCCCGCCAAGAGTGCCGATAACGGCCGTGGGCCAGCCATGCTCGTCGAGAACCGAGCGCAGGAAGTAAGTCGTCGTCGTCTTGCCGTTGGTACCGGTCACCCCGACGGTCCTAAGCGACGAGGCGGGATCGTCCCAGAGAACACAGGAAGCAACGGCCATCGCCCGACGGCCGGTGCCGGCTCCGACGAGAAGCTGGACGACGCCCGAGGCCTCGCCTTGGAGCGGTCGCTCACACACAAAGGCGACCGCACCTTTCTTCGCAGCGACCGGGGCAAAGCTGTGCCCGTCGACGCGCTCTCCTACATAGCAGCAGTGAAGTGCCCCCGGCGCGACCTTGCGGTCGTCGTAGGTGACTGAGGAGACGACCACTCCGAGGGGCGAGCCGATGATGCGCTCGGGCCGGATTCGCGCCACGAAGTCCTCGAGCGGTATCTCAGGAGCGAGCTGGCCGGTCCTGGGAGCGCTCATCGTGCACCGGCGGCAGGGGTAGCTGAACTAAGCCCCGTGCCGCCCGTGGGCGCGATGTCGAAGTGGCGCAGGGCATAACGCATGATGGCGGAAAAGACCGGGGCGGACGCCAGTCCACCGTAGATGAGATCAGGGTGGCTGAGCATGACAAAGGTGGTGAGGGCCGGGTTCTGGGCGGGAGCGAACCCTACGAAGGTCGCGCTCCAGGCGCCTTGGGTGTAGCCACCAGTCGCACTCGGGATCTGCGCCGTCCCGGTTTTGCCGGCGACGGCGTAGCCCGGAATGCGGGCCGCCACGGCCGTGCCGTCCTCAGTCACCTGTTCGAGCATGGGCAGGAGCTCTTTGACGGTGCTCTCCGAGAGCACGCGCCGCGGCTTTTGGGCCGCAAGGACCCGCTCGGTCCCGTCGGACCCGATCGTCGCCTCGACTAGGCGCGGAGTGATCAGCTCGCCTCCGTTTGCCACGGCGTTGTACGCGTCCAGGATCTGGAGCGGGGTCACGGCCTCGCCCGTACCGATCGGGACCGTTCCCATAGAGGAGGCAGACCATGTGCTCGGCTCGTTCGGGTTGGGCACGATGCCGTAGCTCTCGCCGGGCCAATCGAGGCCTGTCGGCTCGCCGAAGCCGAGGTCTCGCAGGAAGTACGAGAGCTGTTCGGCTCCCAGCCGGTGGGCGATCTCGATCGTGCCGATGTTCGAGGACTGAGCCAGGATCTGGGTCGCGGTGAGCTTCTCGGTCGGGTGGTAGTCGGCGTCGTTGAACGGCCAGCCGCCAAGTGAGATCTCATACGGCACGGTGAAGACCGACTGTGGCGTGATCAGGTGGTCCTGGAGCGCACCCGAGATCGTCACGAGCTTCATGACCGAGCCTGGCTGATAGACCGTGGTCAAAGCGGAGTTCTGCTGGGCCGGCACGACCTTCCCGTGCGCCACGGTGAGATCGACCATGGCAAGGATCCCGCCCGTGCGACGGTCCTCGACGATCGCCACACCGCCGGTCGCATGGGTGGCCTTGATCTGGGCGCTGAGCGCCGTCGTGACCTCGAACTGCAGGGGCTCGTCCAAGCTGAGAACAAGGCTCGTACCCTGACGTGCCGAAGCGACGTCGCTAGGTGATCCTGGGAGCCCCTCACCGGTAGGCCCCGTCGGCACGACTTCCGACCCGGCCGAGCCAGCGAGCTGCGAATTCTCCATGTACTCAAGACCCGACAGGGCACGGCCTGCGAAACCGACGATTCCGAGCACGGGTGAGAAGAGATCACCATCAGGATCGACCCTGGAGACATCGGGCGCGTAGCTCAGATAGGGCAGGTCCAACGCGGCCACCTTCTGCTGCACTGCTCCGCCCACCTGGTACGCAAGCGGCACGTACCCGCTGCGCTCGCTGAGCTTGGCGCGAAGGGTTGACTCGGACATGTGCAGAATCGAGGCGAGGCGGGCGAGGCCAGCGTCCGGTCTCGTCACCAGGTAGTCATCGGCGACGACGTCGACCCGGGCGGCGGAGGCGGCGAGCAGGTTGCCGTCCCGGTCATAGATCGCCCCGCGAAGCGCCGGCAGGGGAATCTTCTCGTAGACCTCTTGCGACCCGTAAGAGGCGTAGTGGGACGCGTCGACGCCTTGGATCTGAACAAGGCGAGCCGCCAGGCCCGACAGGGCCAGGGCGGCTATCACAACCATGACGACCACGCGCTTGCGTGTACGGACCGGCTTTCTCGCCGAGGCCACCCGCGTCGACGTGCCTGGGCGGCGGACGGCTCCCGGGCGCGTCCGAGGGCGGTCGCCTGAGCCTGCGCGCGAAACCGTGGCGGTCCGAGCAGCGCTCCTCGCGCGCCGAGGCGACCCGCCGGTGTCACGAGCGCGGCTGGCCGACGAGCGACCGGGCCGAACTGGTGGCTCGCCACCCAGCGTGGCGCGGCGCGCGCTCGATCCGGCCTTTGCGCCCGAGCGGGCCCTCGCCCCCCGGCCGGACGGGGTCACCTCACTCACCCTGTTGGGCTAATCACGCTGGAACGGCCCCCGGTACTTCCCCTTGTTGCGCTGGGACCACTCTTGGAACCGTGAGCGGCTGTGGCAGAGCGGGCCGCTCGGCTCGCCTCGACGCCGGCGACGGTCTTGGCCTGTGATCCGACCTGCTCGACAGACGGGCCCGGGTTGACCGGCGCCAAGTAGGAGACGGCCCCAGGGGCAACCATGTCCAAATTGTGCTCTGCGATGCTGAGCACCCGCACCGGTGACTCGAGCTGCGCGCGGGATATCTGCAAGTTCTGCTGCTGGGCGACGCTTTGGGTGAGCTCGGCCTGCAAGGCGTCGATGTTCTGCTGGTACGACGCGACAAAGGTGTGCGCCGCCGCCGTAAGCGCGAGGGCTCCGACGACAAAGCCCACGCCCAGGGTCCGCAACAGCCTTGCCTGGCGATGGACAGACCGCGCCGCGCTCGCACGCCGGTCGACCACATCAAGGCGAGGGCGAGCCTTACTGTCTTCCTCGGGCCGGACAGCCGGCGCCTGGTCTGCCGGGAGCCTGCGCGCGGTCGCGGAAACGGCTCGGGCGGTGGCAGCCATCAAGACATTCCCTGGGCGAGGCGCTCGGCGGCGCGCAGCCTGGCACTGCCAGCGCGCGGGTTGCGTATTTTTTCGGTCGCGCTCGGGAGCCGGGCACCTCGTGTGAGCACCCTGACGGTTCCCACCGCCCCGCAGACACAGGGCAACCCGGGCGGGCAGGTGCAGCCACCGCTCGCGGCGCGCGCGAAGCACTGCTTTACGAGCCGGTCCTCGCCGGAGTGGTAGGACAACACGACGCAGCGCCCGCCGGCCACGAGCATGTCGAGGGCACCTCCCAATGCTATTTGGAGCACCTCGAGCTCCTGGTTGACCTCGATGCGCAGGGCCTGGAAGACCCGTTTGGCCGGGTGCCCCGGTCTTTTGCGGGCGACGCCGGGCAGGCTGCGTTCGATGACCTCGACGAGCCGGTCGGTCGTCTCGATCGGCCGGCTCGCGATAATTCCATCGGCGAGCCGGCGCGCAAAGCGGCCCTCGCCGTTGTTGAGGAACAGTTCAGTCAGTGCCTCTGCACTGAAGCTGTTCACGACCTCGGCGGCTGTGTGCCCGCGTGAACGGTCCATGCGCATGTCCAACGGACCTTCAAAGCGATACGAGAAGCCGCGCTCAGGCCGGTCCAGCTGCGGCGAGCTCACTCCGAGGTCGAACAGGACGCCGGCCACGGGACGGCCCGGGGCCAGGACGTCCACCACCTCAGCCATCTCGTCGAAGCGGGCCTTGACCACCCGCGCCCGTTCCCCAAATCGGGCCAGGCGCGCCGAGGCCTCTGCCACCGCGTCGTCATCGGCGTCGAATCCGATCAACTCGTGGTTGGTCATCGCTCCGAGCAGGGCAGCTGCGTGGCCCCCTCCACCGACTGTCGCGTCCAGGAGCAGACCGGCCGGAACCGGCTCGAGCATCTCCACGACTTCGCTGAGCATGACTGGGGTGTGGTCGAACTCCCGAGTCATCCGCAACCCCCCGACCAGATCGAGGGAAGGGCGTCCCCCGAAGTGAGGATGAGACAGGGCGGAGAGGGTTGGAATGCCATCCGGCACTTCGGCCGAGGGGCTGCGGGCAACCCAGGAGCTACATCTAACGAATCCATGCCGGCGGGACCTCGCCGGTGTGACGAGGCGGTCCTCACTCACGGCCGGGCCCTTCCGGCGCCGAGCCGCCTAGGGACTCTGGGCGCCTTGCCGACCAGCGCTGCGGCGACCAGAGCTCGACGCGGTCAAGCACACCTACGAAGAGGACTTCCTGATCGAGATTGGCAAGCGTACGAAGCTCGGAAGGCACCGGCATCCGGTTCTGGCGATCGAACTCGACCCTTGTGACGAGCGCCGCCCAGTCACGCAGGTCGTTGCGGGCTTGTGGGCCAAGAGCATCCTTCTCATGCTGGCGCGCGGCCTCGGCCTCGAACTCCTCCTCGGGCCACAAAGCCAAGCACCCGTCAGCACCCGGGCTCAAGTAGCCGTGCTCCTCGAAGTGGGTCCGCATCCGCGAGGGGAGGATCACCCGGCCCTTGGAGTCGAGCGAGCGGGGGAAGTTCCCGACGAACTTGAAGCCTGGCGACAAAGTGACCTTCGTTCCCACTGTCAAGGGGCCGCCCTCCCCGGGTCCCCACTTCACGCCACTCTATGGGTATAACCCCCCACTCGTCAACCATTCACATGCGCGCTCCCCCACGCTGTATGGGCAGGAGAGCCGCTGCGATCACGCCGGCATCGCCGACGCGCCACGAGAGGGGCTAGCCGGTAAGCACCAATGAGCAACACGAAAAGCTCGGCACCGACCCCGAGGACCGCGCCGGAGCTCAGGGGAGCAGGCTCAAAAGCTCCTCGGCCAACGGCCCCGCAAGTTCGCCACAACCCCGCAGACCGCTGGCCTCAAGGACGCTGCGAGCTTCGGCGCGCCGCCGCGGTGGACCGCTGATCAGCTCGGCCAGGTCATTGGCCTCAAGGATTGCCATCGAGTGGATCCAGGATCCCGAGCGTTGCCTGCGCTGGGACATGCCCACAACCTTGCGGCCCGAAACGCTCACCTCTCCGGCACCTAGGCCGGCGAAACACAGCACCTTTGACCACGGCGTGCTCAATGGGGCCCCACGGTGCACATCGAGCACACCCTGGGGCAGGCCAAGCACGCTTTTGAGCGCAGCTGCAAATAGCTCGCCAAGCCAGTAAAAAGAGTTTCCCACGTCCTTGTCGGCCAATTCGTCCCCGCTAGGCACAAAGACATCGATCCAGACCTGGGCCCCGGGCGAGACGAGAACCGCACCACCCCCGCTCCGGCGTCGCACGAGGTCCACTCCCGCGGTTTTAAGACGCCCGGCGTCGAAGTCATCGGCGGCCTGAGCACTACCGATCACAACCGCGGACTTAAGCGGGGCGCAGATACAGGCGAGGCGCTGTCCATGCGTCTCGGGCAGTTCGCCGTGAAGGGTCGCGGGCAGAGCGCGCCGCTCAACAATGGGCCATGGCCGACGAACGGCGGAGTGGAGATGCGTGCTCAGAGGCCGACTGCGTGGCCGAGGACGGGCTCGACATAAGGAGCCCACTCGTCGCGGACCTCGCCGCTGGCAGCGAGCAGCCACAGGTGTGAGCGCGGCGCCCGAGGGGTTCGGGCCAGGCGGAAGCCGGCTTCGTCGAGCAAGCGGTCTTCCTTGCGGCTGTTGCAACGACGGCAGCACGCGACCACGTTGTCCCAGCTATGGGTTCCGCCACGGCTGCGCGGGACGACGTGGTCGATGTTCTCCGCCTGCGCCCCGCAGTACTGACACCGGTGCCCGTCGCGTACGAAGACCGAACGGCGCGTGACCGCGACGCGGGCTTGGTGGGGCACGCGTACGTAATTAACGAGCCGGACTATGGACGGCTCGGGGAATTTCGCCCGGGCGGAGTGAAGGTCCTTGCCGGTCCCGTGAAGGAGTTCGGCCTTGTCCGAGAGCACTAAAACCAGGGCCCGTCGCGTCGCCACGACCGAGAGCGGTTCGAAAGACGCGTTCAGGACGAGCGCCCGGCCGACCATGTCAGCCCTCTTGTCGTCCCGGCAAAGGCATCAGCCGGAGGCTACCGCAACCGGGTGTGCCGGCGCGACACCCTGCACCAGTCCAGCCAGGCGACGACGTCGCTCGCGCGGGGACGGGCGCGCACGTCTCCATAGGCAGTCTCCATGCGAAAAGCCAGCCATCGGGGGGAGGCGAAGGGGGCGGGCGGCCATCGGTGCCACCACCCCCGAGGCGCCATTGCAAGCGTCTCGAGGACCGCAACTGGCCACAAATTTGGTCGACACGCGACCGCTGCGACGGCGCTCATCCACCAGGCAGGACCACCCGCGGGGGCTGGTCCGGGGTCGCTGAAGGGCGGTCTGTTACCCGCGAGCTTCGCCCGGGAGGCCGACCGCGGCACCGAGCATGATCAAAAACCCGAGGCTGCCGAGCAGAACTGACGAGCGGAACGCGACGAGCAGGAGCACAAAGCCGGCGACGAAAGCAACGATCCATCCCTTTGCGGACCGTGGCGCTTGGCGACGCGACGACTTGGTGCTGACACGGTCCGCGAACGCGCGGTCGTGCTCGTACAGCTTCTGCTCCATCTCGTGGAGGATCCGCTGCTCTTCTTCAGAAAGTGGCATCGTCACCCCCTCTCGGATACCTCTTGTTGCACAAGCTCAATCATTTCACACGGCCATAGGCCCTACAACGGCGGGGCCCGTTGGCCAGGGCGTGCCGTGCTTTGTCCGAGCCAGACGCCGTGGCGAGGCCCTGGCGTCGGCGCGCACATGGCTGCAACAAGGCGCGCACGACTAGGAGGGTCCCCACTGGGAATCGCCTAGTTGTTTGACCCGTAGCTCCGAGCCGCCTGCCAGAGCGGCTGGGCCGACAGATGCTGTGCCATAGCGTTCGCGGATAGCGTCGACAGCGGCGTCGAGCTCACCGCGCGCCGCCGAAGCCGGGTCTGCGCGGGTTTCGCCGGACTCCGGGTGGTCCCACAGCGTCAGCTGCTCGCCAGCTTTGTCGCGCCGCTCCTCGAGCGAGGAGACACCAACGCCTAAAAGGCGCACCCCTGGGCGCAGATCTGTGGCCGACAGCAGAGTGGTTGCGATCTTCACGAGCTCGGTGCTGGACGCGACCGGGCGAGTGAGCGAATGTGACCTCGTGATTGTCGTGAAGTCCCCGTAGCGCAGCTTGAGTGTCACGGTGCGCCCTTGGAGGTGGTTCGCCCGCAACCGGCTGCTGACAGAGTCGGACATTCGCACGACCTCTATCCGGAGCCGCTCGGGATCGTGGACGTCGGTCGCGAACGTCTCCTCGTGGCTCACCGACTTCACGGCCCGCCCAGGCACAACCGGGCGGTCGTCCCTGGCCCAGGCGAGGTCATGGAGTTGTGCCCCAGCAGACCGGCCGACTAGGCGGGTCAGATGCGTGCGATCGATCCTGGCGAGGTCGCCGACGGTGGCGATGCCATAGCGGGCGAGCCGCTCGGCCGTCCTCGGACCCACGCCCCACAGGTCTGAGACCGGGCGGGGATGAAGGAACTCGAGCTCCTCGTGGACCGCAATGGCGAAAACCCCCGGCCCGGGAAGCGGACCCTTCGGTGAGGCAATCGGCTTGGCAGCTCTCGAGGCAAGTTTGGCGAGCAACTTGCAGCGTGCGATGCCCACAGAGCACGACAGCTTCAGATCCGTCGTGACGCGGGCGCGGATCGCCTCACCGATCTCCTCGCTGTCGCCGAAGAGCCGGTGACTGCCTGAAACGTCCAAGAAGGCCTCGTCGAGAGAAATCGGCTCTATGAGCGGGGTGAACACCTCGAAGACCTCGTTCAGCATCCGGCTCACCTCGCCGTAGCGGCTGTGACGGCCGGCAAGTACGACAGCATTCGGGCAGCGCCTGCGGGCCTCGCCCATCGGCATCGCCGAACGGACCCCGGTCGCTCGCGCCTCATAGGAGCACGACGCCACCACCCCACGGGCGCCGGTCCCCCCGACTATGACCGGCAGGCCGCGAAGGCTCGGGTCGTCGAGAACCTCCACCGAGGCAAAAAAGGCGTCCATGTCGACATGCAAAATGTCGAGGCCGGTGCTCACGGCGCCAGCCAGATCCGCCGGAACGGCTCCGCGTAGCCGACACCGACCTCTCGTCCGGCGTCCTCAGCCCCGTCGCGCAGCGCGCTCGCGATCCAATCGCCTGCATCGGCGAGCTGCGAGATATGGCAGGCCACCGCCTCGATCTTACGGTCGATCGTAGATGTCACATCCACCCAGACGCTCGGCTCCAAGGATCCCGACAGGTAGGCTGCGCCGACATGGTGCGCCTTGCCGGTCCCTTTGAAATAAAGAGGCAGAGCTGCCGCGGGAGCAGCCGCGTCCAGAGCCGCCCATCCGACGACGCGGTGGTCTCGGTGGTTGTAGTGATGCTCGCCGAAGAACACCGCCAGCGGATCCGGGCTGATGATGGCCTCCGGCCTGAGCTCCCGGATTATCTCCACCAGCTCTCTTCGCAGGGCGCTGTCGTTCTCGAGGTCTCCGTCTAAACGGCCCAGAAAATGCGTGCAAGCCACGCCCAGCACCGCGCCGGAGCGCTCAGCTTCCACGACCCGCGAGCGGGCAAGGCCCTCCGGGTCCGTGTCCGGGTCCGTCGTGCCCTTGTCCCCTACCGTGCAGATGACGACATGGACCGTGCTTCCGGCGCTGGCCCAGCTCGCAAGCGTGCCTCCGCAAGAGATCGCCGGGTCGTCTGGATGGGCGTAGATCGCTAGCGCGCTCGCCGGTGGCTCGCTGAGGAGCGACTCGGTCATGGGATCGCGCCGGTAGGCCCTCGGCTCGCGCTCTCGTCTGCGGGGCCGGGATCATCCCGTGCGGGCTCCTTGTTCAAAAGCCCGAGTTCGCGTGCGAAGTCGTCCACCTCTTCGAAACCTTTGTAAACGCTGGCAAAACGCACCGCGGCAACGTCGTCGAGCTGTCGCAGACATTCGAGAACGGCCAAGCCCACCTGCTCGCTTTGCACATCAGGCCCGAGCGACCAGGCCGTACGCTCGACCGAGGCGGCGAGCTCATCGAGCTGGTCCGGACCGACCGGGCGGTTCTTGCAGGCTGCGCGGGCGCCGGCGATCACTTTGGCACGGTCGAAGGGCTCACGATGGCCGGACCGCTTGAGGACCCACAATACGGCCTGGCTCATCCGCTCTACGGTCGTGAAGCGACGAGTGCATGACAGGCACTCTCGCCGACGGCGTATGGCCTCGCCCTGTTCCACCTCGCGAGAGTCCACGACCCGGTCTTCGGTCGCCCCACACCACGGGCAGCGCACAGTTTGACCGTAGCGCCGATTCGCGCCTCACGAGCGCGTTCAACTGCCCCGCTCGCCAGGGGTCCACCAAGCTTTGACGCGAGAGGCGCCTCAAGCGGCTCAGGTCGGCTTTAGGGCAGCTTGAGCTCATCACCGGCGACCAGCTCGCCGCCGTGAAGCTGTTGCTCGAGCTGAGCAACAAGGATCCTCGGGTCGCCACCTGGCTCGAGTTTCGAGGCGATCGACCACAACGTGTCGCCCGGCCGAGCGAGGTACATGTAGCCACCGCGCACCTTTACAGCCGCGGCCGGGATCTCAAGCGTGGGACGGTGCAGTTGCGACAGCGCTCCGGTGCCGACCCAGATGCTCGCCAGGACCGCGAGGGTGGCGGCGCCGGGGAGGAGGTGCCGCCACCCTCGCGGCCGGGAGGCCCGCCGGGACCCGACGTGGATCATCGTGTCCCCCGTCCGGGCAGTCAAAGGCTTAGCAATGGATAGCTGGGTAGTGCGACCCGGGGCCTCGTGGACGCCCAGGCGTCGATGCGTAGAGCTCTTCTCGCCATCGGGGCACTGCGCTGCGCGAACACAGCTGGTCTCGGGTGCGGGGAACGGGACGAGCTCCTCGGCCAGGACATTCCAACTCGCCCGACGCCGAGATGCCGATCGCGCGCGTCGCGGGCGCTGCGGGCTCGGCACCAGAGCGCCAGTGCGCCCGGTAGCCATCTGCTCTGTGCTTGCCAGCGCTCCCATATTCCCTCCTAGGGCCCCTAGAGGAGCCGGCCCGGCTGCAGCCGGCCCCTCGATCCCGGCGGTCTGCCAGCGCACGTATGTTCGACTCCGTCATCTGATCACGAACGCTTGTTCGCTGTCAAGGAATATATCGAACGGGTGTTTCACGAACGGGTGTTTGCATTCAGCCTCTGGACGGCTTAGCCTTCCGCGGCGAGGACCGGACCGGCGATCTGGACGGAAGGAGCACGAATGTCCGAGGCAACCCTGGCAGGAAAGCGGCGCAGGATCCTCGAGTTCATCGCGGAGCAGATCCGTGAGCGGGGCTATCCGCCCTCTGTGCGCGAGATCGGAGAGGCCGTCGGCCTGACGTCACCTTCGACTGTCCACACGCACCTCCAAGTGCTTCAGCGGGAGGGCTACCTACAGCGAGACCCGACCAAGCCGAGAGCGATCATCGTCAGCTGGGAGCCGTCTTCCGGAGCTGCGATCCGGGTGCGCCCCGTGGCGCATGTCCCTTTGATAGGACACGTCGCCGCTGGCACCGGCGTGCTCGCAGAGGAGTCCGTCGAGGAGCTCTTGCCTATCCCCCGCGACTTCACTGGCGAGGGTGAGATGTTCATGCTCAAGGTCCGAGGCGACTCGATGATCGAAGCTGGCATCTTCGACGGCGATTTCGTCGTCGTGCGTCGCCAACAAGACGCCGAGTCAGGCGACATCATCGTCGTGGCGATCGGTGAGGACGAGGCGACCGTCAAGACACTTCGCAAGCGTCGCGGCAAGATCGTGTTGGTCCCTGCCAATCCCGCCTACTCCGAGATGGAGCTCAACGTCGAGCAAGTCGTCATCTACGGCAAGGTTGTAACTGTCCTCAGGCGCCTTTGACCTTCGAGGTCATCTGTTTCGAAGGTAGTCGTGAGGTGCCCGGACTCACAGCGGAGTCGAGACAAGCTTTTCGAGGCTTGCATACACCGCTTCGAGATCCTCGCGGCTCACCCATTCACCAGCACTGTGGGCCAGTAGCGGATCGCCGGGACCGAAGTTCGCCGCCGCGATGCCTCGGGCGGTGAAGAAGCTGACATCTGACCAGCCGAGCTTTGCACGAGGTGTCTCGGCGCTCAGATCGACCAATGCCGCCAGGAGCGGGTGGTCGAGGTTGGGTGCCGCCGCCAATGCGAAGTCCTCGAGCGCGACGGCATCGCCGAGCTCGATGTCGAGCGCGGGAGCCAACAGCTCGCATACTGCCTCGAAGGCTTCATCCTTAGTGCGATCCGGGGCGAAGCGGTGCGTCAGGACCAGTTTCGCCTCGTCAGGGACGACGTTGTTCGCCACACCTCCGCTTATGCGTACAGCCTGAAGGGCCTCCCGGTACTCGCAGCCACCGATCACGGGCCGGCGTCCGACGAACTCGTCCACACGCTCGAGAACCCGGCCAATCCGGTGAATTGCGTTCACGCCCATCCATGACCTCGCCGCATGAGCCCTCTCGCCCCCTATGTGCACGCCGATGCGGAGCACACCTTGGCAGCCGGCCTCGACCGCAGCCGCCGTGGGCTCGGCCAGCACCGCCGCATCGGCGAGGAGCAAGGCGGGATCCGCCTTCTCGAGCTCGATCAGCCCTGAGTAGTGCTGCTCGACCTCCTCGCAGGCATAAAAGACGTAAGTCATGTCCAAAGCCGGCTCGACGACACCTCTGGCGAGCTCGAGCATCACCGCGAGGCCGCCCTTCATGTCGGCCGACCCGAGGCCCAAACACCGCTCGGCTTCGAGCACGGCCCTCTCGTTCCCATTTGGTGGGACTGTGTCTAGGTGCCCGGCGATGAGGAGACGGCGGGGATGGCCAAAATGGGTCCGCGAGACGACGTTGTTGCCTATGCGGGTGGTCTCGAGATGGCCGGCTGCGCCAAGCGCGGCGACCACGAAGTCGGCCGCATTGCCCTCGTCATGGCTCACCGACGGGATGTCGACGAGCTTCGCGGTGAGCTCCAACAGGCCGGCAGCCGGCAGGCTCACGCCGATGTCCCGTGCTCGCGGAGGATCTCGTTCAACATGGCCTTGTCGTGCCGCTCGCCCGGAGTGAGATGGCGCACGACGAGAAGGCACGGCAGGAAGAACTCGCCCCCCGGGTACTCCCTGCGACGCATCGCGCTGACCGCGACGCTCCAAGGCGGGACATAACCCCGGCCGAGCTCCTCACCGGACCAGGCATCGATGACCGGGATCGAAGGGTTTAGGATGGTCCCCTCGCCGAGTACGGCACCCTCTCCAACCCGCGCCCCTTGGGTGACCATCGAGCGGCTGCCGATCAGTACCTCGTCCTCGATGACGACTGGCCGGGCATTCGGCGGCTCGAGCACGCCTCCGATCCCGACCCCTCCCGAGAGGTGGACGCGCTCACCGATCTGCGCGCACGAACCGACGGTCGCCCAGGTGTCCACCATCGTCTGAGCCCCGACGTGAGCACCGATATTCACATAGCTCGGCATCAGCACGACACCGCGACCCAAATACGCGCCGCGCCGCGCCGAGGCGCCGGGGACGGCCCGTACCCCCGCGGCCTGCAGCCCGTGCTTTAAGGGCAGCTTGTCTGTGTACTCGAACGGCCCATGTTCGACGGGTTTGACCTCCGAGAGGACAAAGAGCAGCAAGATGGCCTTCCTCAGCCATTCGTGCACGACCACTTGATCGCTCACTGGGTCGATCTCTGCGACTCGCGCCTCGCCAGCGTCGAGCAACCCGATCGCCTCGTCGACCACTGCGAGCGCCTCGGGATCACCAGGCGAGAGCTCCTTGCGACGCTCCCACAGCTGGGCTACAGCAGAGCTCAAGTCGTCCATCGCGCCGAGGCTATCTGGTCTCTAAGGCGCCGATCCTCGCCCTTTCCAACCGACTTGCAACGAGTTCGAGGCGCGCGTCGGGCTGCACCATCGCGACGCGCACGTGCCCGGCCCCGGCCGGGCCGTAGGTGTCCCCGGGGGCGACGAGGACGCCGCCGTGCTCGGCGAGCCAGCGCGTGAGTACCCAGCCTGAGCCTTTCCCGAAAGGCGCGCCCGCGCCCGCGAGCGATTCCGGCACAGCCACCCAGAGGTAGAACGATCCCGCAGGCGTATTGGCGGCGATTCCGCATTGGCTCAGCACCTCGGCGAAGCGCTCAAGGCGTGCCCAGTAGCGTTGCCTTTGCTCGTCGACATGAACATCGTCGCCTAGTGCCACCGCGCCGGCATGCTGCACCGGCCCTGGGACCATGAACCCGGCGTGCTGGCGGAGCTTTGACAGGTACCCGACGATCTCTGGGTCGCCGGCGAAAAAGCCGGCCCGCAATCCAGCGAGGTTGGAGCGTTTCGAGAGCGAGTGGACAGCCACTACACCCACCGAGCCGTGCTCGAGAATGCTGCGAGTCGCTCCGGCCCAGGTGAACTCGACATAGCACTCGTCTGAGAAGACCGGCACACCGTGAGAACGGCCCCACGACGAAGCGGCCTTCAGGTCCTCGAGCTGGCCGCCTGGGTTGCCAGGGCTGTTGACCCATAAGCACAGCGCCCGGGAAGCGTCGTCGTCGGAGATCGAGGAAATGTCCATCGAGCCGTCCGGCGCCAACGCGACGGCAACGGCCCGGCACCTGGCGAGGATGGCTCCCATCTCATAGGTCGGGTAGGCGAGCGTCGGGCACAGCACCGTGTCCCGATCGGGGCTGCGCAGGTGCAACCAGTGCGGCAGACCGGAGACAAACTCCTTGGTCCCTACGCACGCTGCCAGCGCGACATCGGTTATGTCGATACCGAAACGACGCGACATCCAGGCGAGTCCAGCCTCGCGGTACTCCCCTGAGCCAATCGAGGACGGATAGCCGCGCTCGGTACCTGAGCGTGCAAGGGCCTCGAGGACCTGAGGAGGTGGGGGGTCACATGGGGTGCCGACCGACAAGTCGACGACACCTCCGTCGTGGTGCTCTCCGAGGCGCCCTATGGCTGCGAGCTCATCGTAGGGGTACACCGGGGGTACGAAACCGGTCGCGGCGTCGCTCCTTGTGTCCGCGGCCTTCTTGGCGGTCACGGCTGCACGAACTCCGCGTAACGGAGGGCGCCCCGCTCGTCAAGACGTGCTCGGACGAGCACGTGCTCGGCCTCGTAACGCTCCTCGAGCACCTCGCCCTCACGGTGGATCGCTGCGAGAACGTCTCCGCGCGCCACAGGCACGGCGAGATCCACCGTGTGGTCGGCCAGTCGCAGGCGTTCTGCAACGGCGCGCAGCAGCTCGGGGACTCCCCGGCCGGTGAGCGCCGAGCATGCGACCGAGCCTGGCTCGCAGGCCATGAGCCGGCCCGCCTTGCGCCTGTCGAGGTCCGCCTTGTTGAACGCAAGCAGCTCAGGCACCTCGGCCGCCCCGATCTCGGCCAGGACGGTCCGGACCGCTTCGATCTGGGCAGATGGGTCCGCGGCCGAGGCGTCAACGACGTGCACGAGCAGGTCGGACGAGCCGACGACCTCCAATGTGGCGTGGAAAGCGTCCACGAGCTGGTGGGGCAACTTGCGCACAAAACCGACCGTGTCGGAACACAGCACAGCCTCGCCGCCCGGCAGATCGAGACGACGCGTGCGGGGGTCCAGGGTGGAAAACAGCTTGTCCTGCACTAGGACTCCCGCGTCGGTGAGGACGTTCAGCAGCGTCGACTTACCGGCATTGGTGTAGCCGACGAGCGACACTGTGCGAAGCGCCCCGCGCTTTCGCGCCTTGCGCTGGGTGTGCCTGGTGGCTTCCAGCTCGCGTAGCTCCACCTCTAGCTTGCGGATTCGGCGCATGATACGGCGGCGGTCGACCTCGAGCTGTGTCTCGCCCGGTCCTCTCGTGCCTATCCCACCTGCCTGCTGGGAAAGCGTGAGGCCCTTGCCCCTAAGTCGCGGGAGACGATAGCGGCTTAGGGCTAGCTCAACTTGCGCGCGGCCCTCAGGCGTGTGGGCGTTCTGGGCGAAGATATCGAGGATCACAGCGGTCCGGTCGATCGCCGTGCGGCCGAGGATCTTCTCGAGGTTCCTCTGTTGGGCGGGCGTGAGCTCGTCGTCGAACACGACCGTGTCGGCGTCGACGGCCTCAGATATCCGCCGGAGCTCCTCGGCCTTGCCGCGCCCGATGTAGGTCGCAGGGTCTGCGGCAGCCCGTCGCTGCACGATCCGGGCGGCCTCGTCCGCACCAGCGGTATCAACAAGCAGAGAGAGCTCATCGAGGCTCGCCTCCACCTCTTCGAGGGTTCGCGGCCAGGCAACCATCCCGACGAGGACGATCTTCTCCCGGAACCTTCGGTCAATGAGCGTGGTCCCGACAACTGTCACGACCTCGACACGCCCCTTGTGGATTCGCGCAGATCTTCAGGATCTACCTCGATGCGAGCAACCCGCTGAACAGCTCCGGCGAGCTCTGCGACAACGGCGAGTGGATCGACGCCCGAAAGTGAGACCTCGGCGACGCCGCCGGGGTTGTGCACCCGGACCCGGGCAGGGCAGATGCCAGCGGAATGCAAGGCTGCAGCCGCGGCAACACTGCCGCTTCCGCAGGCGAGCGTCACACCAGCACCGCGCTCCCAGACGAGAAGCGACAGCTCAGCGTTGGCTGGCGTGTAGCTCACGATCTCGACGTTCTGGCCCCCGGGGCGTCTGCGCTCGAGGTCCGGACCTACCGCGTCGAGGACGATGCCCTTTAGCGACGGGGCGAGCAGGACCAGATGCGGGTTCCCGACATCGACCGACCACGCTGGCCACGGAAGCGCCCTCGAGCCGGGCAGGGCCGCCTCGGCAAGCGGGTCGGACCGTGTGGTCCTGACCGTGCCCATCTCCACTGATACTGCGCCACAGCCTGTCCCGAGTCGTTCGCGCAGCTCAGCTCGGCGGACCCCGGCGTCGGTCTCGACGAGAATCTCAGGACCGGGCACGAGCCCGGCATCGACAGCAGCAAGGGCGAAGCATCTCAAGCCGTTCCCGCTCGTCTCGGCCCGGCCGCCGTCCGCGTTACGCAGCTCCATGCGCAGATCTGCGCCCGATCCCGCAGCTCTAGAGATCAGCAGCCCATCTGCCCCGACGCCGCTGTGGCGGTCACAAAGCGCCCGCGCGAGCTCGCCCACCGGGTCTGGTCCGGCAAGCGACGAGGCAACGGCGTCGACTAGGACCTCGTCGAGGACGATGAGAAAGTCGTTCCCGAGTCCGTGGTACTTGACCAGCTCCAACACGCTCATCAGTGTCGCACGGCCTCAGTCGATACGGAACCACCCGCGAACGAGCACACCGCGTCAACAAGGTCGCTACGGTCCGCCCGGAACCAGACCACGCGAGGATCTCGTTTAAACCAAGCCTCCTGGCGACGTGCCAGGGCGCGCAGGCGGCGGATCGCCTCAGCGCGCGCCTTTTCGATGGCCATGCCGTCTTCGAGGTGGCAGAGCAGCTCCCTGTAGCCAATCGCTTGTCGCGCGGTTCGCGACAGCCCACCAGGGCGCGACGCGAGCCCGCGAACCTCGTCGACTAGTCCCCGCGCGAGCTGCTCGTCGAAGCGCACTTCAAGCCTGCGATCTAGCTCTGGGCGTTCTAGCTCCAGGCCGATGATCCTCGCCTCGCTCGGCGGATAACTCAAAAGACCTGGGCCGAAGGAAGAAAATGGTCGGCCCGTGCCCGTGGTCACCTCGAGCGCCCGCACGATCCGGCGCCGGTTGGCCGGCTCGATCCTTTGCGCCGCGACCGGGTCCAGCTCCAAAAGGCGCTCGAACAGCTCCGCGAGCCCACCGGCTTGATCGGCTTGGCTCTCGAGGCGGGCCGCCACCTCGGGGAACCGGGCCGGGATCTCCAAGGAGTCGACAACGGCCCGGTGGTAAAGGCCCGTGCCTCCGACGAGGATCGGGACGTGGTCGCGGGCCTCGATCCCGGCGAGGACCCGGCGCGCCTCGGCTTGGAAGGCCGCCACCGAGAACTGCTCGGAAGGATCGACGATGTCGATGAGATGCCAACTCACCTCTGCCCTCTCGCCAGCGGTGGGCTTGGCCGTACCGAGGTCCAAGAAGCGGTAGACGGCCATGGCATCCACCGACACGAGCTCGTAGCGGCCCGGTGACGAGCGGGCCATGTCCAAAGCAAGCGCCGTCTTGCCGGTGCCGGTCGCCCCCACGATCACAACCCGGGGCGGGGCCCCACCCGAGCTCAGGCTTTGGGTGGGGCTCAGTCCGCCAGCTCCGTCGGTCGCTTCTCAGATACCCCGTGGCGCGGCCGCGAACGATGCACTAGCCGGTCCTGCATACGGGTGAGCCGCAAAGCTTCCTTGCCCATCGCAGCCTCCAGGGCATCTTTTGCGAGGTGCGCCTTGGCCCGCACACGCACGGATCGGCCCCGGGCGATGACGAGGACCTCGCAGGTCACATATCCATCATCTCGTGCCGCGTGATCACGCGAGAAAATCACCTCGGCCAGCTGTGAGCCATCAAGGAACCGCTCGAGATGCGCCGCCTTTGCGACGGCGGCCTCGCGAAGCTGGTCGGGAATCTCCAGATGGCGGGTTTGAACCGTGATCTCCATGGAAGCCTCCCCTTTACGATCAGGCACTCGGTCGCAGAACCGATGACGGGCACACGCGGCTGACCTGGTCTTTGACCCCACACTCGCCTGCTGAGGGTGTCCCGTGCCTGGTGCGGGAGGACGTCCTCACCCCGTCCCTGCCACACCCGAGCTCACGGTTGGTCCCTTCTCCCGCCGGCACCGCCAATCGGCGCCGCGCAGGGCAGGACTTACTTCTAAACCGCACCATGCTCAGCGACCACGAGTCGCCTTACGTGGGTCGTTTCGCCTGCGACTGGCATCGACTTGCAACCACAGACCCGCGCTGCCCATCGCGGCGAGTCTACGCCCCTGCTTCCCGCCGCCCGCGCGTATCAAGTGCCGCTGGTCCAAGAAGCCAGGTAAGCCATCTGCGAGCTCGTAGGCAGATCGATGACGATCCCCATGGTCTCGAGCTTCAGCTCGGCGATCCTCGCGTCCATCTCGGTCGGCACGTCGTGAACCCGATTGGCCAGCCGGCCGCGCGCGGTCGCCAGCCATTCGGCCGCGAGCGCCTGGTTTGCAAAAGACAGGTCCATGACCGCGGCCGGGTGGCCTTCTGCGACGCTCAAGTTCACGAGACGGCCCTCAGCGAGCAGGAGCAAGCTTCGAGTGGAGCCGTCTGAAGATTCGAGGGTGAACTCCTCGACCATCGGGCGCACTAGCCGGCGTCGCCCGCCGGCCATGCGGCCAAGTGCCACGAGATCGACCTCGACGTCGAAGTGGCCGGCGTTGGCCAAGATCGCCCCGTCGCGCATCTCGGCGAAGTGCTCGGCCCGAATGACCTGGCAATTGCCCGTGGCAGTGACGAAGACTTCGCCCTTGCAGGCGGCGGCAGCCATCGGCGCGACCTCGAATCCGTCTGTCACCGCCTCGAGAGCGCGCATCGAGTCGATCTCGGTGACAGTCACGAGCGCGCCCATTCCTCGTGCGCGCGCCGCGACTCCCTTGCCGCAATAGCCGTAGCCGGCTACGACAAAGCGCTTGCCGGCGAGAAGGATGTTCGTCGCGCGCACGATCCCGTCGATCGTGGACTGGCCCGTCCCGTGGCGGTTGTCGAAGAGCCGTTTCGTCTCGGCATCGTTGACCGCCACGATCGGATAGCGCAGCACCCCGGCCGCTTCCATCGCCCGCAGACGGATCACACCGGTGCGCGTGTCCTCTGTGCCACCGATCAGCTCCTCGAGCTGGTGGGGGCGGGACTGGTGCAGACGCGAGACGAGGTCGCACCCGTCGTCCATGGTCAGCTGCGGGTGACCGTCCAAGACGGCGTCTATATGGTCGTAGTAGCGCTCGTGGCTCTCGCCTTTGACTGCGAAGGTGGCGATGCCCTCGTCGGCAACGAGGGAAGCGGCAACGTCGTCCTGGGTCGAGAGCGGGTTGGAAGCACAAGCGAGCACCGTGGCCCCGCCTGCTTTCAGGGTCTTTAGGAAGTTCGCCGTCTCTGTCGTCACGTGCAGGCACACGCCCACGACGAGCCCGTCGAGCGGGCGCTCAGCCTCAAAGCGCTCACGGATCGAGGCGAGCACCGGCATCTCCGCACCCGCCCAGGCGATCCTCTCGCGCCCGAGGCGGGCAAGGGCCAGGTCCGCGATGTCTGCGTCGACCGGTCGGCTGGTCATATAAAGCGCCTAGCGCGACCCCTGTTGCCTCGCGGACTGCAAGAAGCGCTTCACCTCGACGAGCACCGGAACCGGACCAGGGTCGATCCCCTCGCGGGTGGCGAGGTGCAGGCTCGCGAAGTCGCCGATGGTAATGAGGTCGAAAAGCTGCGCGAGCGGGCCCCGCCCCTCGGCGTGGACCTCGATCACCGAAGCGACAGCCTCGCCTACGAACTCCTGCACGAGGCCGAAGCGCCGCTGAATCTGGGGATGCTCGAAGTCGTGGCGGAGCGCGACGATCGAGGTGACCTGGCGTGTCACATCCCCGTTCTGGCCGAATCCACAAATCTCGTTGTGGCACCATTCCGGCTGGGAGGCGTAGAAGGCAGGCGCTTTGGCGTTCTCGTTCACTTGGGTCTTCCAGCGGCGGGCGGCGACAGCGCCGATCCCGCTCGCGCCCTGCAACAGTGGGATCGTGCGATCGAGCCGTTGGGCGATCTCGAGTGCCAAGCCCTCGCCGCCGACGAGGGCGTCGCGGCGCCTTTTCAACTGGTCCACGGCATTGCCGATCGCCGCCGTCATTCCTTCGAGAAGTCCGAGCCGCTCTAGTGCGACGAGAAGGGGGGCCGTCGTCGTCGCCACTCCAGCGCGCGGTTGAGGAATCCCGGGAACGGTCATGAACACAGGTGCACCGGCAGCGTTCGCGATCTCGGCGAGCTTGCCGCCTGAGGTAACAGCGATGAGCCTCGCCCCGCGCTCGAGCGCGGTCGCGGTGGCCTCCAGGGTCTCCTCGGTCTGCCCGGAGAACGAGACCGCGAAGACCAACGTGCCCGCGCCTACGAACGACGGAGGCGCATAGTCACCCGATAACACAACTGGAAGCCCGAGGCTGTCCTTGCCGATGGCCTGCAAGATCTCGCCCGCTACGCCACTGCCGCCCATGCCGAGCACAACGATCGAATCGAGCCCGTTGCTGGAGGGCAGACCGGGCACTTCGGCCGCTAGCGAGGCCGACAGCTCCAGCTGCTCAGGCAATGCCGCGGTCGCGCCCAACATGTCCTGGCTGTCAGGCGAGACCCAGCTCACTTTGCAGGGGCGCTCCCTGCGCCCTCCCCGAAGTCGAAGTTCGCCGTGATGCCCTCGGCCGTCGCCTTGGCGCTAAGCCGCTTGTGCTCGTCGTCAGAGACGGTCTCGGCCTCGTCGACGAGCATGACCGGAATCCCCTCGACCACCCGGTAACGACGGTGCAGACGCGGGTTGTAGAGAGTCTCCTCCTCGGCGAAGTACAGCAGCGGTCCTTTGTCCTCAGGACATGCGAGCAGAGCCAAGAGCTGTGGGTCTAGCGCCATGGTCGGTCCCTTTCGTCGTCACGACACTGGTTTCAGCGGGCAGTATCGCCCGCAAGCCGCCGAATCACCCCGAGCACCTCGTCGCGATGCAGGTCTCGCTCTTGAGCATCGCGGGCCTCGAGGTTGAGCCTCAACAGCGGCTCGGTGTTGGACGGCCGCAGATTGAACCACCAGTCGCCAAGGTCGACGGTGATGCCGTCGAGGTCGTCGATCGTCGCGCCCTCACCTCGGTAGTAATCGGCCACATCGTCGATTACCTTCAACGGCTCGGGCACCTCGGTATTGATCTCGCCCGAGTCCGAGTAGCGCTCGAAGGGCACTCTGAGCTCGGAGAGGGGGATGCCCGCCCTCGACAAGGCCTCGAGAACAACGAGGGCGGCGATGATCCCCGAGTCGGCCCGGTAGTTGTCCCGGAAGTAGTAATGCCCCGAGTGCTCTCCCCCGAAGATGGCGCCCGTCTCGGCCATGACGGCCTTTATGAACGAGTGACCGACTCTGGTCCGTATCGGGACACCGCCTCGCTCGATGACGATCTCGGGCACCGCGTGAGAGCAGATGAGGTTGTAGAGGATCTTCGAGCCCGGATGGCGCTCGAGCATGGTCGCAGCGACGATCGAAGTCGTGAGCGAGCCCGACATCGGCTCGCCGCGTTCGTCGACTAGGAACACCCGGTCCGCGTCACCGTCGAAGGCAAGACCGACGTCGGCGCCGCTCGCGAGGATCCGTGCGCGCAGGTCGGCCAGGTTCTTGACCTGTATCGGGTCGGCGGGATGGTTGGGAAACGAACCGTCCAGTTCGCCGAAGAGGATCTCGAGCTCGAAGGGCAGGCCGACGAACACCGCCGGGGCGACGAGGCCCCCCATGCCGTTGGCCGTGTCTGCAACCACCTTTAAAGCTCGCAGGCTCGCGAGATCCACGAACGAGCGCACGTGGGTCGCGAACTCCTCCAGCATGTCGCGACGCTCGACTCGCCCGTCGTCATGGAAGTCTTTGACGCCACCGTCGCCCGGTGCCCCGGGATATGTCTCGACCGCCACGGCGCACACCTCAGCGAGGCCAGAGTCACGCCCTATCGGGCGGGCTCCGCTCAGACAGAGCTTGATGCCGTTGTAATCGGGCGGGTTGTGGGAGGCGGTGAGCATCGCGCCGGGCAGGTCCAGCTTCCCGGAGGCGAAGTACAAAAGGTCGGTCGAGGCCAGCCCGACGTCGACGACACCGAGGCCGACCGACAGCACGCCCGCGCTGAAGGCCCGGGCGAGCTCAACGCCTGATTTGCGGATGTCGCGAGCCAGCACGACCCTCGGATCCAGCGCACCTTGGCCGATGACGAATTTGGCGAACCCCGCACCTACGGCGTATGCCATGCGGGCGTCGAGGTCGTCGGGGACGATGCCCCTGATGTCGTATGCCTTAAAGACTGCTTCGAAGCGTGCCTGGGTCGATTCTGACTGCTCAAGTGTCATCGTGGCCGAGCCTACTCGGGCCTCACCGCGTGGCCACGATGGCGATGATCGTGACCGTGTTGAAAGTCATGTGAGCCACCATCGACGGCCCGAGGCGACCTGTACGCCAAGCGAGCAAGCCGAGAACGACCCCGAAACCCAAAAGGCCGAGGAACTGCAGTGCCTCAAAGTGCGCAAGGGCGAACACGAGCGCCGTGAGCCCGATCGAGATGACCGGGCCGAGGCGCGGACCGAGATCTCGCATCTTTCCGAAAAGACCCCGCAGCAAAAGGCCACGGAAGAACAGCTCCTCGACGACGGGGCTCCCGACACACACGAGCACTGCCAGCAGTACCAGGCCCGGCCCATAAGCATGCCCGGTGAGGTTCTGTGCCGGATGTCCCAAACGGGTGTAGAGGTTGTGGACAAAGGGGAGCAGAGGCGCTTCCACGACCGGGACCATGACATATTGCGAGACCACTCCTGCGATGATCCCGAGGGGAATGTCGGGCCATGGTCGCAATACGAGCCCGTAATCGCTGACCACGCTCCCAGACCCGTGCCGGGCCAGTTGACCCGGCTCGAGGTCGGCGCTGCGAGCGCGGGTCTCATTGTTCCCGGCCACCCGTGTCGCTACGACGGCGGCTCCCACGAGACCGACCCAGAGCCCTAGAAGGCTCACCACTTCCTCGCCGAACTGGCTCGTGTGCTGGCCGTGCGGAGTCGAGGCCGCGTAGGCAGAAACCGCGAGCGTCGCGAGCAGGAAGCCGGCGACGATGCCGAACACCGCTTCGGTCAAGCCGAACGAATTGGAAACGGCCTCGGTACGCGACCTTGCTGCCGACTCGCGCGCGTCCGAGGTCCTCCGGCGAGCTCGGCGACTGTTCACTGTGCGAGCGTCGTCGTACGGGGCGGTGCTGGTCAAGCCCCAGCCTCGGCTAGCCCGCGGTCGTGAGGCCGAAAAGGGGTGGTCAAAAGCGCACGACACTTCCCCGCGGACCGGCTCTGTCTCGCCGACGCCTACGATAGGCGGCGTGAGTCGTCAGCCTCAAGACATGCGTCCTGGCAGCGGACAGGGAAGAAACGGTTCCGGCACCCCGTCGGGATCGGACCAGGTCTGGCGCTGGGCAATCGCCCTCGTCGTCGTCGTCCTGATCGTCCTTTTCATTGGCTCAGGCATGTTCAACAAGACCGCTTCAAAATCCATCCAGTTCTCGCAGTTCCAGCACGACCTCGTCACCCACCAGGTCAAAACTGCCAACTTCAACAACACCACGGGCGGGATCACCGGCACGCTCACCAACGGCAGCAACTACACCTCGACCGGGCCGAGCCAGCTTCCTGACACCTTCTATTCCGAGCTGAAGGCGTCCGGCATCAAGTACACCTTCTCGACGCCCAGCTCGAGCGCCCTCGGCGAGATCCTCATATATCTGCTCCCGGTCGCCTTGATCATCGGTTTCTTCGTCTGGATGTCGAGACGGGCCCAAGGTCAGATGTCGGGCATCATGTCCATAGGCCGCTCGCGAGCCAAGGTCTACACAGCCGAGCGCCCCCGGACGACATTCGACGATGTCGCCGGCTATCAAGGCGTCAAACAGGAAATCAGTGAGGTAGTCGACTTCCTCAAGTCTCCGGGCCGATTCAAGGAGATCGGCGCCCGGGTGCCAAAAGGCGTGCTTCTCGTGGGGCCGCCCGGCACTGGCAAGACCCTGTTGGCACGCGCCGTCGCCGGCGAAGCCGGAGTCCCGTTCTTGTCGGTCAGTGGCTCGGACTTCATGGAGATGTTCGTGGGCGTCGGCGCCAGCCGTGTTCGAGATCTGTTCCAGACCGCCCGCAAGCAGGCCCCAGCCATCATCTTTGTCGACGAGATCGACTCCATCGGCCGAAAGCGCGGGGCCGGGCTCGGCGGCGGGCACGACGAGCGTGAGCAGACCCTGAACCAGATGCTCTCTGAGATGGACGGTTTCGACGTCGCGGAGGGCATCGTCGTCATGGCCGCCACCAACCGGCCAGACATCTTGGACCCCGCGCTCTTGCGCCCCGGCCGTTTCGACCGCCAGATCGTCGTGCCCCTCCCGGACCTCGACGAGCGCCTGCCGATCTTAAAGGTGCACTGCAAGGACAAGCGCATGGGCCCAGACGTCGACCTGTCAATTATCGCCCGCGGGACCCCGGGTATGTCAGGTGCCGACCTGGCCAACCTCGTCAACGAGGCGGCGCTGCACGCGGTCCGCCGCGGGAGTCAGTTCATCGAGATGCGTGACTTCGATGCCGCCCGAGACCGGATCTTGATGGGCCAGCCCCGTGACAGCCTGGTGTTGTCCGATCTCGAAAAGGCCCGCGTAGCCTTCCACGAGGGTGGCCACGCCGTGCTCGCCTACGTACTGCCGCACGCGGACCCACTGCTGAAAGTGAGCATCATCCCGACGGGCCTCGCTCTCGGGGTCACTCAGCAATTGCCGACCGAGGAGAGGCACATCTACCCGCGCGAGTACATCGAGGACGCGCTGGTTGTGCGCATGGGCGGTCGTGTGGCCGAGCTCATGATCTACGGCGACTTGTCGACAGGTGCGAGCGACGACCTGCAGCGCAACACTGAGCTCGCCCGCAAGATGGTCCGCGAATGGGGAATGTCCGAGCGGGTCGGGCCAATGGCGTGGGGATCACAGGGCATGGTCTTTCTGGGCGAGGACCTCATGCACACCCGTGACTACTCCGAGGACACGAGCCGCGTCGTGGACGAGGAAGTCGCGAGGATCCTGCGCGAGCAGGAGGCCCGTGCCACGAGCGTGCTGCGCGAACACAGGTCTGGTCTAGAAGCGGTCGCGCACGCCCTGCTCGAATTCGAGACGGTCGACGGCGCCGAGATCGCCCGACTCATCGATACGGCCTATGGCAAGCCGGTTCACACCCCGGCCGAGGGCGAGGAGAAGGCCGCCACCGAGCGCTACGCCCCCTCCCTCTCCGGTGGGCTCATGGTGCCGTCGGTAGCCAGCCTCCCCTCTAGCGGAGTCCCCCCGACCGAGGTGTAACAGCCGCGGCGGGCCTCACGGCGCCACCGCGACGAGGCCGCTCAGAGGGCGATCAAGGCAGCACCGGGATCGCGCCGAGAGCGGTGGTAAGGCCGTGACGTGGCCGGAACTGCTCCTCGACAAGAACCGGGGCCGTTGCTGAGATCTCCAGGGCGAACTCAGGCACGTCTTTCATCAAGGGACCGAGGTCCACATCGCGTTGCGAGCCAGCCAGCAGCGTGATCGTCTTGAACCGCATCGCGACAGCAGGCAGATCAGGCAGCTCGGTCAGTGTCACCGAAGCACTCTTGGTGCCCGGGTTGGCCAGTGTCACGAAGTCGGCGATCGCGGGCGTGACGACCGCACCTGGTAAAAGCCACGTCTTGCGGGGCCCGGCAGTGCCCGAGGTCGCGTTCAGCTCCTCGAGGGTGCTGGTCCTACGCCTTGTCGTGAGACGGGCGACCACGATATGTCTGCCAGATTGAGCGCTCACAACGACCGAGCTCGCCCCAAGGCGCGTCCCGGGCTCGATCGGGGTCTCGAAGTTGACGATGCCCCCCGCAGGTATCTCCTCGCTCAGCGCTGCGACCGCCCCGGTCCGACCGGGCGGTGCGACGCTGACCAGCACCGGTTTTGAGCCGGGGTCATAGACCGAAAACGTGCTCGCCACGCCTACGCGCGACTGCAGCGCCGTGAAGACCCACTGCGAGACGGCCTGGTCCGACCCGACGATCAAGGAGTTCCCGATGATGTGAACACGGACGACCCGGTGAGCGCCGGTCGACCCGGTCGCCATCGAGACGAGCTCCTTGGTGGACTCGAGCGCCCCGACGACGACATCGCCGCTCAGCGCAGAGGCGGTGATCGCCAGCGAGCTCAGCTGAAAAGCCCAGCGACGTAGGTCCAACACGGCCAGACCCTTCGCGGGCACGACGATGCCTTGAAACGCGGGCGGGGACGTGAGCCCCGCGCCGTTGGAGACGCTCAAGTTCACGACCGCCGGAGTTGCGTCCGGGTCATAGAGCGAGACGAGGACATCCGAGCTGCCGTAGGTGCTCCCGACCGGAATGTACCCGAGGGGCGCAGAACCGAGCGTGCAGGGCGACGAGACCAGGGCGGGACCCGCGGCGCTCTGCAGACCTCGGATCGACTCGCTCACGGCGACTCCGCCTCCGTCGGTCTCGACCGACACCGCCGCATATCCGGCCGGACCGGTCTTCGACAGCGTCAGCACGGCTTGGGAGTGCGCGTCAAGGCGGAAGTGGGACTGAGTGACAGAGGACCCCCCCGAGACCCCCCCGGCCGGGAGATCGGTTCGCGACACGCTCGCGGTAACTCCCACGGTCTCGGCGGTGCTGTTGACGATCGCGACCCGCGAGCGCTTCTTACCTACGCCGACTGGAAGTGGCCCCGGACAGCGCCAGGCGCTCGCGCGCGCCATCTGTACGATCGGCAGGGCAGGAGGGCCGACGAACTGGTTGGCAACGGAGGCTGCGTTGGTTTCGTGGATGACGCCATTCAGTGTCAACAACAAGGCGATGCCGATCCCGACCCCTATGAGGGACCGGCCCCGGGCGCCCGGAGCCCATGTGCCGAGAGCCGAGGCGCCCGGACGCGACCTGAGGCCACCTATTGCCTTCATGACAGTGAGCTCTGGGCTGGCTCGGAGGCCCCCTCGTCTCGAGGCAGCTTCTGATCAGACGAAGGGCCATCGGGGCCCTCAGGCCCGAGATCGCGTTCTCCTGTGCCGAAAATCGGCGCGGGTCGGACGCGCAGCCGACGACGACGCCTGCGCCTTAGACCTCCCTCGGCGATAGCGATCACGACCGCTAACAGACCGGCCGCCAGGGCGAGCTCCCTCGCCCCGGCGGGGGTCCCACCTTTGATGGGACCGAGGTCGACACCGGAATCTGATCGAGGGCTTCCCGCAAGTGGCCAGGCCACGTTCTCGAACGCGATCACGCCGCCCTCGGTCGGGAGCTCGCGGAGGTCACTTTGTGCCTGGAGGGCTCGGACGAGACCTTGGGGTTGGGGCACCGACGGTGGGCTCTGAACGCCTGGCAGGGCGGGGGCGCTGCTCGCGGGCATGATCACATAGCGGATCCCTGCAGAGGCGAGCTCGGACCCGAGCCTTACCGTGAGACCATCCTCGGCCTTGATCAAAGACGCCTCGACCACTGTCCCGACGCCCGGGTTCGCGCTCGGCCAGAGGCGGCGACCATCAGGCAGCCCGTCCTCACTTATCGCGAACCCAAGGCCCTGTGTGACCTGCCAGCTAGGTCCCGGCAGGCTGGAGGGGTCGCCGAGCCAGAGCACCTCGTAGCCGTCAGAGGAACGCGCCCGCACAGTCCAGCTGAGTATCTGCTCAAAGCCGGCCGAAGGTAGCGACGATCGCCCGTCCACCGAGGACACAAGCGTCGGGAACAGCCCAACTACCAGGCACAGCGCCGCCGCAGCGGAGAGATTCTGGCGCCACCCGAAACGACTCTGGGCAAGGTCGACCTCGAAGGCCGCGACACCGAGGCCGACCGCAGCCGCGAGACAGCACGCTGCAGGACAAAGAAACACGAGGGTCGCTCCCCCTCCCGCGCCGAGCCAGCCCACCGCTCCCGCGTAGGCGAACACCACTGTCGCCACGGCCGCGACCCACCATCGCGTCGCCCAGTCGAGGCGCACGTCGCGAGCCACAAAGAGCACAAAGCCGGCCCCGAGCGGGATCCCCCAACCGAGCCAGCCTGCGCCGATAGGCCCCTCGGCGAAGCGGAACAGCCGCAGCACCCCACCGCTCGTGCCCGGCGAGCCGACAGCACCACCCAAAATGGACCATCTCGCACCTGTTTGGACGAATGTCAACGACCAGGGCAGACAGCAGACAAAGGCCACGACCAAGGCCCCGGCGGTGATCCCGAGAGCACGAAGAACCGCTCGCGTACGGCCCGCAACCAAAGCACCGAGGACAACGGCGAGGGCAACTGCCGCCACGGCGACAACCGAGGGAGGTGCCAAAGCTCCAAGGACTGCCAGGAGAAGACCGAACGGTGCCACCTCTGCCACTACTGCCCTCCAGCCTTTCGTGTCATCGCCCGACGCGAAAGGGGAAAGGCGCGTCGCGCGGCAGATGCGCGACAAGACAAAGGGCATGGCGGCAAAACTCACGAGCGCTTGCAGATCCCCGGCCGCGACCGAGTTCCAGACAAGGGGCAGACCGAGATAGGCAATGGTTCCGGCGAGGCGCGCCCTGTTCGAGCCGAGCGGGCGGAGCAGCCGGTGCATCCCAATGCCGCCGACCAGGATGGGGCCGAGCAGCAACAACTTTTCGACCTGGGCCGTGCTTCCGAGAAGAACGCTCCCGGCCAGGCCAACCAAACCGAAGCCCGAGGGCGAAGGCCCGGTCGCCTGCCAGCCAGCGTCCTGCCAGCCGCCAAAGAACTCATGCAACAAGACGCTCGGTGCGGGGAAGGGCAGGAGCTGGCCCACGAGGGGCAGATGTGCCGCGAAAAGGTTGCGGACGCTGAAGACGACCACGACGACCAAACCGGCCATCGCCCAGCCCGTACCGGGCAGCGCCACTTGGCTGCGGCGACGGCGCGCCACGGGCCGAATCGGCTCTGCGTCGTCCTCGTTGCCGAACAGGCTATCCACAGCCTCCCCGACCGGTCCGGGACCCGCAGCGGGAATCGAGCGCGAGAGACCGGATTGGCCTGACTCGAGGGCCGATCGCCTCCCCCCACTGCTAAGCAGGCCAGCCACGGCCCTGTCTGGCTGCTGGCGAACCCGAGCTAGAGCCTTTCGAGCGACCTTGCGGCTCTTGCGGTGCCGCCAGTTCCACCACCACGCGTCCATGACTCGCCTGGCACGCGGGCGGTCACCTCTAAAAAGTGCGAGCGTCGCCTCGAGCAGCGAGCCTGCCGCAAGGTCGACACTCACGAGAAGCCGACGCGGCGCGTCGTAGTTCTTGAGCACCGAACGCAGCTCGTGACGCCGGCGCATGGCGGCGATATCGCCGACGGCCCTCGATCCCGAGCGTGACAGCTGGAGGTGACGGACGCGAGCCTGGGGGGCTACGACCACTCGCGCGCCGGCCACCTGGGCACGCCAGCACAGATCCACGTCCTCCCCGAACATCGGGATGTCAGTGTCAAAGCCTCCGAGCGCCTTGAACAAGTCCGCGCGCACGAGCGTGCAGCCACCCGGCACGGCGAACACCTCACGGACCTCGTCGTGCTGGGCCTGGTCGAGCTCACCTGCCTCCACCCGCTCGACGGTTGCGCCGAAGCGGTCGACACCTACGCCGACCTGCAAGAGGCGGTCGGGGGCTTCCCACTGCACGAACTTCGGGCCGACGATGCCTGCATTGGAGCGGTAGGACTCCCCGACCATGCACCGCACCGCGTCTGGGTCCGGCGCCACGTCGTCGTGACAGACCAACAGGTGAGAGGCCCCCTGGACAGCAAAGAGGGCTTCGTTGGCGGCAGCCGCGAACCCGCTCGACTCGCTTTGGCGCAGTATGAAGGCGCGAGGGAGCACCGCCGCGACACGTCCGGTCAAATCATCGCGGCTCGCGGCGTCGACGACGAGCACGTCGAGGTTGGGGTAGTCCTGAGCGCCTAGAGCCTCCAGACATTCCTCGAACCACCGACCTGGGTCATTGGCGACCACGACGGCGACGACCGGTGGGACTTGCTCCTCCGGCATCAGGGCCACCACGCTACCGCGGGCGATCAACTCGAGACCGGCGGACGGTCAGCCGGTTTGCTTGCTATAGTTAGCATATAGGCAACTAAGAGGAGCAGGAGATGACCAACGCACGGCTGGATCTCGCAAAAGCGGCAGGAGCCTTCACCGCCTTGGCGAAGGAGGCCTCCTACATTGCGATCGGAGCCGGCGTCCTCGGGCTCCAAAAGGCCCAGGTGCGCCGGCGCGAGCTCGCCGGGGGCCGCGAGGAAATGACCAAGCGGGCGAGGGACCTCGACGCCAACGTCGCGCAGGTGATCAAGCTCATCGACAACGGCTTAGAACCGGTGTTCCAACGGCTCCCCGGCGCTGTGCAGGCCGCCGTCCAGCAGGCTCGCGAGGCCCGGGACGAGCTGCGCACGCGCTTTTTCGGGCTCCCCGCCTAAGTCAGCTGAGTCGCCCGCGCCAGTACTCAAGAACGTCTTTGAGCGTACTAGTTAGGGCGAGCTTTGGGCGCCATCCGGTCGCCGCGACAAGCTTGGAGCAGTCGCCGAGGAGAACGGGGACCTCTACCGGGCGGAACAGAGCGGGGTCCTCTAGCAGTCTCACCTCGCCAGAAACCAAAGCGGCCATCTGGTCCGCGAGAACCGAGACGCTGATCGCCCGACCGGAGCAGATGTTGTAGGCCTCCCCTGCCACGCCGTAGGTGGCGAGCAGGCGGTACGCGCGCACGACGTCGCGGACATCGGTGAAGTCCCGCGAGGCGGCGAGGTTGCCGACTCGCACCGTCCCGGTCCTTGTGAGCTCGGCCTCGATCATCCTGCGGGCGAGGGCCGAGACGACGAAGTCCTCCGACTGGCCCGGACCCACATGATTGAAGGGCCTCGCCCGGACAACTCGCAGCCCCCGGCCCAAGAACGCCTGCAGGCCCAAGAACTCGGCCGCCACCTTGCTCGCCGCGTAAGGCGTCACGGGACGCAACTCAGCCTGCTCGTCGAGCGGCTTGGCATCTGTCGCCGGCCCGTAGACCTCCGCCGAGCTCACGAGCACGACCGTCGGAGGGTCATCACAGCGTGCCGCGGCCTCGAGGAGGTTCAAGGTGCCAAGTGCATTGACGCGGAAGGTCTCGCCGGGCTCACTCCAAGACCGCCCCACATGTGTGAGAGCCGCGAGGTGATAAACGACCTCGGGCCTAGCGGCCGCGAGATCGCCCGCCAAAAGCTCCAGGTCGAGCACCTCCACCTCAGGCCCCGGGGCGACAGCGGTATCGCCGGACTCGGCGAGATGTCGCAGAAGCCAGGCGCCGACAAAGCCCGTGCCACCGGTCAGATAGGCGCGCATTGCCGTCAGGCTACCCGGCGACCCGGCACCTGTCGGAAGCTAAGGGTGCTCGCCCGGATCCAGGACGTCTCAGGAATGAGCGGCGAGCTTGTAGGCCACCATGTGGGCCTCGGCGCATGCGTCCCAGCTGTAACGGGCCCCGATGGTGATCCCGGCCTGGCGTCTTCGCGCAGCCTCGATCGAGCCCGCATCGGCGAGGGCGGTTGCTATGGCTGTCGCGAGCGCCTCGGGCTGGCCTGCTGGCGCGAGCAGGGCGCTGTCGCCGGCCAGTTCTGCCATGGCGGTCCCGGCGGTTGTGACAAGCGGGGCACCGCATGACAGGGCCTCTAGGGCGGGGAGGCCGAAGCCTTCCTCGAGCGAGGGGTACACGACCGCCCGCGCCGCTCGGAGTAAGGCTGGGACGTCGTCGTCGGCCACATATCCGAGTCGGCGCACACGGGCTCCGGCTCGGGCTTGGGCGATGGCCCTTAGTGACGGCTCGGCCTTCCACCCGAGCCCACCGGCCAGGACCAGCTCGAGCTCTGGTTCGTCAGGCGCGATCAGCTCGAACGCCGCGACGAGATCGACGATGCCTTTGCGGGGCTCCAGGGTCCCGAGGTGGAACAGGTACGGCCGTTTGAGGCCGAGGCGCCCAAGCACCTCGCGATCGGTGCCCGGCTCGGACTCGTCAGAGACAAAGCGAGACTGGTCGACCCCGTTCGGGATCGCCATCACCGGGCACGGCGGGCGGAGGACCTCCCGCAGCCTTTGCGCGGTCGTTTCGCTTACACAGATGATGAGCGCGCCGTGGCGCACCGAGTACCGGGTGGCGGAGCGGAACCAGAGCACCTTGTCGCGCTCGTGCCATTCCGGGTGGTCGAAGAAGGTCATGTCGTGCACTGTCACGACGCAGGGGACCTTGGAGCGCCGAGGCATCGTGTAGTGCGGACCGTGGTGAAGCGCGACAGGCGGTGAGCGGAGCCGCCCGACAACGCCCGCAAGGCGCGCTTGCTCGTAGACAAGGCGCGAGAGGCGGTCTCGTGGCGCGACGGCGATGACGCGGCTGCCCGGCGCGATGAGTTCCCACCTGGTGGCGTCGTCGCGCCGTGAGAGCAGTGTCAATCCGCAGTCGTCACGCTGGGCCAGGGCCTTGGCGAGCTCGAGGATGTAGCGACCTGCTCCGGCGGGCCGGGCGGGAACCGCACTCACATCCAGAGCGACCTCGAGCAGATCGCTCCCCTGTTGGCTCACCGGGCCTCGTTCTCCTTGGCGACCCGTTCCCAAACTGCGACGTGTGCCCGCGCGGTCGCGACCCAGCTCAGTTGAGCCGTGCGAGCGAGCCCAGCCGCTTTGAGCCGCGACCGCGTCGCCTCGTCGCCGGCCGCAACAACAAGCCCCTCTGCAATGGAGCCCACGTCTGTGGGCTCCACCTCGAGCGAGGCTCCAGCTGCGCTCGGCACCGGGCTCGACACTACAGGGGTGCCCTGGGCCATCGCCTCTACGACGGGCAACCCGAAACCCTCCAGGATCGGCACGTAGGCACAACACCGGGCCCCGGAGTAGACGGCCGCGAGCACACCGGTATCGAGGTCACCCGCGAAGATGACGCCCTCGCTGGCGCCGATTCCGGCCGGAGTGGCCGCGGCGCCCCACCCGCTCGGCCCAACAACCAGTAAGGGCCAGGGCTCGGGCAGTTGCGGCCGTGCGAGCTCATAGGCTTCGACGAGGCGCCGGAGGTTCTTTCGCGGCTCCAGGGTGCTGACAGTCAACAGATAAGGGCCCTTCACGCCAAGACGGGCCAGGAGCGCCGCAGCGCCTGGAAGGTCCGCCTCGCCGAGGTGATCGGAGCCTTCTGGCACGACGACGAGCCGTTTCTCGCCGATGCCGACCCCGGCGCCGAGGACGGCTGCTGCCGTATCGCGCGAGGGGACGATTAAGAAGGCGGCCCTCTGGGCGGCGCGGCGCAGCGCCGCCTCGTGCCAGCGCCGACCCCTTTGGGGGAAAGCCTCAGGCATCGACCGCCAGGCGACGTCATGCACCGTCAAAACGAGGGGCGTCCCCGATACAACAGCCGGTGCCGCCAGCGAGACGGAATGGACGACATCGCTGCCCCGTCCCACTCTTGACAGGCCTAGGTCCCAGGCTCTGGTCATGACAGGGCCAGGCAACCACGAGCTCGCGACCGGCCAGCCGTAGGCGAGAAGCGGGTCCGGGTGCTGTTCTGGGCGGCTCGCGACAAGGCTTATATCGGGCCGTTCGCCCTCCCCGAGCTCGTTCAGGCCTTTCAAAAGGCCCCGGGCGTAGGTCCCGATGCCGCCGGGAACGCGCCGGCGCAACTGCTCGACCGCCACAGAAACCGAGATCGTCCTCACCCGGCACGCCCGAGCGAAGCGGCCTCGTAGTAGATCTCGACCATCCCGGCGGCAGCAGACGCCCAGGTGAAAGAGGCCGCACGGACTCGTCCGGCCCCGATGAGCCTGGAGCGCAGGACCTCGTCGTCGATGACCCTCTCCAAGGCCCCAGCTAGAGCGGGCACGTCGCCCGGCGGGACAAGCTCGGCGGCCGCACCTACGACCTCGGGCACGGCGCCCGCGGCCGTCGCGACCACGGGCACTCCGGCCGCCATCGCCTCAAGGGGCGGGAAGCCGAAACCCTCGTAGAGCGAAGGGTAGGCAAGGACTGTGGCGCCGGCGAGCAGAGAGGCCCGCTCCGCCTCGGGAAGGTATCCGATCCGGACGACCCGCCGAGCCGCTCCCGAAGCGGCGACCGCGGCATCGAAGCTCGAGCTTGCCCAACCGTCCGGGCCAGCCACGACAAGTTCGAGGTCATCGTGGCGCCGCGCGATCTCAGCGAAAGCCATTACGAGTGTCGGGAGATCCTTGCGAGGCTCCACGGCGCCTAGCGCGAGCACATAGGGCGCCGCCCGCGAGCTATCCGCAACGCTCGGGCGCGACGACCCGGTACTTCGTCCCGCCACCTCAGCGCGGGCCGGTTCGTCGAGCCCGTGCGGTACGACCCGGACGCGCTCGGCGTCCAGGCCAAGCAGCTCCACGACCTCGTCACGCACAAATCTGGAGGGTACGTGCACGAAAGCGCCGCCGCGGGCGGCGCGCGTCACGAGGCGCGGGTAGGCCAGCGAAGCAGGCAAGCACATTTGCGGGTAGCGCAGCGCCGTCAGGTCGTGCACCGTTACTACCCGGCCCGCGTGTCGAGTCGGGGGCACGACGTAATTCGTGCCGTGCACGACATCGACGCGACCCACAAGCCATTCGACCGCCGGCAGTGAGACCCGCGACCAAAGCGCATTGGCGAGGCGCGCCTGGACAGCCCAGGTCCTGACCCCGAGCCCCAATGCGCCCGCAGGTGCTGCGAGGTCGCTGCGGGCGTGCCTCGCAATCGCGTAGGCGCGTAAGTCCAGGTCGTTTCTGTCGAGGAGGGCACCGGCAAGACCGGCGCAGAACCGGCCCACTCCGGTGGACTCGCCGGCCAGGGGCAAAACGTCGAGCGCCACACGCAGCTTTGTCACCCCGGCCGCCGGATCGGTGGATGTGTCATCGCGCCTTAGAGCTCACTGTTGGCCTGTCACCGGAAGAGGTCTTCGCCATACGGCCTGACCACCTCTTCGGTGACGGCTCCCTCGCCCAGGTAGGCGGCATCGAGACCTCTCACGACGGCAACCGGCACGCCTCGTGCCTTGCCCATCACAAGATCGGCTGCCGAGGCGACCTCGTCAACGACACAGATCTCGGTCGCCACGAGCTCACGGCCTAGGGCGTCGGTCGTGCCGCGAAGGTCGACGACCGCGCGGATGCCGGCGCATCCGATGGCCACGTCGGTGACGCCCTGGCGCCAGGCGCGGCCGAAGGTGTCGGAGATCACAACGGCGACCTCTACACCGGCACGTGCCCGTATCCCGTCTCGGAGCCGGCGAGCCGAACGGTCAGGATCCACCGGGAGCAGCACCGCCCAGCCGTCCGCGACATTGGAGAGGTCGACTCCAGAGTTCGCGCAGATAAAGCCATGGCGCGTCTCGGTCACAACGAGCTCATCGCGGCGCCTAAGAATACGCACGGCTTCGGACTCGGCCAGGGCTCGTTTCGCTTCGGGGTCCGACGGGTCGATCGGGACGCTGCGGCCTTCGGCCTTCGAGACGATCTTTTGGGTCACGACTATGACGTCGCCGTCGATGAGCGCCGCGTGCTCGGCTATGAGCGAGGCAAGATCGTCTCCCGAGGAGATCTCACCGAGACCGGTGACGCCGAACACCAAAAGGGATGCCTCTGCGGCCATGTCGCGGCCTCCACCTCTGCTCGTTGACGCGCTAGGCGCCATGAGGACTCGCCCGCCCGGGCGCGACTGGACGAGGTTTCCCGAGGCTCCCGACGGCGCTGAGGACTACTCGGGCCAGGCCGGCCGCGTCCTCGGGTGTCTTCATGATGCTTGGCGCGACAACGCAACTGAGCCCCGCCTCTCGCACCTTGGCGGCGAGGCCGGCGTCCGCTTCGTCGATCACGAGCGTGCCCACGAAAGCGCGTAGGTGACGTGCCACCCCTAAGGCCGAGGCCTCTCCTCCGAGCTCGACGAGGAGTCGGTCAGCTGGACCCTTCAGCGCGGCTCCCGCCACAATGGGCGAGACCGCCACGACCGAGTCGCGCCGCGACTTCAACAGATCCGATATGCCCGCCACGGCGAGGATCGGACCGATGGACACGATCGGGTTCGACGGCGCGACCACGATGACCTCTGCCGCCTCGAGCGCGTCGAGCACAGCGGGACCTGGCCGGGCAAGCTCGGCACCCTCGAAGCGGACCTCGGTCACCACGACCGAATGGCGCAGTTTCACGAAGTACTCCTGAAAGGCGACTTCCTCGCCGTCGGCAAGACGCAGGCGCGTACGAACGGGGTCGTCACTCATGGGCATTAGAACGACGCCGAGGCCGAAGGCGGCCGAGATCTCGGCGGTGACATCTGAAAGTGAGGCTCCGTCGCGCAGACGAGCCGTCCGGTACAGGTGGGTCGCGAGATCGGCGTCGCCGAGGCGAAACCAGGTACTGGCGCCGAACCGCTCCAATGCCTGCATGGCCCGGAACGTGTCAGCGTCGAGGCCCCAACCCGTTGTCGGGTTCACGGCCCCGGAAAGGGTGTAGGTGATGGTGTCGATGTCGGGGCTGATGTGAAGTCCGTAAAGCTCGGTGTCGTCACCTGTGTTCACGACTGCGACGATCTCGGCGGGATCGACGACCTGTTGCAGGCCCGCGAGGAGCCTGGCAGCACCGACACCGCCACAAAGGACGGCTATCACGTACCGGCCCGGCGGACGTAGGCAACGACCGACTCGATCCCTGCTTCAATGCCTGTCCAGGACTTCCATCCGAGGTGCAGGCCCGCCCGGCGCGGGTCGAGTGCGCTCCTTTGCACTTCGCCTTGGCGTGCCGGGGCAGACTTGGGTGCGAGATGGCTCCCTAGCGCGGCCGCCATGATCTCGTACAACCGGTTCACGGAGGTCTCCTGACCGGTACCGATGTTCAGCACCAGCCCGTCCCCGCGCCGCGCGCCGCGGGCGAAGGCATCGACGACGTCGTCGACATAGACATAGTCGCGTGTCTGCTTACCGTCGCCGTAAATGACGCATTGGCGACCGGATGTCAGGTTCCCCGCGAAGATCGCCACGACTCCGGCCTCGCCATGGGGGTTCTGGCGCGGTCCGTAGACATTGGCGAGGGCGAGGGCGGTGAATTCGATGCCGTGCAGCTCGCGGTACGCGACCATGTAGTCGATGGCGGACTTCTTCGACACCCCGTAGGGCGAGAGCGGCCGGTGCGGCTCGTGCTCGTCGACGGGGAGGTGATCCGAGTCCGGCTCTCCGTACAAGGTGCCACCCGAGGCAGCGAAGACGATCTTCGCCCCTCCGGCCGCCCTTGCGCCCTCGAGCGCCTGGATAGTGCCAAGGATGTTGACCTCCGCGTCGAAAACCGGGCGGTCGACCGAGATGCGGACGTCTGCTTGGGCCGCGAGGTGGAAGATCACCTCTGGCCCGCGGTGACCCACAAGGTCTACGAAGTCGTGGGAACGCACATCGAGGTTGTGGAACCGGAGTGAGCCCCCCGAGGCGCGAGCGTCGGCGAGGTTCCCGAGCGACCCGGTTGACAAGTCGTCGACGACGTCGACCTCGTGGCCCTCGGCTATCAATCGGTCCACAAGGTTGGACCCGATGAAGCCCGCACCTCCGGTGACGAGTGCTCGCACTTCGTCGGCCTCCTTAGCCTCGGCTTGGTTCAAGGACGGGGGAAGCGAGCACCATCGAGGACGGTGCTCGGCGGCACCTGGGCTCCGACCCCGATGATCGTCATCGCGCGCAGCTGGGCTCGCTCACCCACGAGCGCGCCCGGCCCGATGATGCTGTCGCGAACGACTGCGCCGGAGCAGACCTCGCACCCTGTCATCAGGACCGAACCTTGGACCACTGCGCCCTGACCGACGCACGATGCCGACCCGATGACGCTATCGGAGACCTCTGCCCCTTCAGCGATCACCGCCCGCGCGCCAACGAAGCTGAAGGGCTGAACCACACCCATGACCTCGGCATCGGGGTCCACCCAGACCCCGTTGCGGACCTCGGACGGGGCCACCAGGCGGCGGCGCCCGGACAGGAGATCGAGCTGGGCCTGGATGAATTGCTGAGGTGTGCCGGTATCGAGCCAGTACGCATCGGAGGCGAGGGCGTACAAGATGCCTTCAGCAACAAGCGCGGGGAACGTCTCGCGTTCAATCGAGACGCGCCGGCCCGCCGGGATCCGGTCAAGTACCGACGGCTCGAGCACATAGATGCCAGCGTTGATGAAGTTCGTCGGCGCCCCGCCTCGGGCCGGCTTCTCGATGAAGGCGGTGACGCGCCCGTCCTCGTCGGTCGCCACGACGCCGAAGCGTGACGGGTCAGCGACCGGCGTCAGGGCAATGGAGCCGTAGGCGGGGCGCGAACGGTGGAAAGCGACGAGCGCCGAAGCGTCGAAGTCGGTGAGCACGTCGCCATTTAGGACGAGGAATGTGTCCTCAACGCCGGACTTCTCGGCCGCAAACCGGATTGCGCCCGCGGTGTCGAGCGGCTCGGGCTCGACGACGTACTCGAGAGCAACCCCGGCAATCTCGCTGGAGGGGAAGGCCTCGATGAACGCATCAGCCCGGTAGCCGAGCGACAGAACCGCGCGATCGACGCCGTGTGATGCCAACCACTCGATCACGTGCACGATCATCGGTCGCTCGATGACAGTCAACATCTGCTTGGGGATCTCGTACGTTAGCGGCCGAAGCCGGGTCCCCTCGCCGCCGACGAGAACGACGGCGTCCATCAACCAGTTGAAGTTGTCGTGCTCGAAGCACCGGTCGTCGTCGTGCTCCCTGACGTCGTCGTGGTCGAGTTGGCGGGCTTGATCGTCGTCGTCGTGGCACCCTTTATGGTCGTTGTCGTCGTGCCGCCCTTTATGGTCGTTGTCGTCGTGCCGCCCTTTATGGTCGTTGTGGTTGTCGACTTAGGGATCTGCGACTTGACAAAAGCAGCCACGAGATGCGCGGCTGGGGGCTTTGGCACCGATGCGGCCTTGGGGAGGAAGCCCAGCATGAACAACTCGCCGTTCCCGTAGGTGGCCGAGGTGTAAGGCAGCCCGGTGTAAGGCGAGGGCGAGGCCGAGCTGGGCCAGATGGAAAGCTCCAAGGTTGCCACCTTGGTTCCGCACTTCTTTCCGGTGGTATAGGTTCCTGCGAGCTTGCCAAGAGAGCGCGGCAGCTTAAGCGTCGTCGAGCTCAGGCTGACGTCCTCCTGGGTGAGGAACTTGCCGAGGTTGGCGTTTGCACCTTCGAACTGCTTGGCGTTCTTGCCGGCCCTCGAGGGCTGGATGTCAACCACGCCGTTGCCTGTGGTGATGATGCCAGAGGTCTTGTCCTTGCTGCTTGGCAGATTGACCACTGTCCCGCAAATGTCGAGTGAGAGGGCTACCTGCCAGTGCGTGCCTGCGATTGGGGGCGTGTCCGCCTGGGTCGTGGTAGTCGTAGTGGAGGTTCCCGCGCTTGCGACTTCACGTTCGTGGCGGCTGAACACGATCAGCCCGAGGCCGACAACGCAAACAACGAGGACGATCGAGTACCACCCCAAGGGTGTGCGCTGCCTGTAGCTGCGGCTACCGCCGATGGAGGCGGCACGCGCGACCCTTCGGCTGATCGAATTCCTGGGCACGGGCCACGACTCTAATGGCTATCGACCAGCTCCGTTGTGAGCCGGGCTGGTTCGCCGCCATAAGGAGCCGAGTGATCTACGAATCGGGACCGTCCTTACCCCAGGGCGCGGGACGCGATCGCGTGGGGATCCCTACCGCATCACAGGCGGGCGCCGGAGGCTGTCGCGACGAGCTGCAAGGAAGCATCGCAAGCTCGCAAGCGCCAGCCGAGCGCCGATACCGACGGCGACCAATGGCAAAACAAGCCGCTCACGGCCTGAGGTGGAGCGGCGGGCGAAGCGGAGGATCGAGCGATGATGGGCCACCAGCATCCGGTAGGGATGCCGAGAGGTGGACAGACCCTGCTCGTGGACGACGCGCGCGGACGGCACGTAGATCACGGCCCAGCCGGAGCGATGCAGCCGCCAGCACAAATCGACGTCCTCGACGTACATGAAGTAGGCCTCGTCGAATCCGCCCACCGCCTCGAAACTGCCACGCCGGACCAGGAAGCCCGCTCCCGAGACCCAATCGGCGTCGCGCGCTTCTCGCTGGCTCTCGCCGATGAGGCGGTACCGGCGGGTCCACGGGTTGTCGCGCCAGAACAGCCCGACAAAGCCGTGCCCCAAAGCGTCGCCGAGGCTCGGAAAGCTCCTGCCCGAGGGGTAGACCGATCCGTCCGGCTCCATCAGCATGGGTCCCGCCACGGCCGCGTCCGGCCGAGCTTGGAGCGCCCGGCTCAGTCGCTCGATCGCGCCAGGCTCGACAACGAGATCCGGATTGCAGATGAACACGAGCTCGCCCTCGGCTTTGCTCACGCCGAGGTTCGCGCCGGCTCCGTAGCCGAGGTTGCGTTCCGGTCGCAGGAGGCGAGCCGGCACCCCGGGCTCGTGCACCGGCTCCAGCGACACCTCGCTCGAGCCGTTGTCCACGACGACGATGTCGCTGATCCCGTTTTCCCTCAAGCTCGCAAGGCATCCTGCTATGGCCTCGCCGGCGTTGTAGGTGACGACGACTGCGCTTAGTGACTTGGAGATCGCCACCCCTTCGGAGATGTCCGACCCCGGCAATGCTCAGGCCGTCAGCTCGGCGACGAGATCCGAGATCGCCTGGTCCCAGCTCGGCAGCATGCTCCAGCCCGAAAGCCGCATGGCGGCGTTGTCAAGCACGGAGTTGGCCGGCCGTGGGGCCGGGCGGGGTGGGTCCAGCTCGGTCGTCGATATCGGCTCGACCCGGGCGGGGTCCCCGCCTGAGGTGCTGAGGACAAGGCGGGCGAACTCGTACCAGGTCGTCGAACCCTGGTTTGTCACGTGGTATATCCCTGGGTGCCTGCCGAGGGATAACTCGACGACCCTTTTGGCGAGGTCTGCTGCCGAAGTCGGGCTTCCCCGCTGGTCGTCCACGAAACGAAGCGCCCCCCCGCCTGCAGCCAGTCGCAGAACGGTCTTGACCATGTTGGCCCCAAAACGGCCGTTTACCCAGGCCGTGCGGACGATTGTGGATCCGTCGTCGAGCTCTCGCTCGCCGCCGAGCTTGGAGCGCCCATAGACCGACAGAGGGTTTGTGTCGTCCCACTCGAGGTATGGGCGGGGCGAGGTTCCGTCGAATACGTAGTCGGTCGACAGGTAGCACAAGTGCGCACCTACGAAGCGGGCGGCTTCGGCGATGTTTCGCGTACCGAGGGTGTTGACCGAATATGCCCGGTCGGGATCGCCCTCGCAGGCGTCGACGGCCGTCCAGGCGGCCGGGTGGATGATGACCTCGGGCTGAACGGTGGTGATCGCGCCAACGAGGGCGTCGCGGTTGCAAATGTCGAGGTCGCCCTCCTTGGGGGCGATGACCTCGAGTGCCGGTCCGCGGAGACGCTCGGCCCCGCGACGGTGCAGCTCGGCGACGATCTCGGTGCCGACCTGACCGGTCACGCCGGTCACAAAGACGCGCATGACAGCCCTTCTCAGGAGGGCCGGGCGGTCGGCGAAAGCTCCGACCAGGAAGCCTCGGCCACAGGTGAGCGGCCGATGAGCGGCTCCCACCAGGCGCGGTTGGCGCCGTACCACTCGACCGTCGCGGCCAGGCCCGGACCGAACTCCACTGTCGGCTCCCAACCGAGCTCGGTGCGGATCTTGGTCGAGTCGAGCAGGTAGCGCCGATCATGGCCGGGCCGGTCCGGGACGATGGTCTTGAGCGACTCGGGCTTACCCGCGGCCAAGAGCACCCCGTCGGCTATCTCCTCGATACTCGCCTCGTCGCCAGAGCCGACGTTGTAGGTCTCACCGATCACTCCGTCGGAGAGCACGAGTTCGATCGCCCGGCAATGATCCTCGACGTGCAACCATTCACGCCTGTTCTTCGTCGAGGCGTAAAGCGGCAGCGTCTCGCCCTCGAGCGCCCGGGTGGAGAACAGCGGAATGACCTTTTCCGGAAACTGAAAGGGGCCGTAGTTGTTGCAGCAATTGGTGATCGTGGCCCGCAGGCCGAAGGTTTCGATATACGAACGCACGACGTGGTCGGCTCCGGCCTTGGAGGCGTTGTAGGGAGTGCGGGGCCGGTAGGGGGAGTCCTCGCTGAACGACTCGTCGCTGTCGAGGGCGAGATCACCGTAGACCTCACAGGTCGAGATGTGATGGAACCTGTTGACGCCAAGTCTGCGGGCGGCGTCGCACATGGCCTGGGTCCCAAGGACATTGGTCCTGAAGAACCGCGCCGGGTCCAAGATGGCCAAGCTGTTGTGTGACTCGGCCGCAAAATGCACGATCGTCTCGGTACTGTGCTCGCCAAGTGTCGCCTCGACCAGGGCCTGGTCGCAGATGTCGCCGTGGACGAATACGACCCGCCCGGAGCTCTCGAGCTCTGCGATGCTGCGGCGGTCTCCCGCGTATGTCAAAGCGTCGAGCACGACCAGCTCGTCGTCGGGATGGTGCTGTGCCCAGTAGCGCACGAAGTTCGAGCCGATGAATCCGGCTCCGCCGGTGATTAGAAGTCGCATGATCGCCACAGGCTAATCGGCCCTCGGCGGACCAGTCGGACTCGGGCCGGGCCATCTCTGCCCGACGAGTTCGCAGCTGGCGCGAGTCGGCCCGCTTAGCGCAGGTGGATGACGTCGCCGGCGGAAATGGTCCGGATGCACATGTTCGTCGCTACGAGCAGGCACCCGGACTCGTCCAGGTCCACGGCGCGTCCGAGCACCGTTTCGTCCGCCAGCTGCACTCGGACCTCGCGCCCGATCGTCGAGCAGGAATGCCGGTACTGCGAGGCCACCGAGCGCCTGCCCTCCTCGCTCCTCAAGGCGGCGTTAAAGCGGCGAGCGCCGTCCAGCATCCGCTCGAGGAGATCGTCCCGGTCGATCTCGCGTCCCGAAAGCCGATTGAGCGCGGTCGCCTGTGTCCCAAGGGAGGCCAGATCAGGGTCGTCGGCGTCCGCGGGGGGCCACCCTGGGGGCCAGTTGACGTTGATCCCGATCCCGACCACGACGGCTCTCAGCGCTTCTTCGGCACCCTCAGCGCGTTTCTGCGCCCCCGGGGCGAGGACCTCGGACAAGATGCCCGCCACCTTGGGGGCGCCTCTTCGACCCGCGAGCGCGAACTCGGCGGGTGCCAGCAGGTCATTCGGCCACTTGAGCGAGAGCTCCACCCCAGCACTCTGGCGGCACGCGCTGAGCGCCGAGAGCGCAACCGCCCAGTTCAGGAGGTGAAGCTCGGTTGCAGTAAGCCCTGTCCGAAACAGGATCGAGCACAAGACAGCACTTGATCGTGGCGCCTCCCACCTCCTCGCAAGCCGACCCCGGCCTGCGCTCTGCTGCTCTGCCACCACGGCGTATCCCTCTGGGACCTGCGCGCCGCCTGGCATACCGCTTCGCACCAGGTCGGCCAGGTAACGGTTGGTCGAGTCGACGAGCCCGAGACGCTCGGGTACCTCGAATGCGACGGGAGCTTGCTGGGTCGAGCTGCCTTCGATTTGGTCCTGGTTGGCGCGCTCGCGGGTAGCCTGCTCGACTGAGCGCTCCCCCATTGCTGGCCCGTCGGCTCGCGGCGGCTGGTCCATCGGGAGGCGAGAATAGGTCGAGGAGGGAGGGCCGTGTTCGACAAGGTGCTCGTGGCAAACCGCGGCGAGATCGCCGTACGCGTCATCCGCACCTGCCGCGAGCTCGGGATCGCCACGGTCGCGGTCTACTCCGAACTCGACGAGAACGCCCTGCACGTCCGCCTGGCCGACGAGGCCTACGCGCTCGGGGGCCAGAGCGCGACCGACAGCTACCTCGCCGTCGGTTCAATCCTGGACGTCCTCTCGCGCTGCGGAGCTACCGCGGTCCATCCCGGCTACGGGTTCCTCTCGGAGAACGCCGCGTTCGCCATCGCGGTCGCCGAGGCTGGGGCCAGGTTCATCGGGCCTCCGCCGAGCGCCATCGAGACGATGGGTGACAAGATCAACGCCCGCCTCGCCGCGGCTCGCGCCGGCGTCGCCTGTGTGCCCGGTCGCAGCGAGCCGGTGAGCGACCCCGCCGAGATTGTCGCCTTCGGCGAGTCGAGCGGTTGGCCTGTGGCGATCAAGGCCGCCTTCGGAGGCGGTGGCCGCGGAATGAAAGTCGTGGCGGGGCCCGAGGACGCCGGCGAGGCAATGGAGTCAGCCCAACGCGAGGCGCAATCGGCCTTCGGACATGGCGAGGTCTACCTCGAGCGCTACCTGGCTTGGCCGCGCCACATCGAGATGCAAGTCTTCGCCGACAGCCACGGCAACGCCGTCTGGCTCGGTGAGCGCGACTGCTCGTGCCAGCGGCGCCATCAAAAGCTCCTCGAGGAGAGCCCGGCGCCGGAGTTCCCCAATGAGGTCCGCGAGGCCATGGGCGCCGCATCGGTTCAGATTTGCCACGCTTGCGGCTACGAAGGTGCGGGCACGGTGGAGTTCCTCTACGAAGACGGGAGCTTCTACTTCCTCGAGATGAACACACGCCTGCAAGTCGAGCACCCGGTGACGGAGCTTCGCACCGGGCTCGATCTCGTCGAGTGGCAGCTGCGCGTCGCCGCGGGTGAACCGCTCCCGCTCTCCCAAGACACGGTCTCGGGCCTGAGTCGGGGCCACGCCATAGAGGCGCGCATCAACGCCGAGGACCCGGCCGCGGGCAAGTTCCTCCCGAGCCCCGGCCGGATCACGCGCCTGCGACTTGCCGAGGGCTTCGGAGTTCGTTCCGATTCGGGCTTCGAGTCCGGCGACACGGTGAGCCCGTTCTACGACAACCTCGTCGCGAAGGTCATCGTCTGGGGCGAGGACCGCGAAGCGGCCCGTCGCCGCCTCTCGAGAGCGCTCTCGGAGATGGAGATCGGCGGGATCGCCACGACCGTCCCGGCGATACAAGCGATCGTCGTCCATCCCGATTTCATCGAGGCGCGCCACTCCACGCGCTGGATCGAGGAGGTTCTCGATCTGTCCGATGTCACCGCATCGCCTCCCGAGGCGACACCGGCGGGAGACGGGGCCGAGGCGATGGTGCTGCAGGAGGTCGACGCCGAGGTCGACGGCCGGCGCTATCGGGTCAAGCTCTGGGTGCCCGACATCTCCGCGCTAAGTGGGCAAGCCTCACGGCGAAAAAAGACGGGAAGCGCTTCGCGGTCTCATTCCGCGGCCTCGCCCCTTCTCGCGCCCGACGGGAAGGTGACGGTTCCGATGCAAGGGACGATCATCAAGGTGCTCGTCGCCGAGGGCGACCTCGTGGAGGTCGACCAGACCCTTTGTGTGCTGGAGGCGATGAAGATGGAGAACCCGATCAGCTCCGAGCGGGCCGGCAAGGTGAAAGAGCTTCACGTCGCTGTCGGCGACTCGCTCGGTGCAGGTGACGTCGTGGCGGTGATCGAATGAACGGCACTGAGGCGACAACTGCCAAGACCGAGGCGAGAAAGGCCATCGGCGCCGCCGAGGACCGCCTCATAGGACTCTCGCGCGCGATCCACGCCCACCCGGAGCTCAGCTTCGAAGAGGAGCGTGCCTCCACTTGGTGTGCCGAGGCGCTCGAGGCGGCTGGCTATCGCGTCGAGCGAGGCGTCTGCGAGCTACCGACGGCGGTTAGCGCCAGTTGCGGAACCGGGCCGCTCGTGGTCGCGATATGCGCCGAGTACGACGCCCTTCCCGAGATTGGCCATGCCTGTGGCCACAACGTCATCGCCGCGAGCGCCGTCGGAGCTGCCATCGGCTTGGCGCGACTCGCCGACGACCTCGGCATCACGGTCCGGGTCCTCGGCACGCCTGCCGAGGAGGGCGGCGGCGGGAAGATCTTCATGCTCGAGCGCGGTGGCTTCGACGGTGTCAACGCCGCCTTGATGGTGCACCCAGCCCCCGGCGAGTCGGACAGGATGCCGTGCCTGGCCGTGAGCCATTTCGACGCCCGCTACACGGGCAAGGAGGCGCACGCTTCGGCGTACCCCGAGCGTGGCGTCAACGCCCTCGACGCCGTCACCATCGCCCAGGTGGCGATAGGGCTGCTACGCCAGCATGCAGCCCCTCACGACCAGGTGCACGGGATCATCACTCACGGCGGCGCCGCCCCGAACATCGTCCCTGGGCTCGCAGTCGCGAAGTTCTACGTGCGGGCGGCAACGCTCCAAGCCCTCGAGATCTGGGAGCCGAGGGTCATACGCTGTTTCGAGGCCGGCGCTCTTGCCACCGGGGCCACACTCGAGCTGTTGGCACAAGGCCCGCGCTACTCCGAGTTCCGCACCGACGAGGAGATGGCTCGCTTTTACCGGGCCAACGCCGAGGTGATCGGGCGCGTATTTGCAACCGGGACCGACGGCGCCCTCAACGCCTCTACAGACATGGGCAACGTCTCGCTCGCGATCCCTTCCATCCATCCCCTGCTAGGGATCGACTCGCTGCCGGCGGTCAACCACCAAGTCGGATTCACCGAGGCGGCCGCGAGTCCGGCGGCGGATCAGGCCGTGCTCGACGGCGCCGCCGCGATGGCATGGACCGTCATCGACATGGCGAGCGACGATCAGGTTCGCGCCCGGCTCGGCGCGACTGCCTACGAGCACGCCTAAAAAGCCAGAATCGCAAGCCCGAGCTTGTCAGCGGCTCGGGTGGTACTCGCCGAAGACCTCGCGGAGCACATCTGAGACCTCTCCGAGCGTGGCGCGCAGGCGCAACGCCTCGCGCATGGGAACGAGCAGGTTGTCGGTTCCCCTGGCCGCTGCCCGCACGTCATCGAGCGCGCACGAGACTGCCGCCTGGTCGCGCGATAACCTCAGCGCCCGGAGGCGCTCGACCTGACCGCGCTGCAAGCTCGGGTCGCTCGGGAACACATCCGGCTCGCCTCGGTCCTGCTCGACGAACCGGTTGACGCCGACGACGACGGCGGCCCCCGACTCGACCGCCTTCGCGTAGTCGTAGGCGGCCTGCTCGATCTCGTCCTGCATGAAACCGGCCTCGATCGCAGCGACGGCTCCTCCGAGGGCATCGATGCGGGCGATATAGCCGAGCGCCGCGCTCTCGACCTCGTTCGTCAGCGTCTCGATGAAGTAGGAGCCGGCCAACGGGTCGACCGTGCCGGTCACACCGGACTCGAATGCGATCACCTGCTGGGTCCGCAGCGCGAGCTTGGCGGCATGCTCGGTCGGAAGCCCCAGAGCCTCGTCAAAGCCGTTGGTGTGCAGGCTCTGGGTACCACCGAGCACAGCGGCAAGTGCCTGGAGGGTCACTCGGACGATGTTGTCCTCCGGTTGCTGGGCAGTAAGGGTCGAGCCGGCCGTCTGGGTGTGGAAACGGAGACGCTTGGACTTCTCGTTACGGGCCCCGAAGCGCTCGACCATCGTCCGGGCCCAGATCCTGCGCGCGGCCCTGTACTTGGCGACCTCTTGGAACAAGTCGTTGTGAGCGTTGAAAAAGAACGAGAGCCTTGGCGCGAAGGCATCGACATCGAGGCCCGCCGCCAGGGCCGCTTGCACGTAGGCGATGCCGTTCGAGAGAGTGAAGGCCAGCTCCTGCACCGCTGTCGAACCGGCCTCACGGATGTGGTAGCCCGAGATCGAAATGGTATTCCAGCCGGGAATATGCTCGGCGCAGTAGGAGAACGTGTCAGTCACGAGCCGCATCGAGGCTCGGGGCGGGTAGATGTATGTGCCGCGGGCGACGTACTCCTTCAAGATGTCGTTCTGGATCGTGCCGCTGATCGCACGGGGGGGCACCCCTTGTTCGGCGGCAACGAGTTCGTACAACAGCAGCAATATGGCGCCGGTGGCGTTGATCGTCATCGAAGTCGACACCTTGTCGAGAGGAAGCCCCGCCAACAGGCTGCGCATGTCGTCGACCGAGTCGATTGCCACGCCGACCTTTCCGACCTCACCTTCTGCGCGCGGGTGGTCGGAGTCATATCCCATCTGAGTGGGGAGGTCGAACGCACACGACAGCCCTGTCTGGCCCGCTTCGAGCAGGAACTTGAACCGTTCGTTGGTTGCCTCGGCCGTCCCGAAACCCGCGTACTGGCGCATGGTCCAAAGACGGCCCCGGTACATGTCTCGCTGCACTCCCCGGGTATAAGGAAACGCACCCGGCTCGCCAAGCTCGTCAGCAGGACCGAATTGGTCCAAATCTTCGGCGTTGTAGCAGCGTCGGACCTCTATGCCCGAGTCAGTCCTTCGCACGGCTTCATCGCGCGGCACACTCGAAGCCTAAGCCGGTGAGGCTCACTGCGCCTATCTCGAGCCAAGGCGCGCCTTCGACGCGCCACCGAGCCGGCGCCATGACCTAGCTCGACTGGCTCAGTTCTGTACGAGGACCGCGGGAGCCTGGACTGGATGGGGCATGCACAGATCGTCGTACTCGGCGATGACGATCTCACCGGCGTGCTCGCCGCAAGCAGGACACTGCGGGTCCCGGCGGATCTTGAAGGTCCTAAAACTCTGCTCGAGGGCGTCATAGGCGAGCAGCCGGCCGACGAGCGGCTCTCCGAGGTTCAACAAGAGCTTTATCGCCTCGACCGCCTGGATCGAGCCGATTATCCCCGGCAGGACTCCGAGCACCCCGGCTTCGGCACACGAAGGTGCAAGCTCGGCCGGTGGGGGCTCTGGCACGAGACAGCGGTAGCAGGGTCCCTCGTAGGGGTAAAAGACCGTCGCTTGACCCTCGAAGCGAAAGATCGAGCCGTGCACGACGGGGATCCTCTTTACGAGAGCGGCATCATTTAGCAGGTAGCGGGTCGGGAAGTTGTCCGTCCCGTCGACGATCACGTCGTAGGAGTCGATGATGTCGAGAACGTTGTCGGCCCCGAGACGCACGTCGTAGGTGACCACGTCCACATCCGGGTTCATGGCTGTGAGCGTCTTCTTGGCTGAGTCGACTTTGCGCTCTCCTACCCGGTCGAGATTATGCAGTATCTGACGCTGCAGGTTCGAAGCGTCGACGACATCCATGTCGACGACCCCGATCGTGCCGACTCCGGCAGCCGCCAGGTAGAGCGCGGCTGGCGAACCGAGGCCACCCGCTCCCAAAAGCAGGACCTTCGACTCCAAGAGTCGCTGCTGGCCGGCCTCACCCACCTCGGGCAGGAGCAGGTGACGCTGGTAACGGTTGCGTTGGTCGGCGTCGAGCGTCCTCGGGACGACCCAGTCCCGGCCCTCGTCCTTCCACTTGTTGAACCCACCGGCCATTGAGGCCACCTCGGAGTAACCGAGCTGGCCGAGCGCCTGAGCCGCAAGCGCTGAGCGTGTGCCGCCCGCGCAATAGACGACGATCTTGCGTTCCCGGTCCGGGACGCGGCCCTCTACTTGCAGCTCGAGCAGGCCTCGGGGCAGGTGGACCGCACCGGGCAGAGCCCCCTGGGCGTACTCGTCCGCCTCGCGCACATCCAGGAACAGCGCCTGTCCCAAGAGCCCCTCGGCGCCCGCAGGATCTATCTCGACAATGCCCTGCTTTGCCTGGCTCAAGATGTCCCGGAAACTTGCCACCCGCACGACCCCTTATCCCATAGTGCCTGACAATTGAAACACTACCAGTCAGCTCAACATTCCAATTTGGACGCGACCGAGCAGGCTTCGAAGACCAGCCCATCCAGCTCAGCGCGCCCTCGTGGGCTTGACGGCAGTCCGTTAGGGTCCGCATCGTGCAACTCGACGAAGTCGTGCGGCGGCGCAGGATGGTCCGGAGCTACTCGGAGGCTCCGGTTCCGGACAAGGTCCTAAACCGAGTGCTCCACGCCGCGCTTCGCGGACCATCGGCCGGCTTCACCCAAGGAGTCGACCTGTTGGTGCTGGAGCGCCCGAGCGAGAGACGCCAGTTCTTCGAGTTGACGAGTGACCCGGGCTTCATCGCCGAGCCTGGGGCTCTCGCCGGCTTGCTGAAGGCCCCTGTGATCGTCGTGCCGTTGAGCGACCCGGGCGCCTACCTCGCCCGCTATGGCGAAGCTGACAAGGCTCGCTCTGGCCTCGTGGGGCTCGCGCAAGAGGCCTGGCCGGTGCCGTACTGGCTCGTCGACGCGTCCTTCGCCGTCATGCTGGGCCTACTTGCCGCCACGAACGAAGGCCTTGGAGCCCTCTTCTTTCGCCTTCACCGATGCCCAGGGCCGTTGCTCGAAACCTTTGGGGTGCCTGAGGACCGACAAGTAATAGGCGCCATCGCCCTCGGCTATGAAAAAAGCGGGACGCGACAAAGCGCCGTCACCGGGTCGCCTGCGCGCCGCCCACGGCGCCTGTTCACCGAGGCGGTCCACAGGGGGCGTTGGTAACCAGCGACACGGCCCGGCTGTCTGTTCAGGGGCGACCGGCGCTCACAAATCCGTCGAAGTCGATCCTGCCGACAGCGACGTCCGTGCCGGGCTCGGCCGCCTGAATCACCGTCTCAAGACCGAATGGACCAGCGCCAAGGTACATAACGACATGGGTGATCGCACCCGGACCGTCGTGGGCGAAGTGATAGAACAACAAGTCCCCAGGTTCGAGCTGGTCCAAGGGGACCGGTACCGACTCCTCCCACTGCAAGGTTGCCGAGTGGACGAGCGAAATGCCAGCCGATGCCCAGGCGAGCATCGTCAGCCCAGAGCAGTCGACTCCGGTCTTGCTGGCGCCTCCGAACACGTAGGGGACGCCGAGGAACTTCTCGGCGCTGAGCACAGCAATAAGGCCATGGGCGGCGTTGGCGACACGAGACACCCCTGTCCCCGCCAGGTCGGGCCCCTTATAGGGACTTCCCGCTGGAAGCCGGAAGACGATGCGGGCGAACTCCTTTGCCCCGACGAGGCGCCGCAGTCGCTTGCTGATGGACTCGTAGCCGTCCGTCGCCTTTTTCATCAATGCTTTGGCTTCGGCTCGCAACGAGGCGATCCCGGCCAGTGCCGTGGTGATACGACGGGCGTTGTCCATGGCGAGCAAGCGCGATGCGTCCGCGGCTCTATATGCAGCCTCGTATAGCCCGAGGGCGTGGCGCAGCTGTCCGATAGCGATGCCCGAATAGACCTGGGCCATCTCGCCATAAGGCTCGTTGTCGGAAAGCAGGCTCGAGTTGACCGCGCTCAACTCGCCTGAGACGTAGGCGTCCACGGCGGTCTGGCGCAAGCGGACCCCAGCTGCGCTAAGGCGCACATCGTCGACCCGGACCTTGCGTTCCAGCCTCACAACCTCGAGCTTGACCTTGGCGAGCTCGTAGTTCTTGATGTCGTAGCGCTCCGACAGCGCCGCGGCGCGCGCGTCGTCATCGCTCACGACAGCCGCCGTGTTCAAAAGCCGCTTCAGCAGCCGCGCGGCCTTGGCAGGCAGTGGCGCCAGCGTCGTCGTAGTCGTGGCGAGGCCCGGCTCCCCAGGGACGGGGAGGAGCCTCGCGGTCGTCAAGCGGCCCTTGGACGGTGAGGCGAGCGCGACCGACGAGACGGTCAAGCTCAGCAACGCCACGAGGACAGCCAACGCCAAGCTCTTCGGGCGCGACATTGCCGCAACCCTAGCGCGCGACCCCAAACGCTCTGAGGGGGTTTGACTGGGCCTATGGCGTCGACTGGTCTTCTCCATCGCAGTTAAGGTCGCTACCGAGGGCGCCTTTTCCTAGCCCGCGATGACGGCGAAGCGAGGCGCGACTCCTACCAGACGCTCGAATACCGACTCCAGCGCGGTCCGCGTAGCCCACTCGACGTCGCGGAGGCGCTCGACGCGGGCGTGGCCCCAGCTCGTCGACTCGACGAGCTCGACGAGCATCTCCGGGCTCGCCCCGGATCCGAAGGGCAGCTCGGAGACAAGCCGCGTGTCGTACGGCTTGTGATGGTCCGCCGGCGCCTTGCTCATCCGTCGAAGGAGATCGCGCGCACTTGCTCGCAGCTGTTCCTCATAGCTCGCCTGTGTCCCCCAGATGCTCTCAAGGAGGACAAGCCTCCCCTCTGGGGCGGCCTCGCGCCACGCCTCGAGGGCAGCTTTGGGGTCCGGCAGGGTCCACACGACATGGCGCTCCACGACCGCATCGAAACCGTCTAGGGGCGGGTCTGCGGCATTCGCCTCGACAAGAGAGACCTCGAGGCCCCGGGCGCCGGCCTTTGCGCTCAGCTCTGCGAGCATGCCGGGCGCCAGGTCAAGAGCTGTCACGCCGTAGCCCTCGCGTGCCAACAGCAGGCTCAGAAAGCCCGTCCCGGCGCCGACATCGAGCACCCGGGCGGGGGGAGGCGGCAGCAATCTTCGCAAAGCTGCCGCCCACGTCGCGAGCTCGAGGCGCGTCTTGGGATTGTGCCCGGCCGAGCGGTCATAGGTGGCCGAGTCCACGTCCCAGTAGTCACGGACGTCATGTTCGAGATCATTTGCCCTAGGCATGAAACGCTCTCCTTTCACCCCACTCCAGGCACGATCGGGCGTGCGGTTACAACCTATTGATCTTGGTTACCTCGACGGCCCGAGGCGTTGTTCGACTCGGGCCGCGAGCCGCCTCGTGGGTTGCCGGCGCCTCGCAATCGGGTGTGAGCGGGTCAGCTCAGCGACCGACCCGCGATTAACACCTCTTCGATCTCGAGCTCATCACCGAGCACGACTAGGTCACCACGCCCACCCACTGAGATACGCCCGTGATCCTGGCGGCCTAAGAGCGCGGCTGGACGCTCGCTGGCGGCCGATAGGACATCTGCGAGCCCAACGCCGAGCTCAGCGAGATGGCGGATGCCGTCAATCAGTCTCGCCGCCGAGCCTGCGATCGTGCCGTCGGTGCGGTGGACGGCTCCACCTGTCGCGATGACCGGCACCTCCCCGAAAAAGAACTCAGAATCACCCAGGCCCGATGCAGCTGTGGCATCGCTCACGAGGTTCCACCGACCCGGCGCCACGGCCAACACGAGGCGGAGCATGTCATCTGCGACGTGGACCCCGTCAGCGATGACTTGGATGGCCACCCGCGGATCGGCCAGGGCGGCACCGGCCAGACCTGGGGCGCGCGCTGTCAGCGGCGCCATCGCGTTGAAGATGTGGGTCACGGCGCGCCCTCCCTCCTCGAAGCCGCGACGCGCCTGGTCAGCGTTGGCGTCGCTGTGGCCGAACGAGACGACGACCCCGCGGCGCCTGCATTCTCCTACGAGCTTTAGTGCCCCTCCCAGCTCGGGGGCAAGGGTCACCATGGTCACGGGTCCGGCATCGAGAAGCGAGAGCAGCACTTTTCTGTCCGGCGCGACAAGACGATCGAGCGGATGAGTCCCTGATCGTTCGGGTGACAAGAACGGTCCTTCCAGGTGGATCCCGAGAATGTGAGCGCCCTCAGGCTCCTCGCGCAACGCCTTCGCGATCCGTGCTTCGACGAGATGTGTGGCGGCGATCTCGTTGCTTATCAGCGTGGGCAGGTAGGCGAGAACCCCGTCACGGGCTAGTGCCAAGCCGATAGCGGCAAGCTCGTGCCCTGAGGCACCGAGAAGATCGACTCCGCCGTAGCCGTTCACCTGCAAGTCTACAAAGCCTGGGACCGCGATGCCTCGCTTGGCCGGTGCCAGGCCGACAGCAACGATCGTCCCGTCAGCCACTGCCACGTCACCTCGGACGAGGCGACCCTGCTGGAGGAACGACGCCACGCCGAGGCGACGCTGTCTGCCCGAGCGCCGAGATCGAGACGGCGACTTCTGTTGCGACAACTGGGCCGCTTGGAGCGCCCAGCGCAGTCGACCACTGTTCGCCTCGAGAAGCTCGAACGCTTCTTCCGGGTCCATTGCCGAGGCGGCGACGATGCAAGCGAGCTTGGTCCGCCACTTGCAAGCCTCGAGCGCCTTCCTGGCCCTCTCCGGTGACGTCGCGGCGACCGCGGCGACGATACGGACGGCCCGATCGCGCAGCTTGTCGTTCGTCGGACGCACGTCGACCATCAAGTTGCCGTAGGTCTTGCCGAGTTGGATCATCACCGCGGTCGAGATGATGTTGAGAGTTATCTTCTGCGCCGTGCCTGCGTTCAGGCGCGTCGAGCCGGCGATCAGCTCCCCGCCTACAACAAGCTCGATGGCGAGCTCCGATTCGGTGGTGATGTCGCTTTCACGGTTACAGACGATGCCTACGGTCAATGCGCCGAGACTTCGCGCATAACGAATCGCTCCGGCGACAAAAGGTGTCCTACCGCTCGCAGAGATGCCGATAACGGCGTCTCGAGACGAACAGCCGAGCGACAAGAGCTCGGCGGCACCGGCCTCGACGTCATCCTCGGCCCCTTCGACAGGCCGGACTATGGCATCGGCGCCGCCGGCAAGAACCGCTATTACGACCCCGCTCGGGACATCGAAGGTCGGTCCCGCCTCGGCCGCGTCCAGCACGCCTAGCCGGCCTGCTGTGCCAACCCCGAGGTATAT